>NZ_CP178208.1:2725822-3417763 GCF_047219225.1 Pontimicrobium sp. IMCC45349 | reverse complement strand
ATCTAATGTTAAATTTTAAGTTAGTTAGTTATAAAAAACACAGAAATTTGGCTTTTCTGCTGTTGTTGTTTTACAAGACAAATATGTGAACAAAATTCTAAAAAAAAAAATTGAAAACTATTGAATTTTTAGTTTTTTTTTCCCATGTTTAAATCTCGTTGAAAGTACAAAAAAAAATATTAATTCTTCAAATTTTATAGATGAAATGTAGCGAAGTTGAGATTAGGGTAAGATATGGTGAAACAGACCAAATGGGTGTAGTATATCATGGTAATTATGCGCAATATTTTGAAATTGGGAGAATTGAGTGGTTAAGAGATTATGGAGTGTCTTATAAAAAGATGGAAGAAGAAGGGGTGATGTTACCTGTAATATCTTTGAATGTAAATTTCAAAAAATCAGCATGTTATGATGATTTAATAAAAGTAAAAACTCAACTTGTAAAAATGCCAACCGCTTCGATTGAGTTTAATTATGAAATTACAAATCAAAATGGAGAGGTTTTAACTTTTGGAAATACAGTTTTGGCTTTTATTGATATGAAAACGAACAGACCAATGCGTTGTCCAAAATATTTATTAGATAAACTGCAGGATTAATCGTTGAAATTTTTTATTGAAACTTCGTAGAGATTATTGAAAATATTGAAAATGGTTTCAGAATCTTTTTTTCGAACCGAAATTTGAATTTGACAATCTAATTCTAGTGTCTGATTTACAATTTTTAATTGCTTTTCTTTAATCACTCTCATTACTTTGTTCATGTTTTTATAGTCAAAACGAATTAAGTAATCAATATTTATTGTCTTCTCTACAATTTTTGACGCTTCTAACGCCATTTGAGCTCCAGTTCTATATGCGTTTATTAAACCAGCCACACCAAGTTTAACACCTCCAAAGTATCTAACCACAACAACAAGCACGTTAGTAAGGTCAAACGATTGAATTTGTCCATAAATAGGTTGTCCAGCACTATTACTTGGTTCACCATCGTCATTAGCACGATAAGAAATACGCTCAGTACCTATTTGATATGCATAGCACCAATGTCTTGCAGAATGGTGTTGCTTTTTTAGGTCTTCTATATGTTCTTTTACCTGTGCTTCATTGGTGACATGGAAAGCATAGCCAAAAAACTTACTGTTTTTATCTTTAAAAAGTACTTCTTCAGAAGCATGCTCAATAGTCTTGTATGTGTCTTTAATTTCCAAATTAAAAAAGTTCAGCTTTTTCTTTAAATAGGTTTATAATGTCGTCTACTTCTGGATTATTATTCCATACATGAATTCCTAATGACGCAGCAGTATCTGTATTGTCCTTAGTATCATCAATAAAAATGCATTCGTTTGGTAATAAATTATTTTCAGTTAAAACAAATTCATAAATATTTGAATTGGGTTTTCTTAAATGAATTTCATGTGATAAGTAAAATTTGTCAAAGCAATTCTTGAAACGGTTGTAGCGTTCAAGATTCATATTTTCAATTACTTGCTCTATATGTAGTGCATTGGTGTTACTTAGTAAAATAAGTTTATATGTTTTGTCTTTTGCTAGGTTTTCTATAAACTCTAATCTATACTCTGGAAAATCTAAGATTATTGCATTCCAAGCTTTTATTAAGTCAGTACCTTTTATGTTAGGGAATTTGTTGGTGAAGTATGTTACAAATTCATTAGAGCTTATAAGTCCTTTCTCATATTCCTTTGCAACGTTGTACATGTCTAAAGAGAGTTCTTTTACTCCTAATTTAAATAGTTCCCTTTCGGTAGCAGGTTTATCTAAATTGATGAATACATCTCCGAAGTCAAATATAATTGTCTTAATCATTTACCAATATATTAAAAGTGTCGTTTTGTATTTTATGGTTTTGTATTAGAGTTCCTTTTAATATTGGTGCTTTAGTACCATTTTTAAAATTATTAGAACCCTTAAATATACGCGCTTCATCCCATAGGTTTTCATTAATAAAGGTTTGTAGTGTTTGAGCACCTCCTTCAATTATTATTGAATTGATGTTTTTTTGATAAAGGATAGTACAAATTTGTGATGCAATAGGTTGATTGAAATCTATATCCTCTTTTGAAATAACAATAGTTTCAGCAGTGTTATCAAAAATGGATGCGTTTTTAGGTAAGCGATTTGTGTTGTCTATAACAACTCTAATAGGGTTTTTTCCTGTATAATCTCTAGTAGTTAAACTTGGGTTGTCTGCAACAACAGTATTGGTTCCTACTAAAATAGCTTGTTCTTCTGCTCGCCATTTATGTACTAATTGTCTAGAATATGTATTTGTAATCCAAACAGGTTTCTGTTCGTCTTTATGCTTAGGTGAAATATAGCCATTAGAAGTTTCTGCCCATTTTAAAATAATATATGGACGTTTTTTATTGTGAAAAGTAAAAAAGCGTTTGTGATGTGTTTTACACTCGTTTTCTAATATACCAACAATTACGTTGCATCCAGATTTTTTTAACCTTTTAATTCCTTTTCCTGAAACTTCTGGGTTATCATCAACACAACCAATAACCACGTTTGGAATCTTGTTTTTAACAATTAAATCACTGCAAGGTGGTGTTTTTCCATGATGAGAGCAAGGTTCAAGCGTTACATATAGTGTAGATTCTTTTAATAATGATTTGTCTTTAACTGAATTAATAGCATTTACTTCGGCATGATTGCCACCATAAGCACTTGTGTAGCCTTCTCCTATAATCTTATTGTTATAAACAATTACAGCACCAACCATTGGATTAGGAGCAGTAAAACCTAAACCGTTTTTAGCGATGTCTATACAACGTTGTATGTAGTTTTTGTGTATTTGCAAATCAGTACAATTGAATAACAATATTATAATTTATATTTATAGAAAATTAAAATAAACTTGAAAAACTTTTTATTTCGATTTTTAGTCTATTTAATCTGTGTTTTTATAATGATAATAGGCTTTTCATTTTTTTTATTCTTGGCCTAAGGGTTTTGGAGAATCAAGTGTATGGTTTGATATTAATTTTATAGGTGTTTTTATTTTTTTAGTGCCACTAATTTATATAATTAGGGACTTAATTCGTGTTGTTAGAAAAATAATTTCACAAAAGAAAAAATAATTACAGTTTAATTTTTACATTTTCAGTTTTGTCAACAGGATAATCATAAGAGATACCTAAAGCTTTATAGGTAATAAATCCTTTGTACTGCACTTTTACTTTTTTAGAAAGTAAGCTATTTATAATGCCTCCAACAATACCATTAGTGTCTTTGTTAATAATATCTGTAGTTGAAGCAGTTATTTGCAAAGGAATGCTGAATTCTTTATTAGCTGGCACTTTGAAATCATCAGAACTAATTTTACCAATTTCAATATCGTTTACTAAAACAATAATACCATCACTTTTTAGAGTACCTCCAATATCGTTAGGATTGTTAAAAAAAGCATTTGCACTTAAGGTAATACTTTCAAGGTTAGAATCTGTAACCTTAATATTTTCAACTCTTAAAAACTCAGGTTTTTCTTTAACAGAACAACTAAAGGTTAGGATAAAAAGTGTTAGTAATATTAATTTGTTTCTCATTTAAATAATATAGATTATCAGTATCTTCACGTCACAAAAGTAAGATTAAATTATTGGTAAGTGTAGATGATTATTAGAGAAATTCAACAAAAAGATAATAAGTCGGTTGAGACTGTTATAAAGGAAACATTTATTGAACTTGGTATTCCGTTAACGGGAACTGCTTATGAAGATAAGGAAACACCAAAAATGTTTGAATCTTACCAAGGAGATAAGGAAGTGTATTTTGTAGTAGAAGTTGATGGTGAAGTGTTAGGAGGAGGAGGTATTAAGCCTTTAAATAATTATGAAGGCAATGTATGTGAGCTTCAAAAAATGTATTTCTCCTCAAAAATTAGAGGAAATGGCTATGGGAAAATGCTCTTTGAAAAATGTTTGCAAGTGGCTAAAGATTTTGGTTACGAAAAATGTTATTTAGAATCTGCTTCAATGCTAAAAGCAGCAATCCATATTTATGAAAAATATGGTTTTGAACATTTAGATGGACCTTTAGGAAATACGGGACATTATTCTTGTGGAGTGTGGATGTTAAAAGATTTATGATGCAATTAAAAGCTTTAAAAATATATTTTAAAAATGGTTTAAAAGGCTATTATCCTAATGAGGAAATAGAATCCTTTTTCTTAATCGCTTCAGAGTTTTATTTGGGTTATAAGCGTATTGATATTAGTTTAAAAGCTGATGAAGTTGTTAATCCTAAAAACTACAATCATTTTCAAGAGTTGATAGAACGTTTAAAAAACTATGAACCTATTCAATATATATTAGGGGAAACAGAATTTTTTGGACTACCATTTAAAGTCAACGAATCGGTTTTAATTCCTAGACCAGAAACAGAAGAGTTAGTAGATTGGATAATTAATTCTGTCATTCCGCACTCAGTTGAAAAGCAGATAAACATCTTAGATATAGGCACAGGAAGTGGTTGTATTGCTATTTCGTTAGCTAAAAATATTCCTAATGCTAAAGTATATGCTTTGGATGTTAGTAAAGATGCTTTAAGTGTTGCGCAACAAAATGCGCAACAAAATAATGTGGATATCACTTTTGTTAATGCTAATGTTTTAGAGTTAAATAGCGAATTAAATGATTTGCAATTTGATGTCATTGTTTCCAATCCACCTTATGTGCGTGAATTAGAAAAAGAATTAATGCACGACAATGTTTTAAAACACGAACCGCATTTAGCATTATTTGTAGAAGATGATAATGCTTTGGTGTTTTATAGAGTTATAGCAGAATTGTCGCAAAAACTACTTAAAGAAAATGGATTATTATTCTTTGAAATCAATGAATACTTAGGTGTTCAAATGAAGCAATTATTGTCTGAAAATAAATTTCAAGATATTGAATTGCGACAAGATATTAATCAAAAGGATCGAATGACTAAGGCTGTTAAATTGTAATTGCTCGAGTGTTGTAATACTTTTTTAGTTTGTAAACATATTCAACGATTTTAGTTTTAAATTTTCCAAAGTCTTAGAATCTGTTTCAAATTCTATAATCTTAGTTTTATTAGGTAGCAAATCAAAAAAGTTATCTGAGAAATGTCCTTTTTCTTCAGTGTATAATAAGATATTTTTTTGAAGGGTAGAAGATAAGAGTTCAATTTTGAAACCTTCATTCGTTTTACTGATAATAGTTTCTATTTCTCCTTGTTGTAATTTTAAATCTTTTGGTTTTGAAAAGTATTTTAACCATTGGTTGTTTTCAGATGAAATCTTTAAAACGGAAGCTTCTTTGTTAAAATTTATCTTGCTCAAATCGTATTTAAAAATAGCATCAGAAGCATTTGCTTTTGCAATAGTTAATAAATCTCCAGACCAAATTTCATTGCCATTAAAATCTAAAAGCTCTAATTTTAAATCTAGCTCAATATCAATAAGTGAATCATTGACTGCATAAATTTTTAATATGTTGTCTTCTATAATTGATGAAATTAATAAGTTGTCAAAGCTCTTTTTAGCTTTATAATGCAAAGCTTTCCAATTACCAAAATAATCAATACTAGACCACGAGACTGAAGGCCAACAATCATTAAGCTGCCAATACAATGTTCCCATATTTTTTGGTTTCGCTCTGCGATGTGCTTCAATTCCCATAGTAATTCCGTAGGCTTGTACTAGCTGACTCATATAGACGTAATCTTCTGCTTTGGTTGGTACAGGGAAATCGCGTTGCATGTACTCATCAATTAATTGAAAACCTCGATGGTGTTTTTGATGATTTTTAAAACCTTTAGAACTGATGTTAATACTATCAGATTGATTAATGTATTTAATAGTCTCGTAACTAGGAAACCCTTGCATGCCAAACTCACTCATAAAACGAGGTACATTTTGCTCTAAGTGTTCAAATGGATAATCATCATGCCAAATCCACCAATCATGTGCATCGCCTTCTGACTTGTAATTTGGATTACCACGACCATATCTTGGTGAGCTTTCCCAGTAATCAACATCAGTTAATTGGTTGACTGTTTTAGGAAGAATACTATCAAACACTTTTAGATAGTTGTTCCAAATTTCTTCTTTTTCTTTATCACTTCTATTGGCTTGCCAACCCCAACGATGCCAACCTTCACTGTTTTCGTTATTGCCACACCAAAGCGCTATAGAAGGATGGTTTCTTAATCGCTTTACGTTGTATGTAGCTTCATTTTGAACGTTTTCTAAAAAGTCTTTATCTCCAGGATACATAGCACAAGCAAACATGAAATCTTGCCAAACGAGAATGCCTTTTTCGTCGCATAGGTCATAAAAAATGTCATTCTCATAAATACCACCTCCCCAAACGCGAAGCATGTTCATATTAGCGTCTACAACATCATTAAGTAAGTCTTTGTAGTGCTGATTGCTAACTTGACCTTGAAAACTGTGTTGTGGAATATAATTAGCACCTTTAGCATAAACAGGTACATCATTTACTTTAAAATAGAAAGATTCTCCAATAGAATCTTTTTCATTGACTAACTCAATAGTTCTGAGTCCGATTTTTTTAGAAATACTATCTAGAATGATGTTGTCTTTTTTTACAATTACTTTAACTTCATACAAATATGGTTCTCCTAAATTATGAGGCCACCAAAGTTTTGGATTTTGTATATTAAATGTTTTGGTCTGATTTGAATAAGTTGAATTAAAAATATCGTTGACATAAATATCATAAGACACGTTATTATTCAGCTCAGTATTTAATGTGTTATTTAGTTGAATTTGAAGAGTTGCTATATTGTTGTTTAATTCAGTTTGTTTAATATGTAAATCTTCAATTTTATAATCATCCCAAGCAGTCAAAGTCACAGGTCGCCAAATGCCCATGGTGTTGAGTTTTGGTCCCCAATCCCAACCATATTGAAATTGTGCTTTTCGTGTAAAAATGCGATTACCTTCAGGAAGTTGATATCCTAATTTTGCTTTTTCTTTTGCTTCAATTTCTGAGGGTTTTGTAAAGATTACTTTTAAAGTATTTTCAGGGTTTAAAAGTGATTTAACATCCTTTTTCCAATTGAGAAACGCATTGTTAGTGTTAAGTATTAATGAATCATTTAAAAACACCTTTGCATAGGTGTCTAATCCTTCAAAGTTGAGATCAATATGTTTTTTGTTTAAAATGTTGTTGTCTAATAAAAATTGTGTTTTGTATTCCCAGTTGGTTTCCGATATCCATTGTAAATCGTGCTCATTGTTTCCAATAAATGGGTCTTCAATTAATTTGTGATTCAATAAATCGGAATGCACTTCTCCTGGAACAGTAGCTGTATGCCATTGTGTACTATCTACTTGTTTAAATTCCCAATTATTATGAAGTTCTATGTTAATTGGAGTTTGTACTTCTTTTGAATTGCAAGACAGTAAAACTAAGCTGAAAATAGTGATATATAGAAACCTAAGCATGTAATGATTGAATAATAGATTTGATGTTTGTTTCATCAGAATAATAAATGTCTGTATCACTTAAAAATTTAGAACTGTTCATGCTTATTTCTGGTATTTCTGAAACTGTTTTAATTGTTGAAGCCGAAGCGTGAATTTCATTAAAACTATTAGCTTTGAAAATTGAAGCATTAGAGCTGTTAATGCCTCCTCCAGGTAATATGTTTATTCTGTTTTGGGCTTTGTCTTTTAGTTTAGTTAATAGTTCTAAACCTTTTTCTGCAGATGCTTGTTGACCAGACGATAAAATTCGTTCAACTCCAATCTCTATTAAGCTATACATAGCTTTTACAGGTTTTGGTGTCCAATCAAAAGCACGATGAAAGGTGAAAGGTAGTGGTTTTGATAATTCAATTAATTCTTGGGTGCGCTCAATATCAATGGTATTGTCAAGATTTAAAACTCCAGATACAATTCCACTAGCGCCTAAATCTTTACAAAGCAGAATGTTTTGTTTCATGATGTCAAACTCTGCATCAGAATAGGTGAAATTACCACTTCTTGGGCGAATCAATACAAACACAGGAATATCTAGTGTATCTAATACTTGTTTTAGTAATCCATAACTAGGAGTGATACCACCAATAGCCAGTTCTTGGCAGAGTTCAATACGATCTGCACCTGCTTCTTGAGCGTTGCTTGCTGATTGGTAATTACTTGCGCAAATTTCTAGTGTCATTTTAATTAATTATTATTTCGTCAATAAATGTCCAAGCTTTATTGCCTGCGCCTTGTTTTCCTTCGGGAATAATTCCGTAGTTTGGAATAGTTAACTTAATGAATCTTGAGTATTGACCACCAACTCCAATTTCCACATTAGTAATTAATTCATTTTTTGAATTAGTTTTATAGTCTAATAAAGTGTCATCTAGTTCTATTGTTATTTTTTTTGGAGCATAAATCCATTGTCCTTGTCCATTGTAAAAACGGGTTTTTATATTGTTGATATTTGTGCTTTCTCCTAAATCAATAATAATCTCTATATCATCTCCCCAAAAGCCTAACCATTCTTTATCTCCGAAACGTTTGTCACTTCCTGAAACTCCATTAATTAAACCATAAGCACCACTTCCTGGATAAGATTTGTTGGGTTCTACATTCATTTTAATAGATGCTCCAACACCTTTATGGTAATTGATGTATTGTGTAAATGTGTTTCCTAATAGCTTTCCTTTACCATCAAATACAACTGCTTTAATAGTTGTGCTGCTATCAATTTGTATTGGAGTTAAGTAAGTTGATGATTCTGTTGTAGGTTCAGTGTTGTTAGTTGTAAACTTAATATCAAACTTTTGCGTTGGAGCGCTTAACTTGTAAAAGATAGTGGAGTCTTTTTTTATGATATCTCCTTCAACTTCGTAAAAGTGATTTGCATAATTTATGTTCAATGCATCTAAGCGCTCATGAAAATTTTCAACTCTATTTGAAAAATTGTGATACTCTTTTAGCTCTGGTTGTGTCCAACCAACTTCACTCATTGCTAATACACGAGGGAACATCATGTATTCCACATGTTTTTCGTTAGGCATATACTCAGTCCAAATGTTTCCTTGTACACCTAAGACATGTTTAGACTCTTCAATTGTCAATTCCTCTGGAATAGGATTAAAACTATATACTTTTTCTAGTGGCAAAAAACCTCCAATGGCAGTTGGCTCGCTTTCATTTTCGCTTTGATAATAATCAAAATAACAATGTGAAGTTGGTGTCATAATCACATTATGATTTTGTTTGGCGGCTTCTACAGCACCATTCATACCTCGCCATGACATTACTGTGGCATTTGGCGCTAAACCACCTTCTAAGATTTCATCCCAACCAATAATTTGTCTGCCTTTATTATTTAAATATGTTTCAATGCGCGATATGAAATAACTTTGTAATTCATGCTCATCTTTAAGTCCTTTTTGTTTGATTAGCTTTTGACAATCATCGCAATGTTTCCATCTAGATTTAGGTGCTTCATCACCACCAATATGAATATATTTACTTGGAAATAATTCTAAAACTTCATCAAGAACATCTTCTAAGAATTCAAAAGTAGATTCCTTAGAGCAATAGATGTCTTCAAAAACCCCCCATTTTGTAGCTGCTTCAATTTGTTTTCCTGTACAGCCTAACCCAGGATATGCAGCAATAGCAGCTTGTGAGTGCCCTGGAAGTTCAATTTCTGGAATTACAGTTACATGACGTTCTTGTGCATATGCAACAATATCTTTAACTTCTTCTTGTGTGTAAAAACCACCATAACGTTTGCCGTCAAATTGATGAGGTTGGTCGCTATAATGTCCTATGAGTGTTTCACTACGATATGCAGCAATTTCTTGAAGTTTAGGATATTTTTTGATTTCGATACGCCAACCTTGGTCTTCAGTTAAGTGCCAGTGAAATGTATTCATTTTTAACATGGCTAAAGCATCAATGTATTTTTTGATGAATTCTACCGAATACATATGACGTCCAACATCTAGATGCATACCTCTGTATTTAAATTGAGGAGCGTCTTCTATTGTTAAACATGGAATTTTAGTAATATTTAATTTATAAGAACCATTTTCAAATTCATAAGAAAGTAGTTGCCTTATAGATTGAACTGCATAAAATGCACCTTGGTCTGATGAGGCTTTGATTTCAATTTTTGTGCGGTTAATTTCTAGCTTATAAGCTTCAGGGTTAGTGATTGATTCATCTTTAGTGAACTTAATTGTCTTCTCGGATTTATTGTTATTTAACTTGATACTACTTCCATTTTCTATATAGTTTTTAAGAAAATTGGCAGAAATACTGAAGGTATTATCAAATTCAAGATAGACATTATCATCAAAGATAAAAGCACCTTTAAGTAATTTTACATTCTGAGGTTTTGGAATGATATTGTTTTGGTAAGCAACAGTAGCAATGTTTTCTTGTTTACACGTGAATAAAAAGCTAATAAAAACAGTAAAGAGTAATATTTTCTTGATAGTCATTTTAGTATATTAGGAGCTTTAAATATATAACAATCCATTTACATTTCTTAAATGAATATTAAAGAACAAATTGAGGCTTTACGTGAAGAGTTAAGACAGCATAATTATAATTACTATACGTTAGATAATCCAACGATTTCTGATTATGAATTTGATATGAAACTTAAAGACCTTCAAGAGTTAGAGGCTAAGCATCCAGAATTTTATGATGCCAATTCACCAACATTAAGGGTTGGAGGGGAAGTGACTAAGAATTTTGAGACTATTGTTCATGAAAATAGAATGTATTCCTTGGATAACAGTTACTCCAAGGAGGATTTATTAGATTGGGAAAAACGTATCAAGAAATTAGTCGATGGCGATATTCAGTATACTTGTGAGTTAAAATATGATGGAGCTTCTATAAGCTTGACTTATGAAAATGGCGAGTTGCTTAGAGCTGTTACACGAGGAGATGGGTTTCAAGGTGATAATGTAACTACTAATATTAAAACTATTAAAACAGTGCCTTTGAAACTAAAAGGTAACTATCCTGAAAAATTTGATATTCGAGGAGAAATCGTTTTACCATTTGAGGGGTTTAATAAAATGAATGAAGAGCGAATTGCAGCTGGAGAAGAACCTTATAGAAATCCTAGAAATACAGCTTCAGGAAGTTTGAAATTACAAGATAGTGCTGAGACAGCCAAACGTCCTTTAGAATGTTTACTATATAGTATTGAAGGTAGAAATACAGGAATTGAAACCCAATTTGAAAACCTTGAAAAAGCAAGAGCTTGGGGCTTTAAAGTGCCAAGTGATGCCAAATTATCCAATTCTATAGATGAGGTTTTGGAGTTTGTGAACTATTGGGATACTGCGCGTCATGATTTACCTTACGAAACTGATGGTGTTGTAATTAAAGTAAATAGCTTGTATCAACAACAAGAATTGGGTTATACAGCAAAAGCACCACGTTGGGCAATGGCTTATAAGTTTAAGGCAGAACAAGTGTCTACTAAATTAAATAGTATTTCGTATCAAGTAGGACGAACTGGGGCAATTACACCTGTAGCTAATTTAGAACCTGTAGAATTAGCAGGAACTATTGTAAAACGTGCGTCTTTGCATAATGCAGATCAAATTGAGAAGCTAGATATTAGAGTGAATGATGAGGTGTTTGTGGAAAAAGGTGGGGAGATTATTCCAAAGA
This sequence comes from Pontimicrobium sp. IMCC45349, assembly GCF_047219225.1. Lineage (GTDB taxonomy): Bacteria > Bacteroidota > Bacteroidia > Flavobacteriales > Flavobacteriaceae > IMCC45349. Next base: position 3,406,099 of record NZ_CP178208.1, on the reverse strand, counting down.
TTATTGCTGTTGATTTATCTAAACGACCAGAAGACTCGGAACCAACACAATATATTACACATTGCCCAGAATGCAAAACTGAGTTAGTTAGAACCGAAGGTGATGCTAAACATTATTGTCCGAATTATAATGGTTGTAATCCACAAGTGATAGGACGTATTCAGCATTATATTTCTAGAAAAGCAATGGATATTGAAGGGCTTGGTGGTGAAACTGTAGCTTTATTGGTTAATGCTAGATTGATTTCTAATTATTCGGATTTATATGAATTAAAAAAAGAAGATGTGTTGCCTCTAGAGCGTATGGCAGAGAAAAGTGCTGATAATCTTATTGCTGGAATTGAAGCTTCTAAGCAAATTCCGTTTGAACGTGTTTTATACGCTATTGGAATTAGATTTGTTGGTGAAACTGTTGCGAAGAAGTTGGCGAAACATTATAAAAGCATTGATGCTTTGTCTTTTGCAAGTATAGAAGATTTGATTAGTGTTGATGAAATAGGAGAGAAGATCGCAGAGAGTGTTGTAGAGTTTTTTAGTTCAAAAGAAAACTATGAGGTAGTTAATAGATTGAAAAGTTTTGGTGTTCAGTTAGAATTGTCTGCTGAGGTTTTGGCTAATCAAACGAATAAATTAGAAGGGAGTGTTTTTGTGGTTTCTGGTGTGTTTACTCAGGTTTCAAGAAATGAGCTTAAAAAGTTAATTGAAGACAATGGAGGTAAAGTGTCTTCTTCAATTTCATCAAAAACTTCTTATTTGGTTGCTGGAGATAAAATGGGTCCAAGTAAACGTGCAAAAGCAGAATCGTTAAGTATAGCAATTATTACTGAACAAGACTTCTTAAATATGATTATTTAGAATAATTTAAAATTGTTAAAAATATCGATAAAAAGTGCTTTTTTATCGATTAATTGCAAAAAAGTTATATATTTGTCTGACAAATAGGACTATAACTATATGCAGAAAGGAAAAATTATATTAGGAATTTTGATTGTCATGACAGCAGGATTCTTGGGTCTTCAAATCTTCAATTTTGATGACCAAGCTAATATAGTTCGATCATTTCTTTTACCTATACTAACTGTTTATTATTGTATTAATGGAAAAAACAAGAATGGTTATTTTTTTGCTTTTCTAGTACTTTATTCAATTACTGAGTTAATGGGTTTATTTTCTAAGCAAGCAGAAGAGCATGTTTTTGTTGATAATATAATTTTTTATTTAGGTAATCTAATGTGCGTATTAGCTTATACGTTTTTATTTATTGAGGTGTATAAGTCTATGGATGTTAAAAAGATATTTAATCGTTTTGCGTTACATGTTTTTGTTTTAATAGCTTTAGATATTTACAGTGTTGTTTTAGTTACAGATATTGCTATAAAAAGTGATTATTTACATGGTCCTTTGGATTATTTTGTTGAGATTACTTACAACACAATTATTATGTTGTTGCTTACAATTACCTTAATAAATTATATAAGCAGAGATTCTAAAAAAGCGATGAACTTATTGTTGGGATCACTTTGTATAGTGTTTTCAGAGGTTATTCAAGTAGCTTATTATTATGTAACAGAAAAAAACATATTAATAGTTGTTTATTCTGCTTTATTGGTTGTAGCGTTCTATTTTTTCTATTTACAATCAGGTTTAACTTATTCTAGCGGAAGTCTGTATAGAGATTCCTTAGAAAAATCAGAAGTTTAATTTTTTTCCTATTAAAGGAATGTCTTTTCGATACATATATAAAATTGATAGAGATAGCAAAAAAGTTACTACTGCAGTATAAAACAATACACCACCATCATTTTTAACTTCAATACCTAGCTGAGTAAGATGCATCATTATTGCACCTCCAATTACACCTATAGTTATAGTAACTCCAGCCCAAACGGTTTTCGGAATTAAAAGTAAAATACCAGCAATTAATTCAATAATTCCAATTCCAATTCTTCCTATTGGTTCTAATCCAACAGTTTCAAAAATATAGACACTATCTGGATGTGCTGTAAACTTGAATCTTAGAGTTTGAATTAAAATAACTGCAACAATAATTCTTAAGGTTAATGGAATATGTTTTTTCATTGTTTGGTAAGTTTTTAAATTTTAAGTTTAGACGACTAAAATTCAAAAACTTACCAAATTTTAAAAATACTTATACAATTATGGATTTTCCTTTAGCAGATTTGTTTTTGTTTGAGTCAAAGTAAAAGTCAATTCTTCCAAGGTATAATCCATAACATCCTACTTGATTAACTAGTACATTTTCCCCAACAGAATTTTTTTCTATTGTTGGTTTAGGTAAAAAAGTGTGTGTATGCCCTCCAATAATTAAGTCGATGTCTTTAGTCGCTTTTGCTACTTTTAAGTCTGATACTTTTTGAGGTGCATTTTTATAGTTGTATCCTAAATGGGATAAACAAATAACCAAATCGCATTGTTCTTCCTCTTTTAAAATTCTACTCATATCTTGAGCAATTTCAATTGGGTCAAGGTATTTGGTTTCTTTGTACATGTCTTTAATAACAAGACCATTTAGCTCAATACCTAAGCCAAAAACACCAATTTTAATACCTTCTTTAATAAATGTTTTATAAGGTTTAACATGAGTATCCATTACTGTGTTTTTGAAATCGTAATTGGCAGAGACAAAATCAAATTTAGCATGAGGAATTTGTTTAAATAATCCATCAATACCATTGTCGAAATCATGATTTCCAATAGTAGCAGCATCATATTTAAGCATGCTCATTAGCTTAAATTCAAGTTCACCTCCATAATAGTTAAAGTATGGCGTGCCTTGAAAAATATCGCCAGCATCTAATAGTAGTGTGTTTGGGTTTTCTTTTCTAATAGACTCAACTAAACTAGCTCTTCTAGCAACGCCACCTTTATTTGCATTTCTTCCATCTTCTGGACCAAAAGGGTCAATATGACTATGTACATCATTAGTGTGAAGAATGGTTATTTTTTTTAACGGATTAGAAAAAGATTGCAATCCTAAACCACCTAAAGTTACTAGAGCTGTTGTAGCTGCTGTTTGTTGTAAAAAATCTCTTCTTTTCATGGTTTAGTTTGTTTTAATAAATCTGTTATCAATTTTTGGGTTAAGTGTGTCTTTTTTGCTGAAGTAATCTATAAGTACATTTCTTATTTTATAGTTTAAAACATGAAGGCTATCACTGCTTTTGAAAAAAGCCATTCTGTCACCTCCATTATATAAGTAGTCATTTGTAGCTATATGATATGTTTTGTCATCTTCTATTATAGCACCATTTATTAAGGCTTTTTTTAGATTGTAATCTTTGTCTAATTCTACTTCAAGACCAGCAATTGGATGTGCTCTTTTAGCAAATGTTAGGTAGTTAACTAGTTCTTTTACATGTTTTCCTTTCAAATCAGCTACAACAACACTATTTTCAAAAGGCATAATTTCATAAGCTGTTCTAATGGTAACATCTCCTTTTGATAAAATAGCTCTAATACCACCATGATTTAATAAAACAGCATCAATGTTTTCTCCTGTTCTTGATAAAAAAACTGGGTTTGATTCTTGTAAAACTGCATCTGCCATTAAATTACCTATAGCTGTGTTTAATTCACCATCTTTTTTAGAATAAGTGTCAACTGAATATGCCAATACACTATCTAAAGTCTTATTTACATTTTCTCTGTAAGGTTTAATAAATTCATCAATAGAAGAATCTGAATTTAAAGAGTCATTTATTTCTAATCTAGAACCTTCTATTTTAGTTAAATGGTGCTCGTTTTTACAAGATAAAAAGCATAGTAATGATAGGCTTAAGATTTGATATTTAATATTCATTTATTATAAGTTTTTAACAGAAATGTCTTAGTTGTTTTATTACATTTGTACAGCCAATAAATATAGATGTTTTTAAAGCGATTCAAGAATAAATCTAACCAAAAATATATTAACAATATTTTAAATGCTCGTGTTGTTAATGTTAACGATAATAAATTAGCGTCTGTAGGTGTTGTTCTTAGTATTGAAGAATATGCTAATCTTGACCAAATGCGCAAGTTAATGAGTACAGTAGGAGTAAAGGATAACAAGCTTAAGTTTATTACTTTTATAAATGATGAGAAGGATAAACCTAATAGTTGGGATGCTTTTTTTAATCCTAAAGAATTTGGATGGAGCGGAAAAATAGAAAATGCTGAAGTGAAAGATTTTGTAGCTACAAAATTTGATGCTTTAATAAGCTTTTATAAGCAAGATAATTTAGAATTAAACTTGGTAACAGCATTGTCACAAGCAAATTTTAAAATTGGCTTATCTAACAAAGATGAACGTTTGCATGATTTTATTATAGATGTAAGCCCAAATGATATTGATGTTTTTAAAAACGAACTAATAAAATATTTAAAAGTCCTTAATAAATTATAAAATGAGTAGATTAATAGGAACAGGAGTTGCGTTGGTAACACCTTTTAAAAGTGATTTAACTGTAGATCATGAAGCATTAGCAAATATTGTTGAATTTAATATTGTTAATGGTATTGATTATTTGGTGATCAGTGGAACAACAGGAGAGAGTGTAACCGTTACAGCAAAAGAAAAACAGGAAATAATTGCAACTATTTCTAAAGTTAATAATGGCCGTGTTCCTATGGTTTTAGGAATAGGAGGTAATAATACTTACGCAGTAATTGAAGAGATAAAAAGTACAGATTTATCTCAATTTGAAGCAATCTTGTCTGTAGCGCCTTATTATAGTAAGCCTACTCAAGAAGGATTTTATCAACATTTTAAAGCTATTGCTGAGGCTTGTCCAATAGGTGTGGTTTTGTATAATGTACCAGGAAGAACAGCAAAAAATATGGAGCCTTCAACAACAATTAGATTAGCGAATGATTTCGATAATATAATTGCAGTAAAAGAAGCAGGAAATAATGCACAACAATATTTAGAATTATTAAAAAATAAACCAAAAGACTTTTTAATAATTTCGGGTGATGATGATTTAGCTTTAGGTGTTGCTTTAGCTGGAGGTTCTGGTGTTATTTCGGTAATTGGTCAAGCATTTCCAGAGGCATTTTCTAAAATGATAAGATTAGGACTAGAAGGAAATGCAAAAGAAGCTTATGAATTGCATTATAAATTAATGGATATTGTAAGTTTAATTTTTGAAGAAAATAATCCAGCTGGAATTAAAGCTGTACTTGAATGTATGAATTTATGTAAAGATACAGTTAGATTACCTTTGGTTGTAGCTACAGATGATTTAAAAGATAGGATAAAAGACTATATAGCTAAGTTTTAATTTGGCAAAACGAATAAAAGACCCAGGATTAGGAAACACATCTTCACCATACGCAAAACGTATGGTGAATAAAGATGGTTCGTTTAATATTCAACATTTAAATAAGCCGACACAAATTAGAGAGGCTTATAATTATTTAGTGCATGTATCTTGGGCTAAGTTTTTTTTATTTGCGTTTTCAGCCTATATAGTTTTAAATACGCTTTTTGCTTTTTTATATTTATTAATAGGTGTTGAGCAAATTGCTGATGCTTCTGGAAATGTATTTAAAGACTTTTTAAATGCATTTTTCTTTTCATGTCAAACCATTACTGCCTTAGGATATGGTGCAATGGCACCTAAAGGCATTGCAAGTGGTGTTTTATCTTCGTTAGAAGCTCTAATAGGTTTGTTAATGTTTTCTTTTATAACTGGACTGTTGTATGGTAGGTTTTCAAAGCCTAAAGCATCTTTAAGGTTTAGTAAAAATATTGTTTTTAGAGATTTTAACATTACACAAGCAATAATGTTTAGATTGGTTAATAATAGAAAAAGTATTATGATTAACCCTAAAGCATCAGTAACATTAACATTATCCGAAAAAAATAATAAAGGCGAATATGTAAATACATTTTATAAACTTAAATTAGAAAGAGAGCAAATAACATATTTACCAACCACATGGACTATTGTACATGAGATAGATGATGAAAGTCCTTTGCGTAATTTTTCAAAAGAAGACATCGTAAAGCAAAATGGGGAATTTTTGGTAATGATTAGTTATTATGACGAATCGTTTAACCAAGAAGTACATCAATTATACTCGTATACTTTAAACGAAATAAAGGTAGATTATAAGTTTAAAAAAGCATATTATTATAATGAAGAAGGAAAAATGATACTTGATTATAAGCTTTTAGATGTTGTTGAACCTTCAAAAAGTTAAATATTACTTAAACCCTATTAAGTGATGAAAACACGTCTTATTTTAGCTTAAAATATTAGTTTTTAAAATACGTTTTAAATACGTATTTTTGCATCCTGTTTAAAATTATGAAGAAACTTTTTTACATATTATTGATAGCTATTACATTTAGCTCTTGTAGTGAATTCCAAAAAGCATTAAAATCTGAAGATATTGCTACTAAATTTAAAGTTGGAACAGAATTATTTGATGCTGGAAAATTTAGTAAAGCTAATCGTATTTTTATACAAATAGTACCAAAGTATAGAGGTAAGCCGCAAGCAGAGAAATTAATGTATATGTATTGTAAAACGTTTTACGAAATGGGAGATTATTATACAGCGAATTACCAAATGGAACGTTTTGTAAGTTCTTACCCAACAAGTGAAAAGCTTGAAGAAATTGCTTTTTTAGGAGCTAAAAGTTATTACCATTTATCTCCAGTGTATTCTAAAGAGCAAAAGGATACTAAGGATGCTATAGAAAAACTGCAAGCATTTATTAATAGGTTTCCAGAATCTTCTCACATGGAAGAAGCTAATAAATTAGTAAAAGAGTTAGATTATAAACTAGAAAAGAAAGCTTATAATATTGCTTTACAATATAATATTACGGGACCTCATAATAGAGATTACAATGCTGCAATTACTGCATTTGATAATTTCTTATTAGATTTCCCTGGAACATCTTTTAAAGAAGATGCTATGTTCTATAGGTTTGATTCTGCTTATAAATTAGCAATTAATAGTGTAGAACATAAAAAAGAAGAGCGTTTAAATAACGCTATAGCATATTACAACACTTTTGCTAAATTATATCCTGAATCTCAATACAACGAGCAGGCTAAAACAATGAATGATGAGTTAAATAGTGCTGTGAAACAATATATTACTAAAAGTTAATTATTTATATAAAGATGGATTTAAAGAAAGTTAATGCTCCTGTAACAACTGAAACGTACGATAGAAATGCTATTGATGCGCCAACAGAAAATATTTACGAAGCAATTTCGGTAATTGCAAGAAGAGCTGAGCAAATTAATACTGAGATAAGAAAAGAGCTTATCGATAAGTTAGAAGAATTTGCTACTTATAATGATAGTCTAGAAGAAATTTTTGAAAACAAAGAACAAATCGAAGTTTCTAAGTTTTACGAAAAATTACCTAAGCCACACGCTTTAGCTGTTCAAGAATGGTTAAACGAAAAAATTTACTACAGAAATACTCAAAACGAGTCTCAAGAATAATTAGTGATGTCTATTTTACGTGGCAAGAATATACTATTAGGTATAACTGCTGGTATAGCTGCGTATAAAACAGCTTCACTAGTACGATTATTTATAAAAGCAGGTGCAAATATTAAAGTTGTTATGACACCTGCTTCTAAAGATTTTGTTACACCTTTAACATTATCTACCTTATCCAAAAACCCTGTCTATTCTTCATTTACTAATGAAGATGATGAAAACTCTGTATGGAATAATCATGTGGATTTAGGACTTTGGGCTGATTTGTTTTTAATAGCGCCAGCAACAGCCAATACCTTATCTAAAATGGCAACTGGCAATAGCGACAATTTTTTATTAGCTACATATTTGTCGGCAAAATGTCCTGTGTACTTTGCTCCAGCAATGGATTTAGACATGTATAAGCATGAATCTACAAATAACTCTATAAAGGCTTTAGAGGCTTTTGGAAATGTTATGATTCCTGCTACTAGTGGTGAATTAGCAAGTGGTTTAGTAGGAATGGGAAGAATGGCTGAACCAGAAGATATTGTTTCATTTATTGAGAATCATGTACTTAATGGGCTACCGTTACATGGTAAAACAGTTTTAATAACTGCTGGACCAACTTATGAAGCAATAGATCCTGTGCGTTTTATAGGAAATCATTCAAGTGGTAAAATGGGATTTGAAATAGCTAATGCTGCAGCACAATTAGGAGCTAAAGTAGTTTTAGTTTCTGGACCAACTCATCAAACAGTAAGCAGTGATTTAATAGAAGTTATTCCTGTAGTTAGTGCTCAAGATATGTATAATGCAGTGCATGAGCATTATGCTACTGTTGATGTAGCAATTTTATCTGCTGCTGTAGCAGATTATAAGCCAAAAAACCCTTCAGATAAGAAAATAAAAAAGAAAGATTCTACGTTAACTTTAGAGTTAGAAAAAACCAAAGATATCTTAGCTTCATTAGGAGATATTAAAGATAAACAGCTTTTAGTTGGTTTTGCTCTAGAGACTAATAACGAATTAGAGAATGCAATTGGTAAGTTAAAAAAGAAGAATTTAGATTTAATTGTATTAAATTCGTTAAACGATAAAGGTGCTGGATTTGGTGGAGCCACTAATAAAGTATCCATTATTGATAAAAATGAGCATATTACTAATTATGAATTAAAGTCTAAGGCTGAAGTTGCTCAAGACTTAATGCGTGAAATATTAAAACAAATTGATGCGTAACTTTTTATTTATTCTTTCATTAATATTTACAGTTTCTATTTCGGCTCAAGAATTAAACTGTAATATAGTTGTTAATGCACAACAAACAGGAAATGAAAACGTACAGGTATTTAAAACTTTAGAGAAACAGCTCAATGAGTTTGTGAATAATACACAATGGACAAATAAAAAGTTTAAACCACAAGAACGTATTGAATGTAGTATGGTAATCAATGTTCAGGATTATAATAATGATTCTTTTCAAGCTACTATACAAGTACAATCGGCTAGACCAGTTTTCAATTCTACTTATGCAGCTCCTGTTTATAATTTTAATGATAGAGAGTTTAATTTTAGGTATTTAGAATTTCAAAATTTAAACTATAGTGCTAATCAGTTTGAATCTAATTTAGTATCTGTTATTGCTTTTCATGTAAATATGATTTTAGGAATGGATGCAGATACGTTTGAGTTAAATGGAGGTAACAAGTATTACGAGCAAGCAAGAACTATAGTTGGTTATTCACAACAAAATAATGCTGCAGGTTGGGAGCCACCAAGAGGAGGTGATCAAACAAGAAGTGCGTTAATAGATAATGTTTTATCTAGTAGGTATAAAGAGTTTAGAAGTGTAATGTATACATATCATAGAGATGGATTAGATAATATGCATGTTGACGCAAAAAAAGGTAAAAAAGCAATTGCTGATGCATTATCATCTTTTAATGCAATGTATAATAGACGCCCAAATTCATTTATTTTAAGAGTGTTTTTTGATGCAAAAGCTGAAGAGATTCAAGATATATTTTCTGAAGGACCAAGTGTAGATATTGCTAACTTAGTGACTACATTATCAAAAATAGCTCCTACGCATTCAAGTAAATGGAGAAATATTAACTTTTAGTGATTAAAATAGTATCTTTATTAGGTAATTAATCTAAATAAAATAAACTTCAAAGCTTGCTTACTTCATTATCAATTAAAAATTATGCTTTAATAGATAGCTTACAGGTAGACTTTAATAATGGTTTGACTATTATTACAGGTGAAACTGGAGCAGGAAAATCTGTTTTACTAGGAGGTTTATCGCTTATCTTAGGAAATAGAGCAGATCTGTCTAATGTTAAAGATGCTTCAAAAAAATGTATAGTAGAAGCTACATTTGATATTGCTAGTTATAATCTTAAATCACATTTTAAAAAGTTTGATTTAGATTATGAAACTGAAACCATTATTAGAAGAGAAATATTGCCTTCTGGCAAATCAAGAGCTTTTATTAATGATACACCTGTAAATTTAAGTGCTTTATCAGCTTTAAGTGATTTTCTAATTGATATTCATTCTCAACATCAAACTTTAGAGTTAACTAACGATAGTTTTCAGTTTAAAGTAATAGATGCATTAGCAAACAACCAGAAGTTATTAAGTCAATATCAAAATGATTTAGTAGCCTATAAAAGATGTAAGAAAGAGTTAAAAGATTTGTTAGAAACTAAGTCAAATGCTATAAAGGAGCATGATTATAATTTGTTTTTATTATCAGAACTCAACGAAGCTAAATTGGTTTCTGGTGAATTAGAAAGTTTAGAATCAGAATATGAGGCATTAAATAATGTAGAAGATATTAAAGAAGCATTGCAATTAGCATATCAAGTTTTGAGTGATGAGCAATTGGGAGTGCTTAAAAATTTAACTGAAGCAAAAAATAGTCTTCAAAGAATTGAATCAATATCTAAAGATTATCAAGAACTGTTTAGTAGAGTAAATAGTACATTGATAGAGTTAGATGATGTGTTTCTGGAAATAGAGGCTGCTCAAGATAAAGTAGATGCTAATCCAAATAGGTTAGAAGAGGTTAATAATAAGCTTCAAATTATAAATAATTTATTATTAAAGCATTCAGCATTTAACATTGATGAGTTATTAGTAATTCAAGAAAACTTATCAAATAAAGTTTCTACTGTTGAAAATATTGATGATGATATTTCTAAAAAAGAATCAGAATTGTCTAAAATTGAAGGGCAACTAAACAAGCTTGCTTTAGATATTAGTAATAAAAGAAATCAAGTTATACCAAGCTTAACTTCTGCATTAGAAGCTGTTTTAAAGGATTTAGGAATGCCTAATGCAAAGTTTGATATTACAGTGAAACTTAATGATGAATTTCTGTTAAATGGTAAGGACGAGTTGTCGTTTCTTTTTTCAGCTAATAAAGGAGGTCAGTTTAATTCATTAAAGAAGGCAGCTTCTGGAGGTGAATTGTCTAGAATTATGTTAGCTATTAAATCCATTTTATCAAAATATATACAATTACCTACAATTATGTTTGATGAGATAGATACTGGTGTTTCAGGTGAGATATCATTAAAAATGGCAAGTATTATGCAGCAAATGAGTAAAACAATGCAAGTATTTGCAATTACACACTTACCTCAAATAGCAGCTAAAGGAGATAGTCATTTTAAAGTATATAAGGAAGATGTAAGTAATATAACTTTAACACATTTAAAAAAGTTATCTATTGATGAACGTATAGTTGAAATTGCTCAAATGATTGATGGGAAAGAAATGTCAACCTCTGCAATTGCTCATGCTAAGCAATTACTTAATTAATAGTATCTTTGCATCTTAAAATAATAAAACTAACAACGCAATAAAATTAATATCATATGTCTTATAATTTATTAAAAGGTAAAAAAGGAATCATTTTTGGAGCACTAGATGAAAACTCTATCGCTTGGAAAACTGCAGAACGTGTTCATGAAGAAGGAGGAGAGTTTGTATTGACAAATGCACCAGTTGCTATGAGAATGGGACAAATTAATGAATTAGCAGAAAAAACAGGTTCTCAAATTATTCCTGCTGATGCAACTTCTGAAGAAGATTTGCAAAATCTTATTGAGAAATCAATGGAAATACTAGGAGGTAAAATCGACTTTGTTTTACACTCTATAGGAATGTCAATAAATGTTAGAAAAGGAAAGCACTATACAGACCAAAATTATGCTTGGACTCAAAAAGGTACAGATGTATCTGCAATGTCTTTTCATAAAGTAATGAAAACATTATACAAAGCAGATGCAATGAACGAATGGGGAAGTATTGTAGCTTTAACTTATATGGCCGCTCAGCGTGTGTTTCCAGATTATAATGATATGGCTGATAATAAAGCTTATTTAGAAAGTATAGCTAGAAGTTTCGGGTATTTCTTTGGAAGAGATAAAAACGTAAGAGTAAATACAATTTCACAATCACCAACACCTACAACGGCTGGAAGCGGTGTAAAAGGTTTTGATGGTTTTATTGCTTATGCCGAAAAAATGTCACCATTAGGAAATGCAACAGCTATGGATTGTGCTAATTATACAGTTTCATTATTTAGTGATTTAACTAAGCGTGTTACATTACAAAATCTTTATAATGATGGAGGATTTAGTAATATGGGAGTTAGTGATGCAGTAATGGAAGCATTTATAGAAAAGGAATAAACTTTTCTTATATATAAATATTAAAGCCTTGTTCATATGAACAAGGCTTTTTTTATTAAAAAATAAAATGAATTAACCTTTTGTCTTGTTTTTTTGCTTTTTATCTATTGTTTTGAGGCTGTTTTGTTGTTTAATAGTTTTTAACCTGTTTGTAGCTAGTTTATTAGGTTTTAGCTGTGATTTTTATTTACTCGAAAATTCATTTTATCGGTTTTTATTGCCTTTTGTCGATTTGCTAAACTATTAACATATTAAATCAAATATTATTAATACGTTTAAGAATTCAATTAATTTTAACTAACTTAACAAAAGACGAAACATGAAAAAAATTACTTTATTTTTTACTTTTTTAGCGTTTATTTTCGGCTATCAAAGTTATGCCCAATATGGTTGTGGTGATGGAGTTGTTATAACTGACGGTTATACGGCTTCAGGGATTACTTCTCCAGGAACTGCTGGTCCAGAAGACTGGAATGATAATCCTACTGTAGAGTGTGGAGGAACTAGCAACTTTTATTGGGATGATGATGTGTACTTATTTGAGTATACAGCAGGTGCTAATGATGAAGAAATATCAATGACGACATTTTCAAGAAATTCTTGGAATGGTTTAGGGATTTTTGCAACTTGTACAGGAACAGCATTAGATGATTGTTTAGATACTCAAGGAACAACAGGAGGAGATTCTACAAAAACAGTTACAGCTATAATTTCAGCAGGTCAAACAGTTTATATTGCTGTTGGACAATGGGGAAGTCCTAATGATTTAGACTTTGATGTAACTGCGTTTTCAGCTATTCCTTTAGTTAATCCTCCTTCTTGTACTTTACTGGATTCTCCAGCAGATGGGGCTACAGATATTATTAGTCCTACTTTAACATGGTCTACTGCACCAGGAGGAACTACAAGTTATAAATTAAATATTGGGACTTCATCAGGAGCTACTGATGTAGAAAATGGTCTAGATGTTGGAAATGTTTTAACCTACGATTTAACTTCTTTAAGTCCTAGTACTACTTATTTTGTAACCGTTATAGCAAGTAATGCTAATGGTGATGCTACTGGATGTACTGAAACTAGTTTTACAACTGCAGCTTTGCCTACTTGTGCTGATAATGCAGTTTCTACACCAGACCCTTCTTGTGGTAATTTTGATGTGCCGTTATCTTGGGATGCTGCAACTAATGCTACAGGTTATGTTATTACTGTAGGAACTACTCCAGGAGGAACTGATATTTTTGATAATGTTGACTTAGGAAATGTTACATCAACTACCATTACTGCAGATAATCTCACTTTAGATACAACTTATTATTGGACAGTAACTCCTTATAGTGCAGTAGGCTCTGCTACAGGATGTTCAGAAAATACATTTGCTACTGTAGCAACAGGTTGTTACTGTACTTCAGAAACTGCAAGTATAGATGGTAATGGAATTGGAAACTTACAAGTTGGTACTACAGATTTTCCTAGTGCGGGAACTTTGTCATATGAAGATTTTACTGGTTCACCAGTTGATTTAGCTGCGGGAATCTCTTCAAATGTTCAAATAACTTTTGAAACAGGTTATACTTATGGTGTTACAATATGGATAGACTTTAATGATAACTTTACATTCGAGCCTTCTGAAATGGTTTATAGTGGAGGTGAAAGTACTGCTGACAATCCTACAACTTTTGATGCATCATTTATTATGCCTCCTGGAGCTACTCCTGGTGTGCATAGAATGCGTATTGGTTCAGATGATACAAATGCAGATTCTGAAGACCCATGTAATAGCACTACATGGCATGTAACTATGGATGTAGATGTAAACATTGTGGCAGCATCTTGTTCTCCTGCTGCAGCTACAGCTGTTATTAATGCTGATTGTGGAAATGATCAATTTTTTATCGATGTTGATGTAACAGATTTAGGAGATGGTACTCCAGAAATTACTGATGGTGTTAGTACTTGGTCTATAGCTGGAACTGGAATTACTCAAGTAGGGCCATTTGCTAGTGGAGATTCAGTTTCGTTAACAGTAACTCATGGTACAGATAGTACTTGTGACTTACCTTTAGGAAATTTTAACTATACATGTCCACCTTCAAATGATGAACCTGCAAATGCTATTGATTTATCTGTAGACGCTGGTTATTGTGATGGTGTTAATAATAATGGTGATAATACAGCTGCTACTGATTCTGGAGAAGGAGCAGGTAGTTGTTTTAATGGAGGAGCTAGTGATGATGTTTGGTTTACTTTTACAGTACCAGCAGGAATTGCAACTGTAGATGTATCAACTGATTTTACTGGAGGTACAAACGTAGATACAGAAATTGCAGTGTATTCTGGTACACCTGGAGCTTTTACAGAGATAGCTTGTAGTCAAGATGAAGGAATAACAATTTTAAGTAATGGATCTTCTTATAATTCTTTAATAACTAATTTAGCTGTAAACATAGGAGAAACTTATTATGTTCAAGTAGCTGGATATGGTACTACTAATCAAGGTACTTTTTGTTTAGAAGTTTCAACTAATACTTTAGGTCTTGAAGAATTTGAAACTTTTGGATTTGAATATTTCCCTAATCCAGTTAATGATAAATTAAGTTTAAGAGCTCAAAATATTATTCAAAATATATCTGTATATAATATGTTAGGTCAAGAAGTAATTAGAACTTCTCCTAATGTAGCATCTAATGAGTTAGATATGTCTAATTTAGAATCTGGAGCTTATTTTGTTCAAGTTACTATTCAAGATATAACAGAAACAATTAGGATAATTAAAAAGTAATTTTTAATTACTTCTCAAAAAAACCTCGTTTACATTTAAACGAGGTTTTTTTATTTTAGACTAATCTTTTATTTGTATTAATAAGTATTTTTTAAATTACTATGCTAAATAGTATTAGATGAGGTGTCTGAAGATTTTATTTTTAATTAGTTGTTTGCCTATTTATGGACAAATAACTTTTACTAATCAAGCAACTAATGCTGGTGTTGGTATTACAGCTGGAACTACAATATGGGGAAATGGCATAAATTTTACCGATTATAATAATGATGGTTGGGATGATATTACTTTATGTACCGAATACGCTGATCCTTTAAGGTTTTTTAAAAATGTTAATGGCACATTTGTAGAAGAACAGTTGTTAACACCTCCAATCACTTATCAAACAAAACAAACGAATTGGGTTGACTTTGATAATGATGGAGATAAGGACTTGTTTGTTACAAGTGACACTGATGGTGTTAGGTTGTATCAAAATATAGGAAGTTCTACATTTAATGATATTACTGTATCTGCTGGTTTTCCAATTACTAATATGTATACATATGGAGCGTCTTGGGGAGACTATAATAATGATGGTTTTTTAGATGTTTATATAAGTAATCGTGATGAGGTTACGTTTTCAACACCTAATTTTTTATATAGAAATAATGGAGATGGAACTTTTACTGATGTAAGTGTTGCTGTAGGTTTGAACCCAGATGCTCATTCTAGTTTTTGTTCAGCTTTTTTTGATTTTAATAATGATGGTTTCCAGGATATTTTTGTTGCAAACGATAGATATGTTTTTGAAAATTATCTATATAAAAATAATGGAGATGGTACATTTACTGATATTGGAGCTTCTTCTGGTGTAGGACTGTTTATGGACGCTATGTCTGCTACTATAGGTGATTTTAACCATGATGGATGGTTTGATTTATATGTTACTAATACAGCCAACTTAGGTAATGTTTTTTTTATGAATAATGGAGATGAAACATTTACTAATATTTCAGCAACAGCTAATACAGAGTTTAATGGTATTGCTTGGGGATCTGTTTTTTTAGATGCAGATAATGATATGGATTTAGATTTATATGTAAGTGGTAAAATGGAACCTGTAGTAGAGTTAGTTCCTTATGCTTTATATGAAAATAATAATGATGGGACATTTTTTGAACCTACCTTAACAGGATTAGAAATTGATGATAGTTCAAGTTACTCAAATGCAATAGGTGATTATAATAACGATGGTAAAATTGATATTATAGTTGCTAACGATTTAGATGATAATATATTTCTTTGGAAAAACGAAACTGTTAACTCAAATAATTGGTTAAAGGTAAACTTAGAAGGTGTTACAAGTAATAAAGATGGAATAGGTTCGGTAATTGAAATTAGTATTAATGGAAATAAACAATATCGATATACACTATGTGGAGAAGGTTATTTGTCGCAAAATTCTAATACTGAGTTTTTTGGATTAGGAACTAATACAGTAGTTGATTATGTTAAAGTAACATGGTTAAGTGGTACTGTAGATGTTTTTACTAATATAGCTGCAAACCAAATAGTTAATATATTAGAAGGTGATGAAACGTTATCACAAAGTAGCAACACTCAAAGTGAATTTGAGTTATATCCAAATCCAACAGAAAGCATTATAAATGTGAAATCAAATTCAATAATAAAATCTTATGAATTGTATGATTTATTAGGAAACATTTATCTTAAGAAAGATAATTACAGTAACCTAGCTACTATAGATTTGTCGGATTTATCTACAGGAGTTTATTTTGTAAAAGTTGTTGATAATGATAGAGAAAGTATTCATAGGGTTATAAAAAAATAGTTTTTATGCTTTTAACAACTCTATGATATAGTAAATAATGTATTAAATTATAACTAATAAACTTTTTTTAAAGGACTATGAATATAAATAGGTTATATGGCTTAATTTTAATTGTTTTTTTACAATCAAATACATTAACAGGTCAAATAAGTTTTTTAGATAAGTCAATTAATTTGGGGCTAAATGTTAGCGCTGGTAGTAGTTATTTAGGGAATGGTATTTCTTTTTGTGATTACGATGGTGATGGTTGGGATGATATAACCCTTACGACTGATGATACTCAAGGAGTTCGTTTTTTTAAAAATATTAATGGAACTTCTTATGTTGAACAATTTTACAACATATCCAATTTATTATCTCAAACTAAACAAGTTAATTGGGTAGATATAGATAATGATGGTGATAAAGATTTATTTGTTACGAGTGATACAGTAGGAAATAAACTGTTTTTGAATACAGGCAATTTTGTGTTTCAAGATATAACTATTGTTTCTGGGATGGATGTCTCTAATACATTTTCATTTGGAGCTTCTTGGGGAGATTATAATAACGATGGATTTTTAGATGTTTTTGTTAGTAATAGAAGTCAAACTATAGCAAATGTTCTATATAGAAACAATGGAGATAATACATTTACAAATGTAAATGTATTAGCAGGTATTTCAACTTTGGGTCATATGGCATTTTGTTCAGCTTTTTTTGATTTTAATAATGATGGTTTTCAGGATATTTATGTTTCAACCGATAAATATGGATATGAAAATTTGTTGTATAAAAATAATGGAAATGGTACGTTCACTGATGTAAGTGTATCATCTGGAACTAATATTAATATAGATGCAATGTCAGTAACGATTGATGATTTTAATAATGATGGATTTCAAGACATATATATAACCAATAGTCAATTAGGAAATGTATTATTTAAAAACAATGGAGATGAAACATTTACGGATATTGCTTCATCATCGGGAACCACTTTTAACAGTATAGGTTGGGGAGCTGTTTTTTTAGACGCTGATTTAGATACTGATTTAGATTTGTATGTAAGTAGTGAGTTTGATGGTTCAATTCCAATATTCCTTTCTGCTGCTTTTTACGAAAGTAATGGAGACGAAACATTTAATTTAAGTAACTCTAGTTTTAATAATGATGAAGCATCAAGTTTTTCTAATGCAGTTGGAGATGTAAATAACGATGGGAAGCTTGATATTGTTGTTACAAATAATTTTAATGAAAATATATACTTGTGGCAAAATTTCACCACAACTACCAATAATTATTTAAAGGTGAATTTAGAAGGTGTCCAAAGTAATAAAGATGGTATAGGTTCAATTATAGAAATATCCATTAATGGTGTAAAACAATATAGATATACACATTGTGGTGAAGGTTATTTATCTCAAAATTCTAGTTCAGAGATTTTTGGTCTAGGAACTAATACTACAATAGATTATGTTAAGGTAACATGGTTAAGTGGTATACAAGATGTTTTTTTTAATGTAGCTTCAAATCAAACTCTAAATATAGTAGAAGGTTCTTCAACTTTATCGATGCCAAGTTTCATTAATAAATCTTTTGTAGAGTTATATCCAAACCCAGTAAAAGATTTGTTAAATGTAAAATCAAAATATTTAATAGAACAACTAAATATCTATAATATTATGGGAAAAAAAGTTTTAGAAAAAAATAATACTAATATTGTAGATTTAGGTGAATTAAGTTCTGGTGTTTACATAATTAAAGTAAGAACTTCTGTTTCAACGTCTACTCATAGGTTTGTTAAAAAATAACCGTTATTAGTTAAGCTGCTTATTCACAGTTAGATATGTTTTTTGTCGATAAATTAGGGGTTTTTATCGATTTGTGAAAAATACTATGAATTTATCATTTCAAAATCAATACTTTTAAAAAGTATTCAACAAATAAAACATATTAATATGAAAAAAACTACTTTATTATTTTTTGTTGCACTGTTAAGCTCTTATTCTTTATTAGCGCAACACACTTTTGGTACACAAGCTGGACCTTATTCTGTTGTTGCAGATGATGGACCTGTTACTGTTGGTATTAACGATGTAGGTAATACAGCTGCTGCACCTGCTGGAAATTATGATACTTTTATTGTAACTGTAGATTGGGTAGACACTAATAATGCTTGGTCTAGTGAGGCAGATTTAACAGTAACTACTACAGCTGGTTCAGTAACAATTGATCCAGCAACGAGTGGGGCTGGAAGTTCTGGTGCTGCAACTACTATGACTTTTGAAGGTACACTGGCTGGTGTATATACACCAGAAACTGATGGTTTTCTCGAAGTAGCTTTAAACCAATCTTATGCAGGTTCATCTGCAGATTGGACAAATATTTCAGTACAAATTATTCCTGCTTTAACATGTACGCCTGCTGCTGCTACAACTACAGTAGTGCCTGATTGTGCTAATACTCAATTTAGTGTTGATGTAGATGTAACTGATTTAGGAGATTCAGGAACGTTAACAATTGCTAACGATGCTGGTGTGGCTTCAACTGATGTTACTGCAATAGGAATTGTAACTGTTGGACCTTTCCCTGATGCGACTAATGTGGTTATTACATTACAACATGAAACAGATCCATTATGTAATGTAGATATGGCTCCTGTTGTAAATGTATGCCCTCCAACTAATGATGAATGTGTTGATGCTATTGCTTTAGCATGTGATGATGTTATTGTTAGTGATACATCTCTTGCTACTGATAGTGGTTATAATGCTTCTTCAGATGTTTGGTATTCTTATACAGGAACTGGTTTAGAAGATGTTACTTTGGCGTTATGTAATTCTAATTATGATACTTATATTAGAGTATTTGAAGATTGTGCTGGAACTAATGAAATAGGAAATGATGATTCTTGTGGAACAAGATCTGAAGTTACTTTTACTTCAGATGGAGTTACTACATATTATATATTAGTAGAAGGTTATGCAACTAATGCAGGTGTGTTTGAATTAACAGTTTCTTGTGCTGCTAATATTCCACCACCAGCAAATGATGATTGTGGTGCTGCTACGCCATTAACTTTAGGTGTTGAACTTTTTGGAGAAACTAATGCAGGTGCAACGCAATCTGCTGGTGATCAACCAACATGTGATTCTTTTGGATTTATTGCTGATGTTTGGTATTCTTTTGTTGCTCCAGCAAGCGGAGAAGTAACCATCCAAACAACTTTAGGAACTGCTGATAATGCTAATGTTGCAGTTTATGATGACTGTGCTAATTTGGATGCTAATGCTATTGGTGCATGTACTGATGATGTTGGAGCAGTAAATGCTGATTATACAGGATTGACTCCAGGAGCAACTTATTATGTTAAAGTTTGGAATGATGGTGCTTTACCTCCTCCAACAGCTGGTAGAGTAGAAGGATCTTTTGATATTCTTGCTTCTGATACTACATTATCAATTGGAGGTGTAGAGGGTAATAATGCTTTTGAATATTTCCCTAATCCAGTAAATGATAAATTAAGCTTAAGAGCTCAAAATAATATTCAAAATGTAGTTGTATTTAATATGTTAGGACAACAAGTTATTAGAACTTCACCTAATTTAACTTCTAGCGATGTAGACATGTCTGCATTACAAGCTGGAGCATATTTTGTACAAATTACTATTGAAGATAAAACAGAAACTATTAGAATTATTAGAAAATAATATTAAAATAATTTAGAAAGAAAAGCCTTGTTAATTTTAACAAGGCTTTTTTTATTATTTGTGTTTTCACTTTTCTGTTTATATCTAGTGTTTGTGTACCTTTGTGTTATATGAATGTAAGTGATTTTTCTTTTATTATTCCTGTATATAATAGACCAGAAGAAACCAATGAACTACTAGAAAGTTTATTTGGGTTAGATATAGATAAAAATTTTGAAATCGTAATAGTTGAAGATGGATCTACTATTAGTTCAAAAGAAATAGTTGATAGTTTTAGCTCAAAACTAAATATATCATACTATTTTAAAGAAAACTCTGGGCCTGGTGATTCAAGAAACTATGGAATGCAAAAGGCAAAGGGTAATTATTTTATTATTCTAGATTCAGACTGCATTTTGCCAAAGCATTATTTAAATGAAGTTATTATTAGTTTAAATAATGACTATATTGATTGTTTTGGTGGTCCAGACGCAGCTCATGAGTCATTTTCTAACATTCAAAAGGCTATTAATTTTTCAATGACATCTTTTATTACAACAGGCGGTATAAGAGGTAAAAAGAATAGTGTTACTCAATTTGAGCCTAGAAGTTTTAATATGGGAATTTCTAAAAAGGCATTTATTCAATCTAAAGGCTTTGGTAATATTCATCCAGGTGAAGACCCAGATTTATCAATTAGATTGAATAACTTAGGGTTTAAAACACGATTGATTCCTGAAGCTTATGTGTATCATAAACGTAGAATTTCTTGGTCTAAGTTTTATAAGCAAGTAAATAAGTTTGGTATGGTAAGGCCTATACTTAATAAATGGCATCCACAAACAAAAAAGATTACTTATTGGTTCCCAACATTATTTTGTTTCGGTGTTATTATGTCAATAATATTAGCTTTTTTTAAGATGTTTATACCATTGTATTTTGTTGTCTTTTATTATCTGTTAAGTTTTGTTTTGGCATTAATTAGTACAAAAAGTGCAGTTGTAGCAGTTTTATCATTAATAGCAATTTGTATTCAGTTTTTTGGATATGGATATGGTTTTTTGAAGTCTAATTTAAAAATGACTTTTTCGAAAAAAATACCACAAGAGTTATTTCCTAATTTGTTTTTCAAGGTTTAAAAATGATAAGTTTAAAAAATAAATTTATATCACAAATTAAGAGTAGGAGGCTAAATATTCTATTCTTATTTATTTTGATATCCTTATTTTTTTCATTTCTAACTAAGTTAACGAGAACATATACACAAACAATTTCATTTAATGTTCAAGAAATAAATTTACCAGAAGAGGAGGTTTTGGTAAAGGATAGTACACATAAAGTTGAACTTACAATAACAGCAAAAGGTTTTAAGTTTTTAAAATACTATTTAAAGCAGCCAGTTTTAAATGTAGATTTTTCAAATATATCTAGACAAAAAGAAAATTATGTTTGGACAGAAAGACAAGAGTTATCCAACATTAAAAATCAATTTGATCCTTCGGAAATGATCGAAAATATTAGTCCTGATTCACTTTTATTTAAATACGATGTTAATACGATAAAAAAGGTTCCCGTTAAAATAGAATCAAACACTTCATTTGCTTTGGGCTATGATTTGATAGGAACTTTAAAGTCTAATCCAGATTCAATAAAGGTTATTGGACCTAAAAGTATCATAGATACTATCAGTAATATTAAAACAAGGGTCCTTAAGTTAAATGATATTAACTCTAATATTAATATACAATCAAAGTTAATCCTTCCAAAAACAGAAAATGAGTTGTCTTTTTCGAGTGATAAAGTTTTGGTGACAGGTGAAATTGAAAAGTTTACAGAAGGCTCAGTTAATGTGCCAATTACTATTGTTAATGTGCCGGAGGGTGTTAAATTAAATTATTTTCCAAAGGAAGTTCAAATAGTGTTTTATACAAGTTTAAGTAATTATAAAAAGATTTCTTCATCAGATTTTGATATCAAATGTGATTATAGTTTAGTTTCAACTGAAAGTTCTATATTAATACCTACTATTACAAGACAGCCTAAAAATGTAAAGCGTATTAAACTAGGGGTTAATCAAGTAGAATATATATTAGTTAATTAGTTTCATGAAAACAAAAATTGTTGGCTTAACAGGAGGAATAGGTAGTGGAAAAACTACAGTAGCAAAAATGTTTGCCAATTACGGAGTACCTATATATATAGCTGATGTAGAAGCTAAAGCTTTAATGAATAGATCTAAGGTTATTAAGCGAAAGCTTATTGCTTTATTTGGTGACCAAGCATATGCTGATGATAAACTCAATAGAACTTTTTTAGCAAGTAAGATTTTTAATGATAAGCATTTACTTACCCAAATGAATAGTATAGTTCATCCTAAAGTAGCAAGTCATTTTAAACGTTGGTTAAAAAAACAAACTTCACCTTATATTATTAAAGAAGTTGCTATTTTGTTTGAAAACGAAAGTTATAAAACCTGTGATTTCACTATTACAGTAGTAGCACCTGAAGATGTTAGAATTGAAAGAGTAATAAAACGAGATAACTCTTCATTAGATAAAGTAAAGGCTATAATAAAGAACCAATGGAAAGACGAAGCTAAAATAGCACTTTCAGACTTTGTTGTTTACAATAAATCTCTTCAAGAAACTGAAAAACAAGTGCTTGATATTCATCAAGAAATTCTTAATAACATTCAATAAATTATAAATTTTAACATTTTTGTTAATGTAAGGTTAAATGCTATTTCTCCTAAATGTTAAAATGTTAATTTTGGATAATGAATAAAAGATTATTCGTTTTGTTAGTTGTGTTAATGAGCCTTTCGCTCATTGGTATCATTTTTGTTCAAGCTTATTTTATTAATAAAACTGTAGCTAATGAAGAAGAACGATTTACTGCCAATGTAAAAAGAGCTTTAACGTACACATCCAATCAAGTTGCAGATATTGAGTATAAAAAATATGTAAGGGAGCTTGATGAACTTTTAGCTAAAAGTAAAGATCCCGATTCTACAGATTTTAGAAGTATTACAGTATATAAGCAAGATGATAATACAAATCAGATAATAATTTATAACACTGGTATTTTAGAAGAGAATTTTAAAGTGCCATCGCTCATTGACATTAGTTTAGATAGTTTAAATTTTAGCAAGTTTACTGGTAAAACTACTACTCAAATTTTTGATAATAATGGACTGGACAATGACTTTAATAATCGTAAGAGTAATTTAGAAAAAGTCTTTAGTATGGATAAGTTGCAAAGAGCAGCTTTTGAAGAGCAATATCGTGAAGAAATAAAAAACACACCAATACGAAAGCGTGTAAGTAAAAGGATGTTGGAGCGTTTTTTAAAGAAGAAACTTAGAGAAGATGAAATAGATATTGATTTTGAATTTGCGGTTTACCATAAAGATTTAGCAACAAAAGTACAGTCAGATAATTTTGAACAAGAGTTAAACCCTACAATTGGAGTTCCAATATTTTTGGATAGAAATGACGAAAGTGAATATAGGTTATATATAAATTTTCCGGAGCGCAAAAAATTCATTTTATCATCTATTATAGGTATGACAATGTTATCTGTTGTGTTTACGTTAATTATAATTATAGCCTACGCAAGTGCATTATATCAATTAATAAAACAACGTCAAATTTCAGAAATTAAGACTGATTTTATTAATAATATGACGCATGAATTTAAAACACCAATTGCAACAATAAATTTAGCGTTAGATGCTATAAAAAATCCAAAGATTATCAGTGATGAAGATAAGGTAAAAAGGTACCTTAAAATGATTAAGGATGAAAATAAGCGAATGCATGCTCAAGTAGAGAATGTTTTAAGAATATCTAAACTAGAGAAAAACGAACTTAACATAAGTAAGGATAGAGTTAAACTACACGACTTAATAGAAGATGCAGTAACTCATATTGAACTAATTGTTGAAGATAGAAGGGGGTATATTAACACGCATTTGGATGCAACAAAGTCGTCTGTATTAGCAAACGAAACTCATTTCACTAATGTTATTGTTAATATTTTGGATAATGCTGTAAAGTATTCTAACAAAGAACCTAAAATAGATGTATTTACCGAAAATGCTGGTAATAATATCTTATTAAAAATAAAAGATCAAGGAAACGGTATGTCAAAAGCCGTTCAAAAAAAGGTGTTCGAAAAGTTCTATAGAGAGCACACTGGTGATGTACATAATGTGAAAGGCCATGGATTAGGTTTAGCATATGTAAAAAGAATTGTAGACGACCATCAAGGTCATGTAACTGTAGAAAGTGAAAAAGGAAAAGGTAGTACCTTTATTATTAAGCTACCATTAATATCATAGTATAATCATGGAAGGAGAAAACAAAAAAATATTACTAGTAGAAGACGATCCAAATTTTGGAACCGTTTTAAAAGATTATTTAAATATGAACGATTATGATGTTGTTCATGCTAAAAATGGGATGGAAGGATTCGAAAAATTCAAAAAAGATGATTTCGATTTATGTATACTAGATGTTATGATGCCTTATAAAGATGGTTTTACATTAGCTAAAGAAATTAGAGAAAAGAATACTGATATTCCAATCATTTTCTTAACTGCTAAAGCTATGAAAGAAGATGTTTTAAAGGGTTATAAGGTTGGAGCAGATGATTATTTAAATAAGCCTTTTGATAGTGAAGTTTTATTAATGAAGATTAAAGCTATTATCCAACGTAAAGCTACAGATAGTGTAGCAGATAGTAAGCAATTTGAATTTGAGATTGGAGATTTTCATTTAAACTCTAAGCTAAGATTTTTAAGATATAAAGGTGGTGAACCAGAAAAATTATCACCAAAAGAAAATGAATTATTACGTTTGTTAGCATTACATGAAAACGATTTAATGCCTCGTGAATTAGCTTTAACTAAAATATGGAGAGATGATAACTATTTTACATCAAGAAGTATGGATGTTTATATTGCTAAATTACGTAAGTATTTAAAAGTAGATGAGAATGTTGAAATATTAAATATTCATGGAGAAGGCTTCAGATTAGTCATTAATCAAAAAGCATAAATTTTATAAGTAGTTAATTATAAAGCCAACAGAAATGTTGGCTTTTTTATTTAATAATAGATGTTATTGTACTCGTGATTGATTCTATATTAATATCGTATTCAAACCAATGTGTGTCTTTGTTTTTTTTAAACCACGTTAATTGTCTTTTAGCAAAACGTCTAGAATTCTTTTTAATTTCTGATATAGCAAAATCTAATGTCCACTTACCATCTAAATAATTAAATATCTCTTTGTAGCCAACGGTATTTAAAGCATTTAAATGATGATACTCTTTTAATTGTGTTACTTCATTAAGTAAACCTTCTTCCATCATAATATCAACACGCCTATTTATTCTGTTATAGATTAATGCTCTATCAGCAGTAAGTCCAATGCTTATAGTATTAAATTTGCGTTTGCTTTTTTCTTTGTTTAAAAATGACGAATATGGTTTACCACTACCAATACAAATCTCTAAAGCCCGAATTATACGATGTGGATTATCTATGGCAATGCTGTTATAAGAATCTATATCTAATTCCTTTAATTGTTCTTGCAGGTGGATTAAACCCTTAGTTTCTAATTGTTTATTAAGAGAGTCTCTAATAGATGCATCTACTTTTGGAAAATTGTCTAATCCTTTTGTTACAGCATCAACATAGAGCCCAGAACCACCAACCATAATTACAACATTATGCTTCTTAAATAAAGAATCTAACGTTTCTATGGCGTCTTTTTCAAAAGCACCAACATTGTAATTGTCCTTAATTGACTTATGATGAATAAAATGGTGATTAGCAGCTGCTAATTCAGTTGGAGTAGGAGCAGCAGTTCCTATTTGCATTTCTTTAAAAAATTGTCTTGAATCAGCCGAAATTATTTCAGTATTAAAATATTGAGCTAATTTAATGCTAAGCGCAGTTTTCCCAATAGCTGTAGGTCCTACAATGGAGATTAGATATTTATTCATCATTTAATTTATGACCACATTTATGACAAAATTCAGCATCGTCTCTATGGTATTCCTCTGTACAGTTAGTACATGAAGTAGTATTGTTTGGGATTTTATCACGTTCAACTTTTGTCATTTCAGAACTAACTATTCCTGTGGGAACAGCTATAATGCCATAACCTAATATCATAATTAATGAGGCTATAAATTGTCCCAAAGGTGTAATAGGAGCAATGTCTCCATAGCCAACAGTGGTTAATGTTACAATTGCCCAATAGACACTTCTTGGAATACTAGTAAAACCACTGTCTTTATCACTTTCGATTAAATACATTACTGTTCCAAGAATAATACAAAGTATTAATACAAACGATAAAAACACTACAATTTTAGCTCTACTTTTTTTAAGAGCTCTAACAAAGCTTGTACTTTCTCCAATAAAGCGAGTTAATTTTAAAATACGAAACACACGCATTAAACGTAAAGCTCTTAATGCAACTAATGAGTGTGTTCCTAAGAATATTAACGATAAATATTTAGGAATCGTTGAAAGTAAATCTATGATGCCATAGAAACTAAAAATATACTTGGAAGGCTTTTTAACACTTACTATTCTTGCTAGATACTCAATGGTAAATAAAATGGTTATTATCCACTCAGAAATGTTTAAAAAATCGAAATACTTTGTACCAATACTATCTACACTTTCTAGCATTACTAAAACTATACTAGCAAGAATTACAATAAGTATTATTAAATCAAATAATTTACCAGCAGGTGTATCTGCTTCATAAATTATTTCGTGTAGTTTAGCTCTCCAGTTTTTATTGTCTTTAGCCATTAATTCAAAAATACTAAATCTTTATTTATTCTTTTCAATTACAATTATTGTGTTTGAATATACCTCTACTATTTTTGACATAAATTCCTTTAAGTAAGGATAATATTCTGATGGATAAGCAGGTTCTTTAAAGTTAATTTTACTCGTAACATTAATATCGTTTCCAATTTGACTTACTGAGAATGAAAAGTCACCAGCGTTATTAGGAAGTTTTATTATTTGGTTTTTTGGGAGCTCTACAACTGAATAGTCTTCACCAATGTTAAGTTTTAATGTGTAGCTCATAAAATTTTTATGTCCAAATTCAATAGGATACGTTCTTTGTTGTAGTTTAAAAGGATTTTCAGTGAAAAACTTATAAATAAAAGGGTCAAGATATATCTTATCTCCAACAATGTTATTATCATTAAACTCAATGTCATATGTTTCCTGAAAATAAATGTCATGTATTCCATTGCTGGAAACATCATGTTCGTTAACTATAATATCTACATAAGTGTCTTCAAAGTTTTTAACATAGCTATCCGGATTTGAATAATAGTTTTCTTTTTTATTAGTGGCATTATAGCTCGTATATCTTGATTTTATATTTCCATTTAAGACATTGTTGTTAATATTTAAAGATACTTGGTGCATTGTAGCGGTTGGAGTAGATGCATGTATGTCTATCCATTTACTGCCATTTTTTAAATCTAGTTGTCTACCATCATTGTTAAGACATCTAAACGGGATTTCTCCAAAGGCTTGATAAGGATTAGTAGAATCTAATAAATAAGTCTTGTTATTAATTACTGTTTTTACAATTAAGTAATTAAATTCAGATAAGACAGGATATAGTTTAGTTAAAAAGCCACTTTGTCTTGTAGAAAGTATAACGGCATTTACATTAATGTCAGATTTGTTTAATAGGTTATATAATAAGATGTTTAATTCGGATGAATTTCCAGATTTTTCCTTAATTAATCTTTTAACAGATACATCTTGAAATAATCTGGTTTTATTATTCCAAGTATAGTTATCTATAACGAAATTATAAATTGCTTTGGCTTTAGCTAGTTTATCTGTTTCGTTAATAATTTCACTTGGTAAAATATCTTCAGGATTTACACTTTTTTTCAACTGTTTTCCTAATGATTCATCTGTTCTTAATTCTTTATCTACACTTTCCCAAGTTTTTGTGTAATATGAAACATGTCCATCAAACCTTTCTGTATGCTCTAATTCGTATTCTATTCTAGATAAATAATTACTTGCAGTTGTCATATAACTCTCTTCAATTAGTGCAGGAATATTTTCCATCACATAAATTGTTTCTGTACAATCTGCTGTTGCTCCGTTTAATCTTTTTATACAGTTTTTCTTTAAAATTTGATCATGTTTAGATAGTTTTTGATTACCTACAAGTTTTATATGATACTTATAGTTTGCGGGTATGCTAGTAGTATATTCGCTATAAAGTTTAGGTATATCATCTTGAAAACTCCAACTGTGGTAATTAAAAATAAAAGGGGAGACTAAGGTGTAGCTATAAGTAATTACAGAGCCTTCTTTAAGGTCTGGTAGTGTGAATTTTACCTGTGTATAATTTTTATTTATTACTTCTGTAAATATATCATCCTTATTTAACCTTTGTTTTGTACCAATGCTATTATTTATATTATGTGTATAAGCAACAATTTTTTTTATTTTTTCTTTATTTTTTGAATCATTATTATAAAGTAGTATTTCAATAGTTCCTTGGTTGAAAGCTTCTTTTTTTAATATTTTAATTTTACGTTTTATCTCTGTTACTACATTAAAAGTTTCTTCATCAATATAGCTATTACCTTTTTCATAAATTACTAATGCGTTAGCTGTTGAATCAGCAGTATAAACATTTGTTAGCAAATCACCACTTGTAACTTGGAAGCTTGTTGTTTCAAATTTATTTTGAGCAGTTGTTAAGTGGAGGTTTAGTAAAAAAAGAATTAGAGCAGAAAAAAAATGTTTCATTTTTAGTTAGAGTTTAAGGACTTTTAAGCGTTTATTTCTACGTAAGTAACTTTGTATAATATGTTGTGCGTCTCTATTATGATTCATTGGAGTAATTAATGTTTTAAGTACTTCAATATTATTTATTTGGTAGTTTAAATTATAAAAGCAAAAGCCTCTAAAAATACCGTCTTCAATAAGAATAGCACTTCGTTCATCAACCGTTCTTCCTCTATCTATAATTACCATGTTATGGTTGTTAAAGCTATATTTGTTTATGAGTTCTAACTTACGGTTGTTATATATATTAAAGGGTTCTTCACTAATACATGCGCCAAAGCATTGCTTTATGGTGTAGTTAAAACAATTGCTTTCTGTTTTATATGTGCCACTTAGTTTTTGACATAGATTATGTTCGTCTACCTTTTTTTCTAAAAAACTCTTAGCGCTTTTTAAGTTAGAAAAAGTAGTTATAGGTTTTTCTTTGCCATTAACCTTTGCTACTTTTAAGTTGATATAACCTTTTTCGTCAGTAAAACTAAATAGTCCATGAGAAAAAATGGTGCGTCTTAAAGCGCGATTAAACTTTGGCTTATTACGTTTAATTTCTTCGCTTTCTTTTAATAGTGCTACAAGTTCACTTCCTGTATCTTCATAAGTTACAGCTGCAACTTGTAATTGAATACGCTTAGATTTTGGATTTTGACTGGTAAAGTGTTGGTTAACACGTTTTTTTATATTCTTGCTTTTGCCTATATAGATGATTTTGCCATCCTCTCGATGCATATAATAAACACCAGTTATAGAGGGTAATTTATCTATTATATCTAGTAGTTTAGGCTCCATTTGATGCTTAGGCTCTAAACGAATAGATTCTTGAATAATAGTTTTATCAAGGTCTTTGTCGAGAAGCATCTTAAAAAGTTTTACTGTGGCTAATGCATCTCCAGAAGCCCTATGTCTATCGCTTACAGGAATGCCTAAAGCTCGAGCTAGTTTACCTAAGCTATATGATGCTTGACCAGGGATTAAATTTTTTGATAGTTCAACAGTACATAGTGTTTTGCGTTCAAAATCAAATCCTAATCGTCTAAATTCTGTTTTTAATATGCGATAATCAAATTGTGCATTATGCGCTACCAAAATGCAACCATCAGTTATTTCAACAATACGTTTTGCAACTTCATAAAATTTAGGAGCATTACGCAACATATTACTATTTATCCCAGTAAGGTTAACCACAAATGGCTGAATCTCTCTTTCGGGATTTACTAAGCTAATAAATTGATCTACTACTTCATGACCATCATATTTATAAATGGCTATTTCAGTAATACCTTCTTCATTGTACTTCCCTCCAGTAGTCTCTATGTCTAGTATTGCGTAAATAAGATGTCTTTATTAAATAGAATAATTTCTAGCTCCAAAGATGCTACTTCCAATGCGTACCATATTACTTCCGTTTTCTATCGCTAATTCATAATCACCACTCATTCCCATAGATATTGTTTGTAAATCACAATTAAAGGCTTGTATGGTTTTTAAATTATTAAATGCAGCTTTTAAGGTTTTAAATTCGGATGCTACTTGTTCTAAATTATCTGTGAATGAAGCCATTCCCATGACTCCAGTTATTTTTATGTTTTTTAAATTTTTAAACTCTTCTGATTTTAAAATTTCTAGAGCTGTTGCTTCTGTCATTCCAAACTTAGTATTTTCTGAAGCTATCTTTATTTGTAACAAGCAGTTAATTACTCTGTCGTGTTTTAAGGCTTGTTTGTTTATTTCTTTAAGTAGTTTAAAGTTATCTACTCCGTGAATTAAACTCACAAAACTTGCCATGTATTTCACTTTATTACGTTGTACATGACCAATCATATGCCACTCAATATCTTTAGGCATTTGTTCATGCTTTTCAACCATTTCTTGAATTTTGTTTTCTCCAAAAACTAGTTGACCAGCATCGTACGCTTCCATGATATCACTAATAGGTTTAGTTTTTGAAACAGCTACTAGTGTAACATCTTTTGGAAGTTGAGATTTTATATGTTTAAGATTTTGTTTTATAATCATTTTATAACTCATATATGGTTACACCACTTCTTAATTTTGGCAAAATATAAGTGCTTTTTGGAGGCATAGTTAAGCCTTCATCTGCTATGGCTTTCATTTCATTAATAGTTATTGGTACTAAACCAAAACCAACTGCAAAATCGCCACTATCTACTTTTGATTTCATGGTAGTAACACCAGATTTACTATGTGAATATTCTATTTTTGAGTCGTTACGTAAATCTTTAATACCTAAGAGTGGTTCTAGAATTGTTTTATATAATATATGTGTGTCAAGAGCGTCTAGAGCATTATTGATATGAAAATTATTCTTTCTTAGATATAATGAATAAAATTCACCATCAATATACATGCTAAAATGGTGCTTTTTACTAGGTTTATATGCTTGGGTGCCTCTGTTTTCTATTCTGAAATAGGTGTCTAATTTTATTAAAAACTCTTCTTTTGATAAACCATTTAAATCTTTTACTAGTCTGTTAAAATCGTAAATTTTTAGTTCAGATTCAGGAATTAAATAACTCATAAAATAATTATGCCTTTTTAATTCATTATTATCATTATACTCTTTTGAAAGTAAGCATGATGATGCAGAACGATGGTGTCCATCTGCTATATAAATGGTATTAATTTTACCAAATTCATTTTTAATTTCAAAAATACTTTGTTCATCATCTATTAGCCATAAATAGTGTGTGTCTCTATAAGTGGTAGTAAATTCGAATTCAGCTCTTTCTTGTTGCTTAGCTTTAATAATATTGGCTAAGTTGTCATTATCTGGATACGTCAATAAAACAGGTTCGGCATTAAAACCAACTGTTTTTAAATATTCTTTGAAGGTTTCTTCTCTAAATTGTAAAGTATCTTCGTGTTTCCTAATGATATTATTTTCATAATCATTAGCACTAGTAGCCGCAATAAAACCTGAGAAGACTTGTTTATGCCTGTTAATTATTTTGTAGACATAGTAACAAGGTGTTTTATCTTGAACAAATATTTTATCTTCTTTAAATTCTAAATACCGATTTCTTACAAGGTTATAACGTTCCTTTCCTGTAATTTCTAAATCGTATTTATATCCAGGATTTACTATATGTAAAAAAGCAAAAGGATTATAGTCCATTCGTGCTTCACGTTCAGCTTGAGTATAAGTTTGATAAGAACGTGAGGCTACTAGACTAACTTTATCTCTAGTTGGTCTAATTGCTTTAAAAGGAAGGACTTTTGCCATAAAAGAAAATATTACAAGGCAATTAAATTTAATTGCCTTGTTTTAAATTATGCAAATTGTTTTGCTACGTGTTCTGCTTTTCTGCTTTCAGAATAATCGTAAAAACCTTCACCAGATTTTACACCTAATTTACCTGCTCTTACCATATTTACTAATAATGGGCAAGGAGCATATTTAGGGTTTTTGAAACCTTCGTACATAACGTTTAGAATCGATAAACATACGTCAAGACCAATGAAATCTGCTAACTGCAATGGTCCCATTGGATGAGCCATACCTAGCTTCATTACTGTGTCTATTTCTTTAACACCGGCAACACCATTGTATAAAGTCTCGATAGACTCATTAAGCATTGGCATTAGTATTCTATTAGCCACAAATCCAGGATAATCATTTACTTCTACAGGAACTTTTTTAAGTTCCTTAGACATTTCCATGATAGTGTTAGTAACTTCATCACTAGTATTATAACCTCTGATGATTTCAACTAACTTCATAATTGGTACAGGATTCATAAAGTGCATACCAATTACTTTTTCTGGTCTTGATGTTACAGCAGCTATTTGAGTAATTGAAATTGAAGATGTATTAGTAGCTAAAATGGTGTCAGCTCCACAAGCTTCGTCTAATTGCTGAAAGATTTTTAATTTTAAATCTACATTTTCAGTTGCAGCTTCTACTACTAGTTCAGCAGAGGCAACACCTTCAGTCATATTTGTGTATGTAGTAATATTGTTTAGAGTGTCTTGTTTGTTGGCCTCAGTGATTTTTTCTTTAGCGACCATTCTATCCAAGTTTCTTGTAATAGTACTAATACCTCTTTCTAAAGCGGCTTCGCTAATATCAATTAAATTAACATTAAAACCACATTGCGCAAACGTATGCGCAATTCCATTTCCCATAGTTCCAGCTCCAATGACTGCTACATTTTTCATATATACTTTTTTATTTAAAACAATTAATTATTTGTGTTGCAACACGTAATGCTTCAGTTCCATCATGAAGTGTTACAATTGGTTTAGTATTTGTGTTTATGGCATTTGCAAATGTTTCTAACTCATCTAAAATAGCATTGTTGTTAGAAATCTCAGGATTGTCAAAATATATTTGTTTTTTAACACCTTCAGCATTTTGTAGAATCATATCAAAATCTCCTGGTTGCTCAGGCGCATCTTTCATTTTTACTACTTCACATTTTTTCTCTAAAAAGTCTACACTTATATAAGCATCTCTTTGAAAAAAGCGTGTTTTACGCATATTTTTTAATGATATTCTACTAGCAGTTAAGTTGGCAACACAGCCATTTTCAAACTCTAATCTAGCATTTGCAATATCTGGTGTTTCGCTAATCACTGATACGCCACTTGCTTGAACGTTTATTACTTTAGATTTAACAACACTAAGTATAATATCAATATCGTGAATCATTAAATCAAGAACTACAGGTACATCTGTTCCTCTAGGGTTAAATTCAGCTAGCCTATGTGTTTCAATAAACATTGGTTTGTCAAGTTGGTCTTTTATACCAATAAATGCAGGATTAAAACGCTCTACATGACCTACTTGTCCTCTTAAGTTATTTTCGGCTAGGAGTTCTCTTATATGTTCGGCTTCTTCAACAGTATTTGTTATTGGTTTTTCAATAAAAATATGTTTGCCTTTTGCAATAGCTTGTTTAGCACAATCGTAATGAGAAAGAGTAGGAGTAACAATGTCTACAACATCTACTGCTTCAATAAGACTTTCGATAGTATTGAAGTAAGTATAACCAAATTCTTCGGCAACACGTTTTGCGTTATTTTCATCGGCATCGTAGAAGCCTACGAGCTCATATTTATCAGATTGATTAAGAAGTCTAAGATGAATTTTTCCTAGGTGACCAGCACCAAGTACACCAGCTTTTAGCATAGTTTTTATGTTTTTAACAAAAATAAGATTTTTCGGTATTTAATTAATGGATTTCATAATAAAATATGCCTCTTTTTTATAATAATTTAATTCTTTTCAATTTTAGTTTTTCGCTTTAAAATCTTTGGTTAATTTTAGCCTTAAAAATTTCTATAAACATTGAAAGATACTTTTAAGCATAAAGGTTTACGACAAAAATTGGTTAACGTATTAATAGCAAAAGGAATAACCAATAAGGATGTGTTAAATGCTATTGGTAATATTCCAAGACATTTATTTATGGATTCAAGCTTTTTAGATCATGCTTATCAAGATAAGGCCTTTCCAATAGCAGCAAGTCAAACAATTTCTCAGCCATATACAGTAGCTTTTCAAAGTGAATTATTACAAGTAAAGAAAGGAGATAAAATATTAGAAATTGGTACAGGAAGTGGTTACCAAGCTGCTGTACTGTGTGAGTTAGGAGCAAAGGTTTATAGTATTGAAAGACAGCAAGAGCTATTTAAAAAAACGAGTAAGTTTTTACCTAAATTAGGGTATAGACCAAAGAAGTTAATTTTTGGAGATGGCTATAAAGGCTTGCCAGAAGAAGCTCCTTTTGATAGTATTATAGTAACTGCAGGAGCTCCTTTTGTACCTAAACCATTGTTAAGTCAATTGAAAATTGATGGTCGTTTAGTTATTCCTGTTGGAGATGATGTGCAAATTATGACGCTTTTTATTAGAAATGGTGTCAAAGAATTTGAAAAACATGAACTAGGAGAGTTTAGATTTGTTCCATTGTTGGAGGATAAGAATTAATTAAAAGTTAATCCAAAAACAAAGGCATCATTAATAAAACCTCCTTGATAAGAACGTACATAATCTACACGTAAAAAGCGGAAGGTTTTCCAACCAATATTACCAATACCTATGTTATATTCTTGATAAGGTTTATTGTCTGTAGTGCTAAGGTTGTGTGCTCCTAAAATTAGATTGAAATTTAATTTATTTAGTAAAGGTATTTTTCCTAAGATGTAGCCTTTAAAATTATGTTCGGCATGCATTTCTGTATATGATTTATTTGTGCTTAAATCATAGTATGGTAAGTTGTTAAATGTATTTGGTAACATACTACCTAATAAACTTACATGAGTTTGATTACCATTAAAGTGTTGGTAGTCAATAAAGGAAATGTCATCAGCGTTAAAGAATTTTCCAGCAGCTACATAATATTTGAAATTTCCTTTATTACCAAGGGTTAAATATTGAGATATTCTAGCTTTAATTTGGTCAAAGTTGTAGTTACTGTTTGTTGCTCCAAACCCTTTTTCATAGCCTAAGTATAATGTTGGGTATTTACTGCTGTAAATATTTATTTTACTATCAGGATAGCTCAAGTATTTTTGGTCAAAATTAATGTTTACACCAATATTAAGTTTTGCAATACGATGTTTGTCGAAAGGAGCTTCTCCATAAGCAGTTTCATCTAGAGGATTATTACTTGTGTATTCTCTTTCTTTACTTGGAAACCAAACTTGATCAGTTGTATTAAATAGAGGTGCTCTTCTTTCAAAGGATAAACTTGTGCCCAATCTAAATCCATTAAAAAGCTCTTGAGAGTAGCTAGCTTCAATAAAACTTTTATCATAAACTTTCATATAGTTTTTCTCTTGATATAAAGACATAAAACTATTGAGTACTTCTAAATCAAATAAGTTTGGATTGAATTGTTCAACTTTAACTCCTCCAGAGACTCTTAAAAAAGGGCGTGTTGTGTTGTTGAATTTATAAGTAGCACCAATAGTTCCACGTAAGCGTTCGTCACTAAAACCATAATTTAAGCTTCCGTCAAAATTTATATACTTTTTAAATTCATCGTACTTTTTTCTGTAATTAAATTTTATGGTTCCTGTAAAGCCTTGTACAGTATTAAAACCATAACCTCCTAATAATCCAGTTACATTAAATCTTTTTCCTTCATAGGTATTATTATATGTATAACCACCTAAAATATCTCCTACTTTAAATTTGTTTTTTACAGTATCTACGGAGTCTAAGTAGGTTTTTGATTCTCTAACTGTTTGTATGCTATCTTTTTTGACATAATCTGTAGATTCTTCTATTGTTAGAGGTACTGGTCTTATGTTGTTCCAATAAATTGAATCTTTTTTATTTGCATTATCTTCAAAAGAAACAATTTCATTAGTGAAGTTTTTCTTAGAGAATTCTGGATTAAAATTATAATTACTATAAACAGCAGTAAAACGACCATCACCTTTTATTCCAAAAATACCATATTTAAAATCGATACTTTGGGAAAATAAAGTCCATAAATTTGAAGCGTTAGAAAATGAAAAACTTTGCTTTAAAGTAATTACATCAACACCTGTAAGTTGAGCTTGTTCTCCTGTTACATCGAGTTCTAGAGCATAAATCGACCAATGGTCTTCAACAATATAAATGGTTCCAGAAAATACTCTGTCATTTTTTCGTTTTGGAGTTACTTTTATTTTGTTGATTAAGTTTCCATTATCATCATAAAAAACACCTTCAAGCTTATATCTGTAATAATTAAAAGCATAATTAGCAATTGGAGATATTATTTGATTGCCAATTTCTACAGTATTGTTATAGAAATTATAATCAACATCAATAGCATTATTAAAACTGAAACCTTTATCATCTCCACTA
Organism: Pontimicrobium sp. IMCC45349; assembly: GCF_047219225.1. GTDB lineage: Bacteria > Bacteroidota > Bacteroidia > Flavobacteriales > Flavobacteriaceae > IMCC45349. The sequence goes on along the minus strand of NZ_CP178208.1, from coordinate 3,368,972 downwards.
ACCTTAGAGGCAATAATTTTTTCTTTTAATTTATCAGGATATTTATAATCAATTTTTGAAATAGTTTCTGATAAATAAATAATTCCACTACGTGTAGAATCAAGAGCACCTCCTAGGTCTCCTAGTTCTTGACCAAATATTTTTTTAGGAGCATCTTTAATTCTAATTAAACCCTTAGAGTAAAAGTCGGCTTTATAAGTGCTAATTTTTTCTAGCATTGCTTTTCGGTTGTCTATAGTAGCTCTTATAATTCTATTTGCAGGATTTTCGTTTGCATTAACAACAACTTCTGCTAGGGAAACTTCTTCTTCTTCCATTTCAATATTTAATTGATAAGGGAAGGATTTTGGTTCGATTGTTTTTTTTATGGTTTTATAACCTAAATATTTAAATACTATCGTGTATTCTTTTGTAGTATTTACATTTAATTCATATTTCCCTTCTTCGTTACTTGTAGTTCCTATGTAGGTATTATCAATATAAATATTAACAAAAGGAAGTGGTTCTTTTTTTGTGTCTGTTACAGTTCCAGTAATTTGAGAATAGCTCAAAAAAGAGCAAAAGCAAGCTATAAATAGCGAGAAGTTAAATTTCATAGATGGTTGGTTTAGCATTTTAATTTTTAGATAGCTCTAAAAACTAAACCAAACTTAGGCATAAAAATTGCCTTGAGTTGTTATAAAAAGCCTAAACTTATTTAAAATTTTTCTTAATGCGTGCTAAATCACGTTTATTATCACGATCCTTAATGTTCTCACGTTTGTCATAAAGTTTTTTACCTCTAGCAAGCGCTATATCTAGTTTAGCGAACCCTTTTTCATTAATAAACAGTTTTAAAGGAACTATAGTTAAACCCGTGTTTTTAACTTCCTTTTCAAGTTTTTTTAATTCACGTTTATTAAGTAAAAGTTTTCTTTGGGCTTTAGGTTTGTGGTTGTAGTAATTACCAAAGTCGTATTCTTGGATAGTCATATTAATAACAAAGAGTTCTCCAAGATCGTTAAACTCACAAAAGCTTTCTGCAATAGATGCTTTACTTTGTCTAATAGACTTTATTTCTGTTCCAGTTAACACAATACCAGCAGTATACTTATCAAGTATTTCATACTCAAAGCGTGCTTTTTTATTTAATATGTTTACTGTTTTTTGCATTGGAGGCCAAAGCTACACAAATTTATTAATTCTATTTGTGTTATTATTTATTAAGTTTAACGACTTTATTATAAAATTTTAAAAATGAAATACTGCCTTAGTTTTATGTTTGTTATTACGTTTTTAGCTTGTAAAGATGTGAAAATAGTTAATGTTCAGGATATTATAGATGAATCAATTGAAGTTTCAGGAGGTGATAAGTATACAAATTTTGAGATGGAATTTGATTTTAGAGATAAGCACTATGTATCTAAAAGATCTTTTGGAAACTTTACTTACCAGAGAATATTTAAAGATTCAATAAATACAATTAAGGATGTTTATACTAATACCAGTTTTAAGAGATTTGTAAATGAGGAAAGTGTAATTGTTGCAGATTCAATGGTTAATAAATATAAGAACTCTATTAACTCTGTAAATTATTTTGTGCTATTACCATTTGGATTAAATGATGCTGCAGTAAATAAGACATATTTAGGTGAAACACTTATAAAAGGAAATTCATATCATAAAGTTAAGGTTACGTTTGATGAAGAAGGAGGAGGTGACGATTTTGATGATATTTATGTGTATTGGATTAATAAAGAAACTAAAAAAGTTGACTATTTAGCTTATTCATATCATGTAAATGGAGGAGGTATGCGATTTAGAGAAGCCTATAATGAACGTTACATTAATGGTTTGCGAATAGTAGATTATAATAATTACAAACCACTTAATCCAGATAATGATTTATTTGATTTAGATAAAGCTTTTGAAAACAAGAACTTAAAACTTTTATCTAAAATCGAAACTGAAAATGTAGTAATTAAATAATTACTCTATAACTAATAAGGTATCACTAATTTCTCCTGAAGAAGAAATAGTTATTATATATAGATTAGCATTATTACTATCGTCAATTTGTTTGTATTTTTCTTTACCTAAGAGTTTATTAACAAACATTGGAGTAGTGTTGCTATGACCTACAACAAGTACTTTCTTTCCTTTAGTTTGCTCTAAAAATGATTTAGCATCTATATTTCTTGGGTCGTAAACTGTAATATCTAAATTGTTTTTTTCGGCTGTAGGTTGTGCTGTCTCTTTAGTTCTATTATAATTAGTAGAGTAAATAGCATCAAAGTCAATATTATCTAATACAATACTCCATTTGGCAGCTCTTAAAATACCATCTAAAACAAGATTTGGATCTTTGTTTGTTTTATCGCTTCTATCTTTTTCGGCATGCCTGATAAAGTAATAAGTAGATGAATTATCATTATTTGAAGTACTATCTATTTCTTGAGCTATAGAAGGTAAAGTAAAAGCAAATATTAAAAGAAATGTATATAATTTTTTCATAATAGGTTACAGTTAATTAGTACTTCAAATATACGAGTACTAAAAGAAAATAAACATTTATAAATGTTAAAAGCTTATGCTAATTCAAGAGCAATTTCAATCATGCCTTTAAAAGTGGTTTCTCGCTCTTTACTTGTTGTGCGTTCACCAGTTACTAAAGAGTCAGATATAGTTAATATACTTAATGCATTAACATCATACTTTGCGGCAATGGTATATAATCCTGCACTTTCCATTTCAACACATAATACACCAAATTTTGACCATTTCTTATAAGATTCAAAATCATCAGCATAAAACTCATCACTTGTGAAAATATTTCCTGCTTTTACTTCTATATTTTTTGCTTTAGCTGCTTCTACAGCTTTTATAAACAATTCAAAACTAGCAGTAGGAGCATAGTCAGCGCCACCAAATCTAATTTCATTTAATCCAGAGTTAGACGATGCTGCCATTGCTAAAACAATGTCTCTAATCTTTACATCTTTTTGATATGAACCTGCACTACCTACTCGAATTAAATTTTTAACACCATACTCGTTTATTAGTTCGTGAGCATAGATTGAAATACTTGGTACACCCATTCCGGTTCCCATAACAGAAACTCTTTTTCCATTGTAAGTTCCAGTATATCCATACATACCTCTTACTTTATTAAAACAAACTGGGTTTTCAAAAAAAGTTTCAGCTATCCATTTTGCTCTTAATGGATCTCCAGGTAATAGTATAGTTTCGGCTATTTCGCCTTTTTTTGCTTCAATATGTACACTCATAATTTTTTTGTTCTTTTAATAATCAGCATCAGATTTTTCACCATTCATAATTGCAATTCCAGATGATACACCAAGCCTTTCAACACCTAAGTCAATAAAATGCTTTGCAGTTTCATAATCTCTTATACCTCCAGATGCTTTTATCTTAGCTTTTCCTTTAACGGTTTTTTTCATGATTTTTACATCTGCTTGTGTAGCTCCTCCAGAACCAAACCCAGTTGAAGTTTTTACAAAATCTGCATTTGCTTCAACACAAAGTTCACTAGCTTTTATGATTTCTTCTTTAGTAAGGTCACAAGTTTCTAAAATTACTTTTAAGACTTTATTACCACAAGCTTCTTTAACTTTAGAAATATCATTTAATACAGCTTTATAATCTCTACTTTTTAAGAAACCAATATTAATAACCATATCTATTTCTTCAGCACCATTTTTTATTGCTTCTTTAGCTTCAAAAGCTTTAGCCTCTGTACTCATAGCTCCTAGAGGAAATCCAACTACACAACAAACATTAACATCTGTGTCTTTTAAAAATTTGTAAGCTAAGTCAGCAAAACAACTATTAACGCAAACTGAATAGAAATTATATTGTTTAGCTTCTTCACATAATTGAATGATATCACTCTCTGTAGCAATAGGTTTTAATAACGTATGATCTATGAATTTATTTATCGGTTTCATTGTAAGAATTTATGGTGTAAAGTTACGAAAATCCCTATGTATTTTAATACTAAAAACTTCTTTAATGAAATATTTTTAAAAATATTCTAAACTATGACTTTAGTCAGTTTTTAAGGATTATTCCTGTTTTAATTTTGTATCAAATTCTAATCAAAATACACAATGAAAAAATTATTATTTACAACTTTATTAGCTTGTTTATTCGTTTTTAATACATCTCAAGCTCAAGAAGAAAAGAAAAGCGAAGGATTAAAAGGAGCATGGTGGGGATTAGCTTCAGGTAGTTATTCAAAAACTGAAGGTTCTGATGCAGTTTACACTATTTTACCTGCTGTAGGTAATTTTATTTCTCCTACTGTTACTGTTGGTGGAGCTGTAGGTTACACTAATGCTATTGGAGGGGATGATACTTTTGTAGTTAAACCATTAGCTAGAAAGTATTGGTCAGTTACTGAGAAATTCTTCATTTTTGGTGAAGCAAACGTGCCTTTATTATTTAGTGAAAACTTTAGTGGTTATGGGTTTAATATTGAACCTGGAATTGACTACTTTATTGGAGGTAAATGGACTTTAGAAGCTAAATTTGGTAGATTTGGATATAACTCTATTAAACCAGATGGAGGAGATGCTGTAGGTACTACTTCTTTTGGATTTAATATGTTCGATAGCCAAACTCAAGAAGGTCTTGGTTCTGGAATTACTTTAGGTTTAAAATATATCTTCTAAGAAGCATAAATTTTTAGGTTAATTTATTGACCTTCTTTATTGATTAATAGATGGAAGAGCGCTACTTTATTAAGTGGCGCTCTTTTTTATATTACTTGTTTTTTTGCCTTTAACTGTTGTGCTCTAGTTTCAAATGAAGTTTGCTTAACGGGGTTTAAAACAGCGTTAAATAATTGCATTAGCTCTTCAGTATGGACTTCAGTTTTAAGTTTAATTAAGTTAAAGTGCACAAATGAGCTCCACATTACTGCTTTTAATTCTGTCTTGTCATGATTCCACATTCGTAGTTCTACTTGTAATGAACTATTGCTAAAATTTATAAGTTGTGAGTCAATAACTACTTCTTCCATTAAAAATGCTGGTCGTAAATAAGCTATTTGATTACTACCAACTACCCAACTTTTTCCTAATGTTTTTCCCATTTTATAAATATCAATATCATAGTATTGTATTAGTTGGTCTTCTCTTGCATTTATTAAATAATTTATATATGCTGCATTATTTAAATGATTGAAAGGGTCGCAGTCTTGGAATCTAATTTTTGTTTTGCTTTTAAGAATTTTTGGTAGTGTTTTCATTTTATATATTTTTTATACCAATTGGTATATTTTAGTTTAAATTTTTTTTTATTTTTTTAATTCGTTATGTATCATTTGATCTATTTGGTTCATGGTATCTTTTAGGTAAAATTCATCATCAAGTGTATAAGTCATGAAAATTGCACCTTGTATCATGGTGTCAATACGTTTAGCATATTGCATTGCGTTTATTTCGTTTGTAATTTCCTTAGCTTCTATACCTTTTTCTATTATTGTTGCAACTTGATCTTGAATTTTTTCTATTACTTGTTTAACATTTAATAATAGTTTAGTGTTCTGGTTATTAGCATCAACACCAATATTTAAGACTGGACATCCACCAAGTTCTTTGCTATAACTATAGTAATTTCTATAAAAATCTGTGATTAAGAATAATTTTTGAATAGGAGAGTTGCTTAATTCTAAATGAGTAGCAATTTTTTTCATAAGGTTTCTTACAGTAAACTTAAAAGATGCAATTGCTAAATCTTCTTTGTTCTTAAAATTACCATAAATTGCTCCTTTAGTTAATCCTGTTGCTTTAGTAATATCCTGCATGCTTGTTGCAGCATAACCATTTTTATTGAAAATTGGAGCAACAGTTTCTAATATAAATTGTTTTGTTAATTCTGCTTTTGATATCATAACAATACAAATATATATAAAATATACCAAATGGTATATTTTGATAAAAAAAAGAAAGCAACACGCCTTTCAAGAATGAAACTTGTGTTGCTTTCAACTAACCAACCAATTATAAGACTGTTTAAAAAAACTATTGTTACACTTAGAACTCTTCGGCAACTAAATCACCTTGATTTCTAAAGACTAATTTATCATCAAATGCATCTAGTAAAATAATACTGTCTGTTGTTACTTTTCCAGCTAATATTTCTTTACTTAAGGCATTTAAAACTTCTTTTTGAATAACTCGCTTAACTGGTCTTGCTCCATATTCAGGATTAAAACCTTTATCAGCTAAATATTTTACGGCTTCTTCTGTGGCATCAAAAGTAATACCTTGTTGTGCTATCATTTTTGTAACACTTTTTAGTTGTAAGCCTACAATATCTTTAATATTATTTTTACTTAATGGTGTAAACATAATTGTATCGTCAATTCTGTTTAAGAATTCTGGTCTAACCGTTTGTTTTAGTAATCCTAAAACTTCAATTTTTGCAGCTTCCATTGCAGTATCTATATCTTTAACAGCTTCAAATTTTTCTTGAATAATATGACTTCCCATATTTGAGGTCATAATAATGATTGTGTTTTTAAAATCTGCAATACGACCTTTGTTATCTGTTAATCTACCTTCATCTAATACTTGTAATAAAATATTAAAAGTATCTGGATGTGCTTTTTCAATTTCATCTAATAGCACTACTGAATAGGGTTTTCTTCTAACTGCTTCAGTCAATTGTCCTCCTTCATCATAGCCAACATATCCTGGAGGAGCTCCAACTAATCTGCTAACTGCATGACGTTCTTGATATTCGCTCATGTCAATGCGTGTCATAGCATTTTCATCATCAAACAAGTATTCGGCTAAAGCTTTTGCTAATTCAGTTTTACCAACTCCAGTAGTTCCAAGAAATAAGAATGTTCCAATAGGTTTTTGAGGATTTTGTAAACCAGCTCTACTACGCCTTACAGCATCACTTACAGCTACAATTGCTTCTTCTTGTCCAACAACACGTTTGTGTAATTCGTATTCAAGTTTTAATAATTTTTCACGTTCAGATTGAATCATTTTAGTCACAGGAATTCCTGTCCATTTAGCTACCACTTCAGCAATATCATCATAGGTAACTTCTTCTTTAATTAAAGAATTATTGTTAGACTGTTGCTCGGAAAGTTTTGCCTGATGTGCTTCAAGTGCCTCTTCAGCATCTTTGATTTTTCCGTAACGGATTTCTGCTACTTTACCATAATCACCATCACGTTCAGCACGCTCTGCTTCTAACTTAAAGTTCTCAATATCTTGTTTTGTATTTTGAATATTCTCTACAACTTCTTTTTCACTCTTCCATTTTGCATTTAAAGCATTACGTTCTTCTTTTAGATTTGCTAAATCGGAGCGCAATGATTTTAACTTAGCTTCATCTTTCTCTCTTTTAATAGCTTCAATCTCAATTTCTAACTGCATTACTTTTCTATCCAACACATCAAGCTCTTCAGGTTTAGAGTTGATTTCCATACGTAACTTAGAAGCAGCCTCGTCCATTAAATCGATAGCTTTATCTGGAAGAAAACGATTGGTTATATATCTGTTAGATAATTCAACAGCACCAATAATAGCTTCATCTTTAATGCGAACCTTGTGATGTGTTTCATATTTTTCTTTGATACCACGAAGAATTGAAATAGCACTTTCGGTATCTGGTTCGTTAACCATTACTTTTTGAAAACGTCTTTCTAATGCTTTATCCTTTTCAAAGTATTTTTGATATTCGTCCAACGTTGTTGCTCCAATAGCTCTTAGTTCTCCACGTGCTAAAGCTGGTTTTAAAATATTTGCAGCATCCATAGCTCCTTGTCCACCTCCAGCACCAACTAAGGTGTGGATTTCATCAATAAAAAGAACAATATCACCTTCACTAGTTGTTACTTCTTTGATGACTGCTTTTAATCGTTCTTCAAATTCACCTTTATATTTAGCGCCTGCAATTAATGCTCCCATATCTAGTGCAAAAATTTGCTTATCTCTTAGGTTTTCAGGAATATCTCCATCAATGATTCTATGTGCTAAACCTTCTGCAATTGCTGTCTTACCAGTTCCTGGTTCACCAACTAAAATGGGATTGTTTTTGGTTCTACGTGATAAGATTTGAAGAATACGTCTTATTTCTTCATCACGTCCAATTACAGGATCCAATTTGCCATCTTTTGCTAATTGGTTGAGATTTTTAGCATATTTATTTAAAGAATTATAAGTATCTTCTTGACTTTGAGATGTTACTCTGTCTCCTTTACGTAAATCTTCAATAGCAGCTTTTAAACCTTTTTCGGTTACACCTTGATCTTTTAGTATTTGAGAAATTTTACTTTTAGATTTGAAAATACCTAGTATGAGATGTTCAATTGAAACAAAGTCATCTTTCATTTTTTTTGCTATGATTGATGCTTCGTTTATAGTTTTTCCCGCTTCACGAGATAACATAATATCTGCTCCTGATACTTTAGAGAAGCTTTCTATCTCTTTATTTAAAACTTGTTGTAGTAAGCCTACATTTACATTTAATTTCTTTAAAAGAAATGGTAATACATTTTCGTCTACATCAAAAATAGCTTTAAAAATATGTTCATTTTCTATTTGTTGATGACCAAAGCCTTGGGCAAGCTGTTGTGCTTGTTGTATGGCTTCTTGAGATTTTATTGTAAAATTATTTAAGTTCATATTGTTTTATTTTTCTTTTCTGTTTAGTCTTGGTCAAGAACCTTACCAATACATTTTACGAGACAGAATGTCGTTAACAACTTGTTTTTTAGTGACTTTTTGTCGGATTATTAGTAGTGTAATCAATGCTATAAGAAAATTAATGGTTAACTTTAGATATATTATTAACCATTAATTTTTTTATTTATGAATTCTAGACTACAAAAATTAGTATTGATTGTTTTTCTTTTTAGTTCAATCTCAAGTTTTTCTCAAGAAGCATTCATTGGAGAAGTAAAAATGTTTGCAGGTAATTTTGCACCAAGAGGTTGGGCATTTTGTGATGGCCAATTATTACCTATATCTAATAATACTGCACTTTTTTCAATAATAGGTACAATTTATGGTGGCGATGGCAGAACAACTTTTGCTTTACCAGATTTAAGAGGTAGAGTGGCTGTTGGTGTTGGTCATGGTCCAGGTTTAACTAATAGGAGACAAGGAGAAAGATATGGAGCAGAAACAAGCACCTTAACTGTTGCGAACTTGCCAGCCCATAATCATTCGATCAACCTTAAAACTGGAGATGGAGGTAGTAACCTTTCTTCAAAAAGTATTTTACCAATTGAAACAAACACTTCCAAACTTTCATACAGTTCATCAACAAATAATGAGATTGTTAACAATAATGGAGGAAATCAATCATTTAGTATTGCTCAACCATCAATAGCTATACGATATATTATTTGTATTGAAGGGATTTACCCTTCTAGAAATTAAGAATTACTATTTAATGTATAAAGGTGAAAATGATTATTTTCACCTTTTTTATTTTTAATTGTAAGCTTTTATATTGAAAGCGACTTACTTTAAACAAATTTAGAAGGCTGTTATGGGAATATTGAATAAGATTTTTAAGACTGAACAAAAGGAAGAAAAGACATTACCTTGGATTCCTCTAAATACTGTTGCACAACTAAATTATATTGAAGAAAAATCTAAAAAAAAGACACAAGTAATTTTTAAGCATTCTACAAGATGTGGTATTAGTAAAATGGTAATTAATCAATTTATAGAGGCTTATAGTTTAACAGAAAAAGATTTAGACCTATACTATCTAGATTTATTAAGTTATAGAGACGTTTCTAATGAAGTTGGTTATAAGTTTCAGGTAATGCATGAATCGCCTCAATTATTAGTGATACAGAATGGTAATGTGGTAGCACATGCTAGTCATGGAGCAATTAATACTATTCAATTAGAAGACTACACATAAGCATTGTTAAACAGAAGTTTTTTGTTTCTTTGCACTCTTAGAGATAAAATACATGTTTCGAACTGATGATTCACTTTTTCACCCCTTAGAATTAGATTCTAAAATAAATTTACCAGAGAAGTTTACATTTCCTTTCTACTATGAACCTCATAAGCTGTCTATAATAGCAGCAAAAGAAGTGCATAACTATTTGGAATCACAAACAGATTTTGAGCATAATTTTGGTTTAGATCCTCAACAAAAAGGATTGCAGATAGGGAAGATGTTTGGAGTGATGATAGTAAAGAATTTAAAAGACCAATTAGGTTACTTAGCCGCATTTTCAGGAAAATTAGCAGAAAGCAACTTTATAAGCGGTTTTGTGCCACCAATATATAACACCTTAAATAAAGAAGGATTTTATAAAAAAGGCGAAGCATATTTGAATGAGCTGAATGCAAAAATTGATGCTTTGGAAGCCAACTCAAAAATTGATTTAGCAAAAGAAAACATTATTCAATTAGAGTTGGATTATCAAAAGACATTAAGTGTTTTTAAAGCTAAATCTAAATTAGAAAAAACTAAACGAAAACAACAGCGAGAAACTGCTAAAGAAGAGTTGCCAAAGAGCGAATACAATGAATTGCTGGAAGAGCTTAAGAATCAGAGTATCTATTTTCATTTTAGGCTTAGGGATTTAAAGCAGGAATGGTCTACTAAAATAAAAAAGGCCGAAGAAGATTTAAAACAAATTTTAAATCCTATTGAGGCTTTAAAACAAGAACGTAGGGCATTATCATCAAGTTTACAAAAGCGTTTGCATGAACAATATCGTTTTTTGAATAGTAATGGTGAAGTAAAGGATTTACTCGATATTTTTGACGAAACAAATTTACCGCATCCACCAGCAGGTTCTGGTGAATGTGCTGCGCCTAAATTATTTCAGTATGCTTATGAAAATGAATTAAAACCTATTGCTATGGCTGAATTTTGGTGGGGAGTTTCACCAAAATCTGAAGTTCGTAAGCATAAGCAATTTTACCCTTCTTGTAGAGGTAAGTGTGAGCCTATTTTAGGGCATATGATGAAAGGTTTGGAAATAGAAACTAATCCAATGGAACAGTTTGTCGCTTATGAAGGTGATTTAGAAATTTTATACGAGGATGATTATTTGTTATTAGTAAATAAACCTCACGAATTTTTATCTGTTCCTGGTAGAACAATTACAGATTCTGTTTATACAAAAATGAAAGCTTATTTGCCTGATGCTAAGGGACCATTATTAGTTCATCGTTTAGATATGTCTACTTCAGGTATTTTACTGGTTGCAAAAAACGAAAAGACACATAAAAACCTTCAGAAGCAGTTTATAGAACGTACAATTAAAAAACGTTATGTTGCTCTTCTTGATGGTGAGGCAGATGTGGATTCTGGTTATATAGAATTACCATTACGTGTTGATTTTAATAATAGACCACGTCAATTGGTATGTTATGACCATGGTAAACCAGCAAAAACTAGGTTTCAAGTTATTTCTAAAGAAGGAGGAAAAACACGAGTGTATTTTTACCCAATTTCTGGTCGAACACATCAATTACGTGTGCACGCTGCTCATAGTAAAGGCTTGCATATGCCAATTGTTGGAGATGATTTATATGGAACTAAAGAAAAACGTTTGCATTTGCATGCTGAAATGCTAGATTTTGAACACCCAGTAAAAAAGGAAAGAATGAATATTGTGTGCGATGCACCATTTTAAAATAAAAAAGCGACCTACAGGTCGCTTTTTTATTTATATATAAATGAATTTTTTATTTTTTATAAACTGGTAATAATTCAGTTTTTACTTGTCCAAACCCAATACGAACATCATCATTTTCACAATAACCTCTCATGATAACTGTATCATGGTCGTTAATGAATTTACGTTCTGTACCATCTTTCATTTTAATTGGCTTTTCACCTCTCCAAGTTAATTCTAACATCGAGCCAAAACTATCTTCAGTTGGACCAGAAATAGTTCCACTTCCCATCATATCACCTGAATTTACTGGACAACCATTGACTGTATGATGTGCTAATTGTTGCGCCATATTCCAATACATATATTTAAAGTTAGAGCGAGAAACTATAGTTTCTTTTGCACCTTGAGGTTTAATTGCAGCTTCTAGATTTATATCAAAACTCTTTTTCCCTTTAAACTGTAAGTAATCTAATGGTTTAGGAGATTGTTTTGGAGTATCAACTCTAAAAGGTTCTAAAGCATCAAGAGTAACTATCCAAGGTGAAATTGACGATGCAAAATTTTTACCAAGGAAAGGTCCTAATGGCACATATTCCCATTTTTGAATATCTCTAGCACTCCAATCATTAAACAGTACTAAGCCAAAAATATATTCCTCTGCTTCTTCAACAGGAATAGGTTCTCCTAAATCGTTAGCATCTGTAGTAATAAAAGCCATTTCTAATTCAAAATCTACTAGCTTAGATGGACCAAATACAGGTGCATCAGCACCAGCAGGTAATGTTTGGCCATTAGGTCTGTGAATTGGAATCCCTGAAGGAATAATAGACGAACTTCTTCCATGATATCCAACAGGTAAGTGTAACCAGTTTGGCATTAACGCATTATCTGCTCCTCTAAACATAGTTCCTACATTAGTAGCGTGCTCTTTACTTGCATAAAAATCGGTGTAATCTCCAATTTGTACAGGTAATTGCATTTCTATTTCATCCAGACGAAATAATACAATTTCTTTATGTTTTACATTGTGTTTTAATGAATCGTTACTGTCATCAAAAATTTCAGCAATTCGATTTCTTACTGATCTCCAAGTTTTTCTACCATCAGCAATAAAGTCATTTAGAGTATCTTGAAGAAAAATATCATCTGTTAAAGGAATACCTTCAAAATAACCTAATTGATGTAAAGCTCCTAAGTCAATTGCAGTATCTCCAATTCTTGTACCAATAGTAATAATATCATCTCTAGTTAAGAAAACACCAAATGGTATGTTTTGAATAGGGAAATCTGAATTCTTGTCAACGTGTAACCAAGATGTTCTATCTGGATTATTTGCGAATAAAGGCATGTTATATATGTTGATTAGTTTTTAATAAATTATATTTCAAATATATGTTTTTTACTTTATTAAACTAATGTATTTATTATTTTTGACGGTAATTTAACTATAACAAAAATTTATGCAACGCGACGAACAGATATTTGAATTAATTCAAGCTGAAAGAGAAAGACAAACAGAAGGATTAGAACTAATTGCATCAGAGAACTTTGTAAGTGATCAAGTAATGGAAGCAGCAGGTTCTGTTTTAACTAATAAATATGCCGAAGGGTACCCAGGAAAAAGGTATTATGGAGGATGTGAAGTAGTTGATGAGGTTGAGCAAATAGCTATTGATAGAGCAAAATCGCTTTTTGGAGCTGCTTATGTAAATGTACAGCCACATTCTGGTAGTCAAGCAAATACTGCTGTTTATCATGCATGCTTAAAACCAGGAGATAAGATCTTAGGTTTTGATTTGTCACATGGAGGACATTTAACTCATGGTTCACCAGTAAATTTTTCTGGTAAATTATATAACCCGGTTTTTTATGGAGTAGAACAAGAAACAGGAGTTTTAAATTATGATAAGATTCAAGAAATAGCAACAAAGGAGAAACCTCAATTAATTATTGCTGGAGCTTCAGCTTATTCTAGAGATATAGATTTTAAAAGATTTAGAGAGATAGCAGATAGTGTTGGAGCTATATTACTAGCAGATGTTTCACATCCAGCAGGATTAATTGCTAAGGGTATTTTAAATGACCCATTACCACATTGTCATGTAGTTACAACTACAACACATAAAACTTTACGTGGACCACGAGGAGGGATGATTATGATGGGACAGGATTTTGAAAACCCATTTGGATTAACTTTCAAGTCTGGTAAGCCAAAAATGATGTCTTCATTATTTGATTCGGCAGTATTCCCTGGAAATCAAGGAGGTCCTCTAGAGCATATTATTGCAGCTAAAGCAGTAGCTTTTGGAGAAGCATTATCTGACGATTTTATGCACTATATGCTACAAGTAAAAAAGAATGCTGCTGCTATGGCCAAATCATTTGTAGCAAGAGGTTACGATATTATTTCTGGAGGTACAGATAACCATATGATGCTTATTGATTTAAGAAATAAAGACATTACAGGAAAGGATGCTGAACAAGCTTTAGTGAAGGCTGATATTACTGTAAATAAAAATATGGTACCTTTTGATGATAAAAGTCCGTTTGTAACTTCTGGAATTAGAGTTGGTACAGCTGCTGTTACTACTAGAGGTTTAAAAGAACAAGATATGGATGGTATTGTGGCTTTGATTGATGAGGTTATTACTAATTATGAGGATGAAGCTGTACTTGAATCTGTTGCAGATAAAGTAAATGCAATGATGGAGGATAAACCGTTATTTAAATAATATTAATTATGAAATTTTTGCGTGTAATAATGGCTGTTTTTGTTTTTTCAACTAGCCATTGTTATGCGCAATTATTTTTTAATGATGATGCAGCTTCTTTAGGTATTAGTGTTACAGGAAGTGCAAGCTCTATTCTAGGAGGTGTTAGTTTTTTTGATTATGATAATGATGGTTGGGATGACTTAACATTTGCAAGTAAGGGTAATTTTGGAGTAAAGTTTTTTAAAAATAATTCTGGAACTTTTGTTGAGGACACTTTCAATATTTCAATAACAGGACATAGTAAGCAGGTGCTTTGGGTAGATTATGATAATGATGGTGATAATGATTTATTTGTTACTAAAGTTGATGGTGTAAATAAACTATATCAAAATGATGGTAATTTTATTTTTACAGATGTAACTTTTGCAGCAGGACTTCCAAATTTTGGAGTGAAATATACTTATGGTGCTGCTTTTGGTGATTATGACAATGATGGGCATTTAGATTTATTCCTTTGTAATAAAGATGATATGTATGTCATTCCTAATGAGCTTTACCATAACAATGGTGATGGTACTTTTACTAATGTTACTGCTACTTCTGGAATAAGTACTGTAGGTCACCTTTCATTTTGCGCATCATTTTTTGATTATGATAACGATGGTTATCAAGATATCTATATATCTAATGATAGAATAGCTAATCCAAACATTTTATATCGCAATAATGGAAATGGTACTTTTACAGATGTTAGTGCAGCTTCGGGAACAGATGTAATAGCAAATGCTATGTCTACTACTATAGATGATTATAATAATGATGGTTGGCTAGATATTTACGTTACTAATACTGTAGAAGGTAACTTTTTGCTTTGTAATAATTGGGATGGAACATTTACTGATATAGCATTGGCTTCAGGAACTATCTTTAATAGTATTGGTTGGGGAGCTTCCTTTTTTGATGCTGATAATGATACAGATTTAGACTTGTACGTTAGTAGTATGATTGATAATCCAAATTTAGGGATATTTACTTATGCTTTTTATGAACAAGTCACTAATAATACTTTTACAGTTCCATTAAACGCTGGGTTTAGCGATGATCAATATATTAGTTTTGCAAACGCTATCGGTGATGTTAATAATGATGGTTTAACAGATTTAGTAATAGTTAATCAAGCGCCAGATAATCATTCGTTAAGAGTAAATGCAACAAATAATTCTAATAATTTTTTAAAAGTAAAATTAGAAGGAACTAGTTCAAACAAAAATGGTATTGGTTCTTGGATTGAAATTAGTATTAATGGAGAAAAGCAATATAGATATGTTTTGTGTGGTGAAGGGTTTTTGGGACAAAATTCTAACATAGAAATTTTTGGTTTGGGTACAACAGCTAATATTGATTATGTTGCTGTGTATTGGTTAAGTGGTACCATAGATGTACTTACTGATGTTACACCAAATCAAACCTTAAACATTGTTGAAGGGAGCACTTTAAGTGAAGCGAATCACGATTTTAATAGCTTAAAACTATTTCCAAATCCGACACAAAATTATGTTGAAATTGTAGGGTTAAAAACCGTTGCAGAGGCTAATGTAATTGATTATTTGGGTAGATTAGTTTATAAACAAGTAATAAGTTCTACAAATAACAAGATAGATTTATCACAACTATCTAAAGGTGTGTATAATGTAGAAATTAAAGTAAATAATAGTGTGGTCTCTAAAAAAGTAGTTGTTTACTAATTATTCTTCTTCAAACTCACTACTTTCATAAGCACCAATATCTGAAGCCATTCCCCTAGGAGTACCAGTAATATCAGCATTTAAATTTCCAAAAGTAATTGCACTACCATCAGCTGGTGAACCATTAGGGATTTGAAATTTGTTATTAGAAGAATCTAAAAACTCAGGATCTACATTAAAAATACAACTATCGTATAAATCAGAATCACTAAGTATATATTGATCACCTGTAAAGAATCCACTTGAGTTGTCAAATCTAATTAAGCAGTTTGTAAATTTGAATTCGAAAGCTTCAGAAATATCTTTATCTAATAACATTTCTGGATTGTCATTTCCATAAATAATGCAATTAGTGAAGTTAGCAGATTCTAAAGGGTTTGTGTGTGTTACATTATCTTCATCAACAATAAAATTGTTTAGTAACACAGAAGGAAACTGTCTAAAACTATTGGTCCAATAATTAGCAAATGTAGAGTGTACAAAGTTGTAATTACCTCCATAAGTACCAGCAAATGATGATTGACCAGAATTGTTTATTACAAGATTTTCACCATTAATATTTGTACCTCTTCCTAAAATTCCAAAATTACTTGAATTGTATATTTGAGTATTGGTAATTACTAATTTGTCATCATCATTTTGATTACCATCACTTAAAATACCTACAGTTCCATTTTTAATAGTAGCATGATGAATTTCATTTCCAGTACTTCCATTATATAGCCAAATAGCTTGCCATTGCCCAGGAACATTTTCGTATAAAGGTTCAAGTCTATCACCTTCTATAATAACTTCTCCTTCTAGAGTTTCGCTATCCATACTTGGTGCTCCATTTATTTTTAAGGATGCATTGTTAGTAACCAGTAAACCTGAATTAGCATGAAAATGTACTCTTGCTCCAGCTTCAATATTTAGAGTTTCTCCTTCGTCTACAGCAGCATAACCATAAATTACATATGGTTTTTCATTAGTAAAAGTTAACTCATCACCTTCTAAAAAGCGTCCTTGAATAGTTGTTTCATCTTCTATACCATCTCCATCAGCATCAAAAGTTAATGTTTCAATAACAGTTTCGCCTGTTTCTCCATCAATGTAGCGCTGTGGGTAAATAAAAACAGCGTCTTTAACTAAGGTGACAAGTTCAACCTTTTGTAAGTTTTCACCAGAATCAAACTCTATGGCATCGGTATATAAAAATTGTGTTTCGTCTGCTACTAAATTTTCAATATCAATTGTAGTTTCAATAAAAATATACATGCTGTCTTTTGCAAGAAGCTCAATGTTTTCGAACTCTTTTCCAGCTATAGGACCATTGCCAGTTAATCCATCTACATTTAATCTATAGTTAGATTGTTGTCCTTCGGCTAAACGTAGCGTAGGTATAACAATGTCATTATTACTTCTATTATATACTTTTAAATTATATGTACTAGAGCCAATATTTGTAAAAACAGTATCAAGATATACTGTATCTTTGGAGAATTGAAGACTTCCTGTACTTGGTGAGAATTCAAAATCCTTTCTACAAGAACTCCAAAAAACTAAGATAGTTAAGCAAAATATAAAGTAAAGACTACGTTTCATATATAAAC
Organism: Pontimicrobium sp. IMCC45349; assembly: GCF_047219225.1. Classification (GTDB taxonomy): domain Bacteria; phylum Bacteroidota; class Bacteroidia; order Flavobacteriales; family Flavobacteriaceae; genus IMCC45349. Next base: position 3,351,292 of record NZ_CP178208.1, on the reverse strand, counting down.
AATGATTTTGGTAAAAATATAACTTTTGAAGTTATGAATTATTATCTCTCTATTATTCTTTTTTGTAATTATTAATAATCTCTAAGAATTCATTGCTGAACTTTATTAATGTATCTAATAAAATAAATTTGTTTTTAGGTTTTAGTAAATTTTGGGATATTAGTTTTGCTTCACAATATTCAAAAAACAGGTATTTATACTCTTTAGTAATTAAGAGGTTTTTGGTTAGCAAGTCTTCGTTAAAAAAATCATCTTTTTGAAATAAGGAATCAATTTCTTTATAGGTAATAGGTTCAAGTTTTATATTGTGCTTTCTTTTCTTTTTAAACAGTTTTCCAATCATTTTTCCTATAGCTATAAAGTCAATATTTCCGCTTGCTGGTGGAGCATATTTTTCAGGATGTAATTTCATATCGAGTTTAATTTGATTTTTGAAATTTTGATTGAATTCTTCTGCTATAAATTCTTTTTCCTTTGGTGTTTCTTGAAGTAATACTTCTTCCAGTTGGTTAACTATTTTTTCTACTTCAACAACTATAGTTTCTTTAAAATGTTCAGCTTTTATTTGCAAGGTTTTAGTTTTATATAAAAACGATTCAAAGCGTAGTGTGTCATTTATTTTCGCTGAAATATTAAAAACACCTTTGTCATCAGTATAGGTAGTTATTTTTTGAGATATATTATGTACTGTAATTCTTTCAGCTGTCGATTGACTATGGTAAACAATTCCACTTATGCTTTGAGAATATATTGAATAAGGAAAAAGAAATAATAGGAGTAAAGTTGTTTTATACACAATAGTTTGAGTTGGTTGATTAACTCAAATTAAATGTATTGAATGTATATAAAATACTCTATTAAGGAACTTTAACAGTAGGTTTACAAAAGAATTAACAAAAAGTAAATTAATTATTTTTCAATAATTTCCACTTCAAAGAGTTTATCCCAACGTTTTCCAGTTACAAAAAGTGTTTTAGTTTCAGGATTATATGCTATTCCATTTAATACATCTAATCCTGGATGTTGTGTTACTTTATTTCTTAAATTTCTAAAGTCAATAACACCTTCAATTGCGCCATTTTTTGGATTAATTATAGCTACACCATCTTTGTAATAACGATTAGCATAAATCTTACCATCAATCCATTCCAATTCATTAAGATAATTTAGCTTGCCTTTATTGGTGTAAGCTTCTATATAAGATTCTTCAGCTAAAGTATTAGGATTAAGAATCCATATTTTTTCTGTACCATCACTCTTATATAATTGTGTACCATCATTACAAAGTCCCCAGCCTTCGATACTTTTTCCATATTTAAAAGTACTTTTCTTTTCAAAAGTTTCTAAATCGTATACAAAACCTGTGTTTTCTTGCCATGTTAACTGATATACATTATTATTTAATATTGTTAAACCTTCGCCAAAAAATGAAGATTCAAGGTTTATATTTTGTAAAACTTCAGCAGTTTTATAATTAACTTTTCTAAGTTTGGATTCTCCATACTGTCCTGTGCTTTCATAAAGGTCTCCATTAAAAAATTCAAGACCTTGTGTATATGATGTTATATCATGCGGATACTCATTTAATATTTTATAGGTGTATATTTTAGGTTGATGCTGATTAACTAAAGTAAAAGATTTGCTAATAACTTCGGTTTCACCTCCATAGCTAATAGTTGCTTTTAATGTATGATTTCCAAGTCTTGTATTAGATAGGTTAATACCATTTGTTACTGGGTTTCCATTTAATGTATATGTTACATCATCTGTTTTTAAAGCATTGTCTTTACTTTTTAGGGATATATTAAGTGTACTATTATTAGAAATTAGTTTTTCATTGTTATTTATCTGTATAGAAAAGTTGTTTTTTTTCTTTTCTGTTTTACTTCCGCAAGCAGATAAAATTAGGCTTAAAAAAGTGACAATAAGTAGCTTATGAAATTGCATTGTAGATTTTATATTTTTCAGCAATTTATTTATTTAAATTCAGTAAAAAAAATCATTGTTAAAATATTAAAAGATTGTATCTTTGCAGCCGGCAAGTCCTACACAACCAGCTCCTGTTGAATCCTCCAGGGCGGGAACGCAGCAAAGGTAAATGGTCGTAGCGGTGTGATGTAGGTAGCTTGCCTTTTTTTGTGCCTTAAAGTTTCTTATTTTTGGCTTCTAATCATAAAGTTTTATAATGTCTAAAGTTGTTTTAATTACAGGTGGATCTTCTGGTATAGGCAAATCTGTTGGAGAGTTTTTATTAGAAAAAGGATATGTAGTATATGGCACAAGCAGATCTCCAGAAAAGTATAATCAAAGCAAGTTCCCTATAATTGAATTAGATGTTACAAAAAATGAAACAATAACAACTTGTATAAATACGCTTGTAGAAAAAGAAGGAAAAATTGATGTATTAATTAATAATGCAGGAGCAGGTATTACTGGACCTATAGAAGAAATACCAGAAAGTGAAATTAAACGTAATTTTGAAACCAACTTTTTTGGACCTATAAATGTTATTAAAGCTGTATTGCCACAAATGCGAATACAAAATTCTGGGTTAATTATTAATGTAACCTCAATTGCAGGTTATATGGGATTGCCATATAGAGGTATTTATAGTGCTAGTAAAGGTGCTTTAGAAATAATTACAGAAGCATTTAGAATGGAGATTAAGGATTTTAATATACATATGACTAATGTTGCTCCAGGAGATTTTGCTACAAATATAGCCGCAGGACGTTATCATGCACCAATAAAAGATGATTCGCCATATCAAGTACCTTATAGTAATACTCTTAAATTAATGGATGAGCATGTTGATAGTGGTAAAGATCCATTAATTATGGCTAAATCTATTTATAAAATAATAAATACTTCTCGTCCAAAAGTACATTATAAAGTTGGTGAGTTTATGCAAAAATTCTCTATAGTATTAAAGCGTATTTTACCAGATAGCGTTTACGAGAAATTATTAATGAATCATTATAAGCTTTAATGAGATATTTATCTTTTTTATTGCTTTTCCTTGTATCATCTTGTTTTCTAATGCCATTAGGAGCACCTCATGGACATACATATAAATCCATAGACAAAGATGTTTCTATAAGTATAGGTGTATTTTGTACACCTCACAATAAGCGGTTCATGTTCAACACAGCTAAGAATAAATCTAATATTGAGATTTGTTCAAAAACCATTAAAAATACTTGCTCTAAAATGACTGTATTAGAAACTGAAAATGACACTGTATTTATGGAGAAAAGTGTTAGAATATCTGATAGAAAGTATCATAAGTTATTTAAAAATGATACTCTTGTTTTAACAGTTAACGATACTATTAAATATCGTTTTGTTGCTTTTAAATAGAGGTATAAGTCTTTCGACACTATTCTCTCAAGTGCAAATTATATATTTTGGTATGTTTTTTGATTTGTAAATCAAAACTTACTATATGAAATCGTTATATAAATTACCTGTATTATTTATCTTTTTATTATGTTTTAGTTGTGATGAAGTTCTTGAATGTGTTTTTAACATTGAACCTGATGTTCATGCAAAAACTATGGATTTAGGCTTTGTTGGAGATGATTATTATGATGTTATTACTGCCGATGTAAAGAATGCATCAAATGATGATAGTTATGATTATTACTTTATGGTTATAGGAGATATTCCTCCAGGAATTTATTATGATATTAGAAGGAGAAAAATTGAGTTTTTTGGTGTTCCTGAAGTTGAAGGTACTTACCACTTTGAAGTTAGGCTAGAAGTAGAATATTTTGATTATGATGATTACGATCATAGTCCTACTTGTAGTGATAGAGATGTAGAGCACTATTTTATACATGTAGAATAAAATATTTTTAGTTGTTAATATATTTTAATTACTTCTGCTTTGGTTGCGATTAGTTTATTGTAAATTCGCAAAAATTCTAAACACAACTAAATAATTATAAAGAATGAAGTTTTTTATTGACACAGCCAACTTAGATCAAATTAAAGAAGCTCAAGATCTTGGTGTATTAGATGGTGTAACTACAAACCCATCATTAATGGCTAAAGAAGGTATTACTGGAAAAGAAAACATTATTAATCATTATAAAGCTATTTGCGATATTGTTGATGGAGATGTATCTGCTGAAGTAATTTCAACAGATTTTGAAGGTATGGTTAAAGAAGGAGAGGAGCTTGCGGCTCTTAATCCTCAAATTGTTGTTAAACTTCCAATGATAAGAGATGGTGTAAAGGCAGCAAAGTATTTTAGTGATAAAGGTATTAAAACAAACGTTACATTGGTTTTTTCTGCTGGACAAGCTTTGTTAGCAGCCAAAGCAGGAGCAACTTATGTATCTCCATTTTTAGGACGTTTAGATGATATATCTACTGATGGTTTAAACTTAATCGCTGAGATTCGTCAAATTTATGATAACTATGGTTTTGATACTCAAATTTTAGCTGCATCTGTAAGACATACAATGCATGTTATTGATTGTGCAAAGTTAGGATCTGATGTAATGACTGGACCATTAAGCTCTATTGAAGGTTTATTAAATCACCCTTTAACAGATATAGGTTTAGCTAAGTTTTTAGCAGATTATAAAAAAGGAAACTAAACGAAAGTGTTATAAACAAAAAAGCCGAAGCAAATGCTTCGGCTTTTTTATTATTTCAATTTATTTAAAATGTACTTAAACTCACTGTCAAATAGATCTGAATTTGAGGAAATAATTTTACTGTTCTTATCTATAACTAATACTTTTCTTATATAATTAATTGCTAGTTGTTTTTTAGCAAAGTGAGGGTTTCTAAATCGATACTCACCCTCTACGCTAAATTTATTCTGTTTAAGAATACGTTTCCAAACTGAAGCGTTGTTAGCGTTAATATTTACTGAAACAAAATCTATATCTGGAAATTCTCTTTTTAATGCTTTTACTTTCTTGTGACTATTTTTAAAGTGGTATTTACTAGCGTTACTCCAAAAATAAACTACTGTTGGTTTTTCTATTATAGCATTAATGTTAATTGTCTCATTTTTACTATTAATAATTTCTACATCTGGAAGTCTATTACCTGGTTGCAATCTTTTAGAAGTTTCAAATAAACTAGTTATGTAGTTTGAATCTTCTTTACTAGTGCTTTTATTTATATAAGATTGGTACATTTCTTCACATTCATTAATTGAGTTTGAATGTGATAAAAAGTTACGTGTAGCGTACTTTAAAAGATTATTTTTAATGGCATCACTATAAACCAAACTATCCATTAACTCTAGTTTATTAAGATTATAGTGTATTGAGTTTACATTAAAAACTGTATCCTTAGTCTTTTCAAAATACTTGTCTAATGCTAGATTATTAATGTGAGGAAATAAAAAATTATAATAAGGGTAAAAATCCTTTAAGTCCTGATCATTATAATCAATGTGTTTTCTGTAATTATAAAAATCCTTAGGCAGATTTTTTCTGTTTATTAAATTATTATTTCCATAATATCTAAAAGGGTATAGTTCCTTATGAGTAAAATAGCTGTAATTTATACTTGCATTGGCAACTTTAGAAAATAAATTTGAAGAAGGATATTTTTCAGTGAACTTTTTTAAGTTTTTTACTTTACCTTTCTTTAAAGAATCTATTTTTTCTTGAAATTCAATAGGAGGTAATTTAGAAAACTCATACATGTATTTATCTTCCTTTTCTAGCTTGACAAATAAATCGATTAAGAAATTATTCTTTTTTGAACCTTTTCCACTAAAAACTAAAGATTCATCAAAATCTAAAGTGTTTAAACGAATCATTATACTGTCATTTGGCTCAATTACAACCACTTGATATTCTCCTCCATGAATAAATGAATGTAAGCCAGAATTTAAGCTTTCAATTTTATGAGAAAATCGATTGTTTTCGTCTAAGTATAAAGTATCAATAGGAGAAGAGTCGTCATAAAGAACTAAGTAGTCATTATTAGGGTTAATAATTTCACCACCAATAAAGGCTTGTCCACAACTATTTTGTTTGGAGCTACAGCTAAAAAAAGCTGAAATAACACATATGATTGCTACTAATTGTTTCATAGTAAAACAAATCAGTATAAGTTTGGGATGTCACTGATTTTGTACAAAAATATGTTTTGCATGTTAAAAGCGTTGTTAATGCGTTGTTAAATATTATTAACAGATGCTTTTAATTTGCTGAATGGATTGATTTTTCTACTTTTGCGCCAAATTTAAAAGCTAAAAAATGTTATCAGTTTCTAACTTATCTGTACAATTTGGAAAAAGAATATTGTTTGATGAAGTAAATACTACTTTTAATAATGGTAATTGCTACGGAATCATTGGAGCAAATGGAGCAGGAAAGTCCACTTTTTTAAAGATATTATCTGGAAAACAAGAACCTACTTCTGGTCATGTACATTTAGAACCAGGAAAACGTATGTCTGTATTTGAGCAGGATCATAGTTTATACGATGAATATCCAGTTTTAGAAACAGTGTTAAGAGGAAACAAACCTTTATTTGAAATTAAGAGTCAAATAGATGCCTTATATGCTGATTATTCTGATAAAAATGCGGAAAAAATTGGTGAGCTTCAAGTACAGTTTGAAGAAATGGATGGTTGGAATGCTGATAGTGCTGCTGCATCAATGCTATCTAATTTAGGTATAAAAGAAGATTTACATTATACCTTAATGAAAGATTTAGATGGTAAACAAAAAGTACGTGTGTTATTAGCACAAGCACTATTTGGAAGTCCAGATGTATTAATTATGGATGAGCCTACCAACGATTTGGATTATGAAACAATTACTTGGTTAGAAAATTTCTTAGCTAATTACGATAACTGTGTTATCATTGTATCTCACGACAGACACTTCTTAGATGCTGTATGTACACATATTTCTGATATTGATTTTGGAAAAATTAATCATTTCTCAGGAAACTATACGTTTTGGTATGAGTCTTCACAATTAGCAGCAAAACAACGTGCTCAACAAAACAAGAAAGCTGAAGAAAAGAAAAAAGAATTAGAAGAATTTATTCGTCGTTTCTCAGCAAACGTTGCTAAGTCAAAGCAAGCAACGAGTAGAAAGAAAATGATTGATAAACTTAACGTTTCAGAGATTAAACCTTCAAGTAGACGTTATCCAGCAATTATCTTTGAAAGAGATAGAGAAGCTGGAGATCAAATTTTAAATATTGAAGGATTAGCCGCTTCTATTGATGGTGAAACATTATTTAAAGAGATAGATTTAAATTTAGCTAAAGGAGATAAAGTTGTAGTTTTTTCTAGAGATTCTAGAGCAACCACAGCTTTTTATCAAATTATAAACGGTAAAGAAACTGCAGATTCAGGAAAGTATGCCTGGGGAGTTACAACTTCACAATCGTATTTACCTTTAGATAATAGTGAGTATTTTGATAATTCTTTAACGCTTGTTGATTGGTTACGCCAATGGGCAACAACTGAAGAAGAACGTGAAGAGGTTTACATTAGAGGCTTTTTAGGTAAGATGATTTTTAGTGGAGAAGAAGCATTAAAAACTTCAAATGTACTTTCTGGAGGAGAAAAAGTACGTTGTATGTTATCTAGAATGATGATGATTAGAGCAAATATTTTAATGCTTGACGAACCAACAAATCACTTAGATTTAGAAAGTATTACAGCATTTAATAACTCATTAAAGAATTTTAAAGGAACTGTTTTATTTACAACTCATGATCATGAGTTTGCACAAACTGTAGCTAATAGAGTTATAGAGTTAACTCCAAATGGAATTATAGATAGATATACTACGTTTGATGAGTATATGCAAGATCCAAAAATTAAGGATCTGAGAAATAAAATGTATCAGAAGTAATTTTGATATTATAGAATAAAAAAGCCACTTTAAAAAGTGGCTTTTTTTTATACTTTAAGTTCAGCTAAAGCTGATTCTACTATTGGTATCGCTTTATCGAGTTCATCATTATGGACAAATAACTCTTGATGCCCAGGAATTGCTGGTCCAAATCCAGCTAAACGACCAGATTCTGTTTCATCTTTAATAATAGGTCTAATTCCTATTTCTTCAAGACGAGATATAATTAAATTAACTGTAATAAAGTTTCCTGTGAATATTCTAGTATAATGCGTTTCCATAACAATAACTTTTAAGATTGACTTTAATTTACGAAAAATTATCGACAATTAAAAGTTAAAATGTTCCTACAAAACCTATTTGGTTACTACTAAATCTAACATTCCAGGTAATTTGTTTAGGCTTTTTACTATAGCTATAGGCATCAGTATTGAATAAAAATTTATCAATGCTATCCACGACAATAATACTTAAGGCAGCAGCAAAACCAATATCTGATAACCAATGCGCACCATCTACTAATCTTGAAATAGGAGCTAAAGAGCCTAGAGTATATATTCCAACCTTTGTCCAAGTATTATCAAATTGTTTTGCAATGGCATGTGCCATAGTAACTGATAACACAGTATGCCCAGAAGGGAAAGAATGGTGATAAGATTCTTTAGAAAATGGTTTAAAAAAATTTGGTCCTTCTCCAGCACTAGGTCTACCACGACCAAATCCAGTTTTACTTAAGGTTTGTATAAAACCACTTGTAATAGACGATGAAATAATAAGCACACTTGTTTTTCGTACTTTTTCATTTTTTGTAAAAAGACCAAAGCCATATAAACCAGCATTTGCCATGAAGTAGTTTTGTGGACTACCAAAATACCAACCAACATCTCTTAAACCTTTTGGATAATCGTCTTTAATATCTTCAAAAAAAGAATTGGTTTCATTATCTAATGTAGCCATAGCAAAAGTACCAATAACTAAACCTCCTAATTTAGCATAGTCTTTACCTTTCCATTGTAAAGGTCTCGTAAATGAGTACTTGACTCCTCCAAAAGTTGTTTTGGCGTCATATTTAAAAAGCTCCCATGTGGTTGGCTCTTTTTGAGTTGTAGTTTCTAGTTGTTGGGCATTTAAAGTATTTGAGATACTTAAAAATATAAATGCAAAACAAAAAAGGTTTCTTATAAACTTCATGAAAGCAAAAATACTATAATTCTGTAAATTTATTTGGATGTATTAATTTGTTATAGAAAACTCTTAAAAAAGCCCTTCCAAATTTGAAAGGGCTTTTTGTGTTATCTTAATTCTGCTCCAAGCTGTTTTTCAAAATTAGCTTTTAGCTTATTCATTATTTTATCAATTTGTTTATCTGTAAGTGTTTTATGCTCATCTTGAAGCATAAAGCTTACAGCATAACTCTTTTTACCTTTTGGTAAGTTTTTACCTTGATATACATCAAACAGGTTTACATCTTTTAAAAGTTGTTTTTCTGTTTGTTTAGCAATAGTATGAATAGATTCAAAAGTTACATCATCATTTAATAATAAAGCAAAATCACGACGTACTTCTGGATATTTAGGAATGGTTTTAAATTTAATTGAATTTCGCTTAGCTACTTCCAAAACATTATCCCAATTAAAATCGGCACATAGCACATTTTGAGAAATTCCAAAACTCTTTAATACTTGTTTCTTTAAAATACCAAACTCTACAAGTTTTGTTTTGCCTAAACTTAAACTTAAGCCTTCACTAAACAAATCGTTTTTAATAGGAGCAGTTTTTAATCTAGAAATTCCTAAACGAGCAAAAAGTGTATTTACAGTGCCTTTTAAATAAAAGAAATCACTTGCTTTAGTTTGATTAATCCAACTTTCGCTTGTTCTGTTTCCTGTCAAGAAAAGTGATAAATGTTTATATTCTTCTCTGGTACCATTATAATCATGGTAAGTCTTTCCAAATTCAAACAGTTTTAAGTCACTTTGTTTTCTATTAATATTATGAGCTAGTGCTTCTAAGCCTGAAAAGACCATAGATTGACGCATTACAGATAAATCACTACTTAAAGGATTTAACATAGATACGTTATGTTCTTCTTTTAGTTGTTCACTTAAAGTAATATAATTAGGTGATGTTAGCGAGTTAGCCATCATCTCAAAAAATCCTTGAGATACTAATTGGTTACCAATAATATTTTGAACTCTATGGTCTTCAAATTTTGAAGAGTTAGAAATAGAGGCATTAAGCTTATCGGTTGTACCTACATTATTATAACCATATACACGTAAAATCTCTTCAATAATATCTGCTTCACGTTGTACGTCATTTCTATAAGCAGGAACTGTAAGTCCTAGACCTGTTTCGGTAACATTATTTACTTTAATGTCTAAAGAAGTTAAAATGCTTTTAATAGTTTCTCTTGGAATTTCTTCACCAATTAAGTTTTTAGCATTCTCAAAACTTAGACGCACTTCAAAGTCTTTAATTTTGTCAGGATATTCATCTGTAATATCACTTGTAATTTCACCTCCAGCAATTTCAGTAATTAAAAGAGCTGCACGTTTTAAAGCATATTCTGTAATGTTTGGATCTATACCTCTTTCAAACCTAAATGAAGCATCAGTATTTAAGCCATGACGTTTAGCAGTTTTTCTAACACTTACAGGGTTAAAGTAGGCACTTTCTAAGAAAATACTAGTTGTGTTTTCGGTTACACCAGAGTGAATACCTCCAAATACACCAGCAATGCACATTGGTTTTTCAGCATCACAAATCATTAAGTCATCTTCATGTAATTCACGTTCAACCTCGTCTAAAGTTGTGAATTTTGTACCAGCAGCAACCGTTTTTACAACTACTTTATTACCAGCAATTTTTGTAGCATCAAAGGCGTGTAAAGGTTGACCTAATTCGTGTAATACATAATTAGTTGCATCAACAATATTATTAATAGGAGCTAAGCCAATTGCCTTTAACCTATGTTGTAACCATTCTGGAGAGTCTTCAACTTTTAGTCCAGAAATTGTAACACCACAATAACGAGGTGCTCTTTCTTTATCTTGAACGTCTACATCTATTTTAAGTATTCTGTTATCTACATGAAAAGCACTTACAGATGGTGTAATAAGTTCAAGATTAATATCTTTTTGCATTAATCCAGCTTTTAAGTCACGAGCAGTACCAAAATGACTCATAGCATCGGCTCTATTTGGAGTTAATCCAATTTCAAAAACTTGATCATTTTCAATATCAAAAATATCAGCAGCAGCAGTACCAACCTCAATAGTATCGTCAAGTACCATAATACCATCATGACTTTTACCTAGACCTAATTCGTCTTCGGCACATATCATTCCATGACTAGCTTCACCGCGAATTTTACCTTTTTTAATAGTCCATGCTTCACCTTCTTCAGTATATAAAGTTGTACCAATAGTAGCTACAGGTACTTTTTGTCCAGCGGCTACATTAGGTGCACCACAAACTATATTTAAAGGTGTTTCTTCACCAATATCTACTGTAGTAACTTTTAGCCTATCTGCATTAGGATGTTGCTCACAAGTCAGTACTTTTCCAACCACAATACCTTCTAGTCCACCTTTAACAGATTGATAGCTTTCAATACCTTCAATTTCTAATCCTAAATCTGTTAAAAGGTCACCTGTTTTTTCTGCGTCCCAATCGGTTTTAATAAACTGTTTTAACCAATTATATGATATCTTCATTATATACGTTTTACATCAAGATGCAAAGATAAAATAATGCTGATAGCATTCAAATAAAGCATGTGAAATTGTAAACTAATTATTGTAACGAAATTATTAGGCATTATAACGATTTTAAAGCATAGGCTAACTTTTTTTATATAAGTTTAATAGCTATTAAAAAATCAAAATAACGAATAACGTAGGTATCATGAAGAAATTAAAATTTTTAGGAGCTATGGTTTTAATGCTAACTTTAGCATTTTCGCAAACTGTTTGTGCTCAAGAGGTTAAAGAAGGTGTAAAGAAAGAAGTTAAGTCAGATGTAGAAAAAAAGGAAGAGACTATTAAATTACAAAAAGAAGCATTAATTGCTGCTAAAAGAAAATTATCTGAAAAGAAAAAATCGGTTAAATCTTTAGAAGAATTACTTGAAAAGCATAAGGTACAATTAGAAAAAGATAAAGCTGAAGGAAAATTAGATAAGGAAAAGGCGAAAAAAATTGAAGAAAAACTAAAGCTTAAAGCTAAAAGTTTAGAAGCTACTAAAGCTGAGATTAGTAAATTAAAAGCTGAAATTTTAGAAATAAAGAAAAAGATGCAATAATAGCATTATATAAATAAGTTAAAGGCGTTATTTTAATAACGCCTTTTTTATTGTAAGATATTTATTGTTACTTCGATTAATCAAAAAAATAGTTAATGCGCTACATTTATTTATTAGTAATTGTTGTGTTTTCTTTTTCATGTAAGGACACAAACCAATCTCCTCAATTAGAAGCAGGAGTAACTTATAGAGCAATATTGGAAGTTCAGGATAATAAAGAATTACCCTTTTTATTTCATGTTAATTCTGTAAATAAACTACAAGTGTTTAATGGCGAAGAGATTATAGAAGTAGATGAGGTAACTTATAACAACGATTCTATATTTATTAAACTTCCTGTTTTTGAAGGCTATTTGGCTGCTAAATTTGTAGATAAGAATCTTAAGGGTAGTTTTATAAAAGAAAGCCTAGATAGAGTCGTGCCATTTAGTGCAGAGTATAATAATGACGTGCGTTTTCCAGAAAATAAAGTACGTCCTCCAGAGCCTGTTGATGGTACTTGGGAAGTCGTGTTTAGCAAAGGAATTGAAGATGATGAATATATTGCTAAAGGTATTTTTGAACAGACAGATCATTTTGTTAGTGGAACTTTTAGAACCACAACTGGCGATTACAGGTATTTAGAAGGCATAATGGATGGAAATATTATGAAATTATCTGCTTTTGATGGAGCCCATGCTTTTTTGTTTACCGCCAAAGTTAGTGACTCTACCATGCAAGGACATTTTTACTCTGGGAATCATTGGAAAGAGCCATTTGAGGCTATTAGAAATGATAATTATGAATTACCACATGAAGATACTTTAACCTATTTAAATGAAGGTTACAATGCTTTTACATTTAGCTTTCCAGATGTTAATAGTAATCTTGTGTCTTTAAATGATGAACGTTTTAACGATAAGGTAGTATTAGTACAAATTATGGGAACATGGTGTCCTAATTGTTTAGACGAAAGCAAGTATTATGTTTCACAATACAAAGCTTTAAAGGACAAAGGAGTAGAAATAGTAGCATTGGCTTTTGAGTATGCAAAAACTAAAGAAAAAGCATTTAATAGTATAAAGCGTTTACAAGATAAAATAGGAATAGAATATCCTGTTTTATTAGCACAGTATGGCACTTCTAACAAGCAAAAGGCACAGGAAAAACTACCAATGTTAAACCACGTGTTATCTTATCCAACTACAGTGTATATAGATAAAAAAGGACAAGTGCGTAAGATACATACAGGTTTTAATGGTCCAGCAACAGGTGAGAAGTATGTTAGTTTTCAAGAAGAATTTAATGCTTTTATAAATACACTTTCTGCTGAATAGTACTCCAGTGTTCAGTAATCTTGTGTGTAATTATCAAATTCAATTTTTTGGCATTATTGAACCTATTTTATTTATAATTATTTAATTTTTAAAAGTGATTGTTTGTATTCAATATAAGTTTTGATTATTTGTTTGCTTGATTGCTCTTTATCTTTTTTTATTCTATCTAGTTCTGGATGAATGTTTAGGTTTGGATGGAATTCTTGGATATTCTCTTTGCTCCAAAACATAAGTTCAATAAGAATTGGTGTAAAAGACAATCCTTTTTCTGTAAGTGTGTAAATATTGGTTTTCCTGTTTTCAGGATGATTTTCCTTTTTTATTATTTCAAATTTTTCCAAAAGTTTTAATCTTGAAGATAGAATGTTAGTTGCAATTGATTCTTGGCTTTCAGTGAAATCTTTAAAGGTACTTTTCTCCTCAAAAAGCATTTGTTTAATTATAACTAATGTCCATTTGTCTCCAACAATATCTAAAGCTGAAGTTATAGGACAATGACATCTAAATTTATTCTCCATTTTTAAAAATATTTAAAATTACTTGCAAAACAAAAGTAATAATTATATTTTTGCTTGCAAAATAAAAGTAAAAATAAATGAAAAAAGTATTATTAACCGGAATTTCAGGTTACATAGGTCAGCATTGTGCAGTAGAATTATTAAAGAAAGGGTATGCTGTAAAAGGTACTGTTAGAAATTTATATAAAGCTCAAAAGCTTACAAAAACAATAGAAAAAAATATAGACATTAATGGGAATTTAGAATTCTGCGAGTTAGATTTATTAAATGATGATGGATGGGATGAAGCAGTTGCAGATTGCGATTTTGTGATGCATGTAGCTTCTCCTTTCTTTTCAAAAGTGCCTAAAGATGAAAACGAACTTATAAAACCTGCTGTTGAAGGAACACTACGAGCTTTAAATGCAGCTAATAAAGCTGGTGTGAAACGCGTAGTGCTAACGTCATCAATGGTTGCAATGTTGGGAGATTTAACAGGCAACAAAAACATTAATGAACAAAGTTGGACGAACACAAGCACTAAAAACATTACTGCATACTTAAAGAGCAAAACGCTAGCTGAAAAAAGTGCTTGGGATTTTGTAAAGGATAAAGAATTAGAGTTAGTAACAATTCATCCTGGTCCTGTTTATGGACCAACATTATCTAACAATTTATCAGGTGAATCTATGACCTTGTTTAAGCGTATAATTACTGGTGAATTGAAACAAATGATTAATGCAAGTATCAATATGTCAGACGTTAGAGATGTAGCAAAAATTCATGTTCAAGCATTAGAAAATAGTGAAGCTAGCAATCAACGATTTATTGTAGCAACAGAAATTGCTCATTCATTTCAAGAAATCACGAAAGTATTAAAGTCAAATGGATATGAAAAAGTTGGTACAGGTTTGATTCCCAATTTTATGGTCAAATTATTATCACATTTCAATAGTGAAATGAAAGGAATGTTGCCTTATGTTGGAAAAGAATATGAAGGTAATTTAAGCAAAACAAAAGAAGTTTTTAATTGGAAACCAATTCCTTTTGATAAAATGGTGCTAGATACTGCTCAATCTGTCAGCGACTATTTATAGTTTTAATTGTTTTAATTGGGTAAATGCATTTATATAAACGTTTTTAATTTATCAAATCAATACGTAGAAATACGCACTATTTTTTTATTATTTTTTTAGTAACTGTGCCCAAATTAGTTTCAATTTTAACTAAGTAAATACCAGTAGCTAAAGTTGCTATATCAATAGTATTAAAGTTGTTACTAATAGATTTTATACTTTGTCCATAAGTATTATAAATTTTTATGTTATCAATGCTGTTACTTGAATCATTAACATATAGTTTAGTATGCTCTGGATTAAATGTTAGTTTAATATCTTGTAATTGCTTTTCTGAAGTAGAAAGTAGGTAATTTCTAAAAATAAGTCCGTTAAAAATAGGTGAATGCATTGTTAACTCTAAGCCTAAACCATCAGCAGAAGGTGTAATATCATAAGAAAAGAATCCTAAATTTTCAAGAAACAATCCTCCCAAAAAGTCGAAATACATGCTTTCAAAACTGTTGTGTATAGTATCATCACAAACTGATAAACTAGGTAAAAAACTTGTGACTACTGGATAATTGTAATTATCATGTCCAATAGTACCAGAAAAGCCATTACATGCTCCTATACCATAAAAAGTTAAATTATCATAAAAGGTAATTATTGGTACTATTTCTGGTTCAATGTCTGTAACTATATATTCTTGATTGCCTTCGGTTTCATAATTCTGAACTAAATACCAGGTTTGAAATAAATGTTGATCAAATTCTTGAGCATTTATACTTGTTGAACAAAAAATAATAGCTAAGAGCAGTAAACGTTTCATGGTTAAATGTTTTAACTCTACTAAATTACAATTTTAATGTAAGAAAATCAATACGTATAATTACGTATAAATATAAAAGCCTGTACAATTTGCACAGGCTTTTATTTATATTTTAATATTTTTTTATTCTATAGCTTTTATTAAAATAGCAGCTTTGTTAAAATCGGAAGCTGCATTGATAACAGTTCTAAACTCCTCGTAACGTGCAATATCATATACATTAGATTTATAAAACTCCCGTATTGTAACAATTACTTTATTCCCTTTTAGTTCATAACTAGATTCAAACTTACAAAGCTTGTTGCCTTTTACAGATTTGTAGCTTTTGTTAATGTTTAGCGCATCTAAACCTTCGGCTACATAACCTTCTGGAATGTTAATAGTAAGTACATAATCGTATTGGTTTGGATACATCATTTCTATTGGATTTACACGTTCGGTTTCTTGATATAACTCACTTTGTAAACCAATAACTTTTCCTATTTGGAAAATGTAGCTATCACCAGCTTCTTCCAATAAAGACTCTGAGGTTATTTGAGAGTTAATAATCAACGGCTTATTGTAATCCATTTGTGCCATATCTATGTTATCAGACTTAAAGCTGTCAATTACTTTATCCTCAATACCAGAGCTAGTAAGTTGGTCTTGAAACTCAACTTGCATTTCTTCTGGATAAAGATTTAAAACTGTTCTGTAAGTTGATGCCCAATGGCCTGTATATTCTTGATATTGCTCAAGGGTTACACTTTCGATATCATCGTTAAATGTTATGTTTGTTTTTCGGTTGATTGTACTGTAATTAGCATCAGTTTGAATAATTTCACTAAAGTAGTATTCAAATGTTTCAGTAATAAACAAGCCATAATTACCTAATAGGTTAAATGGCGCTTCACCAACTCTATATTCAATTCTATCTGGACTGATATACTTTTCTTCATTTGGTAAATAAATTACAAAGTTGCGTAAACCGCTAGGGTTAAAAAATTCTGGATCAAATTTATGTTCAAAACGATTTGCAGTTAGTACAACTTCGTAAGGGATATTTAATGCTTTTAAATAGTGTGCATAAATTTTAATAATCCCAAAGTCACTCGCCGATTTGTTTTCTAAAATGGTAGTTAAGTCGGTAAGTTCTTCGTTATTGTTTTTTACAATGGTAAAGTTGTTTTTTATATAATCGTCAAGCAATGTTGCCTTTTGATAATCTGAATATTCTTTATCATCTGCAATGATATTTTTAATATCACCCTTTATAATGTCGTTTACTTCTTCTGGGAAGAATTTTCGTCCAACATTATTTACCACATTGTTCCAAAACATTTCTTGCGTAATATTTTGTTCTTTAGGGAAACACTGATAAACTACTGCAATATTATTAGCTTTTGGTGTAGCATACTCTTCTTCAATCATAGCAGGAATATCTTTAATAGTAAGTACTCTTGCTTTTTTATCGTCAATATAATCTATATTAAAAGTTTCGTGAGTTCGGTATGCTTTTGCATCAGCATTAAAGTCGCCTGTAATGAAAATAAATTGAGCTTCTCTAACAGCATAATCTGCTTGAAGTGTTTCGCTACCTTGTAAGTCGTATTCCTTTTCTACAGTATATAATAATTCAATTTCTGAACCTTTTTCGGCACCTTCAATAGCAAAAATTTTAAAGTCACCATATTCTTCAACATTGTTAATCTCTTTAATGTTTTCTTTGTTAAAGTTGGTAACTTTTCCTTCTGTAGTTATTGTTCTTGCTTTTACATCAATCAAATTTTTTACATCGTACATAGGAATGTAAACGGTGTTATGTCTATTAATTCCTTTATCGTCATTAACATGTACAATAGTATGTTTAGTTTCAAAAACGCGTAAACCTTGATTAAAAAGACCTTCGGTATATTCAACAATGTGCTTTTTTAAAATAGCAACCGAAGATTCTTTTGCTTCTTTTTCGGTAAGCTCATGTTTTTGAGGTGTTTCTTCCCAGTTGTATGTTTTGTAAAACTGTGCGTTACTAACTGTTGTAACTGCTAATAGGAATATAAATGCTATGTTCTTAATCATATACTTTTTTCTATTGTTATACTTTTTTTATAAGCTTTAATTAAACTTTTAATAAAGCTATTCCAAGATTCAAATTCGTTTTTGTTTATACTAAGCGTATTAATATAAACGGTTTTATGTTGGATAATGGTATTGTCTTTTTGAGTGTAACTTATGTCAAAACCATAATGCTCATGACTAAAAGAAAGGTCTTTAGGTATAGATACAATTTTGTAACCTTTAGGTAAGGTAAACGTAGTAGTGTAATTGCGTTTAAACTTATTTTCTATTTTTTTACTGTACTTTCTGTTATCAATATCTATTTTACTTTTAGCTAAAACGCGATCAATGTTTAAGTTGATATAAGTTTTGTTAGCAACCGTTTTGGCATAATTATCAATTTGTAAATCGTAACTAATATTTAAGGCTTCACGTTTATTATTAAAGTTATTAATATCTATGTTCGTGTATTTAGTTTTATTGTTACCTAAAGCAAGGGTTACGTTTAAAAACTCTTCTTCTGAGATATCATCTTTGTTTACACGATATTTATCTATAAAATCAACTTTTTCGTAACCTGTAAGAGCTCTAGTTTCTTTTGCAGTAAGACTTGAGCCATTTAGTGTCATTGTAGTGTTTACTTGAGATATACTTTTATCTGCTTCTTGAACAGGAACTTTAGTAACTTTAAAATTATGCTTATCAATACTTATTAATGCTTGTTTGTTTTGTGTGAAAGAACTAGGCATACCATAAGGTACATAACTGTCTGTAGCATCTAGATAAATAGTATCATTTTCTACAATTGCTGCTGTTATAACATGATTGTCAACTAGAGGAGAAGGTAAGTCGGTATATTTATAAGGCTTACTTCTAGAGCCAATCCAAGTTCTATAAGATTTTATTCCAACATGATTTAACATTTCATATAACAGGTTAGACATGTCCTTGCAATCTCCATAGCGTTTATCACAAACACTTGCAGCACCACGTGCAATAAAACCTCCCATACCATCTTCAAAAGCTACATAAGTAATTTTGTCTTGTACCCAATTAAATATGGCTTCAGTTTTTTCTTCTTCAGTATTTAAGTCTTTTGTAATGTCTTCTGCTATTTTATATACATTATCTAAGTTACTTGTGTCTACTTGATCATTAAATGTTGTGTACCATTTGTATAAATCGGTAACATCTCTTAAAACATTGTGCGTCTTTCCTTTGTACGAGTAGCTTTTAATAAAAGGAATGATATGAGGAATGTAGTACATAGGAGATTCGCTATTATCTTCCATTTTATAACTTTCTACATTTTTTACAGTCCAAGTATAGATGTTTTTATTCTTTTTTGTGGTTTTTTCAAAATCAATATTTACATGGTCTGTATTATATTCTACATAACCAATCTCTACATTTTTAGGAAAAGAAATAGATAGTTTAGCATCTTTTGTTGGCACGAAACTTCCAAAATTAAAAAGGCCTATAAATCTATGGTCTTTCATAACTTCGGTATAATCTAAGTTAGTAATTGCACCTTTTGTAACTGCAGGAAAAATAAAAGATATGGCTTCTTGGTCGTCATAAAACACAGTATTGTCAAAACCTCGTTGAACTTCGGTATAGTCTACTTCAACTTTTTTGTTTTTTTCTGGTAGAAACGTGTAAGCATTTATATTTTCAATAGAAGTGAAAAGACCACTATAACTTAATGATTCATTAGCATAGTATAAGTTTTTTGCAGTTAAAAATTCTGCTTGTTCAGAGACATTTTTAGTAATATTAAATTTACCTTTGTTTAATTCTATATTTATAAATTCATGACGTTTTATAAAGATATAATCTTCATTAGAAAAGTCTTGAGAAAAAGATATAAATGGAAGTAAAAATAGGATATATAAGTACTGCTTCATGTTTTCAAACTTAATTGTCAAATATATTTTTTTTAATTTTTAAATTTAACTACTTATAGTTAAATATTGTATAATTTAATTACAAATACCTTACCAAAAATGATTCCAAAATATAACAAAGTCCACAATAAATTCAAACTAAATAATTACCACTATACAAGTGACAGTTTAATGGAAGTTGCTTATAGTTTCGTTAAGGAAGGCGATGATTATGAAAAAGAGATGGGGAATTTTCTTTTGGATTGGATGGATGATAATGATTATGTAGAAGTTAATACATCAGGATCTACAGGTAAGCCTAAACGTATTAAATTAGACAAGCAAGCTATGGTATATTCAGCTATTGCTACTGGAGATTTTTTTGGATTAAAACCAGGGGACTCAGCGTTACATTGTTTACCAGCAAACTATATAGCAGGAAAAATGATGTTGGTTAGAGCTATTGTTTTAGGTTTAGAAATTGATGTTGTTACTCCAACATCGTATTCGTTAGATAGTGCCTATAGAGCCTCTTACGATTTTTGTGCTATGGTACCAATGCAGTTAGAAAATTCGTTAGTTAATATTAATAGAATTAAAAAACTTATTGTAGGAGGTACAGCAGTACCAAAACATCTAATTGATGCAATTCAAAAAATACCAACTCAAGTATATGAAACTTTTGGAATGACTGAAACCATAACACATATAGCAGCACGACCATTAAATCATGTAAGTGCTCCACAACATTTTAAAGTATTTCCAAATGTAACAATTAGTAAAGATGATAGAGGTTGTTTGGTTATTGATGCGCCTCATTTAAATGCTGATAATATTGTTACTAATGATGTAGTAGAAATATATTCAACAAAAGAGTTTAAAATATTAGGACGAGCAGATAATGTCATCAATTCAGGAGGTGTAAAATTGTTTCCTGAAGTTATAGAATCAAAGTTGGAATCTCAAATTCAGTCACGATTTTTTGTAGCTTCTGAAAAGGATGACTTTTTAGGACATGCTTTAGTTTTAGTTACGGAAGGCAAGCAAGAAATTGATATAAATTCTTTTGAAGGTCTCGATAAATATGAAATGCCTAAACATGTATATTATGTAGATGCTTTTGTTGAAACAGAGACTAAAAAAATAAAAAGACGTGAAACTCTAGAATTAATAAAAAAGTGAGTTTACTCACTTAAAAGTAGTGTTCACTCATTGTTAGTTTTTCTGTTAAATGTTTGGTTGTAAGTTTATTGTAGCTTAAAACCAAACCAAAATGAGAAAGTATATCACATTAGCATTTTTCTTGATATTATCAACTTCTATAAATAGTCAAGAACTAAATATTGAAACTAAATCGGTTTCTATCGATAATCTAATAACTTTTATTATAGAAACTATTCAACCAAAACTTGAGGAAACAGTATCACCTTCTTATAATATGACATTTTTGCTTCAAACTCCAGCAAATGGTTTGATAATTGAAGATAAAGTAATATTAAAGCAAGCCTTTAAATTAATATCTAAAAGATTAGATGAAGATGATAAAATTGCAATTATTGCCTATTCTGGAGTTAATGGTATTGCTTTAAAACAATCTGATCCAAAGGACTTAAAAAAAATATTATATACAATTGATAATATACAATCAAGTATTAAACAATTTCATGAAGATGGAATAGAATTGGCTTATGGATACACTAAAGACAATTTTATCGAGAATTCTAAGAATATTGTTGTTATGATAAGGGTTCCTAATAGCAAAGATAATAGTGGGGAGAGAGTAACAGGGCAAAATATTCAAAAACCAAAAAAGAAGAATAATGCTGTGCTAATAACTGCTTTGGCATTATTACCTGAGATAATTTCAGTAATTAAAGATTGATGAAGTATTAGTTAATAAAACATTGTAATAAATATCAATAATTGAGATTGGTTAGTTTTTTTGTTTAATTGATATTTATGGAGGCAACTTGGTTTTCAAGTTGCCTTTTCTTTTTATTTAAACAGCCTTCTATTTTTGCATTTTAAAATAGTAGTCGGCTGAACGTTTTCCAGAACCATAAATTAAGAATAGTATACTAAGAATTAATACAATAACTGATATAGCTAGTTCTGAAGAATTAGCTTCAGCACCAAAATTAATGATTACAGCACCAATAATTATCGGTAATTGCGCTATTATTGACCACCTTGTTAGTAGCCCAAAAATAATTAGTAAACCTCCAATAAGATGAGCTGGTGCTACGTAATGAATAATAATAACATTTCCGGCTAAACTTTGAAAAGGTTTAAGCAAATCAATCAAAACTTGAGTATTTCCCATAAAGGTTAATCCTTTATAGAATAAAAAAGCACCTAATGCAATGCGAATTAGGTCAATAGGAATGTATGTGTGTCTATTGGCCCATTTGTTTAAAGACTTAACAGTATCCATAATAGTTTTTTTATTTGATTACCTATATAAAATACTGAAAAATAGTGATATATGAAAATTTGGCGTTTAATCGTATATCATATTATGTGAGTGAAATGATGTAATATTTGAAGTAGTATTTTTAAACTGAATGAACAGGATATGTAGCTAAATAAAAACCACCTAATCCAGTTAAAATTAAAGCAGAAGACATTAAGTATCTTGGATGATATTTATCTGCTAAAGGGCCTCCAAATAAATAAGAAAGTAAAGCAACTACACCATAAGTAGAAAAACAATAGCCTAATTGTTCATTATTAATATTTAAGCTTTCTAGGAGTGTAGGTCTAAAAATCCTTGCTAAAACAAAAGGTAAAATAAAAACAGCCTCACCACATAATATTAAAATAAGGATGATGTAAAAAGGTTGTTTTTTAGCTTTTGTTTCTAACATTAAACTTGTATCACTCCTAAGTTAAAAGGTTTTTCAATAGGAGCGTGGTTAGCTGCTTCTATTCCCATAGAAATCCATGTTCTTGTATCTAAAGGGTCAATGACTGCATCTGTCCAAATACGAGCAGCAGCATAATAAGGTGATACTTGATTGTCGTATCTAGATTTTATTTTGTTGTATAATGCTTCTTCTTTTTCAGGTGTAATTTTTTCTCCTTGTTTTTCTAATGACGCTTTTTCTATTTGTAGTAATACCTTTGCAGCAGATTTTCCACTCATTACTGCCAATTCTGCACTAGGCCACGCAACAATAAGTCTTGGGTCATATGCTTTTCCACACATAGCGTAATTTCCAGCACCATAACTATTACCAATAACAATCGTAAATTTTGGTACAACCGAGTTACTTACAGCATTAACCATTTTAGCACCATCTTTAATAATGCCTCCATGTTCACTTTTACTACCCACCATAAAGCCAGTAACATCTTGTAAGAATACTAAAGGAATTTTCTTTTGATTACAGTTTGCTATAAAACGTGTAGCTTTATCTGCACTATCATTATAAATAACACCACCAAACTGCATTTCTGCTGGTTTTGTTTTTGCGCCTTTTGTTTTTACTATATGTCTTTGGTTGGCAACTATACCAACAGCCCAACCATCAATACGTGCATATCCAGTAATTATAGTTTGACCATAACCAGCTTTATATTCTTCAAATTCCGAATTATCAACCAAACGCTTAATGATTTCATTCATATCGTATTGGTCTGCTCTAGATTTTGGTAAAATACCATAGATGTCTTCTTGGTTTTCTTTTGGTTTTTGTGCTGAAACTCTATTAAAACCAGCCTTATCAAAATCACCAATTTTATCTACAATATTTTTTATTTTATCTAATGCATCTTTATCATCTTTAGCTTTATAGTCTGTAACACCACTAATTTCACAATGCGTAGTTGCACCTCCAAGTGTTTCGTTATCAATGCTTTCTCCAATTGCAGCTTTTACAAGGTAACTTCCCGCTAAAAATATACTTCCTGTTTTATCAACTATTAAGGCTTCATCACTCATAATAGGTAAATAAGCACCTCCAGCAACACAGCTTCCCATAACAGCTGCAATTTGAGTAATTCCCATACTGCTCATTACAGCATTGTTTCTAAATATTCTACCAAAATGTTCTTTGTCAGGAAAAATTTCATCTTGCATTGGTAAATAAACACCAGCAGAATCAACAAGATAAATTATAGGTAGTTTGTTTTCAATTGCTATTTCTTGAGCACGTAAATTCTTTTTTCCTGTAATAGGAAACCAAGCTCCTGCTTTAACAGTAGCATCATTTGCTACAACAATACATTGCTTCCCTTTTATGTAACCTATTTTAACTACAACACCTCCAGACGGACAACCACCATGTTCTTTATACATATCTTCTCCAGCAAAAGCACCAATTTCAATGCTTTTTGATTTTGGATCTAACAAATAGTCAATACGCTCTCTAGCAGTCATTTTTCCTTTGGAATGATGCTTATCTATACGTTTTTGGCCACCACCAAGTTTTACTTTTGCTAAACGCTTTCTTAAATCTGATACTAAAAGTTTATTGTGATCTTCGTTTTTATTGAAGTTAATGTCCATAGTTGCTTTTTGTTTGCCACGAATTTACAAAACAAGTTCATGTTTATAAAGTGAAATTTTTGTTAAATAATATAACATGGAAATATATCCCTTGGAATATATTATTTTTTTATTGTATATTTGCATTGTAATTTAAACATAACATTATGAAACGAGATAAAATTATATTTTACGTATCAACAGGTTTATTAACCTTATTAATGCTTTTTTCAGTAAGCATGTATTTCTTTAAGCATGATGATATATCTGCTGTATTTACAAGTTTTGGTTATCCAACTTATATTATTTATCCTTATGCAGTAGCAAAATTATTAGGATTGTTTGCACTTTGGAATCCAAACTTTAAAGCAATCAAAGAATGGGCTTATGCAGGATTTTTCTTTGCTTTTATATTAGCATTTTTTGCTCATTATATGATTAATGATGGTGAACAAGGTGGAGCAGTTATGGCTTTAGTATTGTTAATAGTATCTTATATTTTTAATAAACGAATAAATAAATAATTCTATGAAAAAAATAATTGCATTTGCAGGAAGCAACAGTAAGAACTCTATTAATAAACAATTAGCTACATATGCAGCTAATCAATTGAATGATGTAATTGTTGAAGTTTTGGACTTAAATGATTTTGAATTACCATTATATGGTATTGATTATGAGGTTGCTCATGGTATCCCAGATAATGCACATACATTTTTAGAAAAAATAAAATCTTCTAATGGTATTGTTTTGTCTTTAGCTGAGCATAATGGTGCATATGCTACCGTTTTTAAAAATATTTTTGATTGGATGTCTAGAATTGATGGAAAGTTATGGAGTGATGTTCCAATGTTATTAATGGCTACTTCACCAGGAGGTAGAGGAGGAGCAACTGCTCTAGAAATAGCAAAAGGTCGTTTTCCATACATGGGAGGAAATATTGTTGCTGATTTTTCTTTACCATCATTTGGTCAAAATTTTTCTGAAGATGGTATATTAGATGCCGAATTAAAAGCAAATTTTAACATAGCTATAGAAACATTTCAAAAGGCTATATAAGTAAGGTTTATGGGCGATTTTTCTAAAGATATTAATTCTAAGTTTCCAAATAATAAGGTAAAAGCTTTGTTAAATATTGTTTATACAGCTAATTGGTTGAATAGTCAACAGAATGCTTTTTTTAAGCCTTTTGGGTTATCACCACAACAATATAACATTCTTAGAATTTTAAGAGGAGCGGGAGAACCTCTAAAAGTGCAAACTATTAAGGAGCGTATGATAGAAAGAGCGCCTAATGCTACACGTTTAATGGATAAACTATGTGATAAAGATTTAATTGAAAGAATTGCTTATCCAAGTGATAGACGTGTAGTACATATAAATATTACTAAACAAGGACTTCAATTATTAGATGATATTTCTAAAGAAATGAAAGACGATTATATTAATAACCTTACCGAAGAAGAAGCAGGACTTCTTAGCGACTTGCTTGATAAAATTCGCTAAAAAAATTTATTAATTTATTTTCCTAGGAAAATATTAAAAACGTAAATAATGAAACTAAATACAATAAAAAGGGTAGGTAGAAGTGATTTTGTTAATATGGGACCAATAGAATTACGTCAACCTATACCAACAAAAGATATAGAAATGATAGATCCATTTATATTATTGCATCACTATGGTCCTTATAAAATTGATGAAAATAATAACCCGTTTGATTTAGGACCACATCCACATCGTGGGTTTGAACCTATTACATTTTTAATTCAAGGAGAGCAATTACATAAAGACTCTTTAGGAAATGAAAGTATTGTTAAATCTGGTGATGTACAATGGACAACTGCAGGTAGAGGAATCATTCACTCTGAAGGACCAACAAAAACATTTGTTCAACAAGGTGGTACACTAGAAGGAATTCAATTATGGTTAAATCTTCCTTCTGAAAAGAAAATGATTCAACCTAATTACCAACATGTAAAGAGCGAAGATTTTAATGTAATAGAATCTGAAGATGGAAAGATTAAGATCCAAGTAATTGCAGGTGTTTTAGATGGGAAATCTGGTAAAATAACTACACAAACTTCTGTAAATGCATTTATGATTGATATTGAAGTAGGAGGAGAACACTATTTAAATATACCAAAAGAACATCAGTCTCTTTTATATTTATTAAATGGTAATGTAGATGTTAATGAAGAAAATTTGGTAGAAAATGAAAATCAATTAATTGAATTTAATACTGATGGAGATGGTTTTAAAATTGTAGGAAAAGCAAAGAGTAAATTACTATTCTTATCAGGAAAACCATTTAAAGAAAAGGTAACTACTTGGGGACCATATGTTATGAATACTCAAACAGAGATAATGGAAGCCTTAAGAGATTATCAAATGGGCAAAATGGGATTTTTACCAAGATAAATTAAAGCACCTAAAAAGGTGCTTTTTTTATTTAAAAAAACGATATTTGTAGTTATGCTAACTAAAAATAGAATATAATGGCAATGAATAAAAATACAGTCTTAGCTTGGGCTACAACCATCATGGTTTTAGTAGGTTTAGGACTAATTGCATTAGGAGCTTTTAGATATGATGATGTTGCAGGATGGGGATTTGCTGCAGTTGGATTTGGTTTCTTTTGTATTGCTTGGGTGTTTAATGCTTTAAAAGGACGTGTGTAATGAGTGACGATAAAAAAATAATTTTCTCAATGTCTGGTGTAACAAAGACTTTTCAAAGTGCAAATACACCAGTTTTAAAAAACATTTACTTGAGCTTTTTCTATGGAGCTAAAATTGGAATTTTAGGACTTAACGGTTCAGGTAAATCTACATTATTAAAAATCATTGCTGGAGTTGATAAAAACTATCAAGGCGATGTGGTATTTTCTCAAGATTATTCAGTTGGATATTTGGAACAAGAACCAAAGCTTGATGAGAATAAAACTGTTATGGAAGTTGTTAAAGAAGGTGCTGCAGAAACAGTGGCTGTTCTAGATGAATATAACAAAATAAATGACATGTTTGGTTTAGAAGAAGTATATAGTGATCCAGATAAAATGGAAAAGCTTATGAACCGTCAAGCCGAACTACAAGATCAAATTGATGCTTCTAATGCTTGGGAATTAGATACTAAATTAGAAATTGCTATGGATGCATTACGTACTCCTGATGGCGATAAAAAAATTGGTGTACTTTCAGGTGGTGAGCGTCGTAGAGTTGCTTTATGTCGTTTACTATTACAAGAACCAGATGTATTATTACTTGATGAGCCTACCAACCATTTAGATGCCGAATCTGTACATTGGTTAGAGCATCACTTAGCACAATATAAAGGAACTGTTATTGCTGTAACGCACGATAGATACTTTTTAGATAATGTGGCTGGTTGGATTTTAGAACTAGATAGAGGTGAAGGTATTCCATGGAAAGGAAATTATTCATCTTGGTTAGATCAAAAATCTAAGCGAATGGCACAAGAAAGTAAAACAGCTTCTAAGCGTCAAAAAACGTTAGAGCGCGAGCTTGATTGGGTGCGTCAAGGAGCTAAAGGTCGTCAAACAAAGCAAAAAGCACGTTTGAAGAACTATGATAAGCTAATGAATCAAGATCAGAAACAATTAGATGAAAAATTAGAGATTTATATTCCTAATGGACCACGTCTTGGAACTAATGTTATCGAAGCTGTAGGTGTAAGCAAAGGATATGAAGATAAATTGCTTTATGAAGATTTAAATTTCAATTTACCTCAAGCAGGAATAGTTGGTGTTATTGGTCCAAATGGAGCTGGTAAAACAACCATTTTTAGAATGATAATGGGTGAAGAAACGCCTGATAAGGGTGAGTTTAAAGTGGGTGAAACTGCTAAAATTGCTTATGTAGATCAAAGTCATTCCAATATAGATCCTAATAAAACGATTTGGCAAAACTTTAGTGATGAGCAAGAGTTAGTCATGATGGGAGGAAAACAAGTTAACTCTCGTGCTTATTTAAGTCGTTTTAACTTCTCAGGAAGTGAACAAAATAAAAAGGTTAACTTACTATCTGGTGGTGAACGTAACCGTTTGCATTTAGCAATGACATTAAAAGAAGAAGGTAATGTATTGTTATTGGATGAGCCAACAAACGATTTAGATGTTAATACTTTAAGAGCATTAGAAGAAGGTTTAGAAAACTTTGCTGGATGTGCAGTAGTAATTAGTCACGATAGATGGTTCTTAGATAGAATTTGTACACATATACTTGCTTTTGAAGGTGATTCTCAAGTGTATTTCTTTGAAGGTAGTTTTAGTGATTATGAAGAGAATAAGAAGAAACGTTTAGGTGGCGATTTAATGCCAAAGCGTATTAAGTATAAAAAATTGATTAGATAATTCATCGATATATTAAAACAAAAAAGGCAGCTATTTAGCTGCCTTTTTTGTTTTAATTATTGTCATATAAATGACCTTCTCTAAAATCTTTATACGTTTTTTCTGTATCTGTGGTTGAGGTAGCCTTTTTACTTAAGCGTTCATTTTCTGCTTTTAGTTTATAAGACTTTCTAATACCTAAAATCAATAAAGCAAGAAAAAAAACTACCGTTATAACTAATACTTTAACGATACTTAATTGCTCTATTAAGGGTAGAGAAATGTTGAGAGATTGAATAGAATTCAATAACATGATAGGTTTTGATTTGGGTTAATAGCACGTCAAATATAACGCTTTTATTTTACTAAACAATTAAAAATGAATATTTTATGACTAGTACCATTTTAACAAGTGCACATCAATTTTCTTGTTCTTTTTATTAATTATCTTTTTAAATTCATTTACATCACTTAGTCCATCTGTACCTCTATAATGGTAAGGGTATACATGTTTAGGTTTAAAATCTAAAACAGCATCAGCAGCATTTTTAACTGGCATTGTCCAAGGTAAATTCATACAAACAAAAGCTCTATCTATATTTTTTAATTGTCTCATTTCAGGAATATCTTCAGTATCTCCAGAAATATATATGCGCTCATTATTAATAGTAATAACATAACCATTTCCACGACCTTTAGGATGAAATTTTAAAGCTTCTTCTCTTAAGTTGTACATAGGAACAGCTTCTAGAGTTAAGTTTTTTGAGATTTTAGAAATATCATTATTATTCATAACAATTGCATTCTTTTTTAAGCTAGAATCTAATTGTTTGTTTACTGCTTCTGGAACAATTAAGGTAGTGTTTACATTTTTTAACTCTATTAATGTTTTATTGTTAAAATGATCACTATGTATATCAGTGATTAGTATAAAATTAGGTGAGTTGTAGCTTTTATAGTCTTCTTTAATTCCAACAGGATCAATATAAATAGTAGTGTCTTTATACTCTAAAATCAAGCTACCATGAGAAATTGGAATCACTTTTATATTATCAAATTCATTATTTGAGTTTGTAGATTTTTTGTTACTACATGAAGATATTACAAGTAGTATTAAAATAAAGAAAATCCCTTTTTTATACATGCTATTAGTTTTAGGAAAAAATGAATAAATGTAACCATTGTTACATAGCAAAAATAAGTGATTTTTATCATGATTTTATACAGTGTTTGGTACTAATTTTATGTAATTAATTTTATTACTCATTAGAAATATTTGAGATAATAACAAATAGATAAATTATGAAAAATAGACTGTTTAAACTCATCGCTTTATTGTTTTCTTCATTGGTTTATGCGCAAGCTGGACATGTTATGCAAGGTGTTGGATCAGTTAATATGTCAATGGGTGGCGCAGCGACAGCGCAACCATTAGATATATCTGGAGCATTACAATGGAATCCTGCGTCAATCTCTAGTTTTGACGATAAAATTTTAAAACTAGATATAGGTTTGTTTTTCTCTTCTCCAGAGTTAAGTTCTAGCCTGCCTCCAAATATGTTATTTGATGGTTCTCCAGCAGTTTATGGTGTAACCAAAGATGATAGAGGTGTTTCTCCAATGCCAGCTTTAGCTTATGTTTGGGCAAAACCAGATAGTAAGCACACATTTGGTGCATCGGCATTTGGTATAAGTGGCTTTGGTGTAACTTTTCCTCAAGAGGATAATCTTCCTATGGACATGAATGGTAATCCAAACCCTAACTGGAATCCTAATAATTCAAATCCAATAAATTGGCCACAAGCATTGAATGGATTTGGACATATACAATCCGATTATATGTTATTGCAAGTAGGTTTAACATATGCCTATCAACTTACAGATAATATTTCAATTGGTGTTCAGCCCAATATAAACTATGCTAGTTTAGAGTTAATGCCAAATCCAACAGCTAATCCAAGTATGGTAGGTTATCCTTCTACAGATAAGGCTACAGCTATTGGTTTCGGAGCTCAATTTGGTGTGTATTATGTTTCAGATTTTGGGTTGAAATTAGGTGCATCATACAAGACAACTCAAAAGTTTAGTGATTTCGAATTTGAAAACACATATTTAGATGGTAGTAGTGCTAAGAGTAAATTTAATATGGATTATCCAGCTATTTTATCTTTAGGTATAGGATACTCAACAAATAGTTTTGATTTAGCGCTTGATTTTAGACGAGTAGATTATGAAAATACTGAAGGGTTTTCTAAAACTGGTTGGACGCAAACTGCATCTGTAGCTGGTTTTGGTTGGGATAACATATCTATACTTTCTGCTGGTATACAATATAAGGGCATTAAAAAATTACCTATTCGTTTAGGATATACATATAGTTCTAACCCTATTTCAAATGGCGTGGCATTTTATAATGTTCCTGCAACAGCTATTATTAAAGACGCTTATCAATTTGGTTTAAGTTATAAACTTAATGATAGATTTAATATAGATGGTGTTTACCATTATGGAGTAAGTGATGGTAAAACCACTGGACAAATGCTATCTCCAATGCTGGCATCACAAACTAACCCTTTAGGAGCTATTCCAGGATCAACAGTATCTTATGATATGAACACTTCCATGGTTATGGTTGGAGTAAGTTACACTTTTGATAATAAGTAGTTTTGTTTAATTAATTATAAAAAGCGGTTTTTAATAAAGTTAGAAATCGCTTTTTTTATTTCTAATTTTAATTGTAACATTTATACAAAAAAATATACCAATATTTTGAGCAGTTTATTTTAAAACTCCCTTTTTTTTAACGAAATTGCTTATCCAAAAAATTTGTTCAACCATTATAATTCAATACAATATGTCTGATGATTTTGATTTATTAGAAACAAACTCTAACGAAAAACAACAACAAGTCGATGTTAATTGGGGAAAAGCTATTGACCAGATGAAATCAAAACTGGCTCAAGAAGATGATCCTGAAATGCGACAAAAAATATTAAATGCTACGTTAGATGATGTAGTACATATGGCAGAAAAAGATAGAACTTCTTTACTAGATGCTATAAAGGATTTAACAGATTATCAAGACGAAGTAGGTATTATTTTTGAAAACTTTTCATCATTAAATGCAGACGAGCAAAAGATTATTGATAATGCTATTAAACGTTTAGAACGTGCAAGAGTAGAATTAGAAGATGCCGAAAATAAACCAGATACTTGGTGGAATAACCTTTGGGGGCGTAAGAGTAAAATAAAGAAAGCTCAAGACGAATTAAAAGCGGCTCAAAAAACACGTGACGAAGCTGATAATAAGGCAAAAGCAATGTTTCAACAGCGTATAGAAAGTGCAGACATTCAAACACTATTAAACGAATTATCATTTAAGAGTCAAGCTGCTGTTAAGCGCTTAAAGGATAGAGAAGTTGAAATTAAGGAAGTGGAAGATAAGCTTCAAGATGCTATAGTTGAAGCTACAAAAAATCACACAAAAGCTTTAGAGAAGAAAAAAGAAGTAGAAGCTAAGCTAGAAGAGCAATATGCATTATTAAAACAAGCACGTCAAGAACTAGAAGAAGTTGTTGACAAGCAATCTGCTGAATATGCACAAGCTGTTGGTAAAGTTACCGAGTTAGAGCAAAAAGTAGAAGAATTAGAAGGCCTTAAAAATGCATATACAACATTAGCAGCTTCTAAGGACAGTTTTGTACATAAGCACAATTTAACTATTAAAGTATTAACTTCTTTAAGAAGTAATTTACAAACGCATAGAGCAAAACTAAAGTCAGATACCGAAGAACGTTTAAAGTACTATGATGGTTATGTAGTAGCTTTAAAAGCACGTACAGATCAAGAGTTTGCTGCTATATTAGAGCATTTAGGTGTAAAAACTGATGAGCATATTGGAGAAACATTAGCATCAATGCATACTGCATCGGCTAAAGCTAGACAGGAAATGATGGATAATATCCCAGTACATGAAAAAGTGATGCAAGGTGTTTACAGTAGTTATGCTGAAGCATTACAAGAAATAAGAGCAAAGGATGTAGAAATTCAAAAGAACTTTGCAGATCGTTATGGTATCGATATGAAAGAGATTTTTGAAGATTATTATAATGCAGAAAACAATGTACCAACTGGCGATGACGGTGGAGATGATGCTCCAGCTCCAAAACCAGAAGGAGAAGACGATTTATTATCTTAAACAATAAAGCGCTTCTATTTTAGAAGCGCTACTTTTCTAAACTTAGTTAAAGTTTTATTCACTTAACATATTTATAGCCATATGAAGAAGATGAGTATAATCTCAATATCTATAATATTATTTTCTGTTTTAGTAGTAATATTTATAACCTATTCAAATAATCATAACGAATGTGAGACTAAAACTGAATCTACTATTGGAGTTAATGGTGAAACAATTATCACTGAGATTCATGTTTGTAAAGAAAGGTATAACATATAACATATTATTCAAAAATGTCCATTAACCACATAGTTACACCTCTAGATTCCGCACAATTAGATTCTAAAGAGCAGTATATGTTTTATCATAAAATGATTGACTTTGCTTTAAAGGAATTAATTGTAGCAGTGCAAAGACATGAGCTTTGTAATTATAGAGAAGTGGAGCTTTTTAAGCAGTATAGCGATTTATTATTATACTCTATTGAAGCAATGCGTATTAAGTATATGTATGACGATGAGGATAATATGAAAATAGATTTAACTGAGTCTGGTTTTCCTAATTATTTAGAGTTTAGATACCTATTTAATGATTTAGAACTTAGAAAAACGTTTATCAGTAAATTAAAAAGTACAGATGAGGTTAAAACAGAGTTTTTAGATACGCTATTCAGAAAAAAAGAAGCTATAAAAAGAGATAAGCTTTTTGAAGCAGCTTCAATAGTTTATTATACTACCGTAAGGCAGAAATATATTTTTAACCGTTTTGTACAAGGAAAAATAATCCATACACCTAAAGAAGTACCTTCCGAATTATTAACGAGTTGGAGTTTCTATGATGTAGCCAATAATAGACCATATATATGTTTTATGTACTTTGACTACAAAGGAAAGCGTATAGATGACCATAAGCAAGAGCTTTACGATGTACTAAAGGTTACTGCAGATAGAGAAATGTCTTTGGATACTATGGCGTATACTATTGATAGAAAACTTCCAGAGATTCATCCAAGACATATAAAACGTATTGATTTAGGGCCTATACATAATGTATTTGCTAAAGATGAAAATAAAATTACTCATGCCGTTTTAGAAGGCATTAGTAGAAAAGAGTTACCTCTGGAGTCTTATGTCGTTTCTTTAAAAATAGACGAAATATTCTCTAATGGTGAATTTAGAGATGGTAGCTTTTTTAATAAGCAAACCCTACAAAAATGGAGTGATATAGTCAAGCATCGTTATGTATTTGCGCCTCATAGAATGATTCAGATGTTGTATAACAAAACACCTGAGGTAATAAATAAGCTTGCTAAACCACCAATTCAAGTAGCAGATTTAAAAAACAATTAATTTAAAATTGTGAATTAACATATGGAACATAACTCAACATTTCCAATAAAACAAAACGAACTGGACATGCTTCGTGACGAAGCAACTTCATATATAAAAAGTGTACAGTGGGAACAAGGTCAACGTGCTCGTAATAAAGAGAAGGATGTAAAGGATGAGTCTATATTGCTGTATTTATCAAGAGCTAATGGAGGCAGTGGAGCATCTTCCAATGTAACATCTGTATCAAAAACTATTTTAGCATTAAAAAAGCGTCTGTTACCAGATTCGGTAGCAATACCATTAAAATTAAACCAGACACTTTATGCCGTTCAAGAAGGAATTGCTTTAGGTATTTGGATTAAGGATAGTTATTACGATGCTTCTGGATTATCTAGTTTAAGCGAGCGTAAATCGAGCTTAGATAATTCTGGTAAACGTGAATACGAAAGTAAAATGCATACTGCTACTGCTTTTATGTTATTTTCTATAGCATATAAGATTTTACATGATTTAAAACCTTTTGCTTCAGATGATTTGAGTGTCATGAAAAATAAGTTTGCTGGTATTCCTGAGTTGTCGTTAATGTCACCACTTAAGGGTTTGTCATGTAACTTATTTTATTATGATAAATATTTAAATCATCCAGATATAGTTACTTCAGATAAAGATGTTATAGATTTTTCGGTAGTTTATTTTGAAGCCATTATTGATGAGATACAATTACGAAAAAATGCTTTAGAGTATACCGAAACAATAGTTGATAGAACATATAAACTTGAAAATTCAGAATTTGCAATCTCTGGATGGAATAATGTTTTTGCAGGTACAGCAAAAAGCGTAGAATTCAATCAAATAAAGTTTGAACAAATTGTAGGTAATAGAGATGCAAAACATTTTGCGCGTCGTTTAACCGAGCGTATGTTAAGTTATGATTTTACCGAAAAGAAAAATCCATTTCAAGAATTAGGTGGTTTTATGCCTGTTTTTATGGGTTATGGTATTCCTGGAACAGGAAAAAGTATGCTTATTGCAGCTATAGCAACAAGATTAAAAGAACATTGTGATAATTTAGATATACCATTCTTATTTCATCCAATGCCAGATACTTTAATTAGTACATTTCAAGGTGGTTCTGCCGAAAAAATGGTAGAATGGATGAAACCACTACAAGATCCAACAAAACTAATTTTTGCACCAATTGATGATGCTGAAAATAACTTGCAGGAGCGTACAGCTCAAGGTGTATCTGCTGGTGTTAAAGAAGTTATTGGTGTATTTCTTAGATATACTGAAGGTGCTTATGCTGTTAATTATGGTAACAGCTCTATAGGTTTGTTTACCAACTTGCCAGAAATGCTTGATAAAGCTGTTATTTCTCGTGTTCAAGGGCGATTTAAAATTGATGGCGCACGTACTGAACATGACTTTTTGGACCAAGACTATATATGGTGGAAAAAGTTTGAGAAGATCATGCCAAGTTTTGTAAATATGACAGGACCTGAAGGCTATGAATACTTACAAGATCAAGGTTTAGCGAGAAGTATGGGAGAAATCTTAAATCAAGTAGAAAAGCCATCAGAAGAACGTGTGTTAGAAACCTTTGAAAAGGTTGATAAAATGCATGATGGAAATGAGCACATGTTTTATGCGTCACTATATAAAGAAATTCAAAAAATATTTCCATTCTTTTCATCACGTGATGTACGTAATATACAATCGGCAATTTCGTTGCGTTTAACCGATTTTGATTTGGAAGACGATTGGTTTAATAATCCAGACATTTATTTCAAAAAAGATTACAACACTAAGTTTGGAATGTTACAAGAGTTGATGAAAGCTAATATGAAAGGCTTAAATTTCTCTGATATAAGGCGTCAAGAGGTAATAAGGTATTTAGATAATGTTGCAACTATTGCAGATACCGATTTTAAACGTAAAGTTGATAAGCGTATTAACCAAATGAATATTGAGTTAGAAGCTCGTGAACAATTTGATAAGAGAGGTTAATGAATGAAAAACCTTAAAAACATAACATATAATTTATTATCTGATGCTTGGTCAACACTACATCGAATAGATTACGATTATTTATTCAAAGATGGAAGTTGGAAACGACTATCAAGAGAGGCTTATAATAGAGGCAATGGCGCAGCAATTTTACTGTATAATAAAGAAAAACAAACGGTTATTTTAACCAAACAATTTAGAATGCCTGCTTATTCAAATAATCCAAATGATGGTATGTCTATAGAGATTTGTGCAGGTGCACTTGACAATAAAGAAAAACCTGAAGTTTGTATTATTCGTGAAGTAGAGGAGGAAGTTGGCTATAGAATAAGTTCAGCAAAACAAGTTTTAGAATGTTATATGTCTCCTGGAGCAGTTACAGAAAAAATGTATCTATTTATTGCAGAATGTTCTGAAGAAATGAAGATAAATGATGGTGGAGGTTTAGATAGTGAAGATGAAGAAATTGAAGTATTAAATCTCCCTTTTAAGAAAGTACTTGAAATGGTGGAAACTAAAGAAATTATTGACGCCAAAACAATATTATTAATACAATATGCACAAATAAATAAGTTGATGTAATGCAAAAGCTTAAAGTAGCAAATTTATATAGAAGCGAATTAATTCCTATTAGTGGTAAACTAATAGAACGTTATAATCTTTGTTTAGAAAAGTTAGGTTTTAAACCAACCAAGTTAACATCATTTTCTATTGATGGTATTGGATGGAGTCCAGAAATAGCCGAAGAAAAACAAGATATGCATTACCTTAATCATGGTGATGCAAACCCTCACGCCATAATAGTTTCTCCTCAACAAAAAGGAAAACCTGTATATGTACCAACACATACTTTTGATAGAGACATCATGAAAGAAGTGTTTAAGGTGCATGGAGAGGCGATAAATAATATTACTAGAGATTGTGCTATTTGTTTAGATTTTGATCAAAATATTGATGCGTTTTACGAACCGTTGGATGTTTTAAAATACGACGATGTTATTGTAAACTTTAGTTTAATAAATAACCTTGACAAAGTGCAGCAAGAGCAACAAGCATTAATAGATAAATTTAATACAGGAAATAATTTTATTGATGAGGCTATACATCAACAGTTATTAGATTCGGCTAGGACTTATGGTGATTTAAGAAATAGAAAACTAACTTTAGAACCAGTTAGGTTTAAAACGAATTCATTTTTTACAAAGGCATTTGGAGGCATTTACTTGCTTAGAGATTTTATTTCTACTATAGTTGTTTTTGAGGATGAAGATGCTCACAAAGAAGCTATAAAAGATACAATACACGATGTGTTAATCTACCATATATCGCAACCAGAATTGATTCATAAGCTTAACGACCATTTAATAATTGAGTGTGATTTAGAAAAAGTAGCTGAGACAAAGCGTTATGAACGTATTAAAAAAGTTATGTTTTTTAATGAATTAGGAGAAACCGAGCATAATATTGATGAGATTTTAACAGACAAAGTACTTACTAGAAGATATCTTAACTCAATTGATGCTAAAGCTTTAAAACGAGTAAATGGAGTTGAGATTTATTTAGAACGTATTGAGCGTAGTAACACTTATAAAATTCAAGATTTAGTTACAAATAACTTTTATTTCGCATTACATCAGCCACATTCGTCATTGGATGTAAAACACCAAGATTTAGTATGGAAGTTATTAGTTAATGTTTCTCCTCTAGATGTCCTGTTCTTATATTGGTATGATAAAGAGCAATTCTATAATTCATATAGTGATTGGAAACCATCTTATCAAGATTGGGTAATACAAACCATAAGTAGTAATATATAGATTTTGAGATGGTTAAGTATTTTTTGTTAACTTTAAGAAAAAATCAACCATGAAAAAATTTTTATTACTACTAACTATTTGTGCATTTGTTTGGTCATGTTCAGATAGTAAAGAAAAAGAAGAATTAGAAGGAACTTCACTAACAAGTCGCCTATTAGCACCAAACAATGTTGACCCAATTTTTGATGCCAAAGTAGTACTTACTAAAAATGGTCAAGTACTTTCAGAAACTACAACAGGAATTGATGGTTACTTTACAGTTAATAACGTACAATCTGGTACGCATACAATTTCTATTACCAAAGGCTTATTTTCTGCCGAAAGAACTTTTGATGCAGACGAGTACGAAGATGAAATCCTTGATTTTATTTTAGATAATTTACCAAACATTGCAGTTGTTACTGGTCATTTTGATAATATTCAATCAGTATTATATGATATTGGATTAGTAAATCCAGAAACAGGAGAGCCCTTATTTGATATTATTGATGGCGTGTCTTTTGAACGTTTAAGCTCTAGTCATGGACATCATGGTAATGCTCAAGTAAGTAGAACAAACGAATTTTTAGTGCCTAACGTAGACTTCTCATTTGGAGATTTAATAAGCGATCCATCTATGTTAGCACAATACGATGTGGTATTCTTAAATTGTGGGTTAACAACTTCTCAATTAGAACATAGTTCAAATTTAACCGATTATGTTGCAAATGGAGGCGTATTGTATGCTACAGATTATGCATACGAGTATTTATTTGATGTTACTAACGACGGACAAGACTATATTACATTTCTTGATCCTTATAAGTCTGGTATTTCTTTACAAACAGAAGCAACCATTATGGATGCAGATTTAGCATTATGGTTAGAAATTAACTATGGAATTTCTGTTAATAACACTGTGCTTATTGACGAGTTCCTTTCTGCGTGGCAAGTGGTAGATTCATTTGACGATACAACTGTACTTAATTGGTTTAATGGCGAAGTTACTTATGGAACAAATGATGGTGAAGTTACCGAAAATAAAGACCTTATGTTTACATTTTTACATGGCGATGGTGCCATATTATATTCATCTTTCCATACCGAAAATCATGACGAAGGTTTCTCTGATGTAGATCGTATTATGGAATACCAAGTATTTAATTTAGGAGACCATTAAATAAGAAAAATATTGATATAAACTCTATTCATACTTGTGGATAGAGTTTTTTTATGTTTTAAATTACCGTAACATTATTTAATTTTTTTAGACTAATTTTATAAGTAGTAAACATTCATAATTATGGGACTAGAATTAATCGTATTTATTGCAGCAATTTTATTCGGAATTCTTTTGTATTGGAGAGAATCTAATGGTAATAAATTTTATCGTCTTGTAAATAAAATTGTAAACTCTAAAGAGTTACAAATGAAATCTGATGATAAAACTGGGTTTGTTTACAAGCAAAAGTTTTTATTAAGATTGGTCTATATAACAACATTATTTTTATTAGTGTCATTAGTATTTCAGTTTTTAACACCATTCAAACTTTTTGGTAGTCAAAATGGAATATCAATGTTTGTAACATGTATTATGGGAACACTAATTGGTAGTTACGTTGCCAATTTTGTAATTAAATCTGGTAAAGTAATAGAGGAGAAGAGTGACGATTTAAGCGATATTGTTAGTGATACTATTGAAAAAGGCAAAGAAGTATATCAAGACATGACTTCTAAAGAAGAAATTGATGATACACCAAAGATTGAAGAGACACCAAAGAAAAACGAAAAAAGCGCTCGTGAACGTTTAAAAGATAAAGGCTTGATGTAATTATGAATAGAATAAAGCTTGCTTATGTTATAATGATAGTTAGTATTGTATTAATGATTGCTCATTTAATAGTACTAGACTATTCAAATTTCAAAATTTTAGATTTATTAAGCCCTTTGAGCAATATATTACTAATATTAGCAATGTATTTTACAATTAAAGGCATAAAAAAGAACGAACAAAACTCAAAATAGAATATTAATGATAAAACGTTATTGGCAAAAAGGAACCAAACAAAAAGTAATTACTATATTATTAAGTTTAGTACTACTATTTTTCCTGTTTATTTTAAGAGACGATTATCAACCAGCATTGTTGTTTGTTCGTAAGTTCTTTTTTGTAATTCTTTTAATTAGTGCCATTTTATTATTTGGATTAAAAAAGTTTAGAACTACTCCAAGCTCAGGTAAACGTGTGGCTATTTTAGCAATTTTAGCATTAATATTGGGAGTTGTTTATGGTGTAGGTTGGCATTTTAAAATGTACGACTATATGAAAACGTATAATGTTTTCAATGACTTAAATAAAGAAGAAATTCATGAGTTACCTTTAACGCAAAACGAACGTATTCAGCCTCTGCGAAATATATTTTCAATGGCTAATGAAAGTGTAGGCGAAACAAAAGATGTGTCACTACCTCACTTAGTTAGAGTAGATGGAGAAAATAAATGGACGATGGCTATTCAACCAACAGAGAAATATGTGTGGCAAGGAATTAGTGATAATACCGAAGAAGTATTTTCAGTATCCAGTACAACGCCTTTTCCACGTTTCTCTAGCGATAATCGTATTCCTGTAACATTTTCTATTGGAGAATCTTTAAGATTTAGTAGAAACACATATAATGCTGTTGTACAGCGTTTTGGTTTATGGAAATTATTGTCTTACGAACCAGGAGATGTGTTTTATATGAAAAATGATAAAGGCGCTTGGGTTGAGGTGGTGAGTTTAATTAACTGGAAAGGATTCTTTTTTCCTTATCCAACCTTTGGAGGTGTTATGGTTATCGAAAATGGTGAACACGATTTTAACGATTATGTAGAGCGATTATTGATAGGTAAAGGCACTTATATAAGTCCTGAGGAAATGAAAAACCACGATTATCTATTACGTCAAAACACATTATCAGAACATGTATCACGTTTACAAGCAGAATCTTTAAAATTTCTTGGTGGTTTTAGCGATCCATTACCTTGGAAAATGAAAACAGCTGTTAAGATTCCTGATTTACCAGACGACCAAAATAAATTACCTTTTGTAACCGATTTTGATTTTACAGGAATTCCAACAGATGCTTATAACGGACTCTACCATTGGTTTGGTTTAGAACCAGTTGGAGATGAGCGAACAAGTTTAAGTTTTAGTGTGTTTATTCCAGCTGATGGTACTGATAAAATGTATTACTATGATCATGCTTCAAAAAAGCAAGGGTTTGCTGGTGTTTCGGCAATGCCTTTAAAAGTTATTGAGTCTCGAAAAGAATTTGATTGGTCTGTAAATAAACCTGTAGAGTTTAGACCATACATAAAAGATATTGCTGGACGCAAACGTATGTTTTTCTTAGGAACAGTATCTGCTGTTAAAGAAGGTTCAAACAATTTTGATGGTTCTGCTACACCAGATTTAGCTTTAATTGATAGTGAATATCGTGATGTAGTTTGGATAGATGCAAAACATCCAAGTCAATGGGATAAATTAGTCTACGAACAGCTTAATGAAGCATGGAGAGCTAGCGAAGGAATTGACCATTTCTTTGTGAAAGAAGAAAAAGATATTGATACTATTACTACTATTGTTGATACTTTAAAGGTTGTTCCTAAAGTAAAAGATAGTAAACAAGAAAAGATAGAAGCACTTCAAAGACAGTTAGATTCTTTAAAAAGTATAAATAGTAATTAACTTGGTTCAATAAATACAATAAAAAGCATCCTTTAGGATGCTTTTTTTATATGAATTCAAGTAACATTTCTTAGTGATTTTATACTAATAAGTAAATGAGTTTATGGCTGGTTATATGGGTTTTGGTATGCAAAGTTGGCTTTATAAAAAAAAGCCAAGGAAACCTTTTACCAAGAGAGGTAAACTTCCTTCGTATACGGCACTTCCAAAATATTCAAGAGAGTTTACAATAAAGCCTAAATCCAAAGAAAATAATAAACTTATTGGAGCTATTACTATAGGTATTATTCTTTGTTTTATTTGTTTAGGGTTTATCTATGAAGAGAAGTTTACTAACTATTCAAACGAATATTCTAAGAGTATAGAAGCATTTAATAAGAAAAAGGATCATGAAGCTTATATTTATTTAATTAGCAAAGCAACCGAAGAACTTAAAAGAGGTCAAACGCTAAAAGCTTATGATAAACTAAAAATTGCTGAAACTATATATCCAAACGATTACCAGCAAAAGCATTTAATGAAAGAAACATTAAGTATCCTTTGTACAAAAGATAAAAATTACTGTATAGATTTAGATAAATATTTGAGTGAAAATTAAAACATCAATTCCATCTTAATATTACTACGCTTATAAGGCGAGTTAGCTTCTACAGGTATTTCTACAAAACCATATTTTCGATAAATATAAATAGCATTTTCTAATAGAGTATTAGAGTAAAGCATTAAACCTTTGTGGTTATTTTGCTTAGTAAAGTTTATACAATGTTGCATTAATTGTTGACCAATTTTATAACCTCTATGTGTTGGAGAAACAGCCATTTTTGTAAGTTCAAAAACACTTGAGTCATTAGTAGGCATTAAAGCCACTGTACCAACTATAGCATCATCTAGCTTAGCAAAAAAGATATGACCTCCTTTGTTTATTATATAATCTAAGGGCTTACTTAATACTTCTTCGTCATAAGGTTCTACATAAAAAAAGGTTTTAAGCCATTCTATGTTTAAATTGTAGAAGTCTTTTGCATAGTCATTATTAAAATTAACAATATTAATTTCCATGACATCTAATAAAATCAGTAATTAAATAACTAATGAGTTTAGCAGTTTGATTAGCTGTTTTTTTTGAGCCTAACTTTGGTGCAGCTTCACATATATGCAAGTAAGCAGCATTATTATGGCTTCCAAAATAATGTAAAAATTGCCTTGTTTTATTAACGCTAAATCCAGAAGGTGTCATAGCGCTACTTGGTATTTGCTCTATAGCATCACAGTCAATTTCTATTCCAAAAGGCTTTTTACTAATAAACTCTAAAGCCCGTTTACATTCTTTTTTAAACTTTAACTCTTGTCTAATTTGTATGGTTTCAAAAGTATTGTACTGTACTTGCTTTTTTAATTTTGACATTTTTGTTAAGATATTATCAGAAGTATAGTTTTCATGAATACCATAAATAAAATACTTGTCTAAAAAACCTTCGGTAAATGCATAACTAAAACCATTTCCACTATGTCTTCCTTCTTCAGCTCTAAAATCGGTATGTGCATCAAAATTAATAGCGTTAATAGATGTATTTAAAGCTAGTGAGGTACCTTTTATATTTCCA
Organism: Pontimicrobium sp. IMCC45349; assembly: GCF_047219225.1. GTDB lineage: Bacteria > Bacteroidota > Bacteroidia > Flavobacteriales > Flavobacteriaceae > IMCC45349. The sequence continues at coordinate 3,308,023 of NZ_CP178208.1, read as the reverse complement.
TAAGCATTGTTATGTCCTCCACCAATAATAATAGGCTTTTTACCAGCTTTAACAATGTCATGTACTAATTGTGAAACTTCTTTGTCAATATTAGCTACAGTAGCTCTTACCTTTTTTAAATCACTAAGTTTATTATGATTTAAGGTATCAATATAAGCTTGCTCCTCAGAAAAATCTAAATGACCTAAAACAGCAACTTTAGAACCATCATTAAACTTATTTTTTTGAGTGTTTAAAAGCGTTGTTAAAGCATATTCCCAAGCGCTTTCTGTTCCAGGTTTACCATTATTGCCAATAACACCGATTGACTCTGGAATACCAAAAATTACATATTGAACATCTAAATCTTTAAGTTGTTCGTATATATTGAAAGCATCGGAAATTAGTTGAATATGTTGACCAAACTTTGACTCACCAGAGCGTTTGTTAATAAGCTTATTTTTAGCTGTTTGAGTTAAGATATTTAGTTTTTTCATTAAAAAAAATAAACGAATAATTAGAAATACTAAAATACAATTAATTTACTTTGCTTAATATTAATAGCGTAATAATAATTAGAACTAGAAAAACATTTTAAACAAAACGACAACTATTATGGAAAACAAAAGTGAAAGTACAAATAGAGGGTTAAAAGTAATTTTAGGAATTGCAGTAGTATTACTTTTAGGTACAGCTTTTTACACTTATAAATTACAAAATGATAGTGCAGCTACCGAAAAACAATTAAAAGAAGAAAAAGCATTAGTCTTAAAAGATTTAAGTAGTATGGCTGAGCAATATGATGTAGCCATTGGTGAAAATGAAGTTGCAAATCAAAAATTGGTTGAAGCAAGAGAACGTATTAAAGGTTTAATAGATTCTTTAAAGGTTTCAGATAACAATGTTAAGAGTCTTTGGAGATATAAAAAGAAGTATTTAGCCTTACAAGAAGAAATGGATGTTTTACTAGCCGAAAATGATTCGTTAAAAGTTGAAAATGCATTATTAGCAACAACACTAGACAGTACACAATTACAACTTGAAGAACGTACTATGTATAACGATTCGTTACTAGCTCAAAATACTGAGTTAGCAGGTATTGTTGAAGGTGCAGCTATCTTATCTACTGTAGGTTTAAAAGGGTTTGGAGTAATAGAACGTAGTTCTGGAAAGCTTATTCCAACTGAGCGTGCACGTAGAGCAGATAAACTAAGAGTTTGTTATACAGTTACTAAAAATGCTTTGGTACAATCTGGAGATAAAGAGTTTTTTGTGCAAGTACTTGACCCTAATGACAATGTATTAGGTTTAAACGAACAAATTCAATTTGAAGACCAAGTATTAAATTACAGTTTAATTAGTAAGTTTAACTATGAGAATGGGAACTTAGATATTTGTGAGTTTGTAGAATCTAGTGGTGCAGATGATTTTGAAAAAGGACGTTACCTAGTTAATGTGTTTGACCAAAACAGATTAGTGTCATCTACTGAATTTTCTTTAAAATAATATTGATTAATTGATATAAAAAAGCCTCAAGGTTAATTTCTTGAGGCTTTTTTAGTTTTATATTTTTTCTCCTTTTATATAAACAGCATCAATATGATTACTACCAAAGGCGTATGGTAAATAGTTATAACTAGGCACTTCTTTTGTAATTATTAAATTGGCCTTTTTACCTTTAGTGATGCTACCATGAGTATTTTCTATTCCCATAGCATAAGCACCATTTATAGTAGCAGCATTAATTGCTTCTTCTGGCGTCATTTTCATTTTAATACAAGCAGTACTAACCACAAAATTCATATTTCCGCTTGGTGTTGATCCAGGATTGTAATCGGTTGCTAAAGCTATTGGTAATCCAGCGTCAATAATTTGTCTTGCTGGAGTATATGGAATACTTAAAAAGTAAGAACAGGAGGGAAGTGCCACAGGCATAGTATTGCTGCTTTTTAAAGCTTCAATATCCTCTTGATTAAGTTCTTCAAGGTGGTCAACAGATAGTGCATTATATGTTACACCTAAAGCTACACCTCCAAAAGCATTAAATTGATTGACATGAATTTTTGGAATTATGCCATACTGTTGTCCAGCTTTCATAATACGTTCTGTATCCTCTAACGAAAAATAACCTCTTTCGCAAAAAACATCTATATACTCAGCTAATTCTTCTTTTGCAACTAGAGGTAGCATTTCGTCAATTACTTTATCTATATAAGCAGTTTTATTATCCTTATATGCTTTTGGTAAAGCATGTGCTCCTAAAAAGGTAGTTTTAACTTCAACAGGAAATGCTTCTTTAATACGTTTAGCTACTCTTAGCATTTTTAATTCTGCTTCGGTGGTTAGACCATAACCAGATTTAATCTCTATAGCTCCAGTACCTAACTGCATAACATCTTTTACACGTGTAATAGATTGTTCGTATAATTCATCTTCAGAAATATCTTGAAGTTTTTTAGCCGAATTTAAAATACCACCACCACGATTAGCAATATCTTCGTAACTCAAACCGTTTATTCTGTCTACAAATTCTTGTTCTCTATTACCAGCAAATACAATATGTGTGTGACTGTCACACCATGTAGGTAAGACTAATTTACCAGTAGCATCAATAACTTCATCAGTTTCAATTTCTTTTAACTCATGCATAGCGCCATAATCTAAAATAACATCGTCTTTAATTACTAGAAATGCATTTTTTATAGTTGGAAGAATTTTTAACTCTTTACCAGAAATTTTTGAAATATTGGGTTCTCTTACTTGAATGAGTTCCTTAATATTTTTAATCAGTTTTACCATTATCGTTATTTATGTATATCTCGTCGAATTTGGTAAAAATATAAAAATTAAACATTCCTTTTCTTTCAATTTTAATTTATATTTAAAGGAAATAAGTAGTAAAAATTACTTGTTTCATCATCTATGAATCGTAATTTTAAATTTTTAAATTCATTTGTAAATATCTCTGAAGCCGACTTTTTAAAGCTCCAGAAAATTTCTTCTTTTAGAAGATTAAAAAAGAAGGAAACTATTGCAATTCAAGGTGAATTCCCAGTAAGAGAAATTTTTTTATTGGTTTCAGGCGTGATGCGTGCTTATGTAAATGCAGAATCTGGGAAGCAGTTTAATAAGAAAATTTTTGTACCAACATCATTTGTCGGACCATTAACATCTTTAGTTAAAAACAGTATCTCTGGACTCACTTATGAAGCCTTGACAGACTGCAAAGTTTATAGTATTAACTATGATGATTTTGTAGCTCTATGTAAGAGAGATATAATAATTTCAAACCTTTATTCTAAAATTTTAGAATTCGTATTTATTCAATATGAAAAACGAAGTATTGAATTAATGGCTATGGATGCTACAGAGCGTTATTTAAAGCTAAAAGAGCGAATTCCTAATATAGACGACTTAATTCCACAATTTCAAATAGCTTCTTATTTGAGTATCACACCAGTACAATTAAGTAGAATTAGAAAAAAGTTATTATAAAATATGATGCATTAACATATGTTAATTGCTTTTGTGAAATGTAGTGTTACTTTAGCGCTTTGTTTCAAAAGCAAAATATAACCCTAAAGGTTAATAGCTAACTAAGACTAAAAAGGCTGATGTTTTACATCAGCCTTTTTTTATTTAATTATTTTAAACTTCCAACCATATCTTCTGGTTTTACCCATTCGTCATATTCTTCTGGAGTAACGTAACCAAGGTTAATAGCTTCTTCTTTTAATGTAGTACCATTTTCATGAGCAGTATTTGCTATTTCAGCAGCTTTATAATAACCAATCTTAGTATTTAAAGCTGTTACTAACATTAATGAGTTGTTTAATAATGTTTTAATTGTAGCATGATTTGGCTCAATACCTGAAGCACAATTAACATCAAAACTCACACAAGCATCACCAATTAATTGAGCCGACTGTAGTACATTAGCAGCCATCATTGGTTTAAATACGTTTAACTCATAATGACCTTGTGTACCACCAACAGTTACAGCAACATCGTTACCCATAACTTGTGCACAAACCATTGTCATAGCTTCACATTGCGTTGGGTTTACTTTCCCTGGCATAATAGAACTTCCTGGTTCGTTGGCAGGAATGATAATTTCTCCAATTCCTGAACGTGGACCAGAAGCCATCATTCTAATATCATTAGCAATTTTATTTAACGATACAGCTATTTGCTTTAAAGCACCATGTGTCTCTACCATAGCATCGTGAGCAGCTAAAGCTTCAAATTTATTTTCAGCAGTAATAAATGGTAATTCAGTAAACTCAGCTATATATTTAGCAACTAATACATCATAGCCTTTAGGTGTATTTAATCCTGTACCAACAGCAGTTCCACCTAATGCTAACTCGCTTAAATGTGCTAAAGTATTTTCTAAGGCTTTTAATCCATGATCTAATTGCGATACATATCCAGAAAATTCTTGTCCAAGAGTTAATGGAGTTGCGTCCATTAAGTGTGTACGACCAATTTTAACTACATCTTTAAAAGCTTCGGATTTTGCTTGTAATGTATCTCTTAATTGTTTTACACCTGGAATTGTATTTTCTACAATCTTTTTATAAGCTGCAATATGCATTCCAGTAGGGAAGGTATCGTTAGACGATTGCGACTTGTTTACATCGTCGTTAGGCTGAATTGTTTTTTCGCCTTCACCAATAACTTTTCCTGTTAATTGGTGAGCGCGATTTGCAACCACTTCATTAACATTCATATTACTTTGAGTTCCAGAACCTGTTTGCCAGATAACTAATGGAAATTGGTCGTCGTGCTTACCTTCAAGAATTTCATCACAAGCTTGTGCAATTAAATCACGTTTTTCAGCAGCTAACACACCTAATTCACAATTAGTATAAGCAGCAGCTTTTTTAAGATATGCAAAACCATAAACAACTTCAAGTGGCATTGAAGCAGGTGCACCAATTTTAAAGTTATTACGTGAACGCTCTGTTTGTGCGCCCCAAAGTTTATCTGCAGGCACTTTTACTTCGCCCATTGTATCTTTTTCTATTCTGTAACTCATGGTAATAGTATTTTTATTTTGAGTTGCAAATTTACATTTTTTGATAGGTTATACATTATGATTTTTGTTAGTTTTTTTAAGCTTAGATGTTTATAAGTTTTTAGGGCATTTTTTTTAATTATTAAAAATACTATTAAACCTTTTAGTGAGATTCTGGTCTATTATTTATAGAGAATTTAATTAAACCTACTTATGAAAAAATTAAAGCTAAGTCTAAAATTCATGATAGCTGTATTTGTGGTAGCTTGCTCAGAAGATAATTATACAGCTAATGAAGTTCCAGAAGATCCTTTTGCAGAATTAAACTTACCTGAGACTTATTTTAATTACACTAACATTTCGCTTCCTAGTTTTTATATTGAGAGTGAGTTTCCTGTAGAATATCCATTTCCTCCAGTTATAGAATATGATAATACACCAACAGATAATCCAATAACAAATGCTGGAGCAACATTAGGTAGAGTTCTTTTTTATGATAAAAAGTTAAGTGCTAATGGTACTGTTTCTTGTGCTTCTTGTCATCAAGCCCAACATGGATTTTCCGACCCAAATATTTTGAGTGAAGGTTTTGAAGGAGGTCACACAAGAAGGCATTCAATGGGGATTGTTAATGCAAGATTTTATGCAAATGGAAAATTCTTCTGGGACGAACGCGCAGAAACTTTAGAAGAACAAGTTTTAATGCCATTTCAGAATGAAGTTGAAATGGGCTTAACACTTCAAGAATTAATTGATATAACAAGTGAACAAACTTATTATCCTCCATTATTTGAACAAGCTTTTGGAGATGAAACTATTAATAGTGACAGAATTTCAAAAGCTCTGGCACAATTTATAAGAAGCCTTGTGAGCGTAACTTCAAAATATGATCAAGCAAGGAGTGAAGTTACGTCACCTCTTGAGAACTTTCCTGGATTTACTGCCCAAGAAAATGCAGGGAAACTAATTTTTTACACACCTCGTCAGCTTACAAATGGCAATACAGGATATTGTATAGGTTGCCATCAAACTGAAGCTTTTATTGGTCCTGTTTTTCCTATTACTCCTTCTACTTTCAGAACTTTTGCTACAACAAATGGAATAGATGCAGTTTCAATTACAGATTTAGGTGTTACGGAAGCAACAGGTAATTCTGGTGATATAGGGAAATTTAAAGTCCCTTCATTAAAAAATATAGCTATTACAGCTCCTTATATGCATGATGGTAGATTTGCTACTTTGGAAGAAGTTATTGACCATTATAGTTCAAGTATACAAAACCATCAAAATCTAAGACCACCTTTAGTTAATTCAAGTGGGCAAGTAGGTCAGTTCAATTTTTCGCAAGAAGAAAAAGATGCTTTGATAGCTTTCTTGAACACATTAACAGATTACCAGATGTTAACAGATGAGAAGTTTAGTAATCCTTTTGAGTAATTTAAATATTAATAGAGGATTGAGTTATTTTATTGTTGTTATTATCCTGTTAATAAAACTCAATTTTTCTATTGTATAACTATATTTCTTGTATTATCTTTGGCACAGATTTAAAAAACAAACCACGATTATGTTCGATTTTGACCAATATTTAGGATTTTTAGCATTTTTAACCATTTTAACAATAGGTTTCTGGTTAATGATATTTTTATTAACGTTTGTTATTCCTTATTGGATTTTTGGAGCTGCTATTGAAAGAATGAAAGAAAAACGTGAAGAGAAGAAAGCAAAGCGTGAAGCATTAACTGCTTAAGTCATTCATTCTTATTAAAATATATAAAGGCAACCCATTTTGGTTGCCTTTTTTTATTTCAATTATATAATCATCTTTTTAAAGAGCGAACCGAATGAAGAATCTTTTTATAAACACTTCGATAAGCTGAGTGTGACAACTATTACTAAAGTTGTAAATGACAATAAAAAAAGCAACTCATTTGAGTTGCTTTTTAGTTTATATATTATGGTAATTATGGAGTGCCTTGAAATTCCATATCGTCACCACCTTGGAAACCTCCACGACGTTGACGTTTCTTTTTCTGATTAAATCTATAAGTAAAGGATAGGTTATAACTACGTTCTCTCCATTGAAATTCGCTATTAGACTCAAAAGTGTCTGTAAATGTTTCAGATTCACGTTTTCTAGAGTTTAATAAATCACTTACGTTAAAAGCAATTGTCGCCTTTTCTTTAAACAAATCTTTACTTAAAGCCATATTAGCAGAAAATACACCATTGCTTTTAGATTGCCCGTTTTCACGTGGTCCTCTATACGATAATGTAGTTTGCCAATCTATTTTTGCTGGCAACGTATATTTGTTAGTAATTCTTGCTCTCCAACTAAAGTTTTCGGCATCAAGATTCATGTCTTCATAATCACCTCTTGTAATAGATTGAAACAAGTTGAAATCACCATTTACACGCCATTTTCTACTAGGACTATATGTAAGGTTAAACTCGTATCCATAGCGATCGTTTGTCGCTAAGTTAATTGGTGACCTTTGAATTACTGATACTTCCTGACCATCAATAATTACTGTTTCTCCTGTATCAAAGCTTATAAAGTTAAACACATCTGTTGAATGTGAATAATAAATAGATGTGCTTAATGTGAACTTTCCAAAACGGTTTAAATAACCTAAATCAAAAGTGTTAGAATAGGTTGGGTCTAAGTCTGGGTTTCCTGCAAAAACATCAGTAATACTTGCTCTTGATGGAAAAGGGTTGATAAACCATGAACGTGGTCTGCGTATTCTACGACTATATCCTAAAGTTATATTTTCTTTATCGCTTAATTCATAGTTTAAGTTAACCGTTGGAAACAAACCTGTATAATTCTTTTTAGAAAAATCGCCACTAGTTGGTTGGTCAATAGTAATTTGTGTGTTTTCCATTCTTAAACCAAATAGAAATGAAAACTTATTGAACTTTGTTCCGTATTGCGAATAAAACGCATTTACATATTCTCTGTAATTTAATGTGTTAGATACATTTGGGTCTGTAATGAATTCGTCAGTGATTTCATCACGAATATCAACTCTATAATCTGTTGTTTGATCTCTAAAATTCCCTCTATATCCTACTTCAAAACGTGCGTCTTCACCAATAGGTAATACATAATCGGTTTGTAATAAAACACGAGATTGCTCATCATCTGTAGCTACAATTTCATCATTTATACCATTAACTAATACGTTAGAAAGTTCAGACTCATTATTGTCTTCAAATTGAAATTCTGTAGTAAATTCAGCACCAGACTTAAAATCTTTCTTATAGTTCAAAGCGTATTGAATAGTTTTATCATCTTCAAATTCAGGGTCAACTCTATCTACTTGATTGGTTAACACATTATTTGCGTCAAAAAACAGCGATTTATTGTCTGTTGTACTTTCATTATCTCCATTTCTATAAACTACAGATGCTGTTAAAGAAGAAGAATCATTAATATACCATTCTACACCAAAATTGGTATTATATCCTTTTCTTATACGCTCTGTTTCTTCAATTTCTTCTATAAAAGTATTATCTGTTGGATCTAAAAGGTCATTAAAACGATGTGTAAAAGAGTAGGAGTTACCAGGAGAATTTCTGTACCTATAACCACTAGTATTAAAGATGTTTACATCTCCAGTTCTAAAGTTTATGTTACCAGAAGCGCCATAAGATTCTGGATAACCAACATTGGTAGTAATAGAGCCATTAAGACCTTGTAGTTTACTTCTTCTTAAGATAATATTTAAAATTCCAGCAGTACCTTCGGCATCATAACGTGCAGATGGTGAAGTAATAACTTCTACTTTTTCGATTGATTCAGCTGGTAATTGACGTAAGGCATCAGTAGAACTTAAACCTACTAAACCAGATGGTTTACCATTAATAAGGATTCTAACGTTTTCATTACCTCGTAAAGACACAGCACCTTCTACATCTACTGATACAGATGGAACATTATCAAGTACATCACTTACAGTACCACCACTAACTGTTAAATCTTTACCTACATTATAGATTTTTTTGTCAAGACGAACTTCAACAGTTGTTTTTTCTGCAATAATCTCTACAGCATCTAAAGCTTCTATATCAAGTACCAATTTAAAAACACCAATATTTTCATCTTTAGTTAGCTTTTTGTTAGCGATTGTTTGAGTTTTAAAAGAAATATACTCAATTGTAATATCGTATACTCCAGCAGGAACAGGAATGCTAAAGTTACCTTTTGCATCAGTAATACCTCCTGTTACAATTTTATTCTGCTTTTTATTAAAAAATGCAATGGTAGCATATTCTAAAGGATCGGTTGTTTCTTGGTCAACGACTTTACCAGTAACAATAACTTCTTTTCCAGAAGGTCGTTGTGCAATTGCTGTATTAATTGCTATAGCAATTAATAAGATGGTTAGTAATAGTTTATTCATGCTTAAATTTTGCAAGTTTGACCGCAAAAATACTTTATGGTTTAAGCTGGAATGGTTAAAGTTGTGTTAAATAAAAAACACCTTCTTAACAAAGGTGCTTCTCATATTATATAATATCTAATATTTTTTCTGGTGGTCTGCCTATTACAGCTTTAGTTCCGTTAATAATTATAGGTCTTTCAATAAGCTTTGGGTTGTTAACCATTGCTGTAATTACTTCGTCATTACTTAGTTCTTTACCTTTGTACTGTTCTTTCCAAATAGCTTCGTTTTTCCTAACAAGTTCAATAGGTGTAATTCCCAATATGTTTATAATGTTAGTTAGTTCTTCTTTTGTTGGAATATCCTCTAAGTATTTAACGATTTCAAATTGCTTTCCTGCATCTTCAAGAATTTGTACTCCTTGGCGAGATTTACTACATCTGTTATTGTGGTATATTGTTATCATATAAATTGTGTAATAATATTTTAAACTTCACTTTTTTGTCCCATCATCATGAGATAAGACTTTAAAAACGCATCTATGTCTCCATTCATAACTGCATCTACATTTCCAGTTTCATGAGCAGTTCTAACATCTTTTACAAGTTTGTATGGATGCATTACATAATTACGTATTTGACTTCCCCATTCTATCTTCATTTTTCCAGCTTCAATATCTTCGCGTTGCGCCATTTGCTTTTTTAGCTCTATTTCATACAATTGCGACTTAAGCATTTGTAATGCTCTGGCTCTGTTGTCATGCTGAGAACGCGTTTCAGAACATGAAATTTGAATGCCTGTAGGTTTATGTGTAAGTTGTACTTTGGTTTCAACCTTATTTACATTTTGCCCTCCAGCACCACTAGAACGTGCAGTTGTAATTTCGATATCAGCAGGATTAACTTCTATTTCTATGGTGTCGTCGACTAAAGGGTACACATATACTGAAGCAAAACTAGTATGACGTTTTGCATTGCTATCAAAAGGAGAAATTCGTACCAAACGATGCACACCATTTTCACCTTTTAACCAACCAAATGCAAAGTCGCCTTCAATTTGTAATGTTACTGTTTTAATGCCAGCAACATCACCATCTTGCATGTTTAACTCCTTAACTTTAAACCCATTTTTTTCAGCATACATTAAGTACATACGCATCAACATGCTTGCCCAATCACAACTTTCGGTACCACCAGCACCTGCTGTAATTTGTAAAACAGCACTTAAGCTATCACCTTCTTCCGAAAGCATATTTCTAAACTCAAGGTCTTCAATAAAAGTAATTGTTTTATCAAATTGGGCAGTAACATCTTCAATAGGTGTTTCTCCTTCTTTGTAAAATTCATAAAGTACCTCTAGGTCTTCGGTAAGTGTTTTGGCATTATTATAATCGGAAACCCATTTTTTATTAACCCTTAAGCCTTTCATTATTAACTCTGCAGCTTTAGAGTCGTTCCAAAAATTAGGGTCGAAAGTTTTCTCTTCTTCGTTTTGTATCTCAATTAACTTAGCGTCTAAGTCAAAGATACCTCCTTAACGCACCAAGGCGTTCAAAAAGATCTTTTATTTGATCTGAAGTTACCATAAATAGTTTGCTTTAATGCAAAAATAGAATTTATAGCCTATTATTAAAATAATATGTAGTTTTATAAACTAAATAATTTCTTATGAAAAAAATAACACTAGCATTTCTTTTTTGTTTTGTTGTATTTGGTGCCTTTGCACAAGTTTTAAAAGGTAAAAAAACGAAAGCTTATGAAGGCTTTTTTAAATTTTATTATGAAGAAGCTCAAGACAAAATTTATTTAGAAGTTAACGATTTAGGTAAAGAATTTTTATATATAAACTCATTGGCAAGTGGAGTAGGTTCTAACGATATTGGTTTAGATAGAGGTCAATTAGGAGGTGAGCGTGTTGTTAAATTCGAAAAAGCTGGCAATAAGTTGTTATTGGTACAACCAAATCAAAATTATAGAGCTATTACAGATAATGATTTAGAGCGTAAAAGTATGGAACAAGCATTTGCAAAATCGGTTTTATATGGCTTTAAAATTGTTGAACAAAATGATGGGAAATACATTATAGATATTACATCTTTTTTAATGGAGGATGCGCATGGTGTTGCTAACCGATTAAAAAGTAAAAAAGAGGGAACTTATAAAGTAGATCTTAGTAAAAGTGCATTGTCCTTAAATCGTACAAAAGCATTTCCAAAAAATGTTGAGTTTGAAGCATTACTAACATTTAAAGGAAACCCAACAGGTAAAAATTTACGAACAGTTACACCAACAGCTTCATTGGTATCTGTAATTCAGCATCATTCATTTATAGAGTTACCAGATAGTAATTATAAACCAAGAGCTTTTGATGTTAGAAGTGGCGCTATATCTATGTCTTATTTAGATTATGCAACACCAGTTCAAGAGCAAATAAAAAAGCGTTTTGTTATTCGTCATCGATTAGAAAAGAAAAACCCAAAAGCCTCAGTATCTGAGGCTGTAGAGCCAATTATCTATTACTTAGATCCAGGAACACCTGAGCCTGTGCGTTCAGGTTTATTAGAAGGTGCACGTTGGTGGAATCAAGCTTACGAAGCTATTGGATTTAAAGATGCTTTTCAAGTAAAAATGTTCCCAGCAGACGCCGACCCAATGGATTGTAGGTATAATGTAATTCAATGGGTACATCGCTCTACTAGAGGTTGGAGTTATGGAGGTAGTGTAGTAGACCCTAGAACAGGAGAAATTATTAAAGGACATGTTAGTTTAGGTAGTTTACGTATTCGTCAAGATTTTTTAATTGCGCAAGCGCTTTTAAATAAACCTTATGCTAATAGTAATGATAATTACCAACCAATGTTAGAAATGGCTTTAGCACGTATAAGGCAATTAAGTGCTCACGAAGTAGGACATACTATTGGTTTTGCACACAATTTTGCTGCAAGTACAAATAATAGAGCGTCTGTTATGGATTATCCACATCCTCAAATTGAATTAAAAAATGGAGAAGTAGACTTAAGCAATGCTTACGCAACAGGAATTGGAGCATGGGATAAAGTAACTGTAGCATATAGTTATAGCGAATTTGCTGATGATGCTGATGAAACTACTGAGTTAAACAAAATTCTTGAAGGAGCAGTCTCAAAGGGTTTACGTTTTATAACCGATAGTGATGCACGAGCTGCTGGAGGTGCACATGCATTAGCACATCTTTGGGATAATGGTAAAAGTGCTGCAGAAGAATTAGATAATGTATTAGCAGTTAGAAAACGAGCAATGGAAACATTTTCTGTAGATAATATTAAAACTAATGAACCATATTCGGTATTGGAAGATGTATTTGTGCCTTTGTATTTCTTTCATCGTTACCAAACAGAAGCAGCTACTAAAGTTGTTGGAGGCTTAGATTATAATTATGCTGTAAAAGGTGATGGACAGTTTACAACTAAATATGTAAGTACGGATAAACAAAAAGAAGCACTTAATTCTTTGCTACAAACTTTATCAGCCGAGACATTAGCAATTCCGAAGGCAAAATTAAGTTTATTTCCTCCAAGAGCTTTTGGATATTATCGTTCAAGAGAATCGTTTAAAGGAAAAACAGGAATGGGCTTTGATGCGTTAAGTGTAGCTTCTACTTCTAGCGAAATGACTTTAAAATATTTATTACATCCAGAACGTGCTAATAGATTGGTACAACAAAAAAGTATAGATGCTAACCAATTAGGTTTAGATGAAGTATTACAAAATGTTATAGATAACACTTTTGGTAAAACGTATAAAGATGATTACTTAAGTGAAGTGCAGCAAATGATTAACGTAGAGGTGTTAAAATATATTTTGAATTTAGCAGTTAACGATAAATCTTATTTTCAAGTCAAAGCTAAAGCTAATGCTTCATTAAGATATTTAATTAAAAGTTATTTAATGCCAACAAGAGGAAATCAATCCGATATTAATTATCAATATTTACTAATCATTAATGATTTTAAAGAGCATCCAGAAAAGTTCAAATTAAAAAATGCACCTAAAATTCCAGATGGTTCACCTATTGGTAGCGATATTTGCAATTATTCTTCAAATTAAAAAATAGAAATGAAATTAGACCTTAGAAGCGATACAGTTACTAAGCCAACAAAGGGCATGTTAGATGCTATGTTATCTGCAAAAGTAGGAGACGATGTATATAAAGAAGATCCAACAGTTAATGAGCTAGAAGCACGTTTGGCTAATATGTTTGGAAAAGATACTGCTTTATTTTTTCCTACTGGAAGTATGGCTAATCAAGCAGCTATTAAACTGCATACAAACCCTGGAGACCAAGTAATATGCGATAAGTATGCGCACATATATAATTACGAAGGAGGAGGCGCTTCATTTAATAGTGGTGTATCATGTAAATTAATTGATGGACATAGAGGTATGTTTACAGCTGCTCAAGTTGAAGCATCTATTAATCCTCCAGATTTTTATCATAGTCCATTAACAAGTTTGGTAGCAGTAGAAAATACTACCAATAAAGGAGGAGGCGCTTGTTGGGATTTTAATGAATTAATGAAGATTAAAGAAGTTTGCAAAAAACATGATTTAGGTTATCATTTAGATGGAGCACGTTTATGGAATGCTTTAGTAGAAACTAATGAAACACCTAAACAGTATGGTAAAATGTTTGATACTATTTCGGTATGTTTAAGTAAAGGATTAGGCTGTCCTATAGGTTCTGTATTAATTGGTGATAGTGCAATTATGGAAAATGCTATTAGAATTAGGAAAATCTTTGGAGGAGGTATGCGTCAAGTAGGTTACTTAGCAGCAGCTGGATTATATGCTTTGGATAATAACATTGATAGGTTAACTGAAGATCATAAAAAGGCAAGAGAAATAGGAAGTGTTTTACAGGAATTATCTATTATAAAAGTAGTGGAACCTATTGAGACCAATATTGTTATTTTTGAATTAGAATCGCATGTTGATGAGGAAGAGTTTTTGCAACAACTGGCAAAAAATAATATTCATATTATTGGAATGGGAGGAGGAAAGCTGCGTATTGTAACCCATTTAGATTATACAAACGCAATGCACGAAAGATTTTTAGAAATATTGAATGGTTTTTAAAACCATACAAATAATAAAAAAGGGAAGCAATTTGCTTCCCTTTTTTATTATTTGAACATATCCATTCCAGGTATGTTTGGCATGCCTTCTTTTGCAACAGCAGCTAATTCGGTTTCATTAACTTTAGTAGCGCTTTCAATAGCTTTATTTAAAGTTAAAATTAAATAATCCTCTAGTTGCTCCTTGTCTTCTAACAGTTCATCAGCAACTGTAATAGATTTTATGGTTCTATTTGCTGTAAGCGATACTTTTAATAAGCCATCACTACTTTGTTCATCAATATAAACAGTATCTAAACGCTTTTTAGTTTCTTCAACTTTTGCTTGAGTTTCTTTAATTTTACCCATCATTCCCATTAAGTCTCCAAACATATTTTTTAATTTTAAGTTAATGCCGCAAATGTATAAAAAGTATTTCTCTAAATTTGGCGGCTAATAGAACAATTAATGAACAAGCATATAATTCCACCTAAGGTAAAGAAACAGCCTAAAGAACTAATCAAACATGACGATGTTCGTGTAGATAACTATTATTGGCTTAATGATAGAGATAATGAAGAGGTTATTTCGTATTTGAATGAAGAGAATGAGTATTATTCAAAAATGACAGCTCATACCAAAGATTTTCAGAATTCTTTATTTGAAGAAATGAAGTCTAGGATTAAAGAAGATGATGAGTCGGTTCCTTATAAATATAATGGCTATTGGTATATTGTTAAGTTTGAAAAAGGAAAAGATTATCCAATTTATTATAGAAAAAAAGACACTTTAGATGCAAAATCTGAATTGCTTTTTGATTGTAATGAAATGGCTAAAGGATATTCATACTTTAAACTAGTAGGCATAAGTATTAGTCCAAATAATAAATTGGTGTCTTATGGTATTGACACAACTGGTAGAAGGCAATATACTATTAATGTTAGAGATATTGAATCAGGTAAAAAACTTGATGATACCATTGAAAACACTACTGGTGGGGTAACTTGGGCAAATGATAATAAAACACTGTTTTATACATTAAAAAACACAAAAACACTGCGTTCGGAAAAAATCTATAAACATAAGTTAGGTGCTAATACAGAAGATGAATTAGTATATCATGAAACTGATGATACTTTTGGAACATCAGTTTATAAAAGTAAATCAAGAAAATATTTGATTATATCCTGTTATAGTACTTTAACTACCGAGTTTAGAATATTAAATGCAGATACACCCGATGAGGAGTTTAAAGTTTTTCAACCTAGAGAAAAAGGATTAGAGTATAGTATCTACCATTATAATGGTGCTTTTTATGTACTAACAAATAAAGATGAGGCTACAAATTTTAAATTAGTTAAAACTCTAGAAAACCAAACTACTAAGGAGTTTTGGGAAGATGTAATACCACATAGAGAAAATGTTCTTATAGAGGATATAGATATATTTAAAGATTTTCTTGTTGTATCTGAAAGGGAAAATGGATTAAATAAAATAAGAATCAAAAGTTGGAATGGTGATACAGAATATTATTTACCTTTTACTAATGAAACTTATACTGCATATACGACATCTAATATAGATTTTAACACTACTATATTACGTTATGGCTATAACTCTTTAACTACACCAGCTTCAATTATAGATTTTGATATGGTTACAAAAGTTAAAACCGTAAAAAAGGAACAAGAAGTATTAGGAGGTAAGTTCAATAAAGAAAATTATGTGTCAGAACGTGTTTGGGCTACTGCTCAAGATGGTACTGAAATTCCAATTTCTTTAGTGCATCATAAAAATATAAAAAGAAATAAGAACACACCATTATTGTTATATGCTTATGGAAGTTATGGTTCTACAATAGATCCTTATTTTTCAACCATTAGATTAAGTTTATTAGATAGAGGTTTTGTTTATGCCATAGCACATGTTAGAGGAGGCGAATATTTAGGAAGACAATGGTATGAAAATGGAAAACTTTTAACAAAAAAGAATACGTTTACCGATTTTATTGATTGCTCAAAGTTTCTAATTGAAAATGAATATACCTCGCCTAAACACCATTATGCAATGGGAGGAAGTGCAGGAGGATTATTAATGGGAGTCGTTATTAACGAAGCAGCACATTTGTATAATGGTGTTGTTGCTCAAGTACCTTTTGTAGATGTTGTAACTACTATGCTTGATGATTCTATTCCTTTAACAACAGGAGAGTATGATGAATGGGGAAATCCTAATGATAAAGAGTATTATGATTATATGAAATCGTATTCACCTTACGATAATGTTAAAAAAGATACATTTCCTAACATGTTTATAACTGCTGGTTTACATGATTCGCAAGTGCAATATTGGGAACCAGCTAAATGGATAGCAAAATTGAGAGATTACAATGAAAACGGTAGCACTCTTTTGCTTAAAACAAACATGGAAGCTGGACATGGAGGTGCTTCGGGAAGGTTTGAAGCTATTAAAGAAGATGCCGAAGAATTTGCGTTTTTATTAGATTTAGAACATATTAATGAGTAATTAAAAAAAATCTCGTATTTTTGCGAGGTTTTAGGTTACATTTTAATTAATAAGTAACGCATACTAACGTTTATGAGTAAAAACAAACAAGTATTTGATAATGTGTTGGACCTAGTAGGAAACACACCTCTTATTAAGTTAAACAATATTACTTCAGAGTTTAAAGGTGAATACTTAGCAAAGGTAGAAGCTTTTAACCCTGGACACTCCACTAAAGATAGAATAGCACTTCACATTTTAGAAGAAGCCGAAAGAAAAGGTATTCTTAAACCTGGAGACACCATTATAGAAACTACATCTGGAAATACAGGATTTAGTATTGCTATGGTAAGTGTTATTAAAGGCTATGAATGTATTTTAGCTGTAAGTTCTAAGTCATCGGCAGATAAGATAGATATGCTTCGCACAATGGGAGCTAAGGTATATGTTTGTCCTGCACATGTAAGTGCAGACGACCCTAGATCTTACTATGAAGTTGCTAAACGCTTACACCAAGAAATTGAAGGTTCTGTATATATTAATCAGTATTTTAATGAGTTAAATATAGATGCTCATTATAAAAATACTGGACCAGAATTATGGAGTCAAACTAATGGTGAAATTACACATTTAGTAGCGTGTAGTGGAACTGGAGGTACAATTTCTGGAACTGCAAAGTATCTAAAAGAACAAAATCCAAATATTAAAGTTATTGGAGTTGACGCTTATGGTTCAGTATTAAAAAAGTACCATGAAACGCGTGAGTTTGATAAAAACGAAATTTACCCTTACAGAATTGAAGGTTTAGGTAAAAACTTAATTCCTACTGCAACCGATTTTGATCAGATAGATAAATTCATCAAAGTTTCAGATGAAGAAAGTGCTCATACTGCTCGTGAAATAGCTAGAACTGAAGGTTTATTTGTTGGTTACACTAGTGGTGCTGCTATGCAGGCAATCAAGCAATTAAATGAAGAGGGTGAGTTTAAAGATGGCGATAAAATAGTTGTAATTTTTCCAGATCATGGATCACGTTATATGAGTAAAATTTATAGCGATAAATGGATGGAAGATCAAGGCTTTTTTGATAGTAGAAATGAAGAGACAGTAAAAACTGTTCAGTATATAAAATAGTCATATTTAGTGACTTAAAAGGTGAAAAACCTACAGATAACTAAGTTGAGTTTTTGTGGGTTTTTTTTATGTGTATATCTTATGTACAGATGTTCAATAAAATATTATGTTGTAACAATAAATTTGCATAATTTTGCGCAGACTAACTAAGATGAAAACTTAATGAAGGATTTATTCGATAAGATTTATAGAGACAAGGGACCATTAGGCAAATGGGCTTCGCAAGCCGAAGGTTATTTTGTGTTTCCAAAGCTTGAAGGAGAGATTAGTAATAGAATGAAATTCCAAGGTAAAGAAGTAATAACTTGGAGTATTAATGATTATTTAGGATTAGCTAATCACCCTGAAGTTAGAAAAGTAGATGCTGAAGCAGCAGCTGAATATGGATCTGCTTATCCTATGGGGGCTAGAATGATGTCTGGTCATACAGATCTTCACGAACAATTACAAAATGAATTAGCTGAATTTGTAAATAAAGAAGCAGCTTATTTATTAAACTTTGGATATCAAGGAATGGTATCTACTATTGACGCACTTGTTTCTAAAGACGATATCATTGTTTACGATGTTGATGCACATGCATGTATTATTGATGGTGTACGTCTTCATATGGGAAAACGTTTCACTTACAAGCATAACGATGTTGATAGTTTAGAGAAAAACTTAGAGCGTGCTACTAAAATGGCTGAGCAAACTGGAGGAGGAATTTTAGTAATTTCGGAAGGTGTGTTTGGTATGCGTGGTGAACAAGGACGTTTAAAAGAAATAGTTGAGCTTAAAAAGAAGTTTAATTTCCGTCTATTTGTTGATGATGCACATGGTTTTGGTACTTTAGGTAAAACTGGTGCTGGTGCAGGAGAAGAGCAAGGTGTTCAAGATGATATTGATGTGTACTTCGCAACATTTGCTAAGTCTATGGCAAGTACAGGAGCTTTTATTGCTGCAGATCAAGAAATTATTGATTATTTAAAATATAACTTACGTTCACAAATGTTTGCTAAATCGTTACAAATGCAACTTGTAAAAGGTGCTTTAAAACGATTAGATATGTTACGTACAATGCCAGAATTAAAAGAAAATTTATGGACTATCGTAAATGCTTTACAGTCTGGTTTAAAAGAGCGTGGATTTGATATTGGTACTACTCAAAGTTGTGTTACACCTGTGTACTTAAAAGGGAGTATTCCTGAAGCAATGGCATTAGTGAAAGACTTAAGGGAAAATTATGGAATCTTCTGTTCTATAGTGGTTTACCCTGTAATACCTAAAGGATTAATTTTACTAAGAATGATACCAACAGGATCTCATACATTAAAAGATGTTGAAGAAACTTTAAATGCGTTTTCAGCAATTAGAGAGCGTTTACAAAATGGAACTTATAAGCGTTTATCTGCTGCAGTATCTGCTGCAATGGGAGAGTAAACGTATTTACATAAATAATAAAAAAGCCACTTTTTTAAAAGTGGCTTTTTTTTATATATCTTTTCTATAAGTACATCGCTTTTTTACAAGCTGAGGGTTAAAGTTTTTCCATATTTTTTGAATAGCTGTGTTTTCAGCTAGCTCTGGAGTTCTTCTACATTCAACGATGTCTTTACTTTCAAACGTATTGTAAAATTCATTAAAAATTACTGAATGTATACCTTTATTTTGATATTCTGGATGCACACCAATTAAATAAAACGTTACTTTTTTACAATGCTTCCTTGCATGTAGTATATGTCTAATACCAAATGGGAAAATGCGTCCGTTCATTTTTTGTAACGCTTCAGCAAATGAAGGCATTACAATTCCAAAAGCAACCAAATCATCATTTTCATCAGTAACAAACTTAATATACTCTGGGTTTATAAAGCTTAAAAACTTCTTTTTAAAATATGCTTTTTGAATATCCGTAATTTCAACAAAAGAAGATAAAGACGCATAGCTTTCGTTAAATAAGTCAAACATCTTATCAGTATATGGCATTACCTCGCTTGTTTTTGTAAAGTTAAGAGCATTTAGCTTATAGCGTTTTTTTATAATAGCTTGAATTCTATCAAAACTATCTTTGGTAATATCGCTAAAAGCATGCTTATTCTCTAGATATTCTTTTTCAACTTTATAACCAAGAGTTTCAAAGTGTTTTGAGTAGTAAGGATGATTATACCAAGTTATCATAGTACCAATTTCATCAAAACCATGTGTTAATACACCAACTTTATCTAGATTAGAAAAACCTACAGGGCCTTCAATATATTCAAGGTTTTGAGCCTTACCAATTTCATGTACTTTATCTAAAAGAGCTTTGGTAACTTCAATGTCGTCAATAACATCAAACCAGCCAAAGCGCATTTTTTTTAAGTCTTGACCTTTAACTTCAAGCCAGTTAATAATTGCAGCTACACGACCAACTATAGTATTACCTCTATAAGCTAGAAATAGTCTAGCTTCGGCATCATTAAAAACAGGGTTTTCGTTTTTGTCAAAAGTTTTAACTTCTTGACTAATTATTGGAGGTACCCAATATTTTGAATCTTTATATAGACTAAAAGGAAATTTTACAAAGGCTTTGGTTTCTCTTTTAGTTGTGACTTCTTTAATTGTAATCATAAGCCAGAACCATCATCATTAAAATCGTCTTCTTTTTTCTTTCTCTTTTTCTTCTTTTTTCCTTTTTTTCTTGCACGTCTTTCTCCTTCGGCATCAGCATCTGAACCATTGTCAATTTCTTTGTCTACATGAAAATCTAACCTGTATGATGCTCCAAAATTAATACCAAATACAGAAGGTGTATCTTTTGTATTAAAAGTTAAGGCAGTATCTAATTGTAAATCCTTACCTAATAAGTAACCTCCTCCAAATCTAAATAAGTTATCGGCATAAAAATCACTTTTTACCCCTTGAGTTTCACCAAAAACAACCCATTTTGGATTGAAAGAATGTGTTAAGGTAATTACATATTGAAAATCGGATTGGTCAGTACCAATTCTGTCCATTGCTAAATTTGTAACTAATACCCAACCTCCAGCAAAATTATTTTGAGTAGCAACCATCACTTTTGGGCTAATACCTTCAACTCCTGGAGCAGTATAAGGATTTTGTTTAGTATCATAATTTATACCTGCATAAACAGCTACAGCAGGAATTAAGTTTTTCCATTTAAAACCTCTATTTGCATGGTAACTATATAAGTTTGGTTGTTCTTCCTCAGCGTTTTTATAAGGGTCGTAAACTAAATACTTAGCTCCAATAGTTAAGTTTTTAAAGTTTGAGCGTTTGTCTTCTGATGTAATACTTGAAATATATTTTTTAGTATCACTTTGAAACGTTCCTTCGATATTAATTTCTAATTCTTCAAATAACAATCCGTAGCGTGCAGCAAAATCAACTCCAAAACCTGATACTTCATAGCTTGTTGCTGGTGTACGTTCTTCTTTTAAAATATATGGACCAACTTCAAACTGTGCTACGTTTGTACCAACTGAAAAAGCACTTTTAGAAACACCTGGTCTATTCGAGTTTATAACTTCGGTATATTGTGCGTAACTCTCTAAGGTAAAGGCTAAAGCTACAACAGCAATAAGGTAGGTTTTAAATGATTTCATTATTGAATTTGTTATTTATCAAACCTACACAATTTTTTTCATTTTTTGTCATAAAATAAATAGGAAAAATGCAATGCAAGTAGGTGTGAATAGTTTAGATTTTAAGAATTTTATTAATTTTTTATGAAGTTAAAACGCTATATAAAATAGAAGAATTGTATTTTTGAGAAAATATTTTTTAGTATGCCACAGTACGCATCTCTTGTTGGTTTAGTGAAAACCATTTTAATAATTATGTTGGTTTGGTATGGTCTTAAAATTTTATCAAGACTATTTGCACCATTTCTAATGAAATATGTCGCAAAAAAAGCAGAGCAACGTTTTGGCCAGCAGTTTGGACAACAATTTGGGCAACACCAACAACAGCAACAAAATAGAAAGAAAGAAGGTGAGATTTCTATAGATAAAATGCCTAATAAAACTAAAAGTTCTAATAAAGATGTAGGCGAATATGTAGATTACGAAGAAATTGATTAATTTTCTACAATAATACTTTCATAACTATTTCATGACATTTTCATTTAAAAAATTACTTCCACACATACTTATTGTTATAGGTTTTGTAGTGGTAGCTCTAGCATATTTCAATCCTGTTTTAAAAGGACAGGAAATTTATCAAAGTGATATTGCTCAATACATAGGAATGGCTAAGCAGCAAAACGATTTTCGCGAGCAAACTGGTCAAGAAACCTATTGGACAAATAGTGCTTTTGGAGGTATGCCTACTTACCAATTAGGTGCTAAGTATCCTCATAACTATATAAAGAAGTTAGACTTGTCGTTACGTTTTTTACCGCGACCAGCCGATTATTTATTTCTTTATTTATTGAGTTTTTATATACTCTTATTGGTTTTAAAAGTAGATTTTAAACTTGCTGCACTTGGAGCTTTAGCGTTTGGGTTTTCTACATATCTCATAATTATTTTAGGAGTTGGTCATAACTCAAAAGCTCATGCGATAGCTTATATGCCTTTAGTTTTATCAGGTATCATACTTACGTTTCGTAAAAAATATGTTTTAGGATTTTTACTCACAGCAGTAGCTATGGCTTTGGAAATTGTTGCTAACCATTTTCAAATGACCTATTACTTAATGTTGTTGGTGATAGTATTAGGAATTGCGTATTTAATAGATGCTTATAAAAAGCAGGTATTACCACACTTTTTTAAGTCTGTTGGTATTCTAGTAGCTGCTGTGGTATTAGCCATAGGTATGAACGCTACAAATATTATGGCTACTCAAGAATATGTCAAGGAAAGTACTCGTGGCAAAAGTGAATTAACTATAAATGCTGATGGCTCTCCTAAAGAAGCGTCTAGTGGACTAGATAGAGAATATATTACACAATATAGTTACGGAAAATTAGAGAGTTTCAATTTGTTTATTCCTCGTTTTATGGGAGGAGGGAATAGAGAAGATGTTGGTAGAGACTCAAATACTTATGATGCTTTTCGTGCTTTAGGTGCAACGTCAATTCAAGCATTAAACGAATCGAAGGAAGCACCAATGTATTGGGGAAGTCAGCCAATTGTAGAAGCCCCAGCTTATGTAGGTGCAGTAATTATATTCTTGTTTGTATTTGCGTTGTTTTTAGTTAAAGGACGTTTAAAATGGTGGTTAGTAGCAGGAACAGTAATGTCCTTATTACTATCGTATGGTAAGAATTTAGGTTTCTTAACCGATTTATTTATAGACTATTTCCCACTTTACAATAAATTTAGAGCAGTAAGTTCTATTCAGGTAATTTTGGAGTTGTGTATTCCAATTTTAGGAATTTTTGGATTGGTACGCTTGTTTAACGATTTTAATAAGGAAGAAGAAAAGCTTAAAGCTTTAAAACTTACAACTATTATTACTGCTGGATTAGCTGTTTTATTCTTACTATTAAAAGTAGGAGGTGTGTTTGATTTTGTTGGAGGTAGCGATGGTTTTTACCGTCAAAATTACGGACAAAAATTTATAGATGCAGTTAGAGAAGATCGTGCAGCTATATTTACAACAGATACCTTACGTACTTTAATATTAGTGTTATTATCTGCAGGAGTCATTTGGTATTATTTAAAACAAAAACTATCTGAAAAAATAGTAGTGGTAGCTTTTACAGCTCTGTTGTTATTTGATTTGGTAGTTGTTGATAGACGTTATGTAAATAACGAAAATTTTGTTTCTGCTATTCAGGTAAATAAACCTTACCAAACTAATGATGCAGATAAGGAGATTTTAAAAGATAAATCTAATTTTAGAGTTTACGATATAACAACTGGTTCTACAAGATCATCTTATTTTCATAATTCATTAAATGGTTATCATGCTGCAAAAATGAGACGCTTTAATGAAATAAATGATTTCTATTTATCTCAAAACCATTTAGGTGTTTTAAATATGCTTAACACTAAGTATGTTATAGCTCAAGCTGAAGATGGACAAGTAGTACCTTATACTAACGACGAAGCAAATGGTAATGTTTGGTTTATTGAAAACTTAGTACAAGTTGAAGACGCCAATACTGAAATAAAGGCTTTGGATACATTAAATACAAAATCTAGCGCAGTTTATGTAAAGCCATTTGTTAAGGAAAGTGCCTTAGCTAATAAGTATGCAAAAGATTCTACAGCTTCCATTGTAGTGATAGATTATAAGCCAAATTATATTAAGTATGACTCTTATAATGGAAACAAAGGTTTTGCAGTGTTTTCAGAAAACTATTATGGACAAGGTTGGAAAGCTTATATCGATGGTCAAGAAGTGTCACATTATCGTGTAAACTATATTTTAAGAGGATTACCAATTCCTAATGGAAAGCATACAATTGAGTTTAAGTTTGAACCACAAGTAGTAAAAACTGGTAGTAGTATTGCTTTAGCTAGTTCGGTTTTACTTGGCATATTGCTTTTAGGAGGCTTATTTTGGGAGTTTAAAAAGAAATGAAAAAAGCACTCATTATAGCGTATTATTGGCCACCAGCTGGAGGTCCTGGAGTACAACGTTGGTTAAAATTTGTAAAGTACCTTCGTGATTATAATGTAGAGCCTATTGTATATGTACCAGAAAATCCCAGCTATCCTATCGTTGATGATAGTTTAGTTAGTGAGATTCCTAACGATATTACTATTTTAAAACATCCTATAAAAGAGCCTTATAAGCTAGCACAATTGTTTTCAAAAAAGCATGCTTCTACAATTAGTAAAGGCATCATTTCAGAAAAGAAAAAACAATCTATAGTTGAGCGCTTTTTACTTTATATTAGAGGTAACTTTTTTATTCCAGATGCACGTAAAAATTGGATAAAGCCATCAGTACATTTTTTAGAAAATTATATTGCCGAAAATGCTATAGACACTATAATTACAACTGGACCACCACATAGTTTGCATTTAATTGGGTTAGAGTTAAAATCTAAACTAGGAGTGAAGTGGTTAGCCGATTTTAGAGACCCTTGGACAACTATAGGTTATCATAAACGACTAAAATTAAGTGCTAAAGCACATCAAAAGCATAAAGATTTAGAATCTCAGGTTTTAAATACTGCTGATGAAATTATAGTTACAAGTTTTGTCACAAAAGAAGAATTCAAAACTATTACTTCCAAACCCATTTCGGTAATCACAAATGGATATGATTATGAAAAAGTTGAAGCTATAAGTTTGGATACTCACTTTACATTATCACATATTGGTTCGTTATTATCTGGACGAAATCCTAAGGTGCTTTGGGAAGTTATACGAGATTTAATAAAAGAAAACACATCTTTTAAAAACGATTTTAAATTACAACTTGTTGGAGCTGTAAGTAATGATGTAATTGCAAGTATTGAGGAACATCAACTAAAAGATTATGTATCTTTAGTTGGCTATGTGTCGCATACTGAAGCTATAGTCTACCAAAGACAATCGCAAGTATTATTGCAAATTGAAATAGACTCAGAAGATACAAAATGCATCATTCCTGGAAAGTTGTTTGAATATATGAAGTCTCACAGACCAATAATTGCTATTGGCCCTCAGGGTTCTGATGTAGCACATATTATTAAAACTACTAATACAGGAGTTTACTTTTATTATACAGATTACGATGCTTTAAAACGTACAATTTTGGACTATTATAAAGCGTTTAAGTCTAATAGTTTACAAAGTCATCCAATAGGATTACAACAATATAGTAGAAAAGCATTAACCAAAAAATTAGCAAATTTAATCTTGCAATCATAATGGGAGTTGTACAAAATCAATCATTAAAAAACACCATCATTACCTATTTAGGTTTTGGTATTGGAGCCATTAATGTTTTGTTTTTATACACCAAGTTTTTACCAAATAACTACCATGGTTTAGCAGCTTTTGTACTCTCTACTGCACATGTTATGATGCCAATTTTAGCATTAGGAGTGCACAACACATTAATTAAGTTTTATTCATCATTTAAAACACGAAATAACGTTAATAGCTTTTTAACGTTAATGCTCATTTTACCTTTGTTTATAATTATTCCATTAGGAATTATAGGCTATGTGTCTTACGATTTTATTGTAGCATTTGTTTCTAAAAAGAATGCTATTATAGAGGACTATGTATGGTTAATATTTGCCGCAGCAGTATTCCTATCTTACTTTGAAGTGTTTTATGCTTGGGCAAAAGTGCAGTTACAAAGTGTGTTTGGAAACTTTATGAAAGAAGTGTTTCATCGCATTACAACCATGATTTTAATTTTAGGTATTTATCTTGAACTAATTACACTTGACCAGTTTATATATGGTTTGGTGGTAGCTTATGGTTTACGTACTATTATAATGCTTTTTTATGCTTTTAGTATTAGAAGACCTATCATTCGTTTTGGAAAAGTACCAGAGCTATCAAAAATTATTAAGTATACATTACTTATCATTATTGCTGGTTCTGTTGGTAGTATTATTCTAGAGATAGATAAATTTATGATTGGTGAGTTTTTAGTTATTGAAAACGTCGCCTTTTATGGTGTAGCCATTTATATAGCTTCAGTAATTGGAGTACCTGCACGCTCTATGCATCAAATAGTGAATCCTATTACTGCTAAGCTTTTAAACGAAAATAATACAAAGGAGTTAGCTATTCTGTATAAAAAAAGTTCCTTAAACCTATTTGTTATTAGCGGATTAATCTTTCTGCTTATAATTTTAAATATTAATGAGCTTTATAACATTATTCCTTCAGAGTATAGTGGTGCTTTAATGGTAGTATTACTAGTGAGTTTAGCAAAACTGTCTGATAATATTATAGGTAATAATAATGCCATTTTGTTTAATAGTGATTATTACAGAGTTGTTTTAGTTTTAGGTGCTTTTTTAGCAATAACAACTGTGGTTTTAAATATATTATTAATTCCAAAATATGGTATTAATGGTGCAGCTATTGCTACTTTTACTTCAATAGTAGTATATAATTTAGCTAAAGTAGCATTTGTGTACCTAAAGTTTAAAATGACACCTTTTTCTGCTGAAACATTTAAAACAATAATACTTATAACTTTTATAGGAGGACTCTTTTATTTTTGGGAGTTTCCGTTTCATGCATTTGTGAATATTGCACTAAAGTCGTTGCTAATAGCTTTATGTTATACATTGGTGATTTACAGACTTAATTTTAGTGAGGATATTTCTAAGCTTATTAATAAAGTAATTAAGCGATAAAAAGAAAAATCCTGCAAGAGCACTAATGCTTAAACTTGCAGGATTCCTAACTAACCAACCAAAATTTTTATATTTTTCCTCGTCTTGATGATCTTGAATTGCTCGATCTTGACGAACTACTTTTTTTTCTTGATGTTTTTGCAACACGTGTAGAAGACTGTTTACTTCTGTTACTACGTTGCTTCACTGTTTTATTACTTCTAGATGTTCTAGGTTTAGAAGCATATTTAGGTTTAGACGTTGTTCTAGGTTTAGTAACCGACTTTCTAGATTTAGGTTTAACTCTAGGTTTTGTATT
This sequence comes from Pontimicrobium sp. IMCC45349, assembly GCF_047219225.1. Lineage (GTDB taxonomy): Bacteria > Bacteroidota > Bacteroidia > Flavobacteriales > Flavobacteriaceae > IMCC45349. The sequence continues at coordinate 3,280,354 of NZ_CP178208.1, read as the reverse complement.
TGTTCTTGGAGTTGTTGCAACTCTTGGTGTACTTGTTCTAGGTCTAACACTAGTATTACTAGAAGAACGTGGTGCATTTGTTGTTACATTTCTTCTTGGTGTAGAAGTTGTAGCATTAGCATTGTTACGTCTTGGTGTAGACATGTTTGCATTATTACGTCTAGGAGTAGAAGTAGTTGCTACTGATGTGTTACGTCTAGGTGTACTACTTTGCTTGTACCTATCACTACGTCTACCACTATGTGCTACTTTAGTACCACGTCTTCCGTGAGTATACGATACTCTTGGTCTAAAATTATCTCTATATGGTCTGTAATAATAATGTCTTACAGGTCTGTAATACCTTCTGTATGGTCTGTTAAAAACAATACATAAGTCTACTACTGGAGCCACATAGTATCTATGCCAAGGTCTATATACATAATGTCTGTTATAAATGTTTATGTATCCTGTACAATGCGAAAATCTATTGTATCTGTTATAATGTACATACATACTACCAACACGTGTAATATAACCTCTAGTGTTGTAGTTAATATGAACGTTACCAGCCTGAATAATTCTACCATAGTAATCGTAGTAAACTGGTACATTTTCAATTTGAATTACAGCACCATAATCATCGTATTGTACATACGCATCATAGCTGTGTCCAGAATTAAAACTGATACTTACATTTCCAAAATCTGCATAAGCACTAAAGTCAGGACCATAGCGTTCTACATTAAAGTCAAACTGACCATCTGGAAATACCGCAAATTCCACACCTTGTTCAACAAATATGAACGAATTACCATAACCTCTCACAAAGGCTCTTGTAGATGCATTATGTGTACTGCTGGTAATGTTGGTTGCAAAGGCTGTAAAACCTGTTAGGAGCAATGCTAACATAAAAACTAGTTTTTTGCTCACACCATGAACGTTGATTAAGTGCTCTGGAAATTTGCGTAAATTTTTCATAATTGTTCGTTTTTGGATTGAATACATTTAGTAGTTACCAAACAACGTGCCAAAAAATGTTAAATAGTTTTTTTGAGTTGACTTTTAAGTGTTTATAAGTTAACGTAGGGAAGTGTTAATACGTAATTCTACGTATTGAATTTATAAGTTAAAAACCTTAGCTTCGTTTTACACTTTTAAAGCATTAATCAAATCTATTTTTACCATGAGCGAATTAACCAGAAAACAAGCAAGGATATTAAAACGTCAAATTTCTAAATTGTATGGACGTAACTACATTCCTTTAATAACAAGTGATAGCACCTTGTCTATTGGCGATATATTACTAAAGAAAAAAGATATCATTGCCGAAGTAGACTCGTCTGTATTTAATCCTTCTAATGTCATGTTTGTTGAAGGCAAAAAGGTAAATAAAAACATTACCTCAAGTGCAAGTGTTAATTTAACTACCAAGTTAAAAGGAGAAGCTGTAATGTCTGAGCATTTTAAAGTTAACGAAGCTGGTTTAGCAGTTGAATTTTCTAACGAAAACGAAATGTTTTTAAAAGTACAAGGCGTAAGGCAACAAAGCATTAAAAACTTTGTAGAGTTTCGTAAGGAACTGTTGAGTAAATATGTATCTGGAGAGCTCTCGTCCAAAGTATATGTAGTTAAAGGTTTGGTGTATGCCGATAAGTATTACTTACAGTTTAGTGGTAATAAAGGAGGCTCTTTAGGGTTTAATTTAGATGCTAAGGCTAATACAGCCAATGCTGATGTAGATGCAAACTTTTCTTTAAAGTGGAAAAAAAGCGTTGGTTATAATATAGATGGTGTAAACGGAGGTGTGTTGGCTTACAGAGTTGCAGGTGTACGTTTAAATAGGCATTTAACACCAAGTAATATCCATGAAAATATACTTAATGGTATGTCTGAAGCAGATGCTTTAGATATGGTATCGTTTAGCGATAGAAAAAAACTAATTACCAAAAAAGCCATTGAAATTGTTGACTTAACCGACGAAGTTTTACTGTACAACCAAGAAGATTATGTATAAAAAATACGTGTAAATACGTATTGATTTTCTTACTAAAAACCGCTAACTTCGTTTAACACTTTTATATAAACCATTAAAACGTGTTTATATAAATACGTTGTAGTGCATTACGGAAAATCACGATTTAGATATGAATATAGTAGAAAAAGAGGCTGAAAGATTTTACAGAAGACTTTATAAAAATGGTAAAGTAAATAATCTTGAAAATCTTAAAGACCATATAACAACGAAACTATATGATTTTAATCGAGACAGAGACAAACTCGATTTTCTAAAAATTATTCGTCAAAAAAGTATTGAGGATAAAGAAGACCATATGAAAACCTGTTCTGGTTGTGGATATGGAGAAGAAAGAGATATTGGAATATTTGCAATTGACCAAGAAATAGACGACATAAATAGATTTTATACTTATGAGCCAAAAGCAGAAGATGAATTTAGTACTGAACAAGAATCTGAATTACATAATAAACTTAATGACATCCTCGAAAAACTGGAAAAGCAAGGTTTCGGACAACAAATAATATTCGAAGAAATAGAAGATTTAAAAAATCATTTTAATCTTGGTAAGAAAAATTGGTTTCAACTTTTAAAAGGTAAAGTCGTTGATTTAACCCTAAAAAAAATTTTAGATAAAACTATTGTTCAGGAAATCTATAATTCTTTAAGTGAAGGTTTCGAACAAGCAGTAAAAATGATTGAATAAATATGAGCCATATTGAAAATTTAGATAAAGTCCTACATCACGTTAGTTTATTTAGTCAAAACTTAGCATCTATTTCAACAACTGATTTATCAATGAATACTGGAATTGACATTGATGAATTAAGCGAATATTTGGAAGAATTAGGGAATAGAGGTTTTGTAAATAATCATAATGGCTCTTATATTACTTTACAAGGTAGATTAGCTCTCGAAAATGCAAAAAACAACAAACCATTCCAGGAGGAAGTTGAAAGCAAAAAGCTCAAAAAATATTGGTCGATTACCAAAATTGTTGCAGGTGTTTTAAACGCTCTCGCAATCATAATCATTGCCATTTGGACTCAATTAAGTTCTGATAAAAAATCAAAACTTGAGAATGACATACAAGAATTAAAAAAGGAGTATAAAATAGAAGTAAGTAAACAATCAGAAATGATTGATTCTCTGAATAAAATAACAAAGAAATTGAGTAAAGAAAACGTCAAATTGACAAAAGAATTGGAAACTAATAAAGAAACTAAAACAAAAAAATAACGCACTGCAACAATGGCTATAAGTAATTGCTTGTTCTCGCCTACTTCTGAAAACTCTCACGAATTTTCAGTCTGGTATGTATAAAGTTAAATTCTAAACCACGCAACTACTCTTAGTTAAGACCGTTAACATTTATCATGAAAAAACACATTCTGATTTTTATAACACTTCTATTTTCAGTAAGTTTTACATACTCTCAAATTCTTATTAAAGAATATCGTGAAGAAATTGAAAATTTAGAAACAGAAAAACAGATTAATGAGTATTGGAATACGCTTCATAAAATAGACCAAGAAGTTCTATTAAGTACGTATAATTTAAGAAAGGCTGATAGCATTTCAATATCAAATATGATTAAAACCACACTTATTTTTGATATTCATGGAACGAAGGGATATAACCCAAATGGTTTTAGTGGGTTTTTACCTATTTTAAACCTTTCACATAATCAAATAGGACAAAGCCAAATAGCTTATTGGCCAATTATTGAAGAATGTAAAGAAATAGGAGGAGCTATTGATAGCTTTGGAGGAAAATATCCTGCATATCAACTTGAAAGCGTTTCGCTTACTTTTTATAACTATTCACTAATTAATCAAGAAAAAGAGTATCCAAATCTTTTGAGTAAATTAAGAGAAATAGTAATTGATGATGTTGTTGAAGAGCTTTTAAAATCATTTGAGTATCAAAATGAATTGCGAAAATTAGCTGAAGTTGAAATTTTAAATGAATGGTATCTTCAACCATTAAAAAATATGAAGGAAGAGGGTAAATTCTCGTTAGTAAAAATGTCAGATGGTAACTTGTATTTAAAGAGACATGAACGAGTTCAAAAGCTTGAACTAATCAAAACTAATTCTGAATCAAAAATATACCGAATAGAGAATGAACCTTTTGGTTGGGCATATGTATATACTAGTGATGGAAGTTTAAGTCTAATTGACGATAAGCAAAAAGAATTAATTAAATACACGCTTGTTAAATAGCAAGTATTAATCATAAACTAGTAAAACGAACTCATAAAAAATCCCATAAGCAGTGCTTATGGGATTTTTTGACTAACCAACCAATTATAAAACGTTAACCGTTTTTAAAATTTATTTTTCTTCTTCTTTTTCTTTACTTTATTTCCTTTTCTGTAGTAATAAAACTCCTCATCGTCAAACCAATCATCATCCCAATCGTTACTCCATACATCGTGATGGTTTCCAAAATAGTTTGTGTTATCCCAAATATTACAAGTTTGGTTATTAAAGTTTACAAACCCATTAAAGCCAATCATATCTCCATAATGGTTGTACTGTATATGTAAACCTCCAACTTGCTTTAGCAAACCACGACGATATCTCATATATACCGAGCCAATACGTTTTACGCGGTCTCTAGAATCGTAGTTAATAAACACATTACCAATACGTCTTACACGACCTCTGCTATCATGAGTAATAAGTGTTCCTCTTGGTCTTGTGTAATTAATGTGTGTTCCTGGAGCGCCATAAGTAGTGTTAATATTGCCACGTCTGCTATTGCTACGTCTGTACAAACTACTAGTAGTGTAATTAGTTTCAGTATTAAAATCAAACTGTCCATCTGGGAAAATTAAAAATTCTACACCACGCTCTACAAACATAATTGGTTGCGTAAAGCGATTTTGATCTAGGTCTCCAAATCGTGCACTTCGTTTGCTTTTTGAAGTATCGGTTGCTGTTGCAGATGTTAATCCTATTAACATCATTGCCAATAAAAGTGTCATTTTTTTCATAGTAATAGGTTTTAGTTTGATGCCTACTCTTTAGCTTTTCGGCTTACGCTATTTACTTTTGTTTAACCAATTGTTGTGCCAAAAATGTAAGTGTTTGATTATCAGGTGTAAGAAGTTGTTTATTTTGTAAGTTGTTTTTTATATTTTTATAAAACCAAGCAAACATTATGGAAAAGCAAACACTAAATTGTCAAAATTGTAATGAAACACTTAAAGAAGATTTTGAATTTTGTCCACAGTGTGGTCAAAAGGCAAAAGACGAATTAACCGTTGGTGTTTTATTTTATAATACGATTAGTAACTACTTTTCGTTTGATGCACGTTTTTTTAGGAGTTTTATTCCCTTAATGTTTAAACCTGGTTTTGTTGCACGCGAGTTTGTAAAAGGAAAGCGTTTGCAGTACTTACATCCAGCGCAATATTACTTATTTGTAACAGTTGTGTTTTTCTTTATTTTCAATTTTAAGGCTAGAGAATATAACAGTAAAGCCGAAGAAGCAATTAAAAAAGGCTTTGAAGTAGAGCAGAAGCAAGAGCTGAATGTAAATCCATTAGACTCCGTAAATACAGCTACTATAACCGAAGCTATTAATAAAAGTGAGGCTATTAAAGTTGGTATGACAGAGGCGGAGCAAAAAGCTTTGGACTCCATTATCAACTCTTCTGGTAAGGTGAACTTTAATGGTAATATATTTGGTTATAATAGTAAAAAGCTAGATTCTTTAATCGATTCTGGTGCTTCTGATGTTGAACAGATGAAGTTTATGGGAATGAAAGAAGATGCTGGTTATATGCAGCGTACCATGTATAAGCAGTGGCTTAAGTTTCATAAGAAAAAGGGAGGCGGTTTACTATTAGCATTTTTTGATACCATACCAATTGCTATGTTTTTCTTATTGCCAATTTTTGCGCTCATATTAAAGGTGTTTTATTGGCGTCGTGCACGATTTGCACACCATTTGGTATTTAGTCTTTATTATTTCTCGTTCTTATTTGTAGTAGCTGGTTTGCTTATTGCTATTAACGAATGGATATTTGACATTCCTGATGCTTTAGATTTCTTAATATTTCTATCCACATTTGTGTATTTGTGGTTGTCCATGAAAAACTTTTACCAACAAGGTTATTTTGTAACATTTATTAAAGCTGGATTTTCAACCTTTGTTTATATGGTATTGGTAGTGCCTACAGCTATGACAATAATGTTTATTAGCTCAATATTGTTTTATTAAAGCTTTTCCTTTAAGTAATTTCCAGTAATAGAGGCTTTGTTAGTAGCAATAGCTTCAGGAGTTCCTGTGGCAAGTAATGTACCACCATTTTCTCCACCTTCTGGTCCTAAATCTATAATATGGTCAGCGCATTTAATTAACTCAATGTTATGCTCAATAACTATAATAGAGTGTCCTTTAGCTATTAAAGCATTAAAGGATTTTAATAGCTTCTGAATATCATGAAAGTGTAAGCCAGTAGTAGGTTCATCAAAAATAAATAAGCCTGTTTCTTTATTATTTCCTTTTCCTAAAAACGATGCTAGCTTAATACGTTGCGCTTCACCACCAGAAAGGGTAGAAGAACTTTGACCTAAAGTAACATAGCCTAAACCTACATCTTGTAATGGTTGCAGCTTGTTTTTTATTTTGGTTTGTTTGTGTTGTCCAAAAAACGCAATGGCATCATCAATAGTTAGGTTTAAAATATCGTCTATAGATTTACCTTCAAAAGTAGCTTCTAGTACTTCCTTTTTAAAGCGCTTGCCTTTACAGGTTTCACACTCTAAATGTACATCTGCCATAAACTGCATTTCTATAGTGACTTCACCTTCACCTTTACAAGTTTCGCAACGTCCACCATCTACATTAAAAGAGAAATGTTTTGGTTGGTAACCACGTATTAAACTCACTTTTTGTTTGGCATATAAAGCTCTAATATCATCGTAAGCTTTAATATATGTTACAGGGTTTGAGCGTGATGAACGACCAATAGGATTTTGATCTACAAACTCAATATATTTTACATTACTAAAATTACCACTAATGCTAGTAAATTCACCAGCTTTGTCTCCAAACTCACCAATTTCTTTAGTAAGTGCAGGATATAATATTTTTTTAATCAATGTACTTTTACCACTACCAGAAACACCAGTTACAATAGTTAACATACCTAGCGGAAATGTAACATCAATATTTTTAAGGTTGTGTTCTCTAGCACCAACAATATCTACATGGTATTTTGAAGTGCGTCGCTCTTGAGGTACTTCAATGCTAAGCGCTCCATTTAAGTATTGTGCAGTTAATGAGTTAGAGGCTAAAATATTTTTAAAAGTTCCTGTAGCAACCACCTCACCACCAAAAGTTCCAGCTTCTGGACCAATATCTATAATTTCATCGGCAGCAGCCATAATATCTTCATCATGCTCTACCACAATTACAGTATTTCCTAAATCTCGTAAGGATTTTAAAACTGAAATTAAGCGTTCAGTATCTTTTGGGTGTAAACCAATACTTGGTTCGTCAAGTATATACATAGAACCAACTAAGCTACTTCCTAGCGAAGTTGCTAGATTTATACGCTGACTTTCACCTCCTGATAATGTGTTTGATTTTCTGTTTAGTGTTAAATAATCTAAACCTACATTGGTTAAAAAGGAAAGTCGGTTAGTAATTTCGGTTAATAAACGTTTAGCAACGTTTGTATCGTAATCGTTTAATTCTAATTGCTTAAAAAAGTTAGCTAGCCTGTGTAATGGCATTTCTACTAAATCGGTAATTGTAGCATTACCAATTTTTACATAGTTAGCTTCTTCACGTAAGCGTTTTCCATTACAGACATTACATTTTGTTTTCCCACGATAGCGAGATAACATCACACGATTTTGAATTTTATAAGCTTTAGCTTCAAGCTCAGCAAAGAAGGAGGTGAGTCCTTCAAAATGTGAATTACCATCCCAAACAAGTTGTTTTTGTGTAGAAGTCAGTTCAAAAAATGGTTTGTGAATAGGGAAATCAAATTTATGAGAGTTGTTAACCAATTGGTCACGATACCAACTCATGCTTTCGCCTCGCCATGGGAAAATAGCATTTTCGAATATAGAAAGTCCTGTGTTAGGAATTACCAAGTTTTCATCAATACCAATAACATCGCCATAACCTTCACACTTTGGACAAGCACCATAAGGATTGTTAAAGCTAAATAAATGAATATTTGGCTCTAAAAATTTAAGACCATCTAATTCAAATTTATTGCTAAAATGCTCCAGCTTATTGTCTGATAAGCTTTCAATATAACATTCGTTTTTACCTTCAAAAAATGCTGTTTGAGTGGCATCAGCTAAACGGTTATAAAAATCTTCATCATCATGTCTTACAATAATTCTGTCAACTACTAAGGATACTTCGTTTGGTAAGTTGTCAAAATCTGAAATGGCTTCAATTCTAACAACTTCATCATTATATTTAACACGTGCATAACCTTGTTGGTTAAGTACTTTAAGTTTGTTTTCCATTGTTCTACCTTCTTCTAAATGAATAGGAGAGAGCAATAATAGCTTTTCACCATCGTTAAACGACTTCACGAAGTTTATAACATCAGTAACCGTATCTTTTTTTACTTCTTTACCAGATTTTGGAGAATAGGTTTTTCCAATTCTAGCAAAAAGTAGTTTTAGGTAGTCGTAAATTTCGGTTGTTGTTCCAACCGTTGAACGAGGATTGGTAGAATTTACTTTTTGCTCGATAGCAATAGCAGGAGCAATGCCTTTAATAAAATCTACCTTTGGTTTATGTAATCGCCCTAAAAATTGTCTTGCGTAACTTGAAAGGCTTTCTACATAACGTCTTTGTCCCTCTGCATATAAGGTGTCAAAGGCTAAACTTGACTTACCAGAACCAGATAATCCAGTAATAATCACTAATTTGTTTCTAGGAATTACAACATCAATATTTTTTAAGTTGTGCAATTTTGCACCTTTTATGATGATATTTGTTTTAGGATTAACGTTCGTAATGTCAGTATTCATAGCTGTTTTGAAGAAATAATCTGGCAAAGATACTACTTCTAATTCAGCTTTAAAAATCAAGGATAATTATGTTAAAATGTTAAAAAAATAAAATTCTTTTTGTTTTTTTGGAATGTTTGTTGTTATATTTGGAATGTACATAACAGCAAATTAACTCATTAGCCTATTACATAAAATTACTTTTTAAAAATCAACAACCCCAAGCAAAGAAGCTTTTCTATGCTTTAAAAAGTAATGAATATGAGAAACGAACTTATCAAAGATGCTGTTTTGGTTACCAGCTACATTAAAGGAAATGAATCTGCACTTGCTACCTTAATTGAAAGGCATAAGCAAAAGATATATAGTTTTATTTATTCTAAAGTTTATGATAGAGATATTACTGAAGATATTTTTCAGGATACTTTTATTAAGGTAATTAGAACTTTAAAACTTGGAAAGTATAATGAAGAAGGGAAATTTTTACCTTGGGTGATGCGTATTGCACATAATTTAGTTATTGATCATTTTAGAAAGAATAACCGAATGCCAAAATTTGATAATAGTGGTGATTTTAATATTTTTTCGGTGTTGAGTGATTCTTCGTTAAATGCTGAGAAAAAGATAATTAAATCTCAAGTAGAACACGATTTAAAGCGTTTGATTGAAGAATTACCAGAAGATCAAAAGCAAGTATTAGTAATGCGTATGTATAACGATATGAGTTTTAAAGAAATCTCTGAAAACACAGGTGTAAGTATAAATACAGCTTTGGGAAGAATGCGTTATGCGCTCATTAATTTGCGAAAAGTTATTGATAAGCACAATGTAGTTTTAACAAATTAACAATGAACATACAATAAAATATAATTTCTGTCGTTTACAAGGTATATGAACACAAAAAATACGTAAATGGCGAAACTTTACACTAAGAAAAATCCAAATCTAAAGATATTACAACCGAAGGAAGAAACGGTTAAATTTCTTCTAAATTATTCAAAAGCTTTAAGTGTTATTAATTGTAATAAATTAAAGTTTGAAACGCTACTAAACTAAACTTTGGCGGAATTTAAAGTCCTGATTGCATAAGTCAGGACTTCTTTTTTTTATGATATTCATCTAAGACCGATTTTCTACCAATGGTTTTAGTAATAATATCTTTATCTAAATCCCAACCTCTCGCTGGAGAATACTCACGACCATACCAAATGATTTGCAAATGTAAATCATTCCACAACTCCTTTGGAAATAAGCGTTTGGCATCTTTTTCGGTTTGAACTACATTTTTACCGTTACTTAAATTCCAACGATACATTAAACGATGTATATGCGTATCTACAGGAAATGCAGGAATCCCAAAAGCTTGCGAAAGTACTACTGCAGCAGTTTTATGACCTACAGCAGGCATTGCTTCTAATTCCTCATAAGTTTGAGGTACTTTACCATCATGCTTTTCGATAATCATTTTTGATAAACCATGGATTCCTTTACTTTTCATAGGAGATAAGCCAACAGGTTTTATAATTTCTCTTATTTCATCAACCGATAGTTTTACCATATCATAAGGGTTGTCAGCTCTTTCAAATAACAAAGGCGTTATTTGGTTTACTCTAACATCTGTACTTTGTGCAGACATTAATACAGCAATTAATAATGTATAAGGATCTTTATGGTCTAAAGGAATTGGAATTTCTGGATATAACTTATATAATGTATTAATTACAAAATTTACCTTTTCTTGTTTCGTCATTAGCTTATATTTGTATAAGAAACTCAAAGGTAATAAATATGACTACATTAAAAGTAGGAGATAAGGCTCCAAATTTTGAAGCATTAGATCAAGATGGAAATTTAATCAAGTTAAGTGATTACACAGGAAAGAAATTAGTATTGTTTTTTTATCCTAAAGCCAGTACACCTGGTTGTATTATGGAAGCTTGTAATTTAAGAGATAACCACGAACGTTTTAATAGTTTAGGTTATGAGATTTTAGGAGTGAGTGCTGACAGCCAAAGACGACAAACTAATTTTAGAAATAAATATGAGTTTCCTTATCCATTATTAGCAGATGAAGATAAAAAAGTGATAAATGATTATGGTGTTTGGGGACCAAAGAAGTTTATGGGACGTAATTTTGATGGTATTCACCGAACTACGTTTGTTATTGATGAAAATGGAGTTTTAGAAGATATAATCTTAAAAGTGAAAACAAAAGAGCATACTGACCAAATACTTAAGTAAAATAAAAAAGCGACCTTTTTGGTCGCTTTTTTATTTGTTTTATTTTGTGACTTCTTCGGTTATACAACCAAATAAGTTCTTTTCTTTAATTAGGTTTGCAACACCTTCAGGTAACATTTCTTCCCATCCTTCTTCTCCCGAAGAAATCATTTTTAATACTCTTCTTGAGAATATATTTAGGATATCTGTATCGTAATTTTTAATATCAACTACTTTACCATTGTATTTAAAGAACTTGTATAGCTCTTTCATTCTTGGGTGTACTTTTAAATTTTCACTAGTAGTAAGGTTTCCATCTTCATTTTGCATTGGATATAAGTAAACTCTTAAATCTTTATAGAATAGTTTACCAAATGCTTCAAGAATACCACCACTTAAGTGTCTGTAATATTTCTCATCAAAAATATCTACTAAGTTGTTAACTCCCATAGATAATCCCATTCTATTTTTAGAGTATAACGAGAAGTATTCTACTAGTTTATAATACTCTTGGAAGTTAGAAATCAATACAGTTTGACCTAAAGAACATAATAAACGAGCTCTATCCATAAAGTCTTGCTCGTCAATTTCACCTCCACTTGCACGTAAATTTGATAAAGTAATTTCAAAAACTACTTGTGTTTTATCAGGGTTTACTTTGTTTTCTTGAATAAACATATCATATGACTTTTGGTACATATCCATGTTTACTTTGGTTACAGGTCTAAAGCTACCTCTAAATGCAAGAATATTCTTTTTATATAATACAGCTGCAGGTAAAACGTTGTTACCATCAGGCGCAAACATGACAGCATCTGTCATACCATTTTTAACAAGTTGTAAACTCATTAAACGGTTATCTACATCTTTAAATACTGGACCAGAAAAGTTAATAGTATCAATTTCTATTTGATCTTTATCTAAGTGATCATATAAATAACGTAATAATTTTTTAGGTTCGTTATGCTTATAAAAAGCACCATAAATTAGGTTAGTACCTAATTTTCCTAAGGTTTCTTGCTGTAAACGTGCATCGTTTTCTTTAAATCTAATATGAAGAATAATTTCGTTGTAATCTTCATTTGGATCAATTTGGTACTTAATACCTACCCAACCATGTCCTTTATAACGTTTTGCAAAATCAATAGTAGTTACTGTATTAGCATAACTGAAGAATATTTTATTAGGATTTTCCTCTCTTGAAATACGTTCTTCAATAAGATTTACCTCATGTGAAAGCATTTTACGTAAACGCGCTTCGGTTACATAACGCCTATCATTTTCAATTCCATAAATAGCATCACTAAAGGATTTATCATAAGCAGACATTGCTTTTGCAATAGTACCAGAAGCACCACCAGCTCTAAAGAATTGACGTACAGTTTCTTGTCCTGCGCCAATTTCGGCAAACGTACCGTAAATGTTCTGATTAAGATTAATTCTTAAGGCTTTATCTTTTAATGAAGGTATGCTAGCAATTTTAGCATCTCCTTTTAAAGTAATTTCCATCTTCAATATAAGGTTAAACAGTATGCTACAAAGGTACCAATTTACGTACGTAAACAAAAAAATAACCCTATTTTTGTTTCCAGATTTAAAGAAAAAATGAAGGTTACATTTTTAGGTACTGGTACTTCTCAAGGGATTCCAATAATAGGAAGTAATCATCCTGTATGCTTAAGTGATAATCCAAAGGATAAACGTTTACGAGTTTCTGTTCTTGTAGAGTGGGACTCGTATGCCTATGTTGTAGATTGTGGTCCTGATTTTAGATATCAAATGTTAAGAACAAAATGTACTAAAATAGATGGCGTATTATTTACGCATGAGCATAGCGATCATATTGCTGGTTTAGATGATATACGTCCTTTTTTCTTTAAACAGGGAGATATCCCAATTTATGCACATGAGCGTGTTTTAAAATCATTACATAAGCGTTTTGATTATATTTTTGAAACCGAAAATAAATACCCTGGAGCTCCTACGGTTACTGAGTTTACTATAAACGATTCACCATTTAAATTAGGAGGAATGGAAGTGGTTCCTGTAAATGTATATCATAACAAACTGCAAGTTTATGGTTTTAGATTTAATGATTTTGCTTATATAACAGACGCTAAAACTATTCCTGATATTGAAGCCGAAAAATTGAAAGGCGTAAAAGTGTTAGTTGTTAATGCATTAAGAAAAGAACCTCATGTATCACATTTTAATCTTGATGAAGCGCTTGATTTTATTAAGTTGATAAATCCTGAACGTGCTTACTTAACCCATATTAGCCATTTATTAGGTTTTCATGATGAAGTACAACAAACTTTACCAAAAAACGTTTTTTTAGCCTACGATAACTTACAAATTACAATATAACATGAAAGGAAAAATTTACTTATACTTATTTGTTTTTGCACTATTATTAGTGATATTTCAATATGTGAATTCAAAAAATATTCTTGAATCTTACGAGAAAAAGTTTGATAAATATGAAGCTAAAATTGAAGCTTACAAAGATTCTATACAAGTTTTAGAAGATAAAAACTTTGAGTTATCAATTTTTGGAATTGATAGAAATGAGGACGCTTTAAGTTATTTTGAAAGAGATGGGTATAATGTTTCTGAGTTAATTCCTTTAATAAAAGATGGATTAATAAGACAAAATGAATATGAAGGTGATGACCATCCAATTGTACCTTATGTGTCTATGACTGGAAATAAAATGTTAATTAACCAAATTAAGATTTTAAACCATAAGTGGATAATAGCCAATTTTACTGATGGTAAACATTGGGGCGAAATACTTATTACCTATGAAATTGATGAAAATCAACAATTAAAGTATAAGTTGGCAGAATATTTTATGTATCCTCCGCAGTCTTACTAAATGAATAATTCCATTTCATATTGGTCAACACTGTTATTTAATCCAATATGATTTAAAATATCTATTTTAGAAACTAGGGTTTCATCTACATTATTAATTTTAATGTTTGATGAAACCTTTTTTATGGCTTGAAATAGTAATTTCCAGTTTGAAAGATCATTTTGGTTGGTATAAAATTGAGGTATATAACCATTATCCAAATTTATAATAAAGCTACCAATAGTTTGATTTTCTTGAAGCGCGTTGTAGTATTTATAATTTGTTTTTAAAACTGATTTTTTTTGGTTGTCCCAAGAGTATTTTGCGTTTCCTTCCCAATAGTATTGTCTATCATCTATTTCTAATAACTCAATATCTTCATTGTCTAAAAGCGCTATTTCACCATTAAAGCATTTATAGTTTTTACAGATATTAAATCCTACATTTTGGTAAGCTTTAATAGCTTTAGTGTTTTCTTTTATTACTTCAAGAGAACATCTAGTTACGCCTTTTTCTTTAAGAATAGGAATGGCAGTTTGGTATATTTTATTGACAATTTGTTGTCCTCTAAATTCAGGAATCACTCCAGTCCCAGTATTATATGCTGTTAAATTGTTATTTCTAGTATCTATAGCATGAATGATGAAGCCAATAAGTTGGTTGTTTACAAAAGCACCAAAAGAAAGTGAATAATCTACATTAGCAGCTTCCCAGCGTTGTTTAAAGTAATTAGCATCAGTAGGCATTTTAACAAAATAACCTTCAAAAGATTTATTAAAACAATCAATAATATCTTGAAAAGGAATTGTGTTTAAAGGCTTTACTATCATTTAGATTTTAGTTTTTAACCAATCTTTAAATTCGTAAAAGTTTTGAGGCGCTACACCATGACCAACAGGAAATTCACTAAATTGGTTGTTTATACCAAGTGCATCTAAAAATAGAGGTGTTTTTCTAGCCCAATCTACAGGAATTACTTGGTCAACACTTCCATGTGAACTATAAATAGATAAATGCTTAAAAGCCTCATTATTTAAATCATTAGGAATAATATCCTGATTTATATAACCACTTAATGCAACCACGTTTTTAATCTTTTGAGGATAGGTTAGGGTTGTTGCTAAACTTAAAATAGTACCTTGACTAAAGCCTAAAAGCGTAACATTGTTTTTATTAACTGGATAAGCAGCACAAGCTTCGTCAATGAAATTGGCAATTAAATCACGCGATTCGATGGCTTGCTCGTTATCGCTCCATTTTCCTTGAGGAGCGTCAAAGTGTATTTCATACCAAGCATTACCATAAGGTTGCATTGGATAAGGTGCTCTTACTGATATGATAAATAGTTCTTCTGGTAATTCTGAAGCAAAAGAAAATAAGTCATTTTCATCACTACCATAACCATGTAGCATAATTAATAAAGGTGCGTTTTCTTTTAAAGAAGAAGGTCTTGTAATATGATGTAACTTCAAGTTCTTTTATTTTATATTTTGAAACCAGTTTTGAAATTTATCTCCTAAAAAAGGAATAGGAGTAGGCTTTCTTGTGATAGCATTAATAAGTCCATGAAGCCAACATAAAAATGTAATTGCCCATAGAATTGTACCTAACCAGCTATGTACATAGGCTTCAACAGTATTAGAAATAATAAGCATTAAGATAAGCCCTAACATCTGTCTAATATGAAAAAAGGTAAATTCATTTTTCTTATTAAGGTTCATAATTATAGCTATAATCAAACCTATAAATGTAAAATAAGATAAAATAGCTAAACCTCTTCCTTCTTCTATTGTCTGACTGTTCATAATTAATTAAATAGCAATTTTATTGTTTGAAATGATTCCGTAAGTTCTTCCTTTTAATTCGGAGTTTTCAAAGATTGAATTTTTTGATTTTGAATAGATATCATTACTAGAGAAAGTATATTTTTCATCTGGATTAAATAAAGTAGCATCTATAGTATTTCCTACATCTATTGAGTTGCTTGATAATCCAAATCTATCTTTTCCTTTGGTTAGTAATTTTATAGCAGTTTTAGTAGGGAATATAGAGTTTAAAGCACCAAAAGCGCTTTCTAAACCTATGGTTCCATATTTTGCATAATCAAATTCTACCTTTTTATGTTCTATATCAATAGGGTTATGGTCACTTGTAACCATATCAATTGTACCGTCTTTTAGTCCTTCAATTAAAGCATCAATATCCTTTTGAGTACGTAAAGGAGGCGTTACTTTAAAATGAGTGTCAAAACCTGTTAAACTTTCGTCAGTAAAGACTAAGTTGTGTATAGCTACACTACATGATACATTTAAATTTTTAACTTTTGCTGCTCTGATTAACTCAACAGATTCAGCAGTAGAAATGGTAGGTATGTGTAGTTTTCCTTGAGTATATTCCAATAAAAACAAATCTCTAGCAACTTGCAGGTTTTCGGCTAAAGCTGGCATTCCTTTTAACCCAAGTGTTGTACTAGTAATGTTTTCATTCATTACACCATTACCAACTATTTTATTTTCTTGTGGGAAAGAGTATACTAAACCATCAAAATTACTTGCGTATTGCAATGCAATTTTTAATAGGTTTGGATTGCTAATAGGTTTTTGATAATCACCAAACGCAATTGCTCCAGCATTTTTCATGTCAAACAGTTCAGCAAGGTCTTTACCTTCGCTTTTTGTTGTTAAAGCTCCAATAGGATGCAGGCTAGTGGCATGATTATTTGCTTTAGATTTTAAAAAAGAAATATCTGCGTTCGAGTCTACTACTGGGTTTGTATTTGGATTTACTGCAACAGTTGTAAAGCCTGATTTAGCAGCTACTTTTAATCCATTGTCAATAGTTTCCCTATCTTCAAAACCTGGCTCTCCAAAACTAACACTACTGTCAAACCATCCTTGAGAAATATGTAGGTTGTCTAGTCTTATTTCTTGATAGTTGTTTGGATTACTTATACGACTGGAAATTTTTGTGATGATGCCATTTTCAACTAAAATATCTTGCGTTTTATTATGAAAATCGCTTTTAGAATCAATGATTGTTGCCGACTTTATGAGTACGTTCATTTAAAGAATTTTAAAATAAGCATTTCTAATCCTAGAAAGATTAGTGCAAAAATAACAAACCATTTCCATAGCTCATCAATATTTGTATCACTTTTTATAGTATTGAAAACTTCTGGTACAGAATTTTGTACTGTAAGATTACTAATTTGACTTAAGTTATAGTAATTCTGAAGGCTTTCTTTTCGACTATAATTGTAGCTTATATTTTTAATTGTATCTGTGTTTTTTACAATTTGATATATCTCAGCAATGTTAGGTAAATCGGTAGTTGTAATAGTTACCTTATTGCTAAATGTTTGCTGTTGTGGTATAAATTCAAGGCTTGTATTATAAAGCTTTAATATATGGTCACTTTGTAGTTGCGTATCTATATCGTAAGTGTTATCATCTCCAATTGTAAAATAGAGTTTAGGATGTTTTAAACTTTGTCTTCCAATATTATATAGTGTAGGTACAATTAATGGCGAATTAATAAAGTTAGAATTTACACTATTTAAAGCGCTTGAAAAAAGGAATACATTTCCTGATTGACTTAAAAAAGGTTTAGAATCTTCAAAGTTGAGAATGGTATTGTTAGACGTATTTAAAGCAAAATAACTGTTGGTTTTTGGATACTGAAAATTAGATACTTGTTTGTCGAAAACATCTTTAAAAATTGGATGTGCGTAGTTGATTGTAGTAATCAATTTTTCTACGTTTGTGATACTGTCTATTTGAAATGTTGATATTGTCTTAAGTAGTTGGTTGTAAGTGGTTAAGGTGCTTTTTTCTGAAGGAATAATTAAAACACCCCCACCATTATCTATGTAGCTTGTTATTGAATTGCTTAACGCGTTATTAATAGTTGTTAACTCGTTAAGAACTATTAAATTTTGATCGGTTATTAAGTTAAAATTCAATTGGTCTAAAGTAGAAGATGTATAATTAAATTCATCATCAGTAAATACTCTTTTTAAATAATTATCATCAGAATTATTTATGGCTAATACATTAATTTTTGATGGTGCATTAATATTAAAGTAGAGTGTGTTATCAAATAATAGATTTGGGTCATCGATGCTTAATTTTCCATTTATTATTTGATTATTAGGCAATGTAAATTGCACCGAATAATTATTTGTTTTTGTAGCAGAAGATTTAGCTAATAAATTATCATTATCATATAAAGAGACAGAAATGTCATTGCTTACATTTGAACTTGTGTTTTTTACTGTAGCAGTAATTTCAATATTTGCTGCTGTAGCTTTTGAAATGTAAACACTATCTATACTAGTATTATTTAGGTTATTAGGCTTTAGTTGTACAAGATGTACATTGATTAGTGAATCTTGTTGTAATTGTAATGTACTTTGAGTTTGCTGAAAATCTGAAACTATTATTAAGTTTTTAATTGTACTATTATTCTTAGAAAATAGGCTTTTTCCTTTTAAAACAGCTTCACTGTAATCTAATTGGCTAGATGCATAATCTAGCTGCAATAATTCATTTTTAATACTATTAGCTGTTGTGTTTCTATAAGTCTCGTTATTAGTAAATAAAGTGATTTTTTGAGCATCATCACTTGATGTAATAATGTCTTGAACAGCTCTTTTTAGCAATTCTCCTTTGGCTCCTTTAGCTTGCATGCTAAACGAATTATCCAAGTAAATAACTGTTTCTAACGATTTATTTAAACTATTTGTTTTACTAAAATAAGGTTGAGCAAAGGCTAATATAATTGCAGCTAGTAATAAGAGTCTGGTTGTTAATATTAACCACTTTTTTATTTGAGAGCTTTTTCTTGTTTGTAGATTAACATTTTTTAAAAATTCTACATTGGTAAAAGCAACTTTTTGAAAGCGACGTAATTGAAATAAATGAACAATAATTGGAATGATGAGCAAAAATAATGCGTAAAGAAGTTCTGGATGTTTAAACTGCATTCCTTATTTGTAATTGTTGAGTAGTTATTTAAGGTAAATATAGAAAATGAAATGCTATTTGCTCATGTTACTTTTGAGAAATTTAACGTTTGAAATTAAAAAGTCTAGCAAAAGAAAAAATAGTCTTCCATTGCTATCTTGTTTTGTAATTTTAAATACTTTGTTATTTCTATTTGAGCATCACTATTTGCAACAGTAACAATACTTTGCGTTTGGTTTAATGTTTCTAAAAACTCAAAGGGTTTTAATTCTTGGTTATAAATGTGTTTTCCAATTTTTTTAGGATTATCACATATCCAATAAAATGGAATTTCTTTTTCTACTAATGCTTTTGCAATGGTTTTTCCTTTAAAACCTGCTCCCCAAATTGTTAGTGTTTTGTTTTTGTTGTAATCTAATTCTAAGAAGTAACGAAGCTTAATATCTAAAAAATAGTTTTGCGCATAATGCTCGTGTGTTCTAGAAGTACGAATAGGGTAGTCTCTCCAATAATGAAGAAGCTTATCACAAGGAATACATTTTAGCCCATGCTTATAAAACCTAAACGTAAGGTCGTAATCTTCAGGATATAAATTTGGATTAAAACCATCACATGCAATAAAATCAGTTCTATAAGTCATCCAACATGGAGAAGCAATAACACACTCCTTGTAAATCTCACTATAGTTGCTTCCTGTTTTTGTTAACTTGTTAAGCCATTGCTCATATTTATTATAACCATCACTAATACCTTGATCTGAAAAATATTTAACTAATCCAGTAGCTACATGTCCTTTACCATGTTTAAGTAGACTGTTTAGCATGTGTTCTAGCTTATCGTTAGGCATGATATCGTCACTATCCATTCGTGTAATAAATTCTCCTGAACTTAAAGAAAATGCATGCTGTAAGGCTTCAATAATACCTTTACCAGTATTTTTAAAAAGCTTAATTCTAGAATCTTTACGAGCATATTCATTAACAATATCATAGCTATTGTCTGAAGAATGGTCGTCAATAATTATAAGCTCCCAATTGTTATAGGTTTGAGAAATAATAGATTCTAAACACTCGGCTAAGTATTTTGATGTGTTTTTAAAAGGCGTAAGGATGCTAATTAATGGAGTGTTTTCCATATTATTTAAAAACATTAGTGTTTATAATTGCTGAATTTACTTTGAGTAGTTCGCCAACTTGAGTCCAAGCAATAATTATTTGCTCTCCCTTAATAGTTATACGAGGAAACCCACTGGATCTACTTTCGTTGGATTTTGAAACAGTAAAAACATTACTCTTGTCTCCATTATTAAATACTTGTTGTATATTTATTACTGTTTGTCCGTTTTCGGTTTCCATCCAGCTTACAATAGCAGAGTCTTCATCCAGCATTTCTACATCTACACGACCTAAAGTTTTTGAGTTACCAATAAGAATAGGTGTTTCAAAAGTGTTACCATTGTTTTTAGAAAACGAAACTTTTACTTGAGGATTGTCATTGGCAACTGTAAACCAAGATACAGCAACATTATCATTTTTTGCACTAATAGCTGGACCATTTACAGGACAGCCTCCAATTTTCCAATTATCATTATATAGAGGTTTTGGCTGTGACCAGGTAGTATCGTTTAATTGTTTTGTATAATAAATATCTCTTATTTCATGAGCAGTTCTGTCTCTGTAGACCACAATAGGACCTTCATTGGTCAAGGCTGTATCTGTTTGGCAACAATCACAAGTTCTTTTATCTAAAGTATACTCGTTAATAATTTTGTTTTTTGAATTTATAATAGCTGCTCGTAAAGACATTTGAGACGTGACAGTACTATCCTTTTTTGCATAGGCCATTTGTCTGCCATCTAACCAGACAGTTAAGTATGATTCTTCATTTAAAGCTGTTTTGCTTACAAATCCATGTTCTGTTTGTGTGCCATCTGTATGAGGTGTAAAAGCATTGTTCCATGTAGCTCCTTTATCGTTTGAAGTCAGTAACTTAACATCATAAGCATAAGTGTCTTCAGCACTTTTTTCTAAATAGTGTATAACTAAATTATCCCCAAAACTAGTAATAGAAGGGAAGTCTGCCCAATTTACAAACCAATTTGAGCTTGAAGCTACAGTTGATATATTTGACCATTTATTATCTTTTAATGTTGCAAGTTTTAAAGATGTTACATCATCTTTGTTGGTTTCAAACCAATTCAAATAGATCGTTCCATCTTTTGCTTTATGTAAGCTTGGTTCAGAACTATTTACATCATTAGGTATATCTAAGTTAATCAACTGAAAGTCTTGCTCTATATTTGAACACGAAAAAAATAGAATGATTAACAGACTACCAATAGATAGTTTTTGCATTTAGTTAGTATTTTGCAGCTTTTCCATTAGCTGAAGATTCTTTAATAAACTCACGTAAATCTTCATTAGCAGAAATTAAATCTTCATTTCTTAAGTACATCATATGACCACTTCTGTAGCCTTTAAAAGAAAATCTATCTTTCATTTTTCCACTTGGGTCTACTTGTGATTGCGAATATTTTGCAGCAAAGTAAGTTGTTGCACCATCATAATAGCCAGATTGCGTTAGTACTTTTAAATATGGATTAGCTGCCATGGCTTGTCTTAAATCCTCTCTAACAGTATTGTTTTGCCTATTCCAAGGATGCACATTTCCAAACATGTTATACTTAATATCTGTATCAAAATTCAATTCATTTTTGATATAATGATTAATAGCGGGAGTAAAAGAGTGTAGCCATGACGTTAGTTCTGCACTATAATCTGGACTAGTTCCAGCTTCAATCTTATCAATACCTAAATAGCGAGAATCTAGACGACCAATGGTTTGGCCTGTTTTATCTCGTAATAAATCTTTCCAGAAAAAGCGTGTTGGTACATCTAAATTATGCTGTAAAATTACTTTTTTACTTAGTCCAGAGTAGTAAGACATTTTTTCGGCTACTTCATTTTTTTCAACATCCGAAATAAAACCTCCTTTAGCTATTGCTGGCATAAGTGTGTTAATGGCAAAATTTTCAGCTTCAGGTAAAATGTCAAGTAAATCTTTACTTTGTAAAGTAGAAGGAAGCATTTTATGATGCCACGCTGCTGCTGTATAATATGGTAAGTTCAATGATGAGTAAATTGGCTGTCCATTACTATAAACATTATAATCGGCTGGAGAAACCATAATCACACCATTTAAATACATCCATTGAGAACTTTGTAATTCGTTTGCTAATCCCATTACTCGTGTGCCTCCATAACTTTCGCCAATAATATATTTTGGTGATTCCCAACGATTATGCCTAGATACAAAAGTATTTATCCATTCTGCCAAATACTCAATGTCTTCATTGATTCCAAAAAATTGCTTTCTGTCTGGCATTTCTCCATCATTATTTGGCACCATTCTAGAATAACCCGTATTGACTGGATTTACAAAAACAATATCAGCAACATCAATGATAGAGTTTGGATTACTTTTAAATCCATAAGGTTGCACTGGATAACCTTCTTCATCTATGTTTAGTATTCTTGGGCCAGTATATGCTACATGCATCCATACTGATGCTGATCCAGGACCTCCATTAAACGAAATTATTAAAGGTCTATTAGCTCTATTTTTCACATTGTTTCTAGTGTAATAGGTATAAAAAAGAGTGGCTATTGGATTACCTTCATCATTCCAAACTGGTTGCGTGCCTGTTTCGGCTGTATATGAAAAACTAACGCCTTTTACAGTTGTGTTATGTGTTGTAACAACCATAGTATCTACAGGAATAGTTCTGCTTTGACTATGGATTGTAAAATAACTTAAAAGACATAAAGAGAATAAAAGCTTTTTCATGAGTAATAGTAATAAGTTAGTGAGGTTTAAAGGTAAAAAAAATAATAATGTTAAAACCCTTCAAAAACACCTAATCCAAAGAGTGCAAAATCGTATTTTACTGGATCATTTTGATCGAGCTCTCGTAATGATGTGTCTAATTCTTCCAAGGCTTTAGAATCATTTTGTTTTCTTGTAAGTAAACCCAATTTTCTAGCTACATTACCAGAATGAACATCTAAAGGACAGGACAGTAGAGAAGGCGTAATGCTGTTCCATATACCAAAGTCTACACCTGCATTGTCTTTTCTAACCATCCAACGTAAAAACATATTAATACGTTTGGCAGCAGACTTTTTTAAAGGGTCACTTATATGTTTTTGAGTTCTAGGTAAATGGTCAATTTCAAAAAAATGCTGTTTCAGTTTATGAATTGCAAATTGTAAATTTTCTTGGTTAGCATAGGTGTTGAATATAGATTCTAACCCTGAGTGATTTGTGTAAATATGTTGTAAGCTTTTTATAAACTGAATACAGTCTTCACCGTTGAATGTACGATGTACAAAGGGTTGTAGTTTTTCTAAATCGGAACTGGTGTGGTTAAGAACAAAGTCATAAGGAGCATTATCCAATAGTTGCATTAATCGTTTAGCATTTTTTATAATACTTTTTCTATTTCCCCAAGCAATAGTAGCTGTTAAAAAACCAGCAATTTCAATATCTTCTTTTATAGAAAATTGATGTGGTACTTGAATTGGATCACTTTCAATAAACTTTGGATTATTAAACTCAATTACTTTAGCATCTAGAAATTCTTTGAGTTCTTGTTTTGTTAAGTCCATTTGCATGTCACAAAACTATAGATAAGTTTTTAGAAAACTTCATTTTATTGGAGAATAGGAGTATAAATCTTATGAAAAGACCCTTAATTTCTCTTTTAATGTAACTTAAATTAGGTTATGTCGTCATAATAGTAAATTTAATATCAATCAAAGAAAACTAATAATGAAAACGTTAAAACTACTACCTCAAAAGGCACTGTTCTTATTTTTTATGTTGCTAGGACTTCATAGTATTTCACAAAATATAGAGAAAGATGTAGATGCAATTTTAAGTGAACAATATGAGCATAATGGCCCAGGTGCAACTGCCTTAATATATAAAGATGGAGAAGTAATTTATAGAAAAGGGTTTGGATATGCTAATTTAGAGCTTGATGTGAAGATGCAACCTGAACATGTTTTTGAAATTGGGTCTATTACTAAACAGTTTACAGCTATTGCTATTTTAATGCTTGAAGAACAAGGAAAGTTGAAGGTTGAAGATGAGATAACTAAATACATACCAGACTATCCAACAAATGGTAAGACTATTACCATTCATCATTTATTAAATCACACCTCAGGAATTAAGAGCTATACAGCAATTGAAAGCTTTAGAGAGCAAGCTAGAGTAGATTTTACTCCGACTGAACTTATTGATGTGTTTAAAGACCAACCTATGGATTTTAATCCAGGTGAACAGTATAGATATAATAATTCAGGTTATGTAATTTTAGGGTATATAATAGAACTAATTACTAAAGACTCATATGAAGCTTTTATACAAAAAAACTTTTTTGACAAATTAGGCATGAAGAATACGTATTATGGTAGTCATGAAAAAATAATTAAAAATAGAGCTTATGGCTATCAAAATAGAGATGGTTATGTAAATGCAGATTATTTGAGTATGACTTTGCCATATGCAGCAGGTGCAATAATATCTAATGTAGATGACCTTCTAATTTGGCAAAAAGCTCTAAATAATCATGAACTTATTTCAAAAGAAAGCTATGAAAAAGCAATTAATGGTTCGTCATTAAATAATGGTGATTATATTGGTTATGGTTACGGTCTTCAAGCTGGTAAAATTCAAGGCTCAAAAAGTATAACTCATGGAGGAGGTATTTTTGGATATACCACTCAAGGTATTTATTTACCAGAGGAGGATGTGTTTGTATCTGTACTTACTAATTGCGATTGTAGTAGTCCAGGAAATTATGCTACAAAAATTGCTGCTATCGTTATAGGTAAGCCATTTCCAGATATAAAAGATGCGATTGTGTTAAATGAGTCTGAGTTAAATAAATGGATTGGAGCATATGAATTTCCTAATGGAGCTATTCGTCATATAACTGTTGAAAATGGGAAGGTTTTTAGTCAGAGAGAAAACAGTACTAAATTTGAAATTTTTCCCTTGTCGTCAACACGATTTATTTTTGATGGTGGAAATATAGAATATAATTTTTCTATGGTAAATGGTAAAAAACAAGCAATTTTTAAAACTGAAGAGGTTGCTATAGGAAAAGAAATAGATAAAGCACCTCCAGTAGCTAAGACAGAAATAAATTTAAGTGAAGAAGTATTAAAAGGTTATGTAGGTAAATACCAGTTAACTCCTGAATTTGCAATTGAAATAAAAGTAAATAATGGAAAAATATATGGACAAGCTACAGGACAAGGTCCAAACGAAATTTTTGCAGAAGCTAAGGATAAGTTTTTTTTAAAGGTAGTTGCTGCAGAATTAATTTTTGGTAGAGATGAAAGTGGAAATGTAAATATGGTAACACTTAACCAAGGAGGACAACAAATTTCAGGTAAAAAAGTTGAATGATTTTAAAATAAAAACAACAAAAACCATCTCTTTTTTGAGGTGGTTTTTTTATTTAACTATTTTCCCATCAACCATTACTAATTTCCTATCAGCCATATTTGCTAAGTCTTGATTATGTGTAACTATAACAAAGGTTTGCCCAAACTCATCTCTAAGCTTAAAAAATAGGTTATGTAAATTTTCGGCAGATTCACTATCTAAATTTCCAGATGGTTCATCGGCAAAAATTAAAGCAGGATTATTAATCAAAGCTCTAGCAACAGCAACACGTTGTTGTTCACCACCAGACATTTCGTTAGGTTTATGATTAAAACGATGTGATAAGCCAAGAAAGGTTAATAGTTCTTTTGCTCTAGATTCAGCCTTATCTTTAGAAGTACCTTTTATAAATGCTGGAATACATACGTTTTCTAAAGCAGTAAACTCAGGTAGTAACTGGTGAAATTGAAAAATAAACCCTAAGTGCTCATTTCTAAACTTAGCTAATGCTTTTTCATTTAAATTAAAGATTGACGTATTATCAATCTCTAAAGACGAATCACTTTGTTTATTTGGTTTATCTAGTGTGCCTAATATTTGCAAAAGGGTTGTTTTACCTGCTCCTGAAGCACCAACAATAGAAACAATTTCTCCTTTTTTTATCTGTAAATCAACACCTTTTAAGACGTTTAAATCTTCAAAACTCTTATGTATGTTTTTTGCTGAAATCATATTAAAGCGAAAATACTATTTTAATATGAAACATAGTTAAGATGGATTGTTTGTATTACAACAAAAATAATATGAAAACTAATAACTAGTTGCTAAAGGGTTTACTAAAGCATTGTCATAGCTAGAATAATAGCCTTGGCTATCAGAGTTATGTCTGTTGTATCTAGATCTGTTTCTTCTACGATTTACTTGTCTTATTTGCGAATCGTCTGTTCTATTTTTCTTTTTAAATACACCTTTAATACTATTGTAATCAATAAAGTATTGAAGACGAAGAGAGAATATATGATTCATATCTTGGTCAAATAAGTCGCCTAAACTATCAAAGTAATTATCTTGAGAGTTTTCACCATGATTAAATAACTGATTTCTATATAATGCAGTTAAAAAGCTTCCTGGAGCGACTTGCCATGTATAGTTTAAATCTAAATTCCAAGTATTAAAATTTACATTTGAAGAAGCTAAACCTAGTTCTTCAAAAGTTTCATTTTGCTCAATTACACTACCATCTTCTTGAAGAAAATATGGGTTTTGGTCATAAGTAACTGTAGACCAGAAATTTCTAAAAGAAAGTGAAACTGTATGATAAGGGTTAAATGTGTAACTTCCAGAAATACTATTTTCTATAGATTCAACATCACGTTCGCCAAAAATAATTTCGTCTTCAATACTATTGGAATTATTTGTGTAACCTCTGCTTCCTTTGTTATTGTTGTAGTTAAATCCATAACTTAATCTAAACTTGTCATTTACACGAAATGTAGGAGCAATATCAAATGCATACCCAAATAAATCACGTTCTTTATCAAATGCATGCCACATATTACCTCCTAGATTTATTGAAAACCTCTTATTTGAGTTGGTATCTATCCATCCACCAATGCTACCTATATTTTTATAGATAAAGTAACGCTTATTAGCAAAATCTCTAGGTTCAAAGTAATCATATTGCTTCCCTGGCTCCATGTTTAAGTTAATTCCAAACCACATTAGTTTTTTTGTTTGTCCGTTAACAAAAACTCCAAAGTTTGTTCCAGTAAAAGTTCCTGGTTTATATAAACGTCTGTAGTTTACATAACTGTTAATAAAGAAATTGTTTAGTTTTTCAGTAGGTTCAAATATTCTGTAATTAATATCGATACCAAAATTATTGAAGTTGTTTCTAAAGTTTAAACCTAAATCATTGATATTATATTTATCGTTTGAAAAACTATGATCAAAGCTATATCTAAATTTTCCGTGCGATTTTCCTATTCTAAAAAATGAATTAAATCCAAATTCTCCATTAAAGTCAAATTCAGTTTGACTTACCTTAGCATCAGCTCTAATATTGTATGTGTTTCGCTTGTTGTTAATATTAGCTACTAGCGCACCAGTATAGGCATCTCTAAAATTTGAACCGTCACGCCAAACACTCGTGTTTACTATTCCTATTGAGGAGTTGCCATTAAATTGTTGGTCTATAACAACAATGTTATAATTTGTTAGAGGTTCTATAACTTCTTTTCGGGTTTCGTCAGTATCTACATTACGAACGGTTGCTTCTGTTTTTTCAGTCACAGCATTAAATACACCAATGCCTAAGCCTTTTTTGGTTCTACCTGAAACTTTAATAGCATTTATAACATTTACGTTATCAGGTACATTTTCAATGCTTTCATCTTCATTCAAATCTATGCTGCCTCTTGGAGCAGCGCCAATTCTACGAGAAAAGAATAAATTTCCTTTGTTAAATAAATCAACACCTTCTTTAAAAAACTGTCGTTGCTCACCAAAAGTTTGCTCAAAAGGTCCAAGATTGAGACGAACATTGTCAAATGAAGCTTGACTAAAATCTGGTATTAATGTAGCGTCAAGAGTAAAGTTTTCGGTAATACCATACTTAACATCCATACCAAGTTTAAAGTCTGGCTTATCTTCGTTGTTAAATACTGTTGATGCAAAAGGATAGAAGTTTAATCGAGTAGGAGGTTCTATATTTTCAATTCCTGTCAACTCACCATGATACAGTCCCATATTTCCTTTGGTTCTGTCTATGGGATTCCAAGTATATTGTGTGTTGTCTACTCTAAAACGTCTGTGGAATTGTAATCCCCAAGTTTCTACGTCTTTAGAAAAACGAAGTGCTCTGTACGGAATTTTCATTTCAACAATCCAACCATCGTCTACAATTTTTACAGCACTATCCCAAACAGCACTCCAACCAAAATCCTCTCCACTAGATGGATTAGCAATGGCATCTGCTTGTGTTCCTGATGCAAATACAAAAAACTCAACATCATTTTGAGCATCATTATTTGGATTAAAAACCACAATAAAAAAATCGGAGTTTCCAAAATTATCACGACTTGTAAGTTGCCTTTGTATATCTTCTGGTTTATCTTTTAAGTAAGCTGATACATAAATTGCATCATCATTATAAGCCATTTTTACAATGGTTTTTTGATGTGGTTGTAAAGTAACTCCCATTTCTGGTCTAAACTGAATGAAGTCGGTAGCCTCCTCGGCATCTTTCCAAGCAACATCGTCTAAAACACCATCTATTTTTGGTGCAACAGATGTTCTTTTAATGTTTAGTCTTTTTTTGCTTATTGAGTCTTGTTCTTGTGCTTTTATTGATGAGATAAAAAGTAATGCACAAATTAGGCTAATGTAAATTTTCATTTTTTTGATTGATTAGTAGTAGTGTTTTGTGTAAAGACATCCAAAAAAAATAAATGTTACACTTTACAAATCTACATTTTGATTTTTCTGTTTATTCATAAGTAAACGTTAAAAAGATTAATAAAGTGTTAATAATTGAAAAGTTTATTTTGACTTTCACTTATAAATTTTAGTAGTTTTATGATTGATTAATAATTATTTACATTAAAAATTGTTTTGTTATGCCATATAAACAGTTTGAAGAATATAACATGAAAGTTACTGATGATGTTAAACAACGTTATTTAAGTATCATTGAAGAACTTGGAGAGGATACAAGTCGAGAAGGTTTAGTGAAAACACCAGAAAGAGCAGCAAAAGCAATGCAATTTTTAACACAAGGTTACGAGCAAGATGCTACCGAAATTTTAAAAAGCGCCATGTTTAAGGAATCTTATAACGAAATGGTTATTGTCAAGGATATTGAGTTGTATTCGCTTTGCGAGCATCATATTTTGCCATTTTTTGGTAAAGCACATATAGCCTATATACCTAATGGACATATAGTGGGTTTAAGTAAAATACCTAGAATTGTGGATGTGTTTGCAAGAAGGTTACAAGTACAAGAGCGTCTTACTGAGCAAATTTTAGATTGTATTAATGATACATTAAAGCCTCAGGGTGTAGCTGTGGTTATTGAGGCTTCTCATATGTGTATGATGATGCGTGGTGTACAAAAACAAAACTCAGTAACTACGACTTCTGGATTTAGAGGAGCGTTTAAAAATATGGAAACACGAACAGAATTTTTAAAGCTTATTAGTGAAAAACTATCATAATAAATTTGGTATATTTCTTGTTATAGGTTGTATAAACACATTATTATTTTATGAATTTAGAAAACGCAAGTAAATACAAAAAGCTAGCTTATGGTTTAATTTTTGACGCTTTAGGTTATGTGTCAATAGTTTTCCCACCATTTGATATTTTTTGGGCACCAGCTTCGGCTTGGTTGATGACAAAAATGTATAAAGGAAATAAAGGTAAAATAGCAGCAGCTATTGTATTTATAGAAGAAGCATTACCTATGTTGGATATAATACCAACATTTACATTAATGTGGTTATATACTTTTGTATTTAAAACCAAAGAAGAAAAAGTTATAGATATTTCTTAAAAAAAAAAGCACTCCAGTGGAGTGCTTTTTTTGTTTTTATAATTGATATGAGAGTCCTAAACTTATATTTCTTCCCATGTTATAAATTCCATCTGACTTTAGTCTTGATAAGTGATTTATATATGATTTATTAGTAAGGTTATTACCTGAAACAAATACTGATAAAGTCTTTTTGTTTAAAGTAAAATCACCACCAATACCTGCGCTTATTAAACTGAAACCATCAGTTGAAGTTTCAAAAGCACTTACATTATCTTGGTCAAAATAAGTTTGAAGCTTTACAAAAGCATAATTGTTTTTTATTGGTAGTTTTTCAAACTCTACACGTAATGTGTTAGATAGTTTATTAGCAGGAATAAGAGGTAAATAAGCATCATTATTATCTTGTTTACCAATTACCATTTCAAATGAACTCTCTAAATGTAACCAGTCTAATGGATGAGGGTGGAAGTGTAGTCCAAATTCTCCACCATATAATCTAGCATCATCTTGAGAATATAAATACACAGGATTGTCATCTATAACTTCACCATTTGGTGATAAGAAAATATAATTGTTTATACTGTTGTAAAATCCGTTTGCAAAAATATCTACATGCTCTGTTTGGTATTCAACCGAAGCATCAATTTGGAAGTTTTGCTCATTTTTAAGATTTAGGTTACCAATTTCGTAACGATTAGCTCCATGGTGACTACCATCCGAAGTTAACTCTGCTAAATTTGGAGCTCTAAACCCTGAAGCAATATTAAGTCTAGCTGTAAAATGTTCTCCAAAATCTTTCTTTATACCAAAAGCACCATTAAAACTATTGTATGATTTAGAAATATTATTGTTGATATCAATATTTCTAGTATCGTAACGCGCTCCTAGTTGAATATCTATAGTTTCAAAATGTATGTGAGAAGTAGCAAAGAATCCAACATCGTTGGTTGTAGCATTTGGAATAAGTTGTTCTTCACCATAGTTAGTGTTTGTTTGTGACATACCTTGTACACCAACAATAGTTTCAAACTTTCCTAATGTAGGCAAGTTGTATTTAAGGTCATAGCTAAAAGTTTTAAGCTTCATGTGTAATGCAGCCTCTTCCTCATCCTCATGATCTTCATCATCGTGGTCATCATCATCATGGTCTTCGTCGTCGTGGTCATCATCATCATGGTCTTCGTCGTCGTGGTCATCATCATCATGGTCATCATGGTCATGATGTTCTTCAAACTCTTTTCTATCGTTGTAGGTAAAACCTAGATTTAATTCTAAACTAGAAGAGTTTTCAAAAAATAATTTTGATTTTGAGCTAAAAATATGATTATTAATGTTTTGATTAGGAAGTAAAGGGGTTTTATCTAAACTTTGCAAACCAACTTCTTCTGGTATTCCTAACTGAGATGCATTTAAGTTGTATCTTAATTCAGTATTAAATTTAGTATTATGGTAACCAATTGCAGCTTTAAAATCTTGTTCTCTAAAACGTGTATTTGTAACTCTATAATCATCAGTTTTATAATCGGAATGTCCAGCTAAACTTCCTCTAAATATAAATCTGAAATTATCTGAAGAAGATTTGTATCCAATATTAGAATTGTACCCTTCTGTATTAGTGAAATATGTGAAGTTTACATCTCCAGAAGAAGTGTTGTTACTAGCAAAACGTTCTGGGTTTAAGTATAAAACACCACCAAGTGCATCACTACCATATAATAATGAAGCAGGGCCTTTTATAACTTCAACACTTTCTATTCCTGCATCACTTAAGCCTAAGCCATGTTCGTCACCAAATTGCTGGTTTTCTAGCCTAATACCTTGTGTGTAAACTAATACACGATTACTACTTAGTCCTCTAATTACAGGTTTTCCAATACTAACTCCAGTAGAAATAGTTTCTACACCAGAAATGGTACTAATACCTTCTGATAAATTTATGATACCATTAGACTTTAAATCCGAAACTTTACGCTGTTCCACTTTCATAACATTGTCATTTTGTAATTTATGAAAGGGCGTGGACAAAATAACTTCATCCATTTTGAAGACAGATGTGTTTAAACTTATATCAATAGTAGTATCGTTTGGTAAGTTAATTTCTATAGATTGTGTTTCATAACCAACAAAAGAGCAGACTAGTGTGTGTTTGCCGTTAGGTAATTTAGTCAAGGTAAATTTTCCGTTTTCGTCAGTTATAGTTCCTTTTTCAAGTTTTGGTATGTAAATATTTGCAAAAGCAATTTCTTCATTACTATTTGCGTCTATAACGCTTCCTTTAATTGTATTTTGTGCGTATATAGGTATAATAGCCACTAAAAATAGCAGCTTTAAAATTGTAGATTTCATTTTAAAATTTTATAGTTTAATATTTATTATGAGAAGTTTACTTCTCTATAGGGTGTATATTAAACTAAGCTAGGAGGTCCTCTAAGATTGCATTGTAGCCTTTGATATTTACTAATGCACGTGTATTGAGAAATTATCTTTTGATAATTTGTTTCAGGTATATCTATTTCAAAGTTATTTGTAATAGATAGTGTTTGTGTATTTAGTTTAAACTTGTAAATCTCACAATCAATTTCTAAATCGTGAATATGTAATTTGTTAGGAGTTTCGCAGGCAAAATGCTCATGGTTTTCGAAAGCATGGGCAAGCTTAACAAATGAAGGTGCAAGTAAAGTGAATACTATAACTAGTAAACTTACTTTTATGATTATATGTTTTATTAATACTTGCATTATTCGTTTAAAAAACGTCCTAAACCAAAACGTCTTAACATCTTTTTTTCAAAATTCCAGAAAAAATTAAATTGACCAAATAACCAGCCAATACAAACTAATAAAATTTGATAAAAAATTAGTCCAATAATAATATATAATATCCAATAAAGGACAGGGTTTAAGTTTTCTTTAGTAATTCCTATAAGTTTTACAATTGGTCGTCCAACAAATACTGAAGATGTTCCTGTGATAGCAAATACAATAAAGATGCGTATCATTTCCCATTTATAATCTACAATCCATTTGTTTTCTAATTTTTTGAAAAGAAATAAAGTAAATCTTAAAAGGGCATAAGTTATTACAATGGTAACAGAACCAAGTAAAAAAATATTTTCTGTATTTACTAGTAAACGTGAAAGCTTTAAAGCACTATATATAAGTCCAATAAGTCCTAAAACTGGAAACAATAATTGCCAGTTTTGTTGAATCTCCCAAAGCGCTTTAAATTTCTTCATTATAAAATTTATGCGGCAAATATACAGAGTAAAGTTTAAATTCTAGGAGTGAAACTAGATAAACGAATGTTATTTTTTATTTGAAAGTAAATAAAGTAGTTGTAAAGCTTATAGTTTACATCATAGCCATAGTCTATGTTTCTGTCGTAATCTATTCTAAGTTCAAAAAGATTAGCAATTCTTGGATTAGCATTGTTTACTCTGCTATTCCATTCGGTAACATAAATAATATTTCTAGCTTCTAAAAACTCTTGTGAATAATATCCTTCTGGTTTAGCAGTACTGTATAACCATGAATTAAATCCAGAATCAATGATAATGATTTCATATTCTATAGCATCGTTAGCAATTCTAACTGTGTCTTGTTCCTTTGTGTTTATTTCTTCATTTGTGTTAGAAATAGTTCTTGAAGTATTACAGCTTGCAAAAACAAAACAAAGGATTAAAATGTAAATTAAATTTTTCATAATTCCTTTTTAATAAAGATACAAAAGATGTGTTTATAAATTGTTTGTTTTAAGGGTTTTAACAAAAAAAAAAGTTGAATCTATACGATTCAACTTTTTGAAATATATTAACAAGTCTTACTTTCCAAATAGACCTCCAAGTAAACCGCCAATGCCTCCTTTTTTCTTGTCGCCACCTAGTACCATTCCAGCTACATCATCAATAACACTACCATCACCATCTGCATCTAAAATCGATTCTAAGAAACTTTGCTCTTGTTGTGGAGAATTGTTATTTAATAAGCCTCTTAATAAACCTTCTAAACCACCCTGATTACTTACTTTTTGTTGTTTTTGTTGCTTTCCTAATACTCCCATTAAAATTGGTGCAGCAACTTTTAGTATTTGCGCTACAGATCCAGCATCAATCCCAGACTTTTGGCTTAAAGCACTTTCAACATTTTGCTGTTTGCTACCTAAGACATGACCTAAGATTTTACCACCATCATCCATAACACTTTGGTCAACTCCTCCAGAAAATAAACCTCCAAGGTCATCAAGAATACTACCATCATGCTTACTGTTTAAAGCTCCTAATAATCCTTCAGCTCCTTCGGGAGTAGAAGCATTTCGCTTCATAGCTTGCATTAGTACAGGCATTGCCATTGTAAGTAAGTTACTTGTTTTATCTTGAGGTTGTCCAGTTTGTCCAGAAACACCATTAATAATTGTGTTTCCTAAATCGCTATTTAATAAATCTAATATTCCAGCCATAATAATTGATTGTTTTTAAAGGTTAATGTAAAAGACAATTTACAAAAAAAGTCCTAACGTTTATAGTTAGGACTCAAATATGATTAATAAGTCACATTAAAATTTCTTTATTTTAAGCATTAGCCTAAAATATTTATTATTTGTGAGGCTAATTCTGTTCCAATTCTATCTTGAGCTTCGTTAGTAGCTGCTCCTGTATGAGGTGTTAACGATAGGGCTGGATTCATTAATAGTTGAATTTCTGGTTTTGGTTCTTTTTCAAACACATCTAGTGCAGCTCTTGCAACTTTACCTTTTTCAATCGCATTAATTAAAGCAACCTCATTTAATACACCACCACGTGCCGCATTAGCAATGATAACACCTTCTTTCATAATATTGAATTCAGCTTCGTCAATAACATATTCATTTTGTGCTGGAACATGTAATGTAATGAAATCTGCTTGTTTTAATACGTCTTCTTTAGAGATGGTTTTAATATCAAAACTTACTTTTTGACCGTCAAAAAAATCTAGTTCTAAATTTGCAGCGTCTATAAAAGGATCAAAGGCAACAACTTTCATTCCTGCTCCTAAAGCAATTTTAGCTGTAGCTTGACCTATACGTCCAAACCCAATAACTCCCAGAGTTTTTCCTTTTAATTCGGTACCTTTTGAATACGATTTTTTTAAGGCTTTAAAATTGCTATCACCTTCAAGAGGCATATCTCTATTAGAATTATGTAAATAACGAGCAAGACCGTATAAATGACCAAAAACTAACTCAGCAACAGAGTGTGAAGATGCAGCAGGTGTATTGATGACAGATAGTCCTTTTTCGCGAGCATATTCTACATCTATATTGTCCATTCCAACACCACCACGACCTATAATTTTTAAGCTAGGACAAGCATCAATTAAATCTTTACGAACAGTAGTTGCGCTTCTTACTAAAAGTACAGCTATATTGTTTTCGTTTATATAATTTATTAATTGTTCTTGTGCTACAGTAGTTGTACTTACTTCGTAACCTGCAACTGTTAATGCGTCAATTCCACTTTGAGAAATTCCGTCGTTTGCTAATACTTTCATTATAAATTATGCTTTTCTTTCTAATTCGCTCATTACTTCTACAAGAACTTTAACACTGTCTAGTGTTAATGCGTTATACATTGAGGCTCTATAACCACCAACGCTTCTATGTCCATTTAAACCATTAATACCAGCTTCTTGCCACATAGTATCAAATGTTTCTTTTAAATCTTCATTAGTCAAAGTAAAAGTAGCGTTCATATTTGACCTGTCTTCTTTAGTTGAGAAACCTTTAAATAATGGGTTTAAATCAATTTCAGAATACATTAGGCTTGCTTTCTTTTCATTTTCTTTTTCAATAGCCGAAATACCTCCTAATTTTTTTAGCCATTGTAAAGTAAGCATTGAAGTATAAACAGCAAATACTGGAGGTGTATTAAACATACTGCTCTTGCTTAAATGTACTTTGTAATCCATCATAGATGGAATTTTTCTAGAAACTTTCCCTAAAATATCTTCTTTAATAACAACAAGAGTTGTACCAGCTGGTCCCATATTTTTTTGAGCGCCAGCATAAATTAAATCAAATTGAGTGAAATCTAAAGTTCTAGAGAATATATCACTACTCATATCACACACTAGAGGAATATCGCATTTCGGAAAAGATTTCATTTGCGTTCCGAAAATAGTATTGTTTGATGTACAGTGAAAATAGTCGTAATCTGAAGGAATATCATATCCTTTAGGAATGTAGTTAAAGTTAGCGTTCTTAGAAGAAGCTACTTCATATATATCGTCATAAATTTTAGCTTCTTTAATGGCTTTATCACTCCAAGTACCAGTATTTAAATAACCAGCTCTCTTTTCTAATAAGTTTAAGGCAACCATTAAAAATTGGGTACTAGCTCCTCCTTGCAAAAATAATGCTTTATAACCTTTGCCTTCTAGTCCTAAAAGTTCTAAAACTAAAGCTCTTGCGTTTTCCATCACGTCTACAAAAGCTTTGCTTCTGTGAGAGATTTCTACTAGGGATAAACCATTGTCAAAATCTAAAACCGCCTGAGCTGATTTTTGTAATACTTCTTGTGGTAAAACACAAGGTCCAGCACTAAAATTATGTCTTTTCATTTTTTTATGAATTTTAAAAAGTAAAGGTCTGAATTTATTGTTTATTTCTTGCTAATAAATTGATAATTTTTAGGCTATATTTTTAACAAGAATTCAACAGTATCAATGCCATCTGCATAATCCCATAATTGTGGGTTTTGAGTTTCTCCAAATGTTATTTCTGTTGGGTTTAAATCTTTAGCAACAACACATTGAATTTTATCTTGGTCAGCACTTAGCTTATTTTTTAAAGTGTCGATAGAATCGTAATACTCATAAAAAACAGTTGCAATAGGAGAGGCGTAGCTTGCATCTTCTTTAATCATTAAGAAGCCATTTTCTAGCATATCAAATTCACTCATTAAATACACAGCTTTATTATAATCATAATTATTAGCATATTTAGCATCATTAATAATTGGATGCCATTTATAAATAGCTTTAAAGAAGTTGTCGAAATTATAGTTATTTGGAACAAATAGCTTTGATACGCTTCTACAACCTAAACCAAAGTATCTAAAAATATCATTTGATAGTGCTTCTAGTTCTTCTTTAGTTTCGTTACCTGTTAAGACAGCAACAGAATTTCTATTTTTTCTAATTATTGATGGCTTGTCTTTGAAATAATACTCAAAATAACGTGCTGTATTATCACTGCCAGTAGCTATAACTGCGTCAAATCCTTCTAATTTATCTTCAGTAAATTGAATTTTCCCTTTCAGTTTTGGTTCGCAATACTCCAAGTATTTAGCTAAAAATGGTAGTAAGTGTTTATCGTTTGATGATTGTTTAACTAGCACTTCATGTCCAGTAAGTAATACTGAAATAAAATCATGAAAGCCTACTAATGGAATATTTCCAGCCATAACAATTGCTACTTTTTTAGAGTTTTCATTGTTAAAGTTATACTTGACTGTCCAGTTGTTAATGTTTTTGATTGTTAGTGATTTAGACCATCCTTCGATTGCATAAAGCACATTTTCTTTATTAAACCAACCATTATGCTCATTGGCGATTTTTATTTGATGTTTGAAGCCATCAAAAAATATGTCGTTATGTTTTACTGTGTCTTTTTTTTCTATTCCATCATTAGAAAATTGACTTAAAAAGTTGCCTAATTCTATTAAGGCATTTACAATGTGATCTTTGTTACTCATTATTTCTTGTATAACACTTTTTTTGGAGCTATTTTTGCACTGCAAATTTAGAAAAAGAAATGCTATGGCAATAATTATAACAGATGAATGTATAAACTGTGGAGCTTGTGAACCAGAATGCCCTAATACTGCTATTTATGAAGGAGCTGATGATTGGAGGTATAACGATGGAACAAGTTTAGAAGGAGACTTAGTGTTGCCTAATGGTAAATCGGTTAATGCTGATGAGGCTCAAGAGCCTATTAGTGATGAGATTTACTATATAGTGCCAGATAAGTGTACAGAGTGTAAAGGGTTTCATGAGGAGCCACAATGTGCAGCTGTGTGTCCTGTTGATTGTTGTGTTCCTGATGAAGATAATGTAGAAACTGACGAAGAATTATTAGGAAAACAAAGCTTTATGCATCCAGAAGATTAAAAGTTTATATACTTACAAATGAAAAATCCCAAGTCTATGCTTGGGATTTTTTTTTAAATTGGCTTTATGAAATACATTTTAATATTATGGTGTGTATTTAGTTTTATAGCATGCTCTCCAGACAATAAAACTTCATTAGAGCCTTTAAAAAAGATTGATATAGATAATATTCCTTATTTGATGTATGATAATCAAATAGATTTGGCTTATGAAATCATTGCTAAAGGAAAAGTTGCTGCCTTGGAAGTAGGAGATACAATGTATTATTATAATAGAATTAATGATAATCAAATAGAATCAAAATTAAGAAGTATAATGTGTTGCTCCTTCATGAATACTTATGATTCTTTAGGTTTTTTGTCTAACTATGAGATGTTTACTGATTATGTTGAAAACTATACATATAAAAGAATTAGAGTTGAAGATACAATTTTTGAATCATCACTTGAATCTAGTAAAAAGACGAAGTATCTCATTAAAGACGAAAGGATAATTGAGGAAGTAAGGTTTATTGAAAATGACTCAAATGCTATAAAGCATATAAGATATATTTATAATGATGAAGATCGATTAGAAAAAGTATTCACTACTATTAAAAAAGGCTATAACAATGAGTTTATTCATGATAAAGAGCTAAAGGTTTATACTTATGTTAATGATAGTATATTATTCTGTAGTGATTTTTATCAGATTAGAGACATTGACACTATTTGTAGAGAAACAATAAAATATAATAATATTGGCTTTCCTAAAGAAAAAAGGATTCTTTTTAGAGAAGATACATTAAAAACCTATTTTGTTATGATTAAGGATTAATCCTCTGTACTCTTAAACTGTTTCATTTCCTCTAAAGGCTCAATAGCATTATAAGCTTTCCATATTTCTGGGTCGTATTGTTTTAATTTTTGATATTTAATCGTTTTTGGTTCTTTATAATTATTAAAATCATTACCATTTAAAGATGAATTGCTAATAAAATAAATTTCATTTTTTTCTCGCATACCACCTTCAATTAAAAAATTGAACAACACTTTGTTTTTTGATGGACTATTCTCAATAAACTTTAAAGGTCTATTTACATAGAAGAAATTACCAGATTCTTGTTTTATGTATTGAGGTTGATAGATGTTGTCTTCGTTTTTTTGAAAGATTATAGTGCCTTGTTTTATGTTTTCAACATATTTGATGCCTAGTAAAAACTTTAGATTCAATTTTTCACCGCGTTTACCTTTTGCAAAAGCGTAATCTATTTTTATTACTGCGTAACTGTCGTCCGTAACGTAAATTTTTCCTGTGTACTTAGCTTTTGATCTTCTTGGGAAATACTCGATAATATAAACTAGTTCACCATTAAATACTGTTGTGTCTATGAATTCATACTTGTATAAATCGGCATTTATAATCTTATTAAGAGTTGTGTTTTCGTAAGTTTGTGATGTATATAAAAGCTCATGTGTTTCACTTTTTAAGCTGTTTACTTCATATTCGTTTTTATTTTCTTCACTTTCGTTATTAGAATTGTTGAGTTCTAAGGAGTCTTCAATTTTAATAATACCTGTTTTTAGTTTGTATGTTTTAGTAGTATCTAGGTATTTTAATATTAAGTGCTGAGCATTTTCTTGAATTTGGTCTATTGATACATTTTGATTTTTGTCAATTAAACTAGTAGCTTTAGCTACATCAAGTTTAGCTTCTTCTTTATTTTTTATGTAAAGATTTGCAAGGTAATCTCTAAAGTGTACAGCTTTAGTGTTTTTAATGGCTTGCATTAATGAGTCTAAGCTTTGGTTTGCTCCAGCTAATTTCTTTTTTCTAATTCCAGATGCTTTATCTATGGTAAACTCTAAGCGGTTAAAATCCATGTAAGATGTATTTCTGAAAAACAGATTATAGCTTTGGTTTTCGTGGTTGTAATTATTGCTCAGGTTTTGATTTACTTTTGCAATAATTTCATCTGCATTAGGCTTGGTATTGCTTATATAAACTTGGTTTAGTTCATTAATATGCTCTTCAAGTATTATAATGTTGTTGTTTGCGCTTATTTCTTTTATTGTAATTTTTTTAGTGCTAAAGCCTAAGCAATTTATCTCTATACTATTATTGCTTACATCTTTGAGATTAATAGTAAAAACACCTTCATCGTTACTAATGACACCTTTGTTTTTAGCTGTTTCTATAGTGGCAAAAGGGATTGGGTTGTTTGATGTGTCAATAAGTTTTGCAGTTAAGCTTTGAGAATATCCAAAATAAGAAATGAGTACAAATAAGAGTGCAAGGTGATGGTTTTTCATTTTCATATGTTTATTACAAGACGAACAGTTTAATAATTTGTTACTATTGTTATTAATATAGATATAAATAATTACATTTGCAGCCTTAAAATTATTCACATGAAAGCTGGAATTGTAGGACTACCAAACGTAGGTAAATCAACATTATTTAATTGTTTGTCAAATGCAAAAGCGCAAAGTGCAAACTTTCCTTTTTGTACAATCGAACCTAATATTGGTGTGGTAAATGTACCAGATCCAAGATTGTCAAAGTTAGAGGAATTAGTAAATCCTGAGCGTGTTATTCCTGCAACAGTAGAGATTGTTGACATTGCTGGATTGGTAAAAGGAGCAAGTAAAGGTGAAGGTTTAGGAAATCAGTTTTTAGGAAATATTCGTGAAACTGATGCAATTTTACATGTGCTTCGTTGTTTTGATAATGATAATGTTGTGCATGTTGATGGAAGTGTTGATCCGATTAGAGATAAGGAAACTATCGATATGGAGTTGCAGCTTAAAGATTTAGAGTCTGTAGAGAAAAAACTTGATAAAGTTAAGCGTGCAGCTAAAACAGGGAATAAAGAAGCTCAAAAAGAAGAGGCTGCTTTATTAAAAATAAAAGCTGGATTAGAAGAAGGTAACTCTGTAAGGGCAATTGAATTTGGTGAAGATGAATATTTAGAATATGTAAAGCCATTACAATTGATTACAGATAAACCAGTAATGTATGTGTGTAATGTAGATGAGAGTGCAGCAGTTTCTGGTAATGCTTATGTAGATACTGTTAAAGATGCTGTAAAGGATGAAAACGCTGAAGTACTTGTATTAGCTGTTGGTACAGAAGCTGATATTAATGAATTGGACGATTTCGAAGAGCGTCAAATGTTCTTACAAGATATTGGTTTAGAAGAACCTGGTTCGTCTAAATTAATACGTTCAGCGTACAAATTATTAAATCAACAAACTTATTTTACAGCAGGAGTAAAAGAGGTAAGAGCTTGGACTACCACTATTGGTGATACTGCACCACAAGCTGCTGGAGTTATTCATACTGACTTTGAAAAAGGGTTTATTAGAGCTGAAGTAATTGCTTATGACGATTATGTTTCTTTTGGTAGTGAAGCAAAAGTAAAAGAAGCTGGAAAAATGCGTGTAGAAGGTAAAAATTACATCGTAAAAGATGGCGATGTGATGCATTTCTTATTCAACGTATAAGCTAGAAAAAATAAAATATTTTAAAAGGCCAATGTTCTCAACAGCATTGGCTTTTTTTTGTTAATTATTTTGCGTTTTTAGGGTTTCTTTTTTTAAGTTGAAATGTTATATTAGCAACATATCCAATTTTTCTTTTTATGACCCAACAATCTAATTACACCGAAGATAATATTCGTTCGCTTGACTGGAAAGAGCATATCAGAATGCGTCCAGGAATGTATATTGGAAAGTTAGGTGATGGTTCGTCGCCTGATGATGGTATTTATATTCTTTTAAAAGAAGTGCTTGACAACTCTATTGATGAGTATGTTATGGGAGCAGGAAAGACCATCGAGATATCTATTCAGGGAAATAAGGTGATTGTTAGAGATTATGGTCGTGGAATTCCTTTAGGAAAGGTAGTAGATGTTGTTTCTAAAATGAATACTGGTGGAAAGTATGACTCTCGAGCATTTAAAAAATCTGTTGGGTTAAATGGAGTAGGTACAAAGGCAGTAAATGCACTATCTACATATTTTAGAGTTGAATCTACACGTGATGGAAAATCAGCTTCAGCTGAGTTTGAACTTGGTGAACTTAAAAATAAAGAGTTGTTAGAGGATACATCAAGACGTAGAGGTACAAAAATGTCCTTTATTCCTGATGATTCCATTTTTAAAAAGTATAAGTTTAGACATGAGTATGTGTCTAAGATGCTTAAAAACTATGTGTATTTAAATCCTGGGTTAACAATAGTTTTTAATGGTGAAAAATATTTCAGTGAAAACGGTTTAAAAGATTTATTGCAAGAAAACACAAACGAATCTGATTTACGTTATCCAATAATTCATTTAAAAGCTGAAGATATTGAAATTGCCTTAACGCATAGTAAAACTCAATACAGTGAGGAGTATCATTCGTTTGTAAATGGTCAAAATACTACGCAAGGAGGAACACATTTATCTGCTTTTAGGGAAGCGTTTGTAAAAACCATACGAGAGTTTTATGGTAAAAATTATGATGCTTCAGATATACGAAAGTCAATTATAGCAGCAATAGCAGTAAAAGTTATGGAGCCTGTT
This sequence comes from Pontimicrobium sp. IMCC45349, assembly GCF_047219225.1. Taxonomy (GTDB): domain Bacteria; phylum Bacteroidota; class Bacteroidia; order Flavobacteriales; family Flavobacteriaceae; genus IMCC45349. Next base: position 3,237,633 of record NZ_CP178208.1, on the reverse strand, counting down.
TTTGAAAGTCAAACAAAAACAAAATTAGGTTCTACCGAAATGGGAGGTGGTTTGCCAACTGTAAGAACATTTATTAATGATTTTGTAAAAACTAAGTTTGATAACTTTTTACATAAAAATCCAGATACTGCTGAGGCTATTCAACGTAAAATATTACAAGCTGAACGCGAACGTAAAGAGCTTTCTGGTATTAGAAAGATTGCACGTGAGCGTGCTAAGAAAGCTAGTTTACATAATAAGAAGCTAAGAGATTGTAGGGTGCATCTTGGTGATTTAAAAAAAGACAGGCGTTTAGAGTCAACGTTGTTTATTACTGAGGGAGATTCGGCTTCTGGTAGTATTACTAAATCTCGTGATGTAAACACGCAAGCAGTATTTAGTTTAAAGGGAAAACCTTTAAATTCTTATGGTTTAAGTAAAAAGATTGTTTACGAAAACGAAGAATTTAATTTATTACAAGCAGCGCTAAATATTGAAGAGTCTATTGAAGATTTAAGATATAATAACATTGTAATAGCAACCGATGCCGATGTTGATGGTATGCATATACGTTTGTTGTTAATTACTTTCTTTTTACAGTTCTTTCCAGAAGTAATAAAAGAAGGGCATTTATATATTCTACAAACACCTTTGTTTAGGGTAAGGAATAAAAAGGAAACAATTTATTGTTATTCTGATGAAGAGCGAAGAAATGCTATTGCAAAGTTAAAACCAAAACCAGAAATAACGCGATTTAAAGGACTTGGTGAGATTTCACCAGATGAATTTAAATTTTTTATAGGAGATGATATTCGTTTAGATCCTGTAATGCTAGATAAGGATATGTCTATTGAAGAGCTATTACAGTTCTATATGGGAAAGAATACACCTAGTAGGCAAGAGTTTATTATTAATAACTTAAAAGTAGAATTAGATTTAGTAGAAGAGGTGAATGAGAACTAGTAACGAAAAAGTTAGAAATATTATAATTTCACTGTACTTTGTTTTAATAGTACTAGCGGTTTTATTTTCTACTTTATTTACTAGCTTGAAGGAATTGGTTGGAAATCCATCCTTAACCTTACCTTTAGTTTTACTTGTATTAGCTTTATTATTTGTGATAACACACAGTGTATCTAAGTATTTTGAATATGATAGTGATGGTGTTAAAGTTGTGGTGATAAATAAAGGTTTATTGCTGTCTGATTATTTTAATTACAGAGAGCGTAAAGTTGAATTTGAAAAACACAGACTTATAGCCTTTAAAATATACAATTACTTTTTTTATAAATCTTTAGTGTTATATATAAGAAGTAGTAATGGAAAACATAAAAAGAAGGAACGTTTTAATGTTACTTTAGTAAATAGAAAAAAACGTAAGTACATTAAACAATCTTTAAGTAAGATAATTAAAAAAAATATTAATAACCCTAAATCTAAAGAACTGTAGATAATGATTGAAGAAGATAACGACGCTTTAGAAAATGTGAATAATGAAAATCAAGAAACCATCACTAAGGTTACAGGGATGTACAAAGATTGGTTTTTGGATTATGCATCTTATGTAATCTTAGAACGTGCAGTTCCTGCTATTGAAGATGGTTTTAAACCTGTACAGCGACGCATCATGCATTCTATGAAAGATTTAGATGATGGTCGTTATAATAAAGTAGCTAATATAGTTGGGCATACAATGCAATACCATCCACATGGAGATGCAAGTATTGCTGATGCTATGGTTCAAATTGGTCAAAAAGACTTATTGATTGATACTCAAGGGAACTGGGGAAATATTTTAACAGGAGATAGAGCTGCTGCTTCTCGTTATATAGAAGCACGTTTATCTAAATTTGCTTTAGATGTAGTTTATAATCCTAAAATTACCGAATGGCAATCATCTTATGATGGTCGTCGTAAGGAGCCAATTAATCTGCCAGTAATGTTTCCATTATTGCTAGCACAAGGAGCCGAAGGTATTGCTGTTGGTTTGTCTACAAAAATTTTACCTCATAATTTTTTAGAACTTATAGATGCTTCAATAAAGTATTTGCAAGGTAAGCGTTTTAAGTTAGTGCCAGATTTTCCAACTGCTGGAATTGCAGATTTCACTAATTATAATGATGGACTTAGAGGGGGTAAAGTGCGTTGTCGTGCAAGAATCTCTCAGCTTAATAAAAATACGTTAGCAATTACTGAAATTCCTTTTGCTACAACCACTACATCGTTAATAGATTCTATTCTTAAAGCAAATGACAAAGGAAAGATTAAAATTAAGCGTATAGAAGATAATACAGCAGCTGATGTTGAAATATTGGTGCATTTGCCTTCTGGAATTTCACCAGATAAAACCATAGATGCTTTATATGCTTTTACAAGTTGTGAAACTTCAATTTCTCCTTTAGGGTGTATTATTGAAGATAATAAACCTTTGTTTATTGGTGTATCTGAAATTTTAAGACGCTCTACAGATAATACAGTACAACTATTAAAGAGTGAATTAGAAATTAAACTTAATGAGTTTGAAGAGCAATGGCACTTTGCTTCGTTAGAGCGCATTTTTATAGAAAATCGTATTTATCGCGATATAGAAGAAGAGGAAACTTGGGAAGGTGTTATTAACGCAATTGATAAAGGATTGCAGCCACATATTAAGCATCTTAAGCGTGCTATAACTGTTGAAGATATTACGCGTTTAACTGAGATTAGAATTAAGCGCATCTCTAAATTTGATATAGATAAAGCGCAACAAAAAATTGAAGCTTTAGAAGATCAAATTGCTGAGGTTAAACATCATTTAGCAAATTTAATTGAATATGCGATTGCATATTTCCAAAGGCTTAAAAAGGACTATGGAGAAGGACGAGAGCGTAAAACAGAAATTAGAATTTTTGATGATGTAGATGCGTCAAAAGTTGTAATACGTAATACAAAGCTTTATGTAAACAGAGAAGAAGGCTTTATTGGTACATCTCTGCGTAAGGATGAGTATGTAGGAGATTGTAGTGATATAGATGATATTATTGTATTTACCAAGGAAGGTAAAATGATGGTCACAAAAGTGGACAGTAAAACATTTATTGGTAAAAATATTATTCATGTAGCTGTCTTTAAGAAAAAGGATAAGCGCACTATCTATAATATGATTTATCGCGATGGTAAAGGTGGTCCATCTTATATAAAGCGTTTTGCGGTTACTAGTATTACAAGAGATAGAGAGTATGATTTAACTAACGGAAATAAAGGTTCTACAGTATGGTATTTCTCTGCTAATCCTAATGGTGAGGCAGAAGTTGTGACAATTATGTTGCGTCAAGCTGGAAGTATTAAAAAATTGAAATGGGATTTAGATTTTGCAGATATTTTAATAAAAGGTCGTGCATCAAAAGGTAATCTCGTTACAAAATATGCTTTAAAACGCGTAGAGCTTAAAGAAAAAGGAGTTAGTACGTTAAAGCCTCGTAAAATTTGGTTTGACGATACTGTACAGCGTTTAAATGTAGATGGTAGAGGTGAGTTAGTAGGAGAGTTTAGAGGAGAAGATAGGATACTAATCATTACTCAGGCAGGAATAGTAAAAACTATTATTCCAGAAATTACTGCGCATTTTGATGCAGATATGATTGCTATGGAGAAATGGATTCCTAAAAAACCAATATCCGCAATATATTATGATGGAGAAAAGGAAAAGTATTATGTAAAACGTTTCTTGGTAGAAAACGAAAGTAAGGAGGAAGTATTTATTTCTAGTCATCCAGATTCTCAATTAGAAATAGTTTCAACAGATTGGAAACCTATGGCAGAGGTTGTATTTGCTAAAGAAAGAGGTAAAGATAGACGAGATAACCAAGAGGTGAATTTGGAAGAATTTATTGCTATAAAAGGGATTAGTGCTCAAGGAAATCAGCTAACTAAGTTTAAGGTTAATCAAATTAATCTTCTTGAGTCTTTGCCATATGAAGCGCCAGAAGAAGTGCATGCTCAAGATGTTGAAGTGGTTGATGAAGAGGTAGTTTCTAATAATGAAGAGGTAGATAAGTCTGATTCAGCTCCAGAAATAGATATGGATGATGAAGGACAGATAACATTGTTTTAAAAAAAAAGCATAAGTACATAAAAAATGGCGTTTAGTTTACTAAACGCCATTTTTTATGTGTTATATATTTGTCTATTCTAATTTACTTTTTTTATTCTTTGCTAACCTGTAATTCAAAAATTCTACAAATAGCGAAAATGCAATGGCAAAGTATAGATAACCTTTAGGGATAGCTCCAACCTCTGTACCAAAGAATGATGTGTGTGATAAGTGAGCTGCTTCGGTAATTAGCATAAATCCAATTAAGATAAGGAATGTTAAACCTAGTATTTGGACACTCGGATTATCGTTTATAAAGCGTCTTATAGGATTAGCAAACGCTATCATGATAATTATAGAAATAACAACAGCTATAATCATAAGCACTAAATTATGGTTGTGATTGTCTGATAAGCCATTAGTCATACCAACTGCTGTTAAAATAGAATCTATAGAGAAAATAAAGTCGATAATTAATATTTGTACAATGGCTTGGGAAAACGAATTGATGCGTTTTTTCTTAGCTTGATCTTCATCGTGATGTGGTGTTTCCACTTTTTCTCTAATTTCGGAGGTGCTTTTGTAGATAAGAAATAGTCCACCAGCAAATAAAATTATGCTTTGCCAACTTAACGCAAGGTGTAGCCAGTTATTTTCAAAAACGTAAAAAGGTTCGCTTAATCCAACTAAAAAGGAAACAAAAAACAATAGTACAATGCGCTGTACCATGGCTAAAATCAACCCAATATTAGTAACCTTGTTGCGTTGTTTTTCTGGAAGTTTATTAGCAGCAATCGATATAAAAACAATATTATCTATGCCAAGAATAATTTCTAAAAATGTAAGTGTTAATAATGCCATTATAGCATCACTGGTTAATAGAAAGTCTAACATGTTTATTTTGTTTTAATAGCTGTGCCTTTTTGTTTTTTTGTCTCTCCAACGTAACTGTATTCAAATGTATAGCTCGAATCTGTTGTAGTAAGTATCTTTAGGTGAATATCTTTTTGTTCAGCCATGTTTTTAGGATTGATAGTTCTAAAAACAACTTCACAATCATTAATCCACCTCACAGTTGACGAGTCTGTTTTTCCTTCAAAAGTTTCTACTTGTAGACTATCAGTTCTAATAAAGGTAGATTTGTAATCTTTATCGTTTATTGTAATATGGCTTTGAAATGATCCTGTTTTATAATCGTTACAATTACGTTCAATGTTATAGCAGCTAAAACAGAAAAGAATAAGAATTAAGTAGCATAATTTTTTCATGCAGTAAAATTAAGAAACTAATACTTAATTTTCGAAATTTTTAAAACTTCCATCCTTGTAAAAAATAACAATGCGTTCAATTTCTGAATTTGTAGGAGTAGGGTTTTGAATTTTGGTTTGAACTTGATTTGTAAAATTTGAAGTAGAATCTATTGATTGTTTATTTTCTTCTTCTTTAGGAAAGTTACCTTTTCCATTTAATAGCCAATACAAATCCACCTCGGGAAAGGAGGTAAGGATCTTCATTGTAAATTCTAAACTAGGTTTATTTCTTCCAGATAAAATATGAGAAATACTAGAACGCTGTACACCAATTTTTTCAGCAAAAGCAGATGCACTTAAGCTGTAATATTTCATTACTTTTTCTAGTCTTTTAATGAAATCTGAATTGTTTACCATTGTAAAATATAAGTGTGATGCTTATTGTTGTTACAAATGTAAACTTTATTGTTTTACAATGCAATATTATTTGTAAAAGTATTATTTTTAATTAACTATAAGCTTTATATAAGTGCTTCTAACTATCTGAAAATAAGATTTTTATTTAGTACATGGTGAGTTTGGTTGTTTATTATGTGTTTTATATATGTAATTAGTTTACAAACGTAATTAAATGGCGAGTTTTGGTGTTTACAAATGTAAAATTTAGTTTGTTTATTTTTGTAACCCAATATTTATTTATGGAATTAAACAAGTCAATTTTAGAGTTATTCAATAGATGTAAATCACCTCATTTATATCATCGATATATTACCAATTTTCATATTGAGCCATTGCTGAAAAATCTTTCGGAAAGCTTTGAAGTAAATCAAATTGGAAGTTCAGTAAATGGTTTACCTATTTATGGAGTAAAAGTTGGTACAGGGCAGAAAAAGGTTTTAATGTGGTCGCAAATGCACGGAAATGAGTCAACCACAACAAAGGCTTTGTTTGATATGTTTAATAGCATGGATAGTCAATTGTTAAATGAAGTAGTTGATAATTGTACATTATATATAATTCCAATATTAAATCCAGATGGTGCAAAAGCATATACTAGAGTAAACGCTAATAATATTGATTTAAACAGAGATGCTCAAAGCTTAACACAACCTGAAAGTTTAGTTTTAAAAGATGTTTATGATACGTTTAAGCCTGATTTTTGTTTTAATTTACATGGTCAACGTACTATATTTAGCGCTGGAAATAATAATAAAGTTGCTACCTTAAGTTTTTTAGCTCCTGCTCAAGATAGTGAGTGTACTATTACTGAAACTAGGAAGAAGGCTATGGAGGTAATTAGTGTTATTAATGCTAGTTTACAGAAAGAAATACCTAATCAAATTGGTGTTTATGATGATGCTTACAACATTAATTGTGTTGGTGATACTCTACAAACACTAAACATTCCAACTATTTTATTTGAAGCTGGTCATTATAAAGAAGATTACGAAAGAGAAGAGGTTAGGAGATTGATTTATATGTCATTGTTAGTATCGCTGAAATACATTGCTTCAAATGATGTTTCAGGTTCTAAGTATGAATCATACTTAAGTATACCAGAAAATAAGAAGTTGTTTTATGATGTAATTATTAGAAATGCATCTGTATTAAAAGGTGAAGAAACTGTAAAAACAGATGTTGCAGTGCAATATTTGGAAATGCTTGATAATGAGAAGGTAGTGTTTTTACCTAAAATTGAAAAAATTTCTGATTTAACAGGATTTTACGCTCATAAAGAGCTTGATGCTAATAATAATGCGGTGTTGGATGTGTCTGGAGTACAGTTGAAAATAGATTCCGAAAACGATTTCGTGTTGATTAATAATGAATTATTCTCATTAAAAGTGGATAAAAAACGTTAATAAGTGCATTTTCTTTATTAAAAATCTCTTATTTTTGTTTTATATTTAAAAAAAGTACAAATAAATGGGGAAATTCAGATTAGACGAAATTGATCATCAAATTCTTGACATGTTGATAGATAACACAAGAATTCCTTTTACAGATATCGCAAAAAAATTATTAATCTCTGCAGGAACAGTTCATGTAAGAGTGAAGAAGATGGAGGACGCAGGTATTATTAAAGGATCATCATTAACTTTAGATTACCAAAAATTAGGTTATTCATTTATAGCTTATGTTGGTGTTTTTTTACAAAACACATCACAAACAAAATTTGTTTTAGAGCGTATTAATGGCATTCCACATGTTACTGTAGCACACATAACAACTGGAAAGTTTAATATTTTCTGTAAAATTAGAGCAAAAGATACTAAGCATGCTAAAGAGGTAATCTTTCAATTAGATGATATTGATGGAGTTTATAGAACTGAAACCATGATTTCTTTAGAGGAAAGTATTAATGATAAAAAACGCTTAATGCATTCTATCTTTAGCGAATTATAATTGGTCTATAGATATAAAAAAGCCCTTTACTTAATAGGTAAAGGGCTTTTTTATTAGTTTTAAGAAAAAAATAAAATGAAATCAACAGAATTACAAGCAAATGAATTTGGAGCGTATTATGCGCACTATATAAATCTTTCAGGTGATTTAGACTTGTTAGATAGTTTGGAAGCAAGCTATGAAACGGTTATGTCCTTTTTTAATGATATAACAGAAGCGCAGTCTATTTATAGCTACGCTGAGGGTAAATGGACAATTAAAGAGTTATTGCAGCATATAATTGATGTTGAACGTATATTTGCTTATAGAGCGTTACGATTTGCAAGAGAGGATAAAACCTTACTTCCAGGTTTTGAGCATAATGATTATGTAGATGTATCTCACGCTAATAATAGGTCGCTAAAAAGCTTAATAAAAGAATATCAAACTCAGAGGTTGAGTACTATTGCAATGTTTTCTAGTTTTACTACTAAAATGTTATTACAAATAGGAAATGCTAATAATTTACCACTTTCGGTAAGAGCCATAGGTTTTATAGTGGTAGGACACGAAGTGCACCATTGTAATATAATTAAAGAGCGTTATTTAGCTAATTAGTCATTTAGATCCTCTTTAATATTTAAATCTTTAACATCTTTTCCTTCTAAGGCATTATCAAAGTTTGTCATAGTGTAGTGTAATTTTGAACCAACTTTTACTAAGTAAATAGTGTCTTTTGTTTTTACTTCTACAGCTTCAATAGTTTGGTTGTGATGGTCGTCAAAGACAATAATGTCTTTATCTCCATAACCGTCAGGAAATTTTTGGGTTAAAAGAGTTAAAATTTCAGGAGTTAATTTTTTATAATCAATAATTACTCGTTTCATCATAATTTGCATTTTAGTTAGACTTAAACTATGCATAATCATGCGTAACTAATTTACGAATTATTTTAATTCGTTTTACGAAAATTAAATGAAAATCATATCAGAAATCTAAGCTTGGTAGTAATTAAATGCTTTATGAATCAGTTCGTTGGAAACTATTTGATCAATTTTCGCCTTTCCTATATCTTCTAATAGTACAAAGTTAATATTGCCATATGAATTCTTTTTATCAAACTTCATTAGTTCAATAATTGCATTGATTTCATCAGTATTAAAGTTGGTCTTTCCGTATAGTTTTACTAAAGCATTTTTGATATCGTGTAGTTTGTTTTCAGGGAAACCTACAAGTTCATAAGATAGGTAAGTCGCTAGTATCATTCCAATAACAATAGCTTCTCCATGCAATAAAGTTGTTTTGTTTTCATTCTCTAAACAAAAAGATTCTATGGCATGCCCAAGTGTATGTCCATAGTTTAATGTTTTTCGTAAACCATTTTCGTTTGGGTCTATAGAAACAATATTATTCTTTATGACTATTGATTCGTGTATTAACTTTTCTAAATCATCTAAGGTAAGAGCGTTTAAGTTGTTTAAATCGTTCCAGTAAGTTTCACTATGAATTAAACCATGTTTAAGCATTTCTGCTAAACCAGAACGCATTTCATTTTGTGGTAGTGAATCTAAAAAATGAGAATCAACAAGTACCATTTCGCTAAAATTAACGACGCCAATTTGGTTTTTTAAAGTGCCTAAATCTACACCTGTTTTACCTCCAACAGAAGCATCTACCATAGCAAGTAGTGTTGTTGGTACATTAATGTATTTTATGCCACGTCTAAAAGTAGAGGCTACAAAACCTCCTAAATCTGTAACAACACCACCACCAACATTGATTATTAGTGATTTTCTGTCGGCATCTAACTCGGATAAAGCATTCCACACTCCAACGCATGTATCAATGGTTTTGTGAATTTCACCAGACTCGATTTCTATTATTTCAAAGTTTGCTGAAGCTGTAATGTTTGATAAAAAATAAGGCAAACAATACTTGTGCGTATTAGAATCCACTAAAACAAAAATTTTAGAAAAATTAGAGTCTGCAATAAAAGAGTTTAATCTTTCGTAACAAGTTGAATTAAAATGGATTGCGTAATTTTTTGTTAGTATAGATTTCATGATGCTATAATACCTTATTTAGGGCGTGAAAATAAGTAGAAAAATATTAAAAAAGTATTTTACTAATAAATATCTTTGTTATAAAATTTTAGAATATGTCTGAAGCAAAAAAATTTGACAATACAGAAATTGCTTTTCAGTTAAAAAGCGATTCAGAGCTTGAAAGAGCTTACTTCTTATTTAAAATGATATCTCATGAACCTTTAGTGAGAATTGGTACTGCAGCTACTAATTTTGCTTTAAAAGCACATTTGCCAGTAGAAGGATTAATCAGGTCTACAGTGTTTGATCATTTTTGTGGTGGAGTAAGTGAAGACGACTGTTTGCCTGTTATTGATAAGATGTATGAAAAAGGAGTGTCTTCTGTTTTAGATTATTCGGTTGAAGGGAAAGAGGAAGATGTACAGTTTGATTTAGCAATGAATAAAACGTTGGAACTTATTGAGTTTGCTCATGAAAAAGAAGCAATGCCAATTGCTGTTTTTAAACCAACAGGATTTGGGCGTTTTTATTTATATCAAAAGAAAGGAGAGGGATTAGCTTTTACACCAGAAGAGCAGGCTGAATGGGATAGACTAGAGGAGCGTTTTGATAAAGTGTGTAAATTGGGGAAAGAAAGGGATGTTGAGATATTGATAGATGCTGAAGAAAGCTGGATGCAAGATGCTGCAGATGATTTGTTAGAAGATATGATGAGAAAGTACAATACTGAAAAAGCTATTGTATATAACACATTACAAACGTATCGTTGGGATCGATTAGAGCATTTAAAAGAAGCTCATAAGCGTGCAAAAGTTGGAGGATATAAGCTAGGTTATAAAATAGTTAGAGGTGCTTATATGGAGAAAGAAAGAGAGCGTGCTAAAGAAAAAGGGTATAAGTCGCCAATTTGTGTAGATAAACAAGCTACAGACGACAATTTTAATAATACACTGACTTATATTTTAAATAATATTGATGATATTTCTTTATTTGTAGGTACTCATAATGAAGAGAGTTCCTATTTAGCTATGGAGTTAATGAAGGAGCTAAATATATCTATTGACGACAATAGAGTATGGTTTGGTCAACTTTATGGTATGAGTGATCATATTAGTTATAATCTTGCTGCAAGTGGCTATAACGTAGCTAAATATGTGCCATTTGGGCCTGTGAAAGATGTAATGCCCTATTTAATTAGACGTGCAGAAGAAAATACATCTGTAGCTGGACAAACTAATAGAGAGTTAACGCTAATTAAGCAAGAGCGTAAACGTAGAAAGGTTTAGTTTTAGGATTAACTAAAACTAAACCATTTTTTCTTTTTTGGTTTTGTACCATATCCATAACCATATCCATAACCACTTTTCTTAATGGTACCATTAAGTAACATTGCCATGTTTGGTAATCGTTTTTCATCAAACATAGTTTTGGCAACGTGTAGTTGGCGTTTATCAAGATTGTTAACGCTTACTACATAAATAAACATATCTGCATGATCACTTATTAAAAGTGTATCTGTTACCAATCCTACAGCAGCTGTATCTACGATAATATAATCGTAATTCTTTTTGACTTGATTAAATAAATCGTGAATACGTTCGCTCATTAATAACTCCGAAGGGTTTGGAGGAATGGTTCCAGATGGAATTACATGTAAGTTATCATTATCTTTAATTATAGTAGTTACATCTGCAATAGATAAACTGTCGTCGTTGATAAAATCTGTAAGCCCTTGTTTGTTTTTAACATTCAAGTAGTCTTCAACTTTTGGTACTCTAATATCAGTCTCAACTAACAATACTTTTTTACCTGAAAACGAGATAGAAGAAGCAAGATTAATTGATGTATGTGATTTTCCTTCTTGGGCTTTAGTAGAAGTAACAAAAATTGTTTTTGCTTGTTTGTCCTTTTTCCCTTTTAAAATAAACTCAATATTTGTTCTAATCATTCTAAAAGCTTCTGCTTTAGGTGAGTAGTCTATTTTTGAAACTAGGCGTTTATTTTTCTTACTACTTGATTTAGGAATATCACCAATAAAAGGAATGTCGCTAATAGGAGCAAGGTCTAGTTTACTTTGAACTTTTGTGTTAAGTAAATCAGAAATATAAAGTACTATTAAAGGCACAATTAATCCTAAAATTAATGCTGCTAAATAAACAATAAAAGGTTTTGGATTTACTGGGTTTTTAGAGCTAAACGCAGCATCTACAATTTTTGCGTTAGATGTAGACATACCAAACATTATGGCAGTTTCCTCACGTTTTTGTAATAAGTATAGATATAAAGATTCTTTAATGCTTTGTTGACGTGTTATATCTCTAAATTGGCGTTCCTTTTGTGGTGCTGAATAAATTTGAGAATTGATTCTAGATTCTTCAGCACTTAACGATTTAAGCGTTATTTCTGTTGAAGATTTTAAATTGTCAAGTGTCTGATTTAGATTCGCCTTAAGTGCATTAATTTGATTGTTTAAATTAATAACAGTTGGGTTTTTTTCGCTAGAGTTTCTTAAAATACGATCTCTTTGTAATACTAACTCGTTGTGACTTTTAGTTAGTTGCGCTACACCATTATCATTAATACCAACATTGGCAGGTAATAAATCAGAATCTCTAGAATCATCTGCAACATAATCACTCATGTAATCTATTAATTGCATTTGATTTGTTGTGGCAATTAACTTAGCTTCATTTTCTTTTTCGTTTTGAAGAAATATGCTTGATTGTGAAGCTAGATTAGATAGCCTGTTGCTTTTCTTAATGTTTTCGGCAGTAAGGTCAACTTGTTGTAATTCGTCAGAAACAATATTAAGTCTGTTGTTTATAAAATCTGAAGTAACCTTAACAACACCTTCTTTGTCGTTTACAACATCCTTATTGTAAACTTCTATTAATTTATTTACGAATAGTTCTCCTCGCTGCTTTATGTGATCATTTAAGTTTATGTATATAATGCTTGAATTTTGAGCAGCTTGAACTTTAATTTTCTTTGTGTAATATTCTACAAGCTTATCAATTGAAGTTAATTCAACAATAAAGTTTGATCCAATCTCTAAGTTTTCATTTCCTATGTTTGGTGTTATTATTACTTCACCAAAATGAGAGTTGAATTTTTCTCCAAATAAATGTTCGCTTCTTTCATTTAAAGTATTGTCAATAACATGGTTTGATTTTGACTCAATAACCGAAAATTTAGTAGGAGAGATAACTTTAAGAATTAAAGAACCATCTATGTTATTTATAATTGAATCATTTTCAAAAAAAGTAATACTTATTGGTTGGTCATTAAAATATTCAGTAGCCTTTACGTTACCTAAAATGTAATATTTCGTGTTTAATTTAAGGTCTCTTACAACTTGTTCAATTAAAGTTTTAGAGGTTAAAATTTTAATTTCATCGTCAACTTTATTTAAACCTTGAGCAAATAATCCTGAATTTTGAAGTTGTGATAATTCTGGTAATTGATTAGCTTTTGAATCTTCTTGAAACTTAAGAGTAGCAGTAGTTTTATATTCGTGATTGGTATATCTTAAGAATAGAAAACCAGCTAGGAAAAACAGAATTAGGGTTGCTAATATCCATCTCCATTTAGAAACGTAATAATCCGTTTTTTCTCTTAATAATGTATCGTTTAATAAATTGTTCATTGTCTAATTATTTTGCCACAATTATAGCTACTATGGTTGCTAAAGTTGAAATTCCAGCAATAATAACTCCGTTGTTTTGATTGTATGAAGACGATCTCACTTTAGCATTATTTGGTTCTACATAAATAACATCATTTTGTGTTAAATAGTAGTTTGGAGAATTCATAACATTGATTGATGTTAAATCAAACTTAGCATATCTTTTTTCGCCATCTACCTCGCGTATCAAGAAAACATTATCTCTTTTTCCATAAATTGTTAAATCTCCAGCTAAACCTAAAGCTTCACTTAAACTAATCCTTTCGTCTTGAACAGTGTACGTTCCAGGTCTAGTAACTTCACCTAATACAGTAATAGTGAAATTAGCTAATCTTATATTGACTATTGGGTTTTTAATGTATTCCGTTAGCTTTTCTTTCAGCATTGCATTTGCTTCGCTTCTTGATAAACCAGCAATTTTTATAGTTCCTAAAACTGGAAACTCAATATTACCATGAATATCTACTAAGTAAGTTTGCATTTTTAAATCGCCTCTAGCACTAATAACTGAATTGTTGTAAGAAACTGCAGGTAAATTAAAAGGTCTTGCAGCATCTGGGTCTAGAGCAGATACATCGATGGTTAATAAATCGTCTGGCTTAAATCTAATTTCAAAATTTGCATTAGAATTTTCTATTGTATTAGAAATTGGTTCGTCTTGAAAGTAAACTATGTCTTGTCTTGAAGCACAAGAAGTTAGTGTTAATACACATAATAACAACAAAAGTTTAGACGAATTTAATAAGTTGATTTTAGTTTTCATGATGTAGATTATTTTTTTGTTGAATCTAAAACTTCAAATTTTGAATTGTTTGAAACATATTCAGGAATAATATCTTTAATGTTAGATACTATTTCTAAACTTTGTGTTTTAGAGTTGATACAACATAGATTGGTTATTTTTGATTCGATTTGCTTTATATCAAGAGCTCTTGTTTTGGCAATCATTATTTTTTCATGGTAAGTCTTTTTAGTGTTTTCACCATCAGCTAATAATTCTTCATATATTTTTTCACCTGGACGTAATCCAGTAATTTTTATATCAATGTCCTCTGGATACTTTAATCCAGAAAGTGTTATCATGTTTTTTGCTAAATCAAAAATCTTTACAGATTCTCCCATATCAAAAACAAAAATTTCACCTCCATTACCCATAGTTGCTGCTTCTAATACTAATTGACAAGCTTCAGGAATGGTCATAAAATATCTTGTGATGTCTCTATGAGTTACAGTTAAAGGTCCACCAGATTCAATTTGCTTTTTGAATAAAGGTATTACAGACCCATTTGAACCTAACACATTACCAAACCTGGTTGTAATAAACTTGGTTTGACCTTTTCCTTTTAAACAGCTAACGTAAAGCTCTGCAATTCGCTTTGTTGCTCCCATTACATTTGTAGGATTAACAGCTTTATCTGTAGAAATAAGTACAAACTTTTTAATGCTATGTTTAACAGATAAGTCGGCAATAATTTTTGTTCCGCAAATATTAACTCTTACTGCTTCATAAGGGTTGTTTTCCATTAAAGGTACATGTTTATAAGCAGCTGCATGAAACACAATTTTTGGTTTATGTTTGTTAAAGATGTAATTCATGCGGTCTTTATCTCTAACATCAGCCACTATAGCTTCAAAATTTGTTATTTTTTGCTGTTTAAATTCTTGTTGTAAATCGTACAATGCTGATTCAGCAATATCAACGAAAATTAGTTTTTTACAGTTATAATTGGTAAGCTTTCGGCATATTTCACTTCCTATTGAACCAGCTGCTCCTGTAATTAATATAATTTGATTTTCATATTCGTCATCTAAAACAGGATTGTCAATATCTATTGGGTCTCTACCAAGTAAATCTTCAATTTTTACATCTTTAATTTGACCTACGCTTAAATCGCCATCAATCCAGTTGTGAACTGGAGGAACAATTTTAACTTTAAGTTTTTGAGCAAATAACTTACTAGAAATGTTTAATAAATGTAATGGCTCTATATTTTGGATAGATATAATGACTTGATCAATTTTATTCTTTTTTATAAAGTCATCATTTATTTGGTCAAAACTAAAGACATTTACAAGGTTAATTTTTTTTCCAACTTTTTTAGGGTTGTCATCAATAAACCCAATAACCTCTAAGTTGCTTTTGGCATCTGTAGTTACAGCATCGTACGTTATTAATCCTGAATCTCCAGCACCATAGATTAATATATTACCGCTTTCTTCAAAATGCTCAGAAACAATTTCTCTATATAACGCTTTAATAACAAATTTGAAGCTTGTTAATAATAGTATGTTTAAAAGTAGATGTATATATACTATTGAACCTGAGATTTCAAAGGCTTTATCAAAACCAAATTTTCTACCTAAATACGTGAAAATAATAAGTATGGTTGCTAGTATATTGGTTCCAATAATAATATTTATAACATCTCTGTAACCAGTATATCTAACAACACCTTTATGTGATCCAACTAGTAAGAAACTTATTGTTGCTATTATAGCTACAAAAGGAGCTTGCCTTAGTAATAGCTCCATGTCAAAATCAAATCTGAAATTGTATCTAATAAAATTAGCTAAGAAAAGTGTACACAGTACAATAATCACATCAATGGCTAATACTAACCATTTGGATGCATACTTCTGCGTTATTTTATTTAGATAATTTTCAAGCATTATTTATATAGATGTCTTAATTATATTTATAATTCTATTTAAATCTTCAATTTCTAACGAAGAACCACTAGGTAAACAAAGACCTCTTTTATATAGATCTTCAGAGACACCATTAGTATAGCTTATAGCGTTTTTGAAAACTGTTTGAATGTGCATTGGTTTCCAAGAGTATTTTGTTTCTATATTTTCATTATTTAAATGAGAAGCCACGTTATTTCTTGTTTCTTCATCTTTAAATAAAATACATGTAAGCCATCTGTTTGAATAATAATTAGCTGGTTCTATTTGAAATTCGATGTCTTTAATATTTGCTAATGCGTTATAATAATATTCAAAGTTAGCTCGTCTTTTAAAAATTTTATTGTCTATATCTTTAATTTGACCTCTACCTATACTAGCAGATATATTAGACATTCTATAGTTAAAACCAATTCTAGAATGTTCAAAATTACCTTTGGTATCACTAGCTTGTGTAGATAAATATACAGCTTCTTGTTTTTGCGAAGCAGTCCTTGTAAGTAAAGCTCCTCCGCCTGAAGTAGTAATTATCTTATTACCGTTAAAAGAAAAGATAGAATAGTTACCTAATGTTCCACAATGTAAGTTTTTGTATTTACTTCCCATGGCTTCGGCACTATCTTCAATAATTGGAATGTCATACTTACTAGCAATTCGATAAACCTCATCTACATTATATGGCATTCCATAAATCTCAACAACAATTATAGCTTTAGGTGTTTTTCCTGTAGTTGCTAATCTATCTTCTATAGCTTGTTCTAGTAATATTGGACAAATATTCCACGAGCTTTTTTCACTATCAATAAATATAGGTGTAGCACCTTTGTATATAACAGGGTTTACAGATGCAATAAATGTTTTGTTTTGACACAATACTTCATCTCCAGCTTTAATGTTTAATAACTCTAAAGCTAAATGTATTGCAGCAGTACCAGAATTTAATGCAACAGCATAGGATTCATGGTTTAAAAAAGATTCTATATCTTCTTCAAAACCAGTAATGTTAGGTCCTACTGGAGCAATCCAATTTGAGGCAAATGCATCATTAATATGTTTTAGTTCATGACCTGTCATATGAGGAGGTGATAACCAAATTCTTTTTTTCATTTAGTAATGATTCGTTGTAAATTTGAACGTTTTAATCTTATAAATCAAATAAATACGATAAATAACCCATTTCTACGTTCTTTATTTTTCTATGATAAAAATATAAAGTTTAATCTATTTTATAGTGCATTTAATCGTTTTTGGCAATATCACGAATTATAATTCTTTACTTTTAGCAAAAAATAATCAATGAATAAAAATCCTTTTAACGGAGATACTTTTCAAAAAACTTGGTTGAAGCATTTTGCAAACAATGCTAAACCTTTTGAGTTTAATAGTATAGAAAATACTAAGTTTTATAAAAAAGGGAATAAGACTTTTGTTAACATTGGTAAAAATATTACTAATGGGAATTTTTATAAGATTAATGAAAGTGAAGTTGATTATAAAGGGAAAACGTTTCTAATTTATGATGTTCCCGATTATTTTGATATTACAAATGCTACTTCTAGCAAACTAAAGGTTAAAAAGGTTAAACAGTACAAAGGTTTTTCTTCACAACTACAAGAATTTGAAACTTTTGACGATTTTTTTAATGCACAATTTAAATCAAAAAGTAGATATAAGTATAGAAGAAACATATCTAGGCTAGAAGCATGTTTTGATATTGAGTATAAAATATTTTGTGGAGACATACCTAGAGAAGAATACGAACGTATTTGTGTGTTCTTTAAAAAGAACCTATCGAGACGTTTTGGGTCTTTAGGGTTAGATAATAACATTGTTTCTAAATGGGATTATTATTATGATTTAATCTATAAAATGATTTTAAGTAAAGAAGGCGTATTAACAGCAATATATAGTAATGGTAAGCCAATTGGTATTTCTTTTGGTTTTCTTACTGATAGTATTATGTTATTTGCTATCACATCGTTTGATATAGATTATATTCGTTATAATCTTGGGCATACAACCATTATTAAGCTAATGAATTGGTGTTTTGATAATGGATTTAATGTGTATGATTTCTCAAAAGGGCAATATGAATATAAGGATAGATGGACCAATCATTCTTATAATTATGAATGTCATATTCTTTATGATTCTAGTTCTTTAGCCTCAGTGTTTAAAGCTACATATTATGAGAAGTATTTTAAATTAAAACAATACTTAAGAGATAAAAATGTAAATAGACTTTATACACAATTGAAATACAAAATAAAACCTAAAGCATTTGATGAAGTTAAAAAGTATACAATTGAAAAGCTAGATAAACTTCCAGAAAATCTTGAAAGTTTTAATGTTATTAATATTGAGGATGAAAAGCATGTGGATGCTAGATATAATTTATATCAATATTTGTATTTAAACCCAGAGAAGGTTAAGGAATTAAAAGTTTATCAAGCTGATAATAAAACCTATTTTGTAATAGGTGAAAAGAATAAGCTTGTAATGAGTTTGGTTTAATAGTAAAAAGTATACCTACTTCACTATAAATGCTTGGATAATTCCAATTTTGTAGTTAAACTTTTGATATAAAGCCACACGTACATCAAGATAAAGAATGCATAAAGCATTTCTCTAGTTTCTGCTAAGGCCATTTTTTTGTCTAAAGGCGATATTATTGCAAATACAAATGAGCATCCAAAAACTAATAAAGTACCAAAAATAAAATAGTTATGAGGCTTTATGTAACCTATTTTGGTGAAAAATCTATTTAGTTTTCTTGAGATTAACATTAAAAAAGGAAATACAACAAAATAGCTAAAGAAACCAATTCTAAAAATATTTTGGGTTGACTTTAAAAAATTTATAACACCTTCTTTACTTAGTTTTCCATCGACAAATAAATCTTCACCTTTAAAAATGGCAAGGTTATGAAAATTAAATTCGTTTTGAGCGTTTACATTTTCTACTCCTGGTACAGAGTAGTTAAATAATCTTTGAAACCAGCTTGTTTCTTCTCCTAAAAACACAAAACATAAAAAGGTCCATATAATTGGAAATAGTAGTAGATTTCTATGTTTTTTTAATTTAATGATTGTTATCAGTCCTACAATAAAGCCTATAAGGTAGAATATGGCTGTTAAGTTTTCTATAAATCCATCCTCTCTTGTTATTTTATAAACGTATTCTTGTTTTCCTAACCAAATAAATAGAATAGATATTAATCCAAATAAGATTAATAATATATATGAGTTTCTTTCTTTTTTAGACATAATATTAAATTAACTTAAAACTAAAGTAAAGTTATTATTTATTAAATGTTAAGAAACAAAAGTGTTTTCGATGATTATAAGGTAAAATTCGATAACTGAAATTTTACTTGGTTGATAATCTATTTATTGTGTATTTGAAAGTAAAGCTGATTTATTTGTTTAGTAACTCAATTGCTAATTGAGTCATTGTTTTACTTTCAAAGTTATATCTAGATTGAAGTTTAGAATATATCTCTAAGATATTCTCAAAGTTTTTGAAGTTTTCTTCCATATTACTGCCAAAATTATGAGGATGAAACCATAAATGATATAATTTGTTTGACTGAGCAGCCTTGGTCATTCCACGTATAATTCTTCTTAGTTTTAATGGTTCAATAAAAGATAGTTTTCTATGATATGGTCTTAAAAAATAACTTGAAGGTATATTGACTATATTGTTGTTAGCTAATGAGTTTAAGTCGTAAATATGGTCACCAGTAATATTTATGTAAGCATCACTTAAGCGTAGTGCTCTATGTAGTTTACTTTTAGATTCTTTGTAAGGTTTAGGTTTATATATTTCATGGTTTTCGTAACCACGATAGGATAAAATTCCATTTTTCACACAAATGTCTAAATATTTATTATTTACTTGATTTCTTGGAAAAACAATACTTTTTATATCTGTATTAAAATCTTTACCAACCTTAATAGCCATTTTTAAATCAGCTTCAAATTGTTCAATTGTTTGACCTTCTTCCAAACAATAATAATGGCAATATGTATGTGTGCCAATTTCATGATTTTTATTTGCTTTAATCTTTTTTAAAGCTTGGTAAGCGTAGTGTAAAGAATCTTTATTTTCATTGTCTCCAATACTATCAATTAATTGATAAGGACTATGTTTAGGTTCTGTATAACTTGGTAATGGATTAGGAAGATTGTTCTTAAAATCACTTTTGGTTTCATTAAATAATAGTCCAACAGTTGAAAATGTAAGTTTTACATTATAAGAATCTGCAATTGAAAGTAATCTATCAATAACTTCATCAACAGCTAATAAGTTGCTTTCATAGTTTTTGCATGAAACACTATCGAAAACGCCCCATAATTTTTCAAAGTCTAATGATATTACTAATTGACCATTCATTATTTAAGATAGTATAGATGCAAATGTTTTAAATATTATTTTAATATCAGTTAAAATACCATAATTGTTAATGTAAACCTTATTAAGTTTAATTTTTTCAGGCATAATATCTTCAATATATGCTTTTTCAGGATCAGTAGCTTTTCTAATTATTTCAGCTTCGTCTCTATATGCAATAGAGGCATAATCTGTAATTCCTGGTTTTACATTAAGTATTTCCATGTCTTCAGTAGAATATAGGTTTACATACTTTCTAACTTCAGGTCGAGGTCCAACAAAACTCATATTGCCAATTAATACATTTATTAATTGTGGCAATTCATCTAATTTATACTTTCTTAAAAAAACACCAATATTTGTTACTCGTGGATCTCTATCTCCAACAGTTAGTAAACCTAATTTATCAGCATTTACATGCATAGTTCTAAACTTAAATATCTTAAAGTCTTCATTGTTTTTACCAACACGAACTTGTCTATAAAACACAGGTCCTTTTGAATCTAACTTAATAAGTAGTGCTAATATTAATAATATAGGCGCTAATATTAGTAATCCGAATAATGATAATAAGAAATCAAAAATGCGTTTCATTATAATACTTCTTCTACTGCGTTTGAGATGGTTTCAACAATATAGTTTAATTGCTCATCATTTAATTGAGGATAAATAGGTAGTGATATTTCACATTTGTAGTTTTTGAAAGCATTGGGTACATCTTTAATGTTATAACCATTCTCCTTAAATATTTTTAATAGAGGAAGTGGTTGAAAATGAACATTAACAGCAACACCATTTTTAGAAATTATATCTATAATTTCATCTCTTTGAGACTCACTAGCGCCATTTATTCTTAGAGCGTATAAATGACATGAAGACTCCTTTGTGTCAGATTTATAAGGAGGTAATAAGGCCCAATCTTTATTTGAAAAATACGATCTATAGAATTCATAGATATCTGCTCTTTTAGGCAATACATTTTCAAAGTATGATGGCATTTGTGCTACACCAATAGCAGCCAATACATCAGGCATATTAATTTTATACCCTTGATAAATAATATCATATCTCCATCCACCAGCTTTAGATTTTGTAAATGCGTCTTTTGTTTGCCCATTTAAAGCATTACAACGTAAAAAGGCATATTCTTTTTGATTGTCAAAAGGTTCAGGTAAATTAATGCAAATAGCACCTCCTTCAGCAGTAGTAACATTTTTAACTGCATGAAAAGAGAAAACGGTAAGATCACATAATACACCAGTTGATTTGTTTTTATATTTGGCACCAATAGAGTGTGCTGCATCTGCTAAACATAAAATTCTACCTAGTTTTTGTTGATTTTCTGTTTCTGGCTTAAATAGGTTTTTTTTAGACTCTAACAGTTCAATTATATCGTCATAATCACAAGGCCAACCTGCTATATCTACAGGAATTATTGCTTTTGTTTTTTCTGTAATTGCATTTTCAATGGCTTTTAATGAAATATTAAAATCATCTTCAACATCAACCATTACAGGAGTTCCTCCAACGTGTAAAACAGCTAAAGCTGTTGCTGCGTATGTGTATGCAGGAATAATAACTTCATCACCTTCTTTAATTCCATACCAATATAGTGCTAGCATTAGACCAGAGGTAGCAGAGTTTACACAAAGTGTATTTGGAGCTTTGGTATAATGAGATACTAACTCTTCTAGTTTTTTAACTTTTGGTCCAGTTGTAATCCAGCCAGATTTTAATGAATCTGTAACTTCATCCAAAACATTTTGATCAATGAATGGTGGAGAAAAAGGAATAGTCATTATTTGTTATTGTTGGTTAATAATCGAGTTAAATATAATTATATATTGTTTTGCTACTGTATCTAAGCTAAACAATTTAACACGCTTTAAGGCGTTCTGTGCAAATTTATCGGCAAGTGGTTTGTTTGTTGCTAAATTAATCATTGCACTTGCTAAAGATTCTGAATTTCGTACTTCAGCTATTAACCCTTCTTGATTATGACGAACTATATCTCCAACACCTGGAACATTTGTTGTAATACTAGGTAAACCAACAGCAGAAGCTTCAAGTAGTACTCTAGAAAAGCCTTCCCTAAATGTTGGTAGAATAAAAGCATCAGCTTTTGTTAGTAGTTCTAAAACATCATTTCTGGAGCCTAATCTGTCAACAATATCATCATACTCTTTTAATATATTTTCATTTAGCTTTTTTGAATTTTCTTCAAGAGGTCCAACAATTTGATATTTGAAATCATAACCTTTGTTTTGGCAAATTCTTGCAGCTTCTATTAGATTAATAATTCCTTTTTCGTAAACTAATCTAGCAACACAAATAAAAGTGAATTGTTTATTGTTTCTAGGCGCAACCTTTGTAATGTTCTTTAGTTCAATACCACTGCTAAGTATCATTTCGTGATTACTTTTTGTGATTAGTCCTTTTTTTAGATAGATATCTCTATCATCAGTATTTTGAAAAATTGTTTTACTAACTCGATTCCTTACTACAAAATGAAGAAAAATGTAAACTTGCCTTAGAATGAAACTAAATAAACTTTTATCCATAAATATGGTACCAAGTCCTGTTATTGTTCTAGTTATTGGAGTTTTTGTATTTAGTAATGCTATAGGAAGTAAAAAGGCGGGTTTAGTGTCAAAAGTTTGAATAATATCAAATTGATTTTCTTTAAAGTAATTTTTATAAAACTGAATGGTTTTATAATCAGATTTAAATGAAAACCTCCTGTTTAAATTGTAAGGCACATAGTTTATAAAGCTAGGAAATTCTTTAGGGCTTGTTCCAAGAATGGTTACCTCAAAATTGTCTTCAGTAAGATATTTAGAGATGTTGATGCGTTTATCTACATCTTCACCACCAACAATACAAATCCTTTTTTTACTCATTTTCTAAAGCTGTATTTGAGTTAGTGCTTTCTTTTAAATTATAAATTAAGAGTAAAGAAATCCAAAAAAGAGGAGACCTTAATGTCATATGAGCTAGTGTGTATAAAATTAAAACACCAAGTAATACCTTAGAGCTAGTTGGTGATTTTTTAATGATTTCATATAGCGCGAAACCAAAAAGTAATAACCCAACAGTGCCATAACTAAAGAATATGTTGAATAATGTTGAGTGTAGTTCTATTCTATAATTAAATCGATCGTATTTACCTTCACCAGCACCTACAAATAGATATTGAGGGAAGTTGGTTATTCTATCATAACCTCTATCATTTAAGTCTTCAATACCTGAAACTTTTTTCTCTGATACTCTGTCTACTACATTATTTACAAAGTTGATATTACTAAAATCTATTTTGTTTGTTGCTAATAAAAAAGAAATCCCAATAACACTTATTCCTGCAAATACAATAACTTGTTTTCTTGTTTTTATTAAAAAGAATATCCAGAATATAACACTTGCAGCAATTCCAGATTTAGATGCTGAAATGAAAACAAAAAATGTTGAGAGTAACAGTGTTAAATACAGAAAGTATGTCTTAGTACTTGATAATCTTTGAACCATATACGATATAATTAGCATACTAAATGCCCAAAAAGATAACTGATTTGGGTTTTTAAAGAACATCATTGTTCTAACACCTTGGTTCTTAATAAAAGGCCAAAGTAATAGTTGAATCATTAAGCTTATGCTTAAAGCATATACTAGTGTATTTAAGAATTTTTTGTCTTTAATGTTTACATAAAACGAAAGCATCATAAAGAAGCTGTAAACGTAATAAAAACTGCTCTTTATCAATTTTATTTCACCTATTATAGCCATCCAAACGGCATTTACAATTAAGGTATATGCAATAAATAAGAAAAGAAGTTTTGTAAAGTTTGAAGATCTTATTTGAAGAAAAATATCCTTGATATTTAGTATAATTATAATAACACCAAAAATATCAGCTATTTGAGGGTTTCCTCTTTCAAAAAAATAAAAAGGAAATACAATTACGTATATAGCAAAAAGGATATGATTAAGCTTCATTTAATCTTTGTTCTGTTTTAGTATTGTAATAGTATGAAAGTATTGCTTTAATACTTCTTGCGATAATTATAGCTATAGCACCTCCAATATAAAAATATTTCGGGATAAGTATCATACAAGCAATAAATCCGCTTATAGAGCCTATAGCAACTGCTTTTAAATATAATTTATCTTTATGATTAACCATTAAGCCATTGACACCATAAGCAGATATAACCGAAACTAAAAATGGACTTAAACTTAAGTACTTTACAACATTTACAATTTCAACCGAAGGGCTATTAAGCCATAACGTAATTAAAAATTGAGAGGTAAAATACATTAATAGTGATAGTATAGCACCAACAATTAAAAAGATATACCTTAGTTTTTTTACAGCACCTTTGTTTCTATTTATAAAAGGATATAAAACATGTGTTAATACCTTATTTAATACACCAAAAGCTCCAGAAACTTTAGAACCAATTTCCATATAACTTACATGTTGAGGCAATCCAAAAATACCAACTAAAAATATAGATGTATTAGAGTAAATTGTAGGAGTCACTAAGGTTAAAAAAGAACTTAAACCATCCTTTAATAATTTTTTCACTTCAATTAAAGGGGCAATATGTAGCTTGATTTTAAACGATTTAAAAATAAAAACCTGTGCGATTAAACCAGAAATTAGAAAACCTATACTTTGATATAGAGAAATATATACATAATCTGAAGACTCTTTAATTAAGAAGAACACTAAAACAGCAAACGACGATTTAGAAACAAGATTTACTACAGTAATAAATCTCATTTTTTCCATTCCTAAAAAAAACCAAATAGGGAATAAGAGTTCTCCAATAATTATTAAACTAAAGTAATAATAGACTTCTTTATTAACATTAAACTTAGTTATTAACAATATTAGGCTATATAAAATAAATAGTACTATTATTGCCAAATATAATTGAGTTGTAAAAACGCTGCTATATATTTTATTGATTTTTTCTTTATCTGTTCTATTTAACGCTATTAATCTTACCGCTGATAAAGAAAATCCATACTGTACTATATTTAAGAGATAGAAAACAAGGGCATATGCAAATGCGTATATACCATAATTTTCTTTGCCAACAACACCTATTAAATATGGTATGATGATTAATGGGATAATAGCATCAATAACTTTGAAAAGTGAGAAAGAGATAAAATTCTCTATTAAGGTATAGTATTTTTTTAATTTCAAACTTACGAAGTTGGTGGATTTTTAAATAAGGCATAAAGCTTTATTAA
The DNA here is from genome assembly GCF_047219225.1 of Pontimicrobium sp. IMCC45349. GTDB lineage: Bacteria > Bacteroidota > Bacteroidia > Flavobacteriales > Flavobacteriaceae > IMCC45349. The sequence goes on along the minus strand of NZ_CP178208.1, from coordinate 3,211,878 downwards.
ATAATTTAATTTTCAAAATCCAAATACATCTTAATAACGTATATAAATCAAATTGCTTTAATTAATCGACGAAATAGTGTTAAAATTCGATAAACTGACACAAAAAGTAAGAAAAATACTCTTTTAGTGTTGTCTTTCATCGAATTTATTTGAATTTAATGTCTTGCTATCAAAATAATTTATTGATTAGCAAATAATTGCCCTAAATTAAAACCTATGCGACGACTAATTTATAGTGTGCTGCTACTTTTTATTGCTTTTTTTAATGTGAATTTATCTAATTCACAAGAGTACAATTTAAACACAAGTTTAGAACTTTTTTGGCCAGCTCCAGCTCAAGCAAAGCCAGCTTATTTACAACCAATAGTTGATCAAACATTTGGGACTACAATAACAAGAATTACTGGTGATGTTGGTACATCAATACAAAATATACCAGGACAAAATTGGAGAAACACAGCTAGACATGGTTATTCTACAAGACAACCATGGAATGCTGATGAATCTATGATATACTTAGGTAAGCATAGAAACCTTGGAGGTTCTTCTGGTCCAGATTTATTTTTAGATGGAGAAACTTATGAAGTTATTAAAGAGGCAGATTTACCAAGTGGTAATGAACATAGATGGCATAGAAGCGATCCAGATTTATTTTGGATTATTAGAGACGATGAAATAGTTACTTGGAATGTTCACACAGATGAAATCATTCAAATTATGTCTTATAGTGGCTATTCTGATGTTGATATGGGAGGAACAGGAAATTTTACAGATGATGGAACCAAAGTTGCTGTATCTGCTGTTAGAGATTCTGACAATACATTGGTAATGTTTATGTTGGATATAGTTAATCAAACTAAAGGTCCAGATATTGATATTTCTGATATAAATAGCTTAGGACACGTTTCAATATCTTCTTTAGGAAATTATATAATTATAATAGGAACTTATCCTTCTGGAGGAGATAGAACAAAAGTTTATACTACAAGTGGAGCCCAAGTTGGATTTTGGGATGAATACGGAATGCCAAGTCATTATGACTTAGCAACTGATGTAAATGGTGAAGAGGTTGCAGTTGGAGTTTCTAAATCAAATCCTCATAAAGGAAAGCTAATAAAACGTAGGTTATCTGACGGTTTAGTTACTGAGTTAACTACAGGAGGTTGGCCACCACATACATCGGCAAGAGCATTAAATAGACCTGGTTGGGTATTTGCTTCAACTTCAGAATCTACAAATTATGGACCTTATTTAAGAGAGATAATAGCTGTTAAGCTTGATGGATCCAGAATAGAAAGAATTGCACATACTAGAAATGTGTTAGATGAATACTTAAACGAAACACACGCTTGTCCATCTCCTTCTGGGAGTAGAGTTATGTTTGCTTCAGATTGGCAAACAAATAATGTTCCTATTCAAGGATATGTTGCAGACTTTAGAAATTTATTAATAGGAGCTTCTAATGTAAATGCTGGTTTAGATCAAACCATTTGCGAAGGTGAAAGTGTTACATTAACTGCTAGTGGAGCTCAAATTTACGATTGGAGTACAGGTGGAGATACACCCAGCATTTTGGTTAATCCTAGTATTACTACTACTTATACTGTTAATGGTACTGATAGTGAGGGTAATATTACGTCGGATGAAGTAACTGTTTTTGTAAACCCATTACCAAATGCAAATGCAGGAGAAGATGAAACTATATGTGAAGGTGAAAGTGTAACCTTAACAGCCAATGGAGGTGATAGTTATATATGGAATACAGGAGCAACAACTCAAGGTATAACTGTGTCACCAAATACAACAACCGAATATACAGTAACAGTAATCTCAAATAATTGTGAGTCTACAGATAATGTCATAGTGAATGTAAACCCATTACCAATAGCAGATGCAGGTGACGATACAAGTATTATTGAAGGTGAAAATGTAATGTTAACAGCCAATGGAGGTGATAGTTATGTATGGAATACAGGAGCAACAACGCAAAGTATAACCGTATCACCAAATGCAACTACAGAGTATTCAGTAACAGTAGCTTCAAATAACTGTGAGTCTACAGATAGTGTAGTTGTAACAGTAAATGAAGATGTAAATGCAAATGCTGGCGAAGATCAAACCATATGTGAAGGTGAAAGTGTAACGTTAACAGCAAATGGAGGTGATAGTTATATGTGGAATACAGGAGCAACTACCCAAAGTATAACGGTATCACCAAACACAACTACAGAATATACAGTTACAGCAACTATCAATAACAGTTCAGATACAGATTCAGTGATCGTAAATGTAAATTCCCTACCAATAGCAGAAGCAGGAGAAGATCAAACCATTTGTGAAGGTGAAAGTATAACGTTAACAGCCAATGGAGGCGATAGTTATGTGTGGGATACAGGAGCAACTACGCAAAGTATAACAGTGTCTCCAAATACAACTACAGAATATTCAGTAGTAGTAACATCGAATAACTGTGAATCTACAGATGATGTCATAGTAAATGTAAATCCATTATCAATAGCAGATGCAGGCGAAGATGTAAGTATTGTTGAAGGAGAAAGTGTAATATTAACAGCTAATGGAGGCGATAGTTATGTATGGAATACAGGAGCAACTTCCCAAAGTATAACGGTTTCTCCAAATGCAACTACAGAGTATTCAGTAATAGTAAGCTCAAATAACTGTGAATCTACAGATAGTGTAATTGTAACAGTAAATGCAATAGAAGTTATAGCAAATGCTGGCGAAGATCAAACTATTTGTGAAGGCGAAAGTGTAACCTTAACAGCCAATGGAGGTGATAGTTATGTCTGGAATACAGGAGCAACTACGCAAAGTATAACCGTATCACCAAATACAACAACAGAATATACAGTTACAGCAACTATTAATAACAGTTCAGATACAGATTCAGTGATCGTAAATGTAAACCCATTACCAATAGCAGATGCTGGTGAAGATGTAAGTATTATTGAAGGTGAAAGTGTAACCTTAACAGCCAATGGAGGTGATAGTTATGTGTGGAATACAGGAGCTACAACGCAAAGTATTACAGTTTCTCCAAATGATACTACAGAGTATTCAGTAACAGTAAGCTCAAATAACTGTGAATCTACAGATAGTGTAGTTGTAACAGTAAATACAATAGAAGTTATAGCAGATGCAGGAGAAGATGAAACTATTTGTGAAGGTGAAAGTGTAACCTTAACAGCCAATGGAGGTGATAGTTATGTGTGGAATACAGGAGCAACTACTCAAAGTATAACAGTATCTCCAAATGCAACTACAGAATATATAGTTACAGCAACTATTAATAATATTTCAGATACTGATACTGTTATGGTAACAGTTAATTCATTACCAATTGCAGATGCAGGTGAAGATGTAAGTATTGTTGAAGGTGAAAGTGTAACGTTAACAGCCAATGGAGGTGATAGCTATGTATGGAATACAGGAGCAACTACCCAAAGTATAATAGTATCACCAAATGTAACTACTGAGTATTCAGTAACAGTAACCTCAAATAACTGCGAAGATACAGACAGTGTTATAGTGTTAGTAAATGAAGCAATAAATGCTAACGCGGGAGAAGATGTTGCAATGTGTGAAGGAGATAGTGTGACCTTAACAGCAACTGGAGGTGATAGTTACTTATGGAGCACGGGGGCAACCTCTCAAAGTATTACAGTTAGCCCAATGGCAACTTCAAATTATACAGTAATTGTATCTAACGAATTGGATTCAGATACAGATGAAGTAACTGTTTTTGTAAATCCATTACCAGTTGTAGATGTTACAAATGATGTTACTATTTTAGAAGGAGATTATGTAACCTTATCGGCTAGTGGCGCAGATACTTATGAATGGACTAATGGAGCTACACAACCAAACATTGCTGTTAGTCCAATAGAATCAACTACATATGGTGTTTTAGGGATCACAAATAGTTGTTCAGATTATAAAGAAGTAACAGTGACTGTTGTAGAAACAGTGACTGCTTATGCTGGAGAAGATGTATATATATGTCCTGGAGAAGAAATTACTTTAACAGCAGAAGGAGGAGAAAATTACTTATGGAGTAATGGCGCTACAACACAAAGTATTACTGTTATTCCAAATCAAGATATAACATATACAGTAATTGTATCCAATGAATTAGACTCTGATGCTGATGAGATATCTGTTTTTATGGAAGATTGCTCTGTAGTAGAGTTACCAATAGAAACTCCAAATGATTTTGCATTCAATGTATATATAGAAAATGGGAACCCTAATATTTTAAACATTAAGGTTTCAGGTCTTCAAAATAACTCTAATTTTTATATACATGATATTATTGGTAATATGATTTACCATGAATTATTTGATAGTAATAATGGAGTACAAATGGTTAAGCAAATAGATACTTCAATTTATAGTGATGGTGTTTACTTATTGACACTTCAAGAACAAGGTAGGACAACTACAAAAAGAATTGCTTTTAGATAATTAAAATTATTTTTATCGATTAAACGCATGAAATTTCTTTGAAATACATAAAAAAGTAAGAATACGATTTCTTTTTGTTCGCATTTTATCGAAAATCTTCTAAGTGTTATGCCTTAATTAAGTGAAAATCATTTAGTTTGATATATAACAACTATGGGTAATTCATTTTGTCCCAAACCAACCATAGATGAGAACTAAATCATTAGCGAAAAAAATTAGCTATTTATTAACACCAATATGCATGCTGTTAATTGGTATTCATGTTGTGTATGCACAAACTCCAGCTTTTCCAAATGCAGAAGGATTTGGGAAGTACTCAAAAGGAGGTAGAGGTGGTGTAGTTTATAAAGTAACTAATTTAAATAATGATGGTCCAGGTAGTTTGCGAGAAGCTTGTGAAGCTTCAGGAGCAAGAACGGTTGTCTTCGAAGTTAGTGGAATCATTGACTTGTCAGAGAATATACAAATAGTAAATGATGAAATTACCATAGCAGGACAAACTGCTCCTGGTGATGGTATATGTATTAAAGGCGCTGCACTACAAATTGAGGCTTCAGACGTAATTGTTAGGTACATTAGATTTAGAACAGGAGATAATGGATACAAAGATGCTACTGGTAATATAGTTGGAACTAATAGTGCAGACTCTCAAGCAATTCTTATTAATGGAAGTACAGGAGGTACATCAGATATTATATTTGATCACTGTTCTTTAAGTTGGTCAATTGATGAATTAGTTGAAATTTATGGGGATAACAATCCTAGTAATGGAGTTACCAATGTAACATTTCAATATTGTATGTTTTCTGAAGCATTGTATGATTCTCATAATGATAATGGACCAAACTCATTAGCATTTAGAATGAGTGAGAATACAGATAATGTAAGTTTGTTTAAAAATATCTTTTCTAATAATAGGGAAGGGCATATAAGATCTGAAGGAGGTTGTAGTTTTGAAATGATAAATAATGTTGTTTATAATTTTAAGTATTCATCATTAATTTCTACAGCTAACCATTTTGCAATGATTAATAACCATTATAAGTATGGTAATTATATTGTTTCTTCTGAATATATAGCAGATTATACATTTCAAGCTGGTTATAATGCTTCTCAAACAGAAGTATATGTTAGTGGTAATACAACAGATGCTTTTTTAGATCCTGTAGATGGTTCTTTTTTACCTTTTTTAGAACCTTCACCTACTGTTGATTCTGGTATAGTTGAAGATTCTGTGGTTGATATGATTGATGATGTTTTAAATAACTCAGGAGCTATTTTACCATTAAGAGATCCAGTAGATTCACGAATAATAAATGAATACAACTCTACTTCAGGAGCTATTATCGATACTCAAGAACAAGTTGGCGGTTACCCTGTTTATAATTCTAATACGCCTTTGGTAGATACTGATAATGATGGTATGCCAGATGTTTGGGAAATAGCAAATAATTTAAATATTAATAATGTTGAGGATAGAAATGATTTGAATAATGAAGGATATACTAATCTTGAACTGTATTTAAACGGAATAGGTTTAGGTTTCTCAGCAGGACAAGATGTAACTATTTGTGAGGGTGAATCAATTATTCTTAGTGTAGAAGGAGGATCTAATGTAACTTGGAGTAATGGATCTACTGATAATAGTGTTGAAGTATCTCCCTTAGTTACTACTACATATACTGTTAATGGAATTGATAGTAACGGTTTTTCTGTTACTGATGAGGTAACTGTTTTTGTAAACGAAGTGCCAGAAGCAAATGCTGGTGAAAACCTATCTATTTGTCAAGGAGAAAGTACTGTGCTTACCGCTAATGGTGGTGGTGAATCTTATTTATGGAGTACTGGTGAAACAACTCAAAGTATTACAATAAGTCCAACTGCAACAACTACCTATTCAGTAACTGTAACTGCAAATGATTGTAGTGCTACAGATGAAGTGATTGTTACTGTTAACCCATTACCTTATGTTAATGCTGGAAATGATAAAACAATTGAATTAGGAGATTTTACTGTTTTGGTAGCAACTGGAGGTGATAGTTATGTATGGAATACAGGAGCAACTACAGCAAGTATTATTGTTAGTCCAAGTGAAACTACTATTTACAGTGTGACTGCTACTTCTAATGGATGTACAGCAACTGATGAGGTTACTGTATTTGTAATTAATGATTCAGTGGATGCTAATGCAGGAGAAGACCAAACTATTTGTGAAGGCGAAAGTGTAATATTAACAGCAAGTGGAGGTGATAGTTATATGTGGAATACAGGAGCAACTACCCAAAGTATAACGGTATCACCAAACACAACTACAGAATATACAGTTACAGCAACTATCAATAACAGTTCAGATACAGATTCAGTGATCGTAAATGTAAATTCTCTACCAATAGCAGAAGCAGGAGAAGATCAAACCATTTGTGAAGGTGAAAGTGTAACATTAACAGCCAATGGAGGTGATAGTTATGTATGGAACACAGGAGCAACTACACAAAGTATAACTGTGTCGCCAAATACAATAACAGAATATTCAGTAACTGTAACCTCAAATAACTGTGAATCTACAGATAGTGTTATAGTAAATGTAAACTCATTACCAATAGCAGATGCAGGTGAAGATGTAAGTATTATTGAAGGTGAAAGTGTAACCTTAACAGCTAATGGAGGCGATAATTATCTATGGAATACAGGAGCAACTACGCAAAGTATAACAGTGTCGCCATATGCAACAACAATGTATTCAGTAACAGTAACCTCAAATAACTGTGAATCTACAGATAGCGTAGTTGTAACAGTAAATGCAATAGAAGTTATAGCAGATGCAGGAGAAGATGAAACTATTTGTGAAGGTGAAAGTGTGACGTTAACAGCCAATGGAGGTGATAGTTATGTGTGGAATACAGGAGCAACTACGCAAAGTATAATGGTATCACCAAACACAACTACAGAATATACAGTTACAGCAACTATCAATAACAGTTCAGATACAGATTCAGTGATCGTAAATGTAAATTCCCTACCAATAGCAGAAGCAGGAGAAGATCAAACTATTTGTGAAGGCGAAAGTGTAACCTTAACAGCCAATGGAGGTGATAGTTATGTCTGGAATACAGGAGCAACTACGCAAAGTATAACAGTTTCTCCAAATACAACTACAGAGTATTCAGTAGTAGTTACATCGAATAACTGTGAATCTACAGATGATGTCATAGTGAATGTAAACCCATTACCAATAGCAGATGCTGGTGAAGATGTAAGTATTGTTGAAGGCGAAAGTGTAACCTTAACAGCCAATGGAGGTAATAGTTATGTATGGAACACAGGAGCAACTACCCAAAGTATAATAGTATCACCAAATGCAACTACAGAATATTCAGTTGTAGTAAGTTCAAATAGCTGTGAGTCTACAGATAGTGTAGTTGTAACAGTAAATACAATAGAAGTTATAGCAGATGCAGGCGAAGACCAAACTATTTGTGAAGGTGAAAGTGTAATTTTAACAGCAAGTGGAGGTGATAGTTATGTGTGGAATACAGGAGCAACTTCGCAAAGTATAACCGTATCACCAGATACAACAACCGAATATACAGTTACAGCAACTATTAATAATAGTTCAGATACAGATTCAGTTATAGTAAATGTAAACCCATCACCAATAGTAGATGCAGGTGAAGACCAAACTATTTGTGAAGGCGAAAGTGTTACTTTAACAGCCAATGGAGGAGATAGTTATGTATGGAATACAGGAGCAACAATGCAAAGTATAACTGTGTCACCAAATACAACTACAGAGTATTCAGTAACAGTAACCTCAAATAACTGTGAATCTACAGATAATGTCATAGTAAATGTAAATCCATTACCAATAGCAGATGCAGGTGAAGATGTAAGTGTTATTGAAGGTGAAAGTGTAACCTTAACAGCCAATGGAGGCGATAGCTATGTATGGAATACAGGAGCGACTACCCAAAGTATAACAGTATCTCCAAATGCAACAACAGAGTATTCAGTTGTAGTAACCTCAAATAATTGTGAATCTACAGATAGCGTAGTTGTAATAGTAAATGCAATAGAAGTTATAGCAGATGCAGGAGAAGATCAAACTATTTGTGAAGGCGAAAGTGTAACGTTAATAGCCAATGGAGGCGATAGTTATGTATGGAATACAGGAGCAACTACGCAAAGTATAACCGTATCACCAAATACAACAACAGAATATACAGTTACAGCAACTATTAATAACAGTTCAGATACAGATTCAGTGATTGTAAATGTAAATCCATTACCAATAGCAGATGCAGGAGAAGATGAAACTATTTGTGAAGGTGAAAGTGTTACTTTAACAGGAAGTGGAGGTGATAGTTATGTCTGGAATACAGGAGCAACTACGCAAAGTATAACAGTTTCTCCAAATACAACTGCAGAGTATTCAGTAACTGTAACCTCAAATAATTGTGAGTCTACAGATAATGTCATTGTTAATGTAAACCTATTACCAATAGCAGATGCAGGTGAAGATGTAAGTATTATAGAAGGCGAAAGTGTAACTTTAACAGCTAATGGAGGCGATAATTATGTATGGAATACAGGAGCAACTACCCAAAGTATAATAGTATCTCCAAATGCAACTACAGAATATTCGGTTGTAGTAAGCTCAAATAACTGTGAATCTACAGATAGTGTAGTTGTAACTGTTACTGAAGATAATATATCAACAGTAAATGCAAATGCTGGAGAGGATGTTTCAATATGTGAAGGCGAAAGTGTGACTTTAACAGCTACTGGAGGTGATAATTACTTATGGAGCACAGGAGCAATCACTCAAAGTATTACAGTTAGCCCAATAGCAACTTCAAATTATACAGTAATTGTATCTAACGAATTGGATTCAGATACAGATGAAGTAACTGTTTTTGTAAATCCATTACCAGTTGTAGATGTTACAAATGATGTTACTATTTTAGAAGGAGATTATATAACTTTATCAGCAAGTGGAGCAGATACTTATGAATGGACTAATGGTGCAACACAGCCAAATATTGCTGTTAACCCTATGGAAACTACAACATTTGGTGTATTAGGTATGGTTAATAATTGTTCAGACTATAAAGAAGTAACAGTGACAGTTATAGAAACAGTGACTGCTTATGCAGGAGAGGATGTATATACATGTCCAGGAGAAGAAATTACTTTAACAGCAGAAGGAGGAGAAAATTATTTATGGAGTAATGGCGCTACTACACAAAGTATTACTGTCACTCCAAATCAAGATATAACATATACAGTAATTGTGTCTAATGAATTAGATTCTGATGCTGATGAAATATCTGTCTTTATGGATAATTGTGATGAAGATATTCCTCAAACATATGATTATCAGTATCAAGTCTACTTAGAAAGCGAAGATTTTATTGTTGTAAAAGTTTCGGGATTACATTCTAATTCTAATATAAGTATACATGATGTTTTAGGAAATTTAATACATCATGAAAAAATAGAAACAAATGGAGGAGTACTAGTATTGAAAAAAATAAATATATCTCAATTTAATAGTGGAATTTATCTTATTAGATTAGAAGAAAATGGTTTTCAAACAACCAGAAGAATAATCTTTCCCTAACTTGAAAGATTAATATAGTTAGTTAGTTTTAGTTAGCGCTCTACATGATAAATGTAGAGCGTAACTATATTAATTAATCTCTATAGAATTGATAGTTGCTTTTTTATTGCAATTCTCTATAAGTAATTTATATTCTCTATTGTTTGATTTTCCTTCTATCATGTATGTTTTACAAGAATCAAGTTTAGTATTACTCTCTCCAAAATTTACATCTCCTTTTTTCAAAATGTAATTTATAGTTGTAGTATCTATAGTTTTATTATCAAGTAAACGCTGAGAAGCTTCAGAATAATGCATCTCTTTTTGTCTTATATCTTTCAGTACTCTAGCGTCTAAGCCATATGAGCATGAAGTTTTCTTTCCGCTTAAAAAAAATGCTAAAAAAATAAGTCCTATAGAGAAGCCTCCAAGGTAGTATCCAACACGATGAATTAATTTCATATATATTTAAAAAATAAGTAGATTAACATCACTATAGTCTAAATCAAACCATTTAGCTACAGATTTGTTAGTCAAAATTCCGTGGTAAAAATACAACCCATTTTTTAAACCTCTATCAAAACGTAGTGCATTTTCTATACCACCATCTTCAGCAATCTTTAAGAGATATGGTGTGAATATGTTACTTATTGATACTGATGCAGTTCTGGAGAATCTAGCAGGTATATTTGGAACACAATAATGTATAACATCGTGTTTTTTGAATGTAGGAATATCGTGAGTTGTAATTTCACTTGTTTCAAAACAACCTCCCATGTCTATACTAACATCTATAATAACCGATCCTGATTTCATTGATTCTACCATTTCTTCACTAACAAGTATTGGAGATCTGTTTTTTCCTCTTACAGCACCAATAGCTACATCACAACGCTTTAATGCTTTTAAAAGATTTTTTGGTTGCATTGTAGATGTGTATACTGGTTGTCCAATGTTAGCTTGTAGTGTTCTAAGTTTTGTGATGGAATTGTCAAACACTCTAATATTTGCACCTAATCCAATTGCTGATCTAGCTGCAAATTCACCTACAGTACCAGCACCAATTATTACAACTTCAGTAGGAGGGACACCGCTAATATTTCCAAACATTAAACCGTTACCATTATTAACATTAGATAATAATTCTGAAGCTATTAAAATAGAAGCTGTTCCAGCAATTTCGCTTAATTGTCTAACAGCTGGATAAGCACCATCTTCATCTTTTATAAATTCAAACCCTAATGCAGTAATTCTTTTTTCTGCTAAAGCTTTGAAATATGATTTGTCTTGAGTTTTTAATTGTAGTGCTGAAATTAAAATAGATTGAGGGTTGATTAGTTCAATTTCATCTAATGAAGGTGGTTCAACCTTTAATATTATTGGACAAGAAAAGACCTTTGAAGCGTCTTTTGTTATTTCTGCTCCAGCCTCACTATAATCGGTGTCATTAAAGTTAGCACCATCACCTGCACCAGACTCTAATAGTACACGATGTCCATTATTTGTTAATGCAGAAACAGCATCTGGAGTTAAACAAACACGTTTTTCTTGAAATGAAGTTTCTTTAGGAATTCCAATAAATAAATTTCCTTTTTTCTTTAAAACTTCTAGCATTTCTTCCTGAGGAAGTAATTGTTCTTTAGTAAAAGGTGTTCTAGATTTACTCATATTAGGTTGATTAAAAAACCAAATTACGAATAAATTTGAAATTTATAATTAATGAGAATAGGCTTTATTAAAAATAATCTCCTAATCTATCAATAAAAGACTTTGGCTTAATTTTAAATTCTTCTTCAAGTTCTTCTAGTGTTTTGTCCGCATCGTTTATTTTATTAAACATACGAGCTCTTATCAAATAAATAGAGGGTATAATTATTCCCATAATTGGGATTAAATATAAAAGCCCTAATTCATCAATAAAATCTGTTTCATCATTAAAAGCTCCTATTAATTGCCATACATACATAGCAATAGGCACTAATAATGCATGATACCACCAGTGTCTGCATGTAAAGAACCAAATAAATAATAAAAGAAGAGGTATAAGTTTTACCATGAAAGACCAAACAGCGGCGTTAGCGTCTTCATAGTGATGACTTTCGAAAGTAAATAAAAAAGTGTCCCAAATTTTTGTACTTGGGACACTTCTGTAAGTATAAAAAAGGTAAGGTGTTGCTGCAATAAATGTTGCAACAATACTACCTAACACTAAACTTTGTCTATCCGTTTGTGTTTGGCTTGATTTTACTTTTTTTAATTTCTGTTTTAGTTTGTCCATTTAGGTCTATTAAATTAGTAGCTTGAGCTGTAAATAAAACTCCACCAAAAATGGCAACTGCGATTAAAAACTTCTTTTTAGTTTTCATAATTTCAAGGGATTAAATTAATTAATTAACTACTTTCAAAGTTAAGATAGATTGCTTTTAAAATCGATTTTGAAATGTTAAAAAAATGTTAAAACCCTTTGTTTGCGCGGCTTTCAAGCTACGGTTTTACCGTAGTTTATAGATTTGGTTTGGTCTACAATTATGCTTTTTTCAAGCTATTATTTTTTGATTTTTCATTAAATTATTGCTTTAAACTTGAAAAGAGAGGTTTCTAGTGCCATTTTTATTTAATTTTAGTCTTAAAATTCCTACATTTTCAGGAAGTAAAACGTCAATTTTCTCTGGCCACTCAATAAAAACCCACCTATTAGAATAAAAATATTCTTCTATTCCAAGATCTAAAGCTTCATACTCATCTTCAATCCTATAAAAGTCAAAATGATATACTATATCGTCTTTGATTTCATATTCGTTGACTATTGAAAATGTGGGACTAGATGTATCCATCAATCCACCTAGTTGCTTAACTAATTCATTAATTAGTGTTGTTTTACCAACTCCCATTTCTCCATAAAACAAAATTGTTTTAGATTTTGCTTTTTCAAGAATGGATTTAGCAACTTCTTCAATAGAATTTATGTCAAAATTTAATTCCAAATTCAGTTTTTGAATTGCAATTATAGGACTAATTTACAAAAAAAACAATAAAAAACAGTATTTCATCGATGTTTTTTGCAATTCATGGATTTTATCGTGGGTTTAATACTGCAAATGGTATGATAACTTCTTCTAAAGAAACACCTCCATGTTGATAAGTGTTTCTATAGTAGCTAACGTAGTGATTGTAATTGTTAGGATAGGCAAAAAACAAATCTCCTTTTGCGAAAATAAATGAGCTACTCATCGTAATTGCAGGTAAGTGTATGTTTTTTGGGTCTTTAGCTGCTAATACATCTTTGTTTTCATAAGTTAGACTTCTACCAGTTTTATATCTTAAATTTAGACTAGTATCTCTGTCACCAATTACTTTAGAAGGGTTTTTTACATTAATAGTACCATGATCTGTAGTGATAATTAATTTAAATCCTAGTTGTTGTGCTTGCTGAATAATTTCTAATAAAGGAGAGTTTTTAAACCAACTATGAGTTAAAGATCTATAAGCCTTATCATTTGAGGCTAATTCTTTTACAACTTCCATTTCCGTTTTGGCATGCGAAAGCATATCAACAAAGTTATAAACTACAACAGTTAAGTCGTTGTCTTTTTTTGATTTAAAATTCTCAGCAAGTTTTTTTCCTGACTTAAGATTGGTAATTTTAATATACTCATGCTTAAGATGTGTAAGTCCTAATCGTTTTAACTGTGCTTCAAGAAATTCGCCTTCGTATAGATTTTTACCACCTTCATCTGTATCATTTTTCCATAAGTTTGGATGCAATCGTTCCATATCTATAGGCATAAGTCCAGAAAATATAGCATTTCTAGCATATTGTGTAGCTGTTGGAAGTATACTGCAATATGATATTTCTTCTTCTTTTTTATAGTAGTTATTTACAATAGGCTCGAATGCTTTCCATTGATCATATCTCAAATTGTCTATTACAACAAATAGAGTAGGTTGCTCTTTACTTAATTGAGGAACTACCTTATCCTTAAATAGATTATGAGACATTATTGGCGCATCTGTATTTGGCTTAAACCAATCTGGATAATTCTTATCTATAAATTTTCCAAACTGCAGATTTGCTTCATTTTTTTGCGATTCAAGAATTTCAAACATTGCTGGGTCTTCAATATCTTCTAATTCTAACTCCCAATAAATCAGTTTTTGATATAAATCCATCCACTCTTGATATGAGTTTACCATGGCTAAATCCATAGCGATTTTTCTGAATTCCTGTTGATAGCTTGAAGTAGTTTTTTCAGAGACCAATCGAGTATGGTCTAAATTCTTTTTAAGACTTAATAAAATCTGATTTGGATTTACAGGCTTTATTAAGTAGTCAGCTATTTTACTACCAATAGCTTCTTCCATAATATATTCCTCTTCACTTTTAGTAATCATCACCACAGGAATATTTGCACGTTTTTCTTTTATTTCAGATAAGGTTTCTAAGCCAGTAAGTCCAGGCATATTTTCATCTAAAAAAACAATATCAAAGTTTTCTTCATCTATTATGTCGATAGCTTCGGTACCGCTTTGGCAAGTTGTAACTGTGTAATTTTTCTTTTCTAAAAATAGAATGTGTGGTTTTAATAAATCTATTTCATCATCAACCCAAAGGATACTTATTTTACTCATATAGTATTAATTTGCTTTAAAAGTATAAAGTCCATTGTATTTAGTACTTTTACTTTTTATATTTTAGTTAAAATCAGCTAGTAACTGATATTATAAATTTTTAAAATTGAAATAAGTTTGAATACAAAAAACAAACTCAAAATATTTAACGACCCAATTTACGGATTTATTACTATTCCTAATGCTTTAATTTTTGACTTAATAGAGCACAAATACTTTCAAAGGTTAAGACGAATTACCCAAATGGGATTATCTTATTTAGTTTATCCTGGAGCACATCATACACGTTTTCATCATGCATTAGGCTGTATGTATTTAATGCAGAAGGCTGTTAGGATACTTCGTTTTAAGGGAGTTACAATTTCTGAAGAGGAAGAAAATGCACTTTATATAGCTATTTTACTTCATGATATTGGTCATGGACCATTTAGTCATGCTATGGAACATAGTATTGTTAACGGAATAACTCATGAGGAAATTTCGTTGCTTTTTATGGAGCAATTAAATGTAGAATTTAACGGAACTTTAACGCTGGCAATTCAAATATTCAAAGGTGAATATAGAAGAAAGTTCTTTAATCAGCTTATATCAAGTCAGCTCGATATGGATAGGGCAGACTATTTAAAAAGAGATAGCTTTTACACTGGAGTTGCAGAAGGTAACATTAACAGCGAGCGCTTAATAACAATGCTTAATGTAGTTGATGATGAATTGGTAGTTGAGGAAAAGGGAGTGTATTCAGTCGAAAAATTTTTAACTGCTAGACGTTTAATGTATTGGCAAGTTTATTTGCATAAAACAAGTTTGGTTGCTGAACAATTAATTATTAGAGTTTTAAAAAGAGCTAAAGAACTAACAAAGCAAGGATTTGTGTTGCCAGCCAGTAAAGCTTTAAGCTATTTTTTAAATAATGATATAGATAAGTCAACATTTACCAAAGAAGTTTTAGATGTTTTTTCACGTCTTGATGATTATGATATAATTTCGGCTTTAAAAGATTGGCAACACTCAGACGATTTTGTATTAAGTAACCTTTGCCAAATGATTGTTGAAAGAGAGTTGCTTAAAATCAAAATAAAAAATAAGAAACACAAGAAAGAGCGTTTAAAAGAAAAAATAGAAGAATTAAAGGATAAGTATAATGTTTCAGAGTACGAAGCGCAATATTTTGTGTTTGATGGCGAAATTACAAATCAAGCATATCAACGTAAAAAAGAAAGAATAAATATACTTTATAAAAACGGGAAAATAACCGATATAGTTAAGGCTTCAGACCATTTAAATTTAAAAGTGCTTTCAAAACCTGTAACTAAGTATTATATATGTTATCCAAAAGACAAACTTTAACACATTTTTTATACTTTTGCGGATAATGAAATTTACAGCAAATCAAATAGCAGGAATTTTAGAAGGCGACATCGTTGGAAATCCAGATGTAGAAGTATCTAAACTTGCAAAAATAGAAGAAGGCTTTGAAGGATCGTTAACCTTTTTAGCTAATCCAAAGTATACACCATATATCTATAGTACAAAAGCATCAATTACAATTGTAGGAAAAGATTTTGAACCTGAAAATGATATCACTACTACTTTAATCAAAGTTGAAGATGCTTATAAATCATTTTCTAAATTATTAGAGTACTATAACCAGGTTAAAAACAATAAGGTTGGTATTGAGCAACCAGTTTATGTTTCAGAATCTGCTAGTTATGGAGAAAATGTTTATTTAGGAGCATTTACTTATATAGGTGATAATGTTAAGATTGGTGATAATGTGAAAATTTATCCTAATTCTTATATAGGTGATAATGTTACAATAGGTGATAATACAATATTGTTTTCGGGAGCAAAAATATATTCAGAGTGTATTATTGGTAATCACTGTGTTATAAACTCTGGCGCTATTATAGGTGCAGATGGTTTTGGGTTTGCACCAAACGAAAAAGGAGAGTATACTAAAGTTCCACAAACAGGAAACGTGATTTTAGAAGATTATGTAGATATTGGTGCTGCTACTACGATAGATAGAGCTACTTTGGGATCTACTGTCATTAGAAGAGGAGTGAAACTTGATAACCAAATTCAAGTAGCTCATAATGTTGAGATTGGAAAGAATACAGTAATTGCTGCACAATCAGGAATTGCAGGTTCAACAAAAATTGGCGAAAATTGCCAAATAGGAGGACAGGTTGGTATTGCTGGTCATTTAACAATAGGAAATGGTGTTAGAGTACAAGCGCAATCTGGAATAGGTAGAAATATTAAAGACAACGAAGTATTACAAGGTTCGCCTTCATTCAATTATGGAGATTGGAATAAATCTTATGTTTATTTTAAAAATCTTCCAAAAATTGTAAAAACTATAAACAATTTAGAAAAGAAAATTAATCAGGATGATTAGTACTGAATTTAAACAAACTACAATTACTAAAGAAGTTTCACTTAAAGGTGTAGGGCTTCATACAGGAAAAGAAGTAACATTAACTTTTACGCCAGCAGAAGCTAATAATGGTTATACCTTTAAAAGAGTTGATCTTGAAGGAGCTCCAGTAATGAAAGCTGATGCAAATTTTGTAACTAGTACACAACGAGGTACTTGTTTAGAGAAAAACGGTGTTACAATTCAAACTTGTGAGCATGTTCTTGCTGCTTTAGTTGGATTAGAAATTGATAATGTAACTATTGAATTAGATGCTTCAGAGCCTCCAATTATGGATGGTTCTTCTAAGTTTTTTATTGAAGCTTTAGAAGAGGCAGGAATTGTAGAATTAGATGCTAAAAGAGAAGAATATGTTGTTAAAGAAGTTATTTCATATGTTGATGAAGAATCAGGAAGTGAAATAACAATTATTCCAGCCGATGAATACCAAGTAACAACAATGGTAGATTTCGGCACTAAAGTTTTGGGTACACAAAATGCGACACTACAGCGACTTTCTGATTTTAAAAATGAAATTGCAGACTCAAGAACATTTAGTTTCTTACATGAAATTGAAATGTTGTTAGAGCATGGTCTTATTAAAGGAGGCGATTTAAATAATGCTATTGTTTATGTTGATAAAGAATTATCGCCAGAAACAATGGAGCGTTTAAAGGATGCTTTCAAAAAAGATAATATAGCTGTAAAGCCAAATGGCATTTTAGATAACTTAACATTGCATCATCCAAATGAAGCAGCTAGACATAAGTTACTTGATGTTATTGGAGACTTAGCATTAATAGGTACTCGTATTAGAGGAAAAGTAATAGCTAATAAACCTGGACATTTTGTAAATACTCAATTTGCTAAAAAAATGTCTAAAATTATTAAAATCGAAAAACGAAATAATGTACCGCAAATAGACTTGAATCAAACACCTTTAATGGATGTTAACGATATCATGAATATGTTGCCACATAGACAACCGTTTTTACTTTTAGATAAAGTGTTTGAGCTATCTAAATCTCATGTAATAGGAACAAAGAATGTAACTATGAATGAGTCCTTTTTTGCAGGACACTTTCCAGGCGCTCCAGTAATGCCAGGAGTTTTAATTGTTGAAGCAATGGCACAAACAGGAGGGATTTTAGTTTTAAGTACAGTTCCAGATCCAGAAAATTACTTGACTTTCTTTATGAAAATGGATAATGTTAAGTTTAAGCAAAAAGTAGTTCCTGGTGATACACTAATTTTTAAATGTTCATTAATCACTCCAATTAGAAGAGGAATTTGTCATATGCAAGGTTATGCTTATGCAAATGGAAAACTTTGTGCTGAAGCTGAATTAATGGCTCAAATAACAAAAGTTAAGTAAATATGTACCGAGCAATTTCGAAAGCAAAATGTATATTTTGTTATCAAATTGCGAACACATTTTTACATATTTATTAAAATTAAAATAACAAAAATGAATCAACCACTTGCTTACGTTCATCCAGGGGCTAAAATTGCAAAAAATGTTGTTATAGAACCTTTTACAACAATACATAATAATGTAGTGATTGGTGAAGGTACTTGGATTGGATCTAATGTAACCATCATGGAAGGTGCTAGAATTGGAAAGAATTGTAATATTTTTTCTGGAGCAGTAATTTCTGCAATACCTCAAGATTTAAAATATAATGATGAAGACACTACTGTAGAAATTGGTGATAATGTTACCATTAGAGAGTGTGTAACTATTAATAGAGGTACAACAGACAAAATGAAAACTGTTGTTGGTAATAACTGTTTAATAATGGCATATAGCCACATAGCTCATGATTGTATTGTAGGTGATAGTTGTATATTTTCTAATAACACAACTTTAGCTGGTCATGTTACTATTGGAGATAATGTAGTGCTTGCAGGTATGGTTGCGGTTCATCAATTTGCTTCTGTAGGTAATCATGCTTTTGTAACTGGAGGATCATTGGTTAGAAAAGATGTACCTCCTTATGTTAAAGCTGCACGTGAACCTTTATCTTATGTAGGAATTAATTCTGTTGGATTAAGACGTAGAGGGTTTTCAACCGACAAGATTAGAGAAGTTCAAAATATATATAGAATTCTATATCAAAAGAACTATAATAATACACAAGCTGCTGCAATAATTGAGGCAGAAATGGAGGCGACTCCAGAACGTGATGAGATACTACAATTTATTAGAAATTCTCATCGAGGAATTATGAAAGGATACTTTAAATCAAATTAAAAAAATATAATGGCAAATACTTCAGATATTAGAAACGGATTATGTATTAAATATAATCACGATATATATAAAATTATTGAGTTTTTACATGTAAAACCAGGAAAAGGACCTGCTTTTGTGCGTACAAAGCTTAAAAGTGTAACTACAGGAAAAGTAATCGATAATACATTTTCAGCAGGACATAAGATTGATGATGTAAGAGTAGAAACTCATAAATTCCAATATTTATATCCTGAAGGTGATATGTATCATTTTATGAATGTTGAAGATTATAACCAAATCACATTAAATGTGAGTACTATTGACAATCCTGGATTATTAAAAGAAGGAGAGGTAGTAACTGTAATTATCAATTCGGAAGATGGTTTACCTCTTTCTGTAGATATGCCTGCTAGTGTTATTTTGGAAGTAACTGCTACTGAGCCAGGAGTAAAAGGAAATACTGCAACAAATGCTACAAAACCTGCTACTGTAGAAACAGGAGCTACTGTAATGGTGCCTTTATTTATTAATGAAGGTGACAAAATTAAGGTAGAAACAGAAAAGGGTACATACAAAGAGCGTATCAAAGAATAAGTAGAAATGAAATTTCCTCAAAGTCATACATTACAACAAATAGCAACTATTATTGATTGTAAATTTGTTGGTGATGCTAATTTCCCTGTGCTTGGTATGAATGAAATTCATGTTGTGGCACCAGGAGATATAGTATTTGTGGACCACCCAAAGTATTACGATAAAGCTTTAAATTCAGCAGCTACAATTGTCTTAATAAACAAAGAAGTAGAATGTCCAGAAGGAAAAGCACTTTTAATATCTGATGATCCTTTTAGAGATTTCAATAAATTAACAAATCATTTCAAACCATTTATTCCAGCAACTTCAAATGTTGCTGAAAGCGCAACAATTGGAGCGAATACAATTATTCAACCTACTGCTTTTATTGGTAATAATGTGGTAATAGGTAAGAATTGTGTTATTCATGCTAATGTTAGCATATATGACGATGCTATCATTGGAGATAATGTAACCATTCACTCAGGAACAGTTTTAGGTGCAAATGCATTTTATTACAAAAAGCGCCCAGAAGGATTTGATCGCTTACTTTCTGGAGGAAGAGTTGTCATTGAAGATAATGTAGATATTGGTGCTAGTTGCACAATTGATAGAGGTGTTACTGCTGATACTACGGTAAAAGAAGGTGCTAAAATAGATAACCAAGTTCAAATTGGACATGATACCGTTATTGGGAAGAAATGTTTAATCGCTTCTCAAGTAGGAATTGCAGGTTGCACTATAATTGAAGATGAAGTTACTATTTGGGGACAAGTAGGAATTACCAGTGGAGTAACAATTGGAGAAAAAGCTGTATTATCAGCTAAAGCTGGTGTAAGTAAGTCTTTAGAAGGCGGGAAGCATTATTTTGGAATTCCTGCAGATGACTTTAGAACTAAGTATAAAGAGATTGCTTCAATTCGAAAAATTCCAGAAATTTTAGAGAAGCTAAAAGAAAAGTCTTAATATCTTTTCGTTACAAAAAAATAATATAAAAATGTATCAAAAACTCTTCATAATTAATCACTAAAAAATTACTTTTGTTGAGTTCAAAAAAATAAAATAAAAACACATTCAAAAATGAGCGTTTTAGTTAATAAAGATTCAAAAATAATAGTTCAAGGATTTACAGGAAGTGAAGGTACTTTTCACGCCTCTCAAATGATTGAATATGGTACTAATGTAGTGGGTGGTGTTACTCCAGGTAAAGGAGGTCAAACTCATTTAGATAAACCAGTATTTAATACTGTTGATGAAGCTGTAAAACAAGTTGGAGCAGATACTACAATAATTTTTGTACCACCAGCATTTGCTGCTGATGCTATTATGGAAGCTGCTGATGCAGGTATTAAAGTAATTATTACAATTACTGAGGGAATTCCTGTTGCAGATATGATTAAAGCTGCTGATTATATTAAAGGAAAAGATTGTCGTTTAGTTGGACCAAATTGTCCAGGAGTTATTACTCCAGGAGAAGCTAAAGTAGGAATCATGCCTGGTTTTGTATTTAAAAAAGGAAATGTAGGTATTGTTTCTAAATCAGGAACATTAACTTATGAAGCTGCAGACCAAGTTGTAAAACAAGGATTAGGTATTACTACTGCAATTGGTATTGGTGGAGATCCAATTATTGGAACTACTACAAAAGAAGCTGTTGAGTTACTTATTAATGATTCAGAAACTGAGTGTGTAGTAATGATTGGTGAAATTGGAGGACAATTAGAAGCTGATGCTGCAAAATGGTACAAGGAGAGTGGAAGTAATAAACCTGTTGTTGGTTTTATTGCTGGTGAAACTGCTCCTGCTGGACGTACAATGGGACACGCTGGTGCTATTGTAGGTGGTAGTGATGATACTGCTCAAGCAAAGAAAAGAATTATGAAAGAGTGTGGAATTCATGTTGTGGATTCTCCTGCTGAAATTGGTAAAAAAGTAGCTGAAGTTTTAGGCTAGTTTTTTGTTAAAATATTACAAAAAAATATTCGTTATAAGTTCGTTAGCAATATATTAGCTAGCGAACTTTTTTTATTAATCAACATTTATACATTTATCAAAAGATGAAACATTTAAAATTAACTGTGTTGTTTCTATTTATGGCTAGTTTAGTAATTAGCTGTAAAAAGGAAAACAAGTCTGAAATTAAAACCATTGCAAGTACAGATGCTAAAGGATTTAATTACGAAACCGTTACTAACGATCCAACAGGATTACGCTTATATACTTTAGATAATGGCCTAAAGGTGTATTTAAGCCAAAATAGTGATGAGCCTAAAATTCAAACCTATATTGCTGTTAGAGCTGGTTCAAACTACGATCCAAAGGAATCTACAGGTTTAGCACATTATTTAGAGCATATGGTTTTTAAAGGAACTGATGAAATAAGCTCTTTAGATTGGGAAAAAGAAAAAGGCTATTTAAAGCAAATTTCAGATTTATATGAAGCACATAGAGCTGAAAAAGACCCAGCGAAAAAGCTTGAACTTTACAAGCAAATTGATGAAGTGTCTTTAGAGGCTTCTAACCACTGTGTAGCTAATGAGTACGATAAAATGGTAAGCTCTTTAGGAGCTACTGGAACTAATGCACATACTTGGTTTGAAGAAACAGTTTATAAAAATAAAATACCAGCTAATGAGTTAGATAAATGGTTAAGCTTAGAAAGTGAGCGTTTTAGCCAATTAGTTTTAAGGTTATTTCATACAGAATTAGAGGCTGTTTTTGAAGAGTTTAATAGAGGTCAAGATAACGACTGGAGAAAGCAATATGCTGCTATGTTAGATGGTTTATTTCCTAATCATCCATATGGACAACAAAGTACTATTGGTATAGGAGAGCACTTAAAGAATCCTTCAATGGTAGATATCCATAATTATTTTGATAAATATTATGTGCCAAATAACATGGCTATGGTGTTAGTTGGTGATTTTGAATTTGAAGAAACAATAGAAAAAGTAAATAATACTTTTGGTAAATTAGAAAAGAAAGAAGTAACACATCCAACGTTGCCAAAAGAAGAACCAATAACTTCTCCTATTATCAAAGAAGTATTTGGACCAACATCAGAAAGTGTTTCTGTAGCTTTTAGAACTGAAGCTATCGGTACAAAACAAGAAAAAATGGTAACACTTGCTGATATGATTTTAGCAAATGGTAACGCAGGATTAATTGATTTAAATCTTAATCAAAAACAAGTAGTTCAATATGCTGGATGTTCTCCTACATTTTTAAACGATTATGGATACCATACGTTTACAGGTGCACCAAAAGCTGGACAATCACTTGATGAAGTTAAAGACTTATTATTAGAGCAAGTTGAAAAATTAAAAAAGGGTGAGTTTGAAGATTGGATGATTGAAGCTGTTGTTAACGATTTAAAACTAAGTCAAACACAACAATACGAAAATAGTACTGCATTAGCGTCTATTTATTATAATGCGTTTATTCATCATGAAAATTGGGAGCAAAAGGTTAAGTTTTTAGATGAGTTAAAATCAATTACAAAACAAGAATTAGTTGATTTTGCTAATACTTTTTATAAAGACAACTATGTAGTAACCTACAAGCGTAAAGGTGAAGATAATTCAATAGTTAAGGTTGAAAACCCAGGAATTACTCCAGTAAACCTTAATAGAGATAAGAGTTCTGAGTATTTAACAAACTTTAGTAATATTGAAGCACAACCATTGCAACCAAAATTTGTTGATTATCAAGATGCTATAAAAAAGACAGCTACCAATAATGGTATTGAAGTATCATATATCAATAATGAGTTAAATGATTTATTCGATATGAATATCATTTTTGACATGGGTAGTGATAATGATAAAAAATTAGGATTAGCTGTTGGTTATATGGAATATGTTGGTACAGATAAATATTCAGCTGAAGAATTAAAGAAAGAATTCTATAAGTTGGGTATTAAGTATTATGTGAATACTGGATCAGAGAAAACATATGTAGGACTTAATGGTTTAAAGGAAAACTTACCAAAAGGTTTAGAGTTATTAGAACACTTATGGACAAATGCAGTTCCAGACCAAGAAGCTTATAATAAATACGTACAATCTATTGCAAAAGGAAGACAGGATAATAAAACACAAAAAGGAAGTATTCTTTTTAATGGATTAATGAACTATGGAAAATATGGTGAGAATTCTAGATTAAGAGATATTTTTAAAGTTAGCGAGTTAAATGCATTTAACCCACAGGATTTAGTTGATAAAGTAAAAGAGATGAAAAACTTTAATCAACGTGTATTTTATTATGGTAAAGATGTAGATGCTGCTGTAGCTGCTTTAAATACACATCATATTGTTCCTGCTGATTTAAAAGAGTATCCTGAAGCGACTGTGTATACTGAAAAAGAAACAGGAGGAAATGTATATTTTGTAGACTATGATATGGTACAATCAGAAATGTTATTCTTAGCAAAAGGTGAGCCTTTTAAAGCAGAGAACATGGCAGCTTCAACTTTATTTAATACTTATTTTGGTAGTGGTTTATCATCTATTGTATTCCAAGAGATTAGAGAATCTAAATCGTTAGCATATTCAGCTTTTGCTAGTTATAGTAATGCAAGTAAAAAGGACGATTCTAATTATGTGATGGCGTACATGGGGACACAAGCAAACAAAATGCCTCAAGCTGTTGATGCTATGATGGAGCTTATGACAAATATGCCAGAAGCAGAAGAGCAATTTAATGCAGCAAAAGAAGCTACATTAAAGAAGATTGCAGCGCAACGTATTACCAAGTCAAATATTTTCTGGACATACGAAGGACTACAAAAAAGAGGTATTACAAATGATCATAGAGAAGAAATGTATAATACCATTAAAGATATGAGTATTGAAGATTTAAGAGGTTTCTTTAACGAAAACATTAAAGGTGAAAACTATAATGTGATGGTTATTGGAAATAAAGATGATATTGATTTTGAATCTTTACAAAAATTAGGTGAAGTTCAAGAAATGGATATTGACTACTTATTTAACTACGAAAAGTCTCAAGAAATTAAACAATAATTGTAAGTAATATTGTTAAAAACCTCACAAGAATTTGTGAGGTTTTTTTATTTGATGCAACTTGTATTTGCTATATTTGAATTAGCAAAAAACTCAGTATAGCTTTAGTATGTTGAGTTAATTAAAATTTGTCATTTCTGTTATTACAGAAATCTAACTAATCACAATTTTTAAAATATGAAATTATTAGAAGGTAAAACAGCCATTATAACTGGAGCGAGTAGAGGAATAGGTAAAGGTATTGCAGAAGTATTTGCACAACAAGGTGCTAATGTAGCTTTTACTTATAGTTCATCTATAGATGCAGCAAAAGCATTAGAAGATGAATTAAATGGTTTAGGAGTTAAAGCAAAAGGCTATCAAAGTAATGCTGCAAGTTTTGAGGAAGCACAAGACTTAGCTGCTGAAGTTTTAAAAGAATTTGGAAGTATTGATGTTTTAGTAAATAATGCAGGAATTACAAAAGATAATCTTCTTATGAGAATGGGAGAAGAAGATTTTGATAAAGTAATTGAAGTTAACCTTAAGTCTGTGTTTAATATGACTAAAGCGGTACAACGTACGATGTTAAAACAACGAAAAGGATCTATTATAAATATGAGTTCTGTAGTTGGTGTTAAAGGAAACGCTGGACAAACTAACTATGCAGCTTCTAAAGCAGGAATTATAGGTTTTTCTAAATCTGTTGCATTAGAGTTAGGTTCAAGAAATATTAGAAGTAACGTGATTGCACCTGGTTTTATTGAAACTGAAATGACTGCTAAGCTAGATGAAGAAACTGTTAAAGGTTGGAGAGCAGCTATTCCTTTAAAAAGAGGTGGTACTCCAGAAGATATAGCAAATGCTTGTGTGTTTTTAGCTAGTGATATGAGTGCCTATGTTACTGGGCAAACTTTAAATGTTGATGGTGGAATGTTAACCTAATCTATTATAACTTTATGAAAAAGCTATTAATCGTTTTCACGTGCTTTATGTTTACAACATTAAGCGCTCAAATTAGTATTGGTCCTAGACACATAGGGAAATCTAAAAATTTCCCCAAGGGACGTATAGATAAGTTTAAAAAAACCGAAACTATATTTGTATTATCAGATATTATTGATGTTGATGTTTACGATCAAATATTAAATGATTCTTGGGATGTTACACCTTATAAGTTAGTATATCGCGATGAGTTTAATCCTCTAAATTATTTAGACGGAAATTATAGTTTCGCAAATTTAGAAGGGCATCATGTAGTAAAGACCATGAAATCTGGCGCTCAAGTTGATTATATTTATATTTATATTAAGTTTTTTATGTATGATGCTGAAAACTTAAAAAAGGAAATTAGTAAGCTAGATAAAAAAAGCAAGAAGTATGAGAAAAAATTAAATAAAGCTATTTCTTCTAATAAGGAAAGTCTTGCTAGAGTAGATTTATTTCCTAAAGACACTTTTTTACCAACAGCTTTAAGTTCTAGTTCGTCTGAAATCATGGATAGCATTTATAGTACAGATGTTTTTTATAACTATAAACCTGGTTTTCTTAAGAATTATTTTCAAAAAGTAAATAATCAATTAAAATTAGGTGAAGAGTATTGGATGTATGATAATGATTATTTACCTGAACTCAAAAAACTTGCTAACACCACGCTTTATATTCCAAATTATCATCTAATTAAGTATAATGCTTGGAGAGGGAAAGATAAAAAGGATAAAGATAGTTTTGAAAAAGTTTTTGAGGATTATAAGTATAACTATGAATTCCTAGATCAGGATGAAATGGATAGACGTATATTGGCTGGTGAGGAGTTTTATTATTTAAGATATGTAAGAGTAAATTCTCAAAAATTTATTCATATCGTAAACTCAAAAACTGGTGAAGTTATTTATCGTAATTATGTTGCTGGTATAATGTCTTCATACAATATAAAATCTAGACATGTAGATGATATTAATAGTAAAATAAAAAAGGCACTAAAAAAATAATTTTTAAGGCTTAAATGAAATATGAAAAAACTATTTATAACAGCAGTATTTAGCTTATTCACATTTATAGTTGTTGCTCAAGAGTGGCAAAAATTTAAAAGTGAAACGTTTGAGTTTACTGCAGATTATCCTGGAGAGCCTAAATATTCAACTCAAGAAATTCCTACAGGTGTAGGTAATTTAACGATGCATATGTTTATGCTTTCTGAGTTACCACCAGAATCTAAAAATGCAGTTTATAGCGTAATTAGATCAGACTATCCAGAAGATATGTTTGAAGAACCTGAGGAAGGTTACATAAAAACTGTATTAGACGGAGCAGTTAATGGTGCTGTAACAAATGTAAACGGAAGATTACTCATAGATAACTCTATTACTTTTAATGGTTATCCAGGTAGGAGTATTAAAATAGCAATAGAAGGCGCATATATTTATATACGTTGTTATCTTGTAAAAAATATTATGTATATATCTCAAGTTGTAACTTTAGATGTACATGAAGATAATGCTGATATTGATAAATTTCATGACTCTTTTGAGCTCATAAAAGTAAAACATGACTAGTGTCAACAACAACACTATTATATATTATAATTGCTGGTATAACAGCGCTATCATTAGCGCTGTTTCAGTATTTATATAAATCTAAAAAGAATAAATTACATATTCTTTTTTCTTTTTTAAGGTTTATAACTTTATTCTCTTTATTTCTATTAATTATAAATCCAAAGTTTGAAAAAATAACGATTTATAATGAAAAACCTAAGCTTGTTGTAGCTGTAGATAATTCTGAATCAATTAAGCATATAGGAAAAGAGGAAGATGCAAATAACCTTGTTAATAATGTTGTAACTAATCAAGAGTTAAATGATAAATTCAATATAGAACGCTATGTCTTTGGAGGTAATATTGAAGATTTTGACTCATTATCTTTTAATGCAATACAATCAAACATTAGTAAAGCTTTAAGTAGTCTTGATAACATTTATAAAAATGTAAATGCACCAATTGTATTACTAACAGACGGAAATCAAACAATTGGAACAGATTATGAGTATGTATCAAACAAGCTTAAGCAAAGTGTTTACCCAATAGTTTTAGGAGATACAACACAGTTTGTAGATATAAAAATCCAACAGCTTAATGCTAATAAATATGCTTATTTAAAAAATAAGTTTCCAGTAGAAGTTATAGTAACTTACAGTGGTAATCAGGAGATTAGCTCTCAATTAACGATATCTACAAGTAATTCAACAAAGTTTTCAAAGCAACTAAATTTATCAAAGCAAAATAATTCACAAACTGTAATTGCTAATCTTTTGGCAGATAAAGTAGGAGTAACAACATATTATGTTAGCCTATCTCATTTATCTGAAGAAAAAAATACAGCTAATAATGTTAAGCCTTTTGCAGTAGAAGTAATTGATCAAAAAACCAATGTTGCCATTATTAGCGATATTATTCATCCAGATTTAGGTGCAATTAAAAAGATGGTAGAAACCAATCAACAACGTTCTGTTTCTATTGTATCTCCTTCAGAGTATTTAAATTCAAAAGAGTTATATCAATTAGCAATTATCTATCAACCTAATAATAAGTTTAAATCAGTTTTTGATTATATAAATAATGAGGGTTTAAATAGTTTTGTAATTGTTGGAACCAATACACAATGGAGCTTTCTTAATAGTGCACAAACGTATTATAGTCAAGAGATTACTTTACAGACTGAAGATTATCAACCTTCATTAAATAGTAACTATAATACTTTTATAGTTGACGATTTAGGTTTTCAATCATTCCCACCATTAAATTCCGAATTTGGAGATGTAATATTTAATATTCCTAATTCACCAATATTATACAAATCAATAAACGGTAATATTACTGATAAAGCACTATTAACAACTTTTGAGGATAACAACAAACGAGGTGCTTTATTGTTAGGAGAAAATATTTGGAAGTGGAGAGCTCAAAGTTATCTTATAGATGGTACTTTTGATAAATTTGATAGTTTTTTTGGAAAGCTTATTCAATATTTAACTTCTAATAAACGTAAGAGTAGATTGAATTTAGATTATGAATCATTTTATAATGGTAGTCAAGATGTTGTTATTATAGCACAATATTTTAATAAAAACTACGAATTTGATGCTAATGCAAGTTTAAGTATTACTGTAAATAATACAGAAACCAATAACACTATTACAATTCCATTTGTTTTGAAACAAAATAAGTATCAAGTAGACTTGAGTCAGTTGGCTGCTGGAACTTATGATTTTACTGTTAATGCAAATAATGAAATTAGTCAATCTGGTAGAATACAAATATTAGATTTTAATATAGAACAGCAGTTTTTTAATGCAAATTCAAATAAGCTAAAACAGTTAGCTAAAAATACAAATGCTAATAGTTACCATTACACAAAGATTGATGCTTTTGTTAGTGATATTTTAAGTGATGGTAGATATAGCATTATAGAAAAAAGCAACAAAAAAATTGTACCTTTAATCGATTTTAAATACTTATTAGCTCTGATAGCCTTAAGTCTTGCTTTAGAGTGGTTTATAAGAAAATATAACGGACTTATTTAAACAAAAACAACAAACATAGTTATGGAAAAGTTACCAAAAATTGGGTTGCCAATTATTTTTATATTGGTTGTATTAATCATATTAATTTCTAAATCTGCTGTAACCATTGGACCTGGAGAAGGTGGCGTTATATTTGAACGCTTTGGTGATGGTATTAATACAGATAAAACTTATGGAGAAGGATTTCATATTGTAGCACCTTGGAATGAAATGATTATTCGCAAAGTAAGGCAACAGTCTGTTTCAGATAATATGAATGTACTTTCAGTAAATGGATTAGAAGTAAAAGTTAATGGAACTATTTGGTATGAGCCAGAGTATAGTAATTTGGGTAAGTTAATTAAAACAAAAGGTGAAGATTACGAGCATGAATTACTAGATCCAGCAATTAATGCTGCAGCTCGTAGTGTGGTTGGACGTTATACACCTGAGCAATTATACTCAAGTAAAAGAGATGTAATTGAACAAGAAATTTTAGATGAAGTTACTAAGCTATTAGCTGGTCAATATCTAATTGTAAAGCGTGTTTTGGTTGAAGATGTTCAATTACCTCCAACAATTAAACAAGCGATTGAGCGTAAATTAAAGCAAGAGCAAGAATCTTTAGAGTATGAGTTTAGACTTGTTACAGCTCAAAAAGAAGCTGAAAAACAACGTATTGAAGCACAAGGTAAAGCTGATGCTAATAAAATTCTAAGTGCTTCTTTAACAGATAAGATTCTTCAAGATAAAGGTATTGAAGCTACAATAAAATTAGCAGAGTCACCTAATAGTAAAGTAGTTGTAATAGGTTCTGGTGATTCTGGAATGCCAATTATATTAGGTAATCAATAATATTTTTATGAGGTTAGTCATCATCTTTTTTTTGTTTTTTAGTATTAGTATAAATGCTCAAGAAAAAGATGATATACTAATATATGATAATTTTGTTGAGAGCTATTATAACAAAAAGAATGAGCAACCAATTTTAGTTTATAATAAAATTAATGGAAGAGTAGTTGATACACTCTATAACATTGATGATAAATATGCATGGTATAAATTAGCTATATCAGATAGTGATTCTGGGTGGTTGAAAATAAAAAACATTCAGAGATTGCCTTCTGAATATAAGAATTATGGCTACGAAAATCATTGGGTTAAGAGTAGTGATTTTCTAATTAATGTGGATGTATATAATCCCAATAAACCAGTGTATTTATTTGAATTACCATCTATTAAATCTAACCGAATACATAAAATTGATGAACATCAAAGTGTTAATGTTACAGAAATTGATGGTCTTTGGGCAAAAGTTAAGTTTACTATTGATAATAAAATAATAGAAGGTTGGCTGAGTTTTAAGAATCAATGTGGTTTACCTTGGACTTCTTGTCCGAAATATGATTAATTTGCTCAAGAGTTTGGATTTGTAAAAATTATTTTGCAATCTTTGAACAGACAAAAAACAGAAATGAATTTTATTCAATTACATCATCATCATTTTCATACTTGCACTCAAGCGAGCTGAAAATGTATTGAATAAAACCAAGATATTTTTAAAACCCGTTTGAGTAAATCAAACGGGTTTTTTGTTGACGTGTTGCAATAGATTACTTTCCTAAAGATTTACTCAAACCAATATTATTGAAATGAGTAAACTAAAAATTGCAATTCAAAAATCAGGACGACTTCACCAAGAATCCATGCAACTTCTTAAGGATATTGGTATTTCTATTGATAATGGAAAAGATCAACTAAAGGCTTCAGCACAAAATTTTCCAGCTGAAGTATTCTACCTTAGAAATGGAGATATACCACAATATCTTAGAGATGGCGTTGTAGATATGGCCATTATTGGAGAGAATGTACTAGTAGAAAAAGCTACTGACATCAACTTTGTTGAGCGTCTTGGATTCTCTAAGTGTAGAGTAAGCATTGCTGTTCCAAAAGCAATGCCCTATGAAAGCATTAAAGATTTAGAAGGCAAACAGATAGCAACGTCTTATCCAAATACTGTAAATCAGTTTTTAACCAAAAACAATGTAAATGCAGATTTACATATCATTAATGGTTCTGTGGAGATTGCACCAAATATTGGTTTAGCAGATGCCATTGTAGATATCGTATCTAGTGGAAGCACCTTATTCAAGAACAATCTTGAAGAGCAAGAACTTATTCTGAATTCAGAAGCTGTGTTGGCAGTATCACCATTAATTTCTATAGAAAATCAAAGTTTACTTGATAAAATTCAGTTTAGAATACAATCGGTTCTAAAAGCACGAAACTATAGATACGTATTGTTAAACACACCAGATGAACACATTCCGCGTATTATAGAAATTCTACCAGGAATGAAAAGTCCAACAGTACTGCCTTTGGCAAAACAAGGTTGGAGCTCACTGCACACTGTAATTGATAAAAATCAATTTTGGAATATTATAGACGAATTAAAACAAAATGGAGCAGAAGGTATCCTTGTGTGTCCAATAGAAAAAATGGTAATATAAATATGAAAACAGTACTAAATCCAAAGAAAAGCACTTGGGAATCTATTCTCAAAAGACCTACTCAAAGCATTGAAGACATTGAAAATACTGTAAATCAGATTTTTCAAGATGTTCAGAAAAATGGAGATTTTGCAGTGTCCAAGTACACTTCAATTTTTGATGGTCTTGATTTGGAGACCTTGCAAGTTTCCTCAGAAGAGATTAATGAGGCCATAGCTGAAATTCCTGAAGCATTGAAATCTGCTATTCAAATAGCAAAGGATAACATCGAAAAGTTTCATAGTGCACAGGAAACCAATAGTGTTACAGTTGAAACTACAAAAGGTGTAATATGCTGGCAAGAAAAACGGCCTATAGAAAAAATAGGCTTATACATTCCTGGAGGTACAGCACCATTATTTTCTACAGTATTAATGTTAGCTATTCCTGCAAAACTAGCGGGTTGTAATGATATCGTATTGTGTTCTCCACCAAATAAAGAAGGGAAGATTGCAGACGAAATTTTATATGCTGCACAACTCTGCGGATGTACCAAAATATTAAAAGTAGGAGGTATTCAAGCTATAGCAGGATTAACATTTGGCACAGCATCTATTCCAAAAGTGTATAAGATATTTGGTCCTGGGAATCAATTTGTAACTGTTGCAAAACAGTTATCAACTAAGTATGATACAGCCATAGATATGCCTGCAGGACCAAGTGAATTACTTGTATTCGCTGACGATTCTGCCAATGCATCTTATGTAGCTTCAGATTTATTAAGTCAAGCAGAGCATGGTACTGACAGTCAAGTGATTTTGGTTTCAACTTCAAAAGCTTTAATTAAAGCCGTAGAAGAAGAAGTATATCGTGAACTAGAAAAGTTACCTAGAAAATCTATAGCAGAAAAAGCAATTGAAAACTCTCGATTAATCTATGTTGAAAATGATAAAGTAGCATTAGAATTGATTAATAACTATGGACCAGAACACTTCATAATTTGTAGTAATAATGCTGATTTTTTTATTAATGGTATTCAAAATGCTGGTTCTGTATTTATAGGTAACTATACGCCAGAAAGCGCTGGAGATTATGCTTCAGGAACCAATCACACTTTACCAACCAATGGATTTTCTAAGGCTTATTCAGGAGTAAATTTAGATAGTTTTTTAAAGGGTATTACGTTTCAAAAAATCTCACAAGAAGGCTTATTAAATATTGGAAGAAGCATTGAATTAATGGCAGAAGCAGAAGGCTTGCAAGCGCACAAAAATGCAGTTTCAATTCGATTAAAAGATTTAAAATGAAAAGAGAATTCAATTTAAATAACCTGGTTAGACAAAGTATTAAAAGTTTAAAACCCTATGCCTCTGCTAGAGATGAATATAAAGGAACATCGACAGATATAATATTTCTAGATGCTAATGAAAATCCTTTTGATTCTAAATATAATCGCTATCCAGATCCACAACAAGATGCGGTGAAGCGTATTTTGTCTCAGCAAAAGGGCGTTTCAAAAGCTAATATATTACTAGGTAATGGTAGTGATGAAGTATTAGACTTAATCTTTAGAGCTTTTTGTAATCCAAATATAGACAATGTCATAACCTTACCACCAACGTATGGTATGTATGAGGTTTTAGCAAATATTAATGCTGTTGATGTGGTGAAGATTCAATTGACTGAGAATTTTCAACCTAATGTTGAACAAATTTTAGAAGCACAAAACAACAATTCAAAGCTATTGTTTCTATGTTCACCAAACAATCCTACTGCTAATAGTTTGACCTCTGAAAAGATAGAACAACTCATTAAAAAGTTTAGAGGTATTGTAGTTATTGATGAGGCATACATTGATTTTTCTAGAGAAGAAAGCTGGTTAAGTAGATTAGAAGAATTTCCTAATGTCATTATTACTCAAACTTTATCTAAAGCTTATGGAATGGCTGGAATACGACTAGGTATTTGTTATGCTTCAGAAGAGATAATAAGAATACTTAATAAGATAAAACCACCTTATAATATCAACACCTTAACTCAAGATAAAGCAATTGAACGCTTATTAGATAGTAATACCATTGAGCTTGACGTAAAACGAATTATTTCTGATAGAGTCTTATTAGCAAACGAATTATCTAAAATTGATTTTATAGAAACTATATATCCATCGGATACCAATTTTTTGTTAGTAAAGGTTGATAATGCCAATAAACGTTATCAACAATTACTAGAGTATGGTATTGTTGTTAGAAACAGAACAAGCCAACCACTATGTGATAATTGTCTGCGATTTACAGTTGGAACATTTATGGAAAATGAAGAATTAATAATGACATTAAAAACATTAACATGAAAAGCGTACTTTTTATAGATCGAGACGGAACACTAATAAGAGAACCTTCGGATGAACAAATCGATGCATTTGATAAGTTAGAGTTTTATCCTAAAGTGTTTCAATATTTAAGTAAGATTTCTAAAGAATTGGATTTTGAAATTGTAATGATTACCAATCAAGATGGTTTGGGCACAGAAGCTTTTCCAGAAGATACATTTTGGCCTGTGCATGATTTTATTATTGAAACCTTTAAGAATGAAAATATCATATTCAAAGAACAATTTATAGACAGAACTTTTGCAGTTGATAATGCACCAACTCGAAAGCCTAACACAGGATTGCTAACACAATATTTTTCTGAGGATTATGATTTAAAAAACTCTTTCGTCATAGGTGATCGTTTAACAGATATTGAATTGGCTAAAAACCTTAATGCTAAAGGGATTTTTATTAATGATAACACCAATTTAGGGACTAATGAAGTCACTGTGAAATACGAAGAATTAGAACCATTTGTTGCATTAGAAACCAATGATTGGGAAGCTATTTATACATTTTTAAAAGCTAAACAACGTTCAGGTAGCATATCAAGGACGACTAATGAAACTGACATTAAAGTAGCCTTAAACCTTGACGGAACAGGGCAAAGTCAAATTAACACAGGTATTGCATTTTTTGATCATATGTTAGATCAAATTGCACGTCATGGTCAAATCGATTTAGATATAGATGTTAAAGGCGATTTAGAAGTTGATGAACATCATACAATAGAAGATACAGCAATTGCTTTAGGAGAGTTATTTAGTAAAGTATTAGGAGATAAACTAGGCATAGAGCGTTACGGTTTCTGTTTGCCCATGGATGATTGTTTAGCACAAGTGGCTATAGATTTTGGAGGTAGAAACTGGCTGGTTTGGAATGCTGATTTTAATCGTGAAATGATTGGTAAAATGCCTACTGAAATGTTTATGCACTTCTTTAAATCCTTTACAGATGGCGCAAAATGTAATTTGAATATTAAAGCTGAAGGTACAAATGAACACCATAAGATAGAAGCTGTTTTTAAAGCGTTTGCTAAAGCAATTAAAATGGCTGTAAAAAGAGATATAGAAAAAATGATATTACCAACAACTAAAGGTCTGTTATAATGAATATTGTAATTATAGATTATGGCGCCGGAAATGTAAAAAGCATTGAATTTGCTATAAATCGTTTGGGTTATAACATTGTATTATCTAATAATATAGAGGTTATAAAAAATGCAGATAAAGTCATTTTTCCAGGTGTCGGAGAAGCGAATTCAGCAATGCAAATGCTCAAAAAATCAAGATTAGATGAGTTAATTCCAACTTTAAAACAACCCGTTCTTGGTATTTGTTTAGGGATGCAATTGATGTGTAATCACACAGAAGAGGGCAATACCAAAGGCTTAGGAATCTTTGATGTCAATGTGAAACGTTTTTCTAATACTGTTAAAGTTCCTCAAATGGGATGGAATACTATAAAAAAATTAAGATCGGACGTATTCAAATCTATTGATGAAAATACCTATATGTATTTGGTACACAGCTACTATGCAGAATCTTGTAAGCAAGCTATTGCAGTAACTCACTATGAAAAAGCATATACTTCAGCATTACAGTATGAAAATTTTTATGGTGTACAGTTTCATCCAGAAAAGAGTAGTAGTGCAGGTGAACAATTATTAAAGAACTTTTTAGAATTATAACATGAGAATTATACCAGCAATAGATATCATAGAGGGTAAATGCGTAAGGCTAACAAAGGGTGATTATAATACAAAAACCATTTATAATGAAAACCCAATTGAGGTCGCAAAACAATTTCAAGACTCGGGAATTGAGTACTTGCATTTGGTAGATTTGGATGGCGCGAAAGCAAAACATATTGTGAATTATAAGATTCTAGAACAAATAGCTGTAAAAACGGATTTAAAAATTGATTTTGGAGGAGGGCTAAAGTCTAACGAGGATTTAAGAATTGCTTTTGAATCTGGGGCAAACCAAATCACAGGTGGGAGTATAGCTGTAAAAAATCCTGACCTTTTTGAAGCATGGGTGAATACTTTAGGATCAGAACAAATTATACTTGGAGCAGATTGTTACAATGAAAAAATAGCAGTTTCTGGTTGGCAAGAATCTAGCGCTTTAGATGTGGTTCCATTTATTAAGGACTATCAGACCAAAGGAGTTGAATATGTGATTTGTACTGATATATCAAAAGATGGTATGCTAGAAGGTCCATCATTTGACTTGTATAAAAGTATATTAGAAGAATGTCATGCTGAGCTTGTCGAAGCACCCTTAAAACTAATAGCTTCAGGAGGCGTTTCAAGTTTTGATGATCTACCTAAACTACAAGAACTAGGTTGCGAAGGTGTCATCATAGGGAAGGCGATTTATGAGAATAAGATCAGTTTAAAACAATTAGAACAATTTATAATCAAAAGCTAGAATTATGCTAACAAAACGAATTATTCCTTGTTTAGATATAAAAAACGGAAGAACCGTTAAAGGTGTCAATTTTATGAATCTTATTGATGCTGGAGATCCTGTAGCTTTAGCTAAACAGTATGCTCTTGAAGGTGCTGATGAATTGGTGTTTTTAGATATTTCTGCTACTCAAGAGCAGCGACAAACAACATTAGATATGGTTTTGCAAGTTGCACAGCAAGTTAATATTCCATTTACAGTTGGAGGTGGAATTTCATCTGTAGCTGACGTTGATGCACTTTTAAAGCATGGAGCAGATAAGGTTTCTATCAATTCATCAGCAGTTAAAAATCCTGATTTGATAACACAGTTGTCCCAGAAGTTTGGAAGTCAATGTATTGTTGTAGCTATAGATGCTAAACAAATAGGAAAGGAGTGGAGAGTACATTTAGCAGGAGGAACTATTCCTACAGATTTGAATTTGTTTGATTGGGCCAAGGAAGTAGAGCAAAGAGGTGCAGGAGAAATATTGTTTACCTCAATGGATCATGATGGTACTAAAGACGGTTTTGCTAATAAAGCACTAGCGCAGTTGTCTAGTTTGATTAACATTCCAATAATAGCTTCAGGAGGAGCAGGAACAACACTGCATTTTGTAGATGCTTTTATAGAAGGGAAAGCAGATGCAGCTTTGGCTGCTAGTGTGTTTCATTTTGGAGAACTACCAATTAAAGTATTAAAAGAAGAGTTAAAGCATAATAATATAGAAATTAGATTATAAATGTCACACTGAGCTTGTCGAAGTGTGTTACGGAATCTAATAGTAGATTCCTGCCTTCGCAGGAATGACAATAATAAAATAATATGAAAATAAACTATAATTCAGAAGGTCTAGTTGCTGCCATCATTCAAGATGTAGATACTAAAACGGTATTGATGTTAGGCTATATGAATGCAGAAGCGCTAGTCTGTACATTAGAAACTAAAAAGGTAACTTTTTACAGTAGAAGTAAACAACGATTATGGACAAAAGGAGAAACGAGTGGTCATACGCTTAATTTGGTTTCAATAGATAATGATTGCGATAATGATGCCTTGTTAGTTAAAGTAAAACCTCAAGGACCAACGTGTCATAAAGGTACAGATACCTGTTGGGAAGAATCTAATAAACAGAACTTTGGTTTTCTTTCAGACTTAGAAACGATTATTACACAACGTCGTGAAAATGTTTCTGATGAGAAAAGTTATGTTGCTTCATTATTTAGTAAAGGGATTAATAAAATAGCACAAAAAGTAGGAGAGGAAGCTGTAGAGGTTGTCATTGAAGCCAAGGATACTAATGATGAGTTGTTTCTTAACGAAAGTGCAGATCTATTATTTCATTATTTAATTCTGCTTCAAGCTAAAGGATTTAGACTTAATGATATAGTAGATGTATTGAAATCACGTCATTAATTATTTGTTCTACATTTAAAAAATAGCGTTCTTGTCACTATGTTTAGAAAGCGTTTTTACTATTTAATAAAGATTCAATATTTAGGCTATCGTTTTCATGGTTGGCAAAAGCAACCTAAAGTGAAAACCTTGCAATTAATGATTGAGCGTACGCTTAATTATATTCTAGAAAAACAAGCTTTTAAGATTTTAGCTGCTGGTCGTACAGATGCTATGGTTTCTGCTAATGAAGCCGCTTTTGAATTGTTTTTAGAAGAGAAGCCACTAGAAAATTTAGAGGCGTTTTTAGAGCTTTTTAATCATAATTTACCACAAGATATTCGCGCTTTAGACATCCAGGTTGTGGATGAGAAATTCAATATTATTAACCATTCTAAGACTAAAGAATATATCTATTTGTTCACAGAAGGACAGAAGAATCATCCGTTTTGTGCACATATGATCTCTACTATATTAGATCCTTTAGATATTGAACTGATGAAACAAGGCGCAACATTATTTCAAGGGTTACATAATTTTAAAACGTATTGTTACAAACCATCTCAAAATGGTGTGTTTGAGCGTGAAATTGAATTATGTGAATTAGTAGAAAACGATTTATTTACGGCGAATTTTTTTCCTGAAACCTCATATATGTTAAAAGTAAGAGGTAAGGGGTTTGGAAGAAATCAAATTCGTTTAATGATGGGCGCTTTAATAAAACTTGGCCGTGGAGAAATCTCTTTAGAATATATACGACAAAGCTTACTATCAGAAAGTACTGAA
This sequence comes from Pontimicrobium sp. IMCC45349, assembly GCF_047219225.1. GTDB lineage: Bacteria > Bacteroidota > Bacteroidia > Flavobacteriales > Flavobacteriaceae > IMCC45349. Next base: position 3,172,876 of record NZ_CP178208.1, on the reverse strand, counting down.
GTAATGGATTATATAGCTCCAGCTTCAGGATTAATATTAAATAAGGTAGAATTTGATTAACGTTACCTTTTTTGTAATTTGAACCTTTAAATAAACACTATTTATTATGAGTATTGCTGTACCAAAAAGCGCTTTAGACTTTTTTAAGAAACTTCAAAAGAATAACAATAGAGAATGGTTTACTGAGCATAAACCAGAGTTTAAAGCTATTGAAGCTGAAGTAAAAACTGTTTATAATGAGCTTTACAATCGTTTAAATGCTCATGATGAAGTAGATAAGTTGAAAATCTTTAGAATTTATCGTGATGTGCGTTTTTCAAAAGATAAAACACCTTTTAAAACTCATTATGGAGGAAGTTTTCATCGTAAAAAACCTGAGCTAAGAGGAGGTTACTATTTACATATTCAGCCTAATAACGAAAGTTTTATCGCTACTGGATTTTGGCAACCAAATAAAGATGATTTATTCCGAATCAGAAAAGAATTTGAAATGGATGCTTCTGAGATGCGAGATATTATGAGTGATGCTAATTTCAAAGCGACTTGGGGAGCATTGGAAGGTGAAGAAGTAAAAACGGCTCCTAAAGGTTTTAGTAAAGAACATGAGAACATAGACCTTATTAAAAAGAAGATGTACATCTTTACTAGAAAATTTAGTGATAAGGAAGTTTTAGCTCCAGACTTTGTTGATACAGTAGAGGAGTCGTTTAAGGCTATTCGTCCATTTTTTGATTATATGAGCGATGTGCTTACTACAAACCTGAATGGCGAGTCTATGCTTTAAACAGCAGCTAAAGTTGTAGCTTCAGAAATTACTTGAACATTATCAATCAAGCGTTCTTTTACTATGTTCATCATACGTTTATTCAATGCTGATGAGTTTTGAATATACAAGCTATATTCTTCAACTGTAAATAAACCTATAACCATTCCTTTTAGGCTATTTCTAAACTTCATGTCTTTATGAATAGCATTACTTATATAGTCAATGCGTTTATCTAAGGATAAATCGTAAAATACATTTTTGTGTTTATTTACATAGTTTTTAAAAACAGCAATAAATAAATCATTCTGTAATTTAATAATTGGTCTTAGTACCAAATTTTGAAAACGTTCTTCGGTACTCATCTCATTATTTATGGTAGTAGTCATAAAATCTGGACGAATACGCTTAAGGTCAAGGTCTCGAGTGTTCATGATGGCAAAGATTTTTATTAAAAATATAGAATCTTTAAAATGCTATTAAAACTCTTAATTATTATTGTTAACCTACTTATTAACAAATGAATTATATTTATAAAAAAATGAATTATGAAATTTGGAAGTGTTACTAATCCTGAAATTATTGATTTTACATTACCTAATGACCATCTAGATACCAAGCGTGTATTAAATAAATATAAGGATGATAATGTTCCAGAATTATATGTAGGTTGTGCAAAATGGAATAGAGCAGATTTAAAAGGGTTTTACCCAAGAGGCACAAAGGACGAACTAGAATATTACTCTAAACAGTTTAATTCTATAGAATTAAATGCAACATTTTATAGAGTATTTCCTCCAGAACAATTTGCTAAGTGGTATGATAAAACTCCCGACGGTTTTAAGTTTTTTCCAAAACTAAATCAAGAAATTAGCCATTGGAAGCGTTTAAATGAAGTTAAAGAAAGTGTAGAGCATTATTTATATAGTGCTATTAATTTAAAAGAAAAACTTGGGACTTTATTTTTACAAATGCATAATAACTTTGCTCCAAAAGATTTTAATCGCGTTATAAATTTTATAGAATCATGGCCTAAAGAAATACCTTTAGCTATTGAGTTTAGACATACAAATTGGTATAATGATGAAAGTGTAGCCAACGAGTTGTATGATTTATTAGAGCTAAACAATATCTCTAATGTTATTGTCGATACAGCTGGTAGAAGAGATTTAATGCATATGCGTCTTACCAATGCTACAGCTTTTGTGCGATATGTTGGTGCTAACCATTCAAGCGATTATAATCGGTTAAATGATTGGATTGAACGTATTAAAATTTGGACTGACCAAGGTATAAAAGAAATAGACTTCTTTGTTCATCAAAATATCGAAAAAGAATCACCATTATTATCGGCCCATTTTATTAAAATGGCTAATAAGGAATTGGGTTATAATCTTAAAATACCTAATGGTAACGACACCAATGATCAACTTAGTTTAATTTAAAGTACCCTTCTTGAAGTTCGAATTATTTGGCAATTCAAATATTTCTAAATCAAAATAAGGAACAGCAGCAATAACATGATCAAAAATATCAGAAATGATATATTCATAATTTTGCCAGCGTTTATCACTGCTAAATGCATAAATTTCTAAAGGAATACCTTGTGTTGTTGGCTCTAATTGACGTGCCATAATCATCATGTCTTTGTTTATTGCAGAATGATTTTCAACATAGGTTTCAATATACTTTCTAAACACACCAAGGTTTGTCAAATTTCTTCCATTTAATGCAATAGCTTTATTAATGTTATTAGTAGCATTGTAGTCTTCAATATCCTTTTGTCTTTGCTCCAAATATGAATTGATGATATGAATTTCTTTTAGTTTATTAACTTCATTTAAAGAAAGATACTTAACGCTATCTAACTTAATGTTTAAAGCACGTTTTATACGTCTTCCTCCAGAATTTGTCATTCCTCTCCAGTTTTTAAACGAATCAGAAATTAATGCGTAGGTTGGAATAGTAGTAATAGTTTTATCCCAATTTTGAACCTTTACTGTTGCTAAGTTTATCTCGATAACATCTCCATCAGCACCATATTTTTCAAACGATATCCAGTCACCAATACGTACCATATCATTAATAGATACTTGTATACTTGCTACAAAACCGAGAATGGTATCTTTAAAAACCAATAATATAATTGCTGCAAAAGCACCTAATCCTGTAGCAAATTCCCAAAAGGTAACTCCAGTTAGTATTGCAAATGCACCAAACAAACCAATAACCCAAGCAAAAATCATGAATACTTGTATATAGCTATCTACAGGTTTGTCTTTAAAGTTAGGTAAGGTTTTAAAATAGTCTTTAAAGGTGTTTAATAAACTTCTAACTACCCAAAGTGTTAAAACAATTCCAAAAACCATCAAAGCTTTTTCTATAATATTTTCCCAATACGGAAAATCGGTAAATACCATTGGAACAAATTCCACAGCTATAATTAGAGGAATTATATGAGCGATGTTTCGTGGTACTTTGTTTTTTACCATGATATCGTCAAAGTTTGATTTTGAGCGTTTTGCTAACTGAGAAAAAGCGCCTAAAATCAATCGTCTAATTACAAAGTCTATGATGAATATTATAACAAGCAGAAATAGTAATAACACTAGCATATTAATATATACTGCTAGTTTTTCAGACAAGCCTAATGAGGTTAAATAGTCATATATAAAATGAGAAATACTTTCCATATGGTTTATATTATTTTACAAAAGTACTACGTAAAATGTAAACCATTGTTATAGATAAGCTAAATTAGTATGTCTGTATCTTGCAATTCAATTACAGCACCACTTTGCATACTATCTAAACAAATATTACCAATTCGTACTCTTACTAACCGTAAAGTAGGAAAACCAACCGCAGATGTCATCTTACGAACTTGTCTAAACTTTCCTTCTTTAAGTGTTATAGAAATCCAAGATGTAGGACCATGTCGAGCATCTCTTATTTTTTTTGAACGTTCAGGAAGCTCAGGAGTATATTCTAATTTAGAAACTTTTGAAGGTTTTGTTGTGTATTTCTTACCATTAAAACCAATTGACACACCTTCTCTCATTTTAGTAATAGCTTCATCATCAATAGCACCATCAACCAAAGCATAGTATTCTTTCTCTACAGAATTACTTGTAATTTGTGCGCTTAACTTACCATTGGTAGTTAAAAGTAATAATCCTTCCGATTTTTCATCAAGTCTACCAATAGCCATAGTACCTTGAGGAAAAGGGTAGAGGCTACCTAAAAAGTTTTTCTTTTGTTCAAATGTGGAGTTAGATTTAAACTGACTTAAAAAACCATAAGGCTTAAATATTTTAAAGTGTTTATGCGTTTCCATTAATGATATTATAAACCAATTGTTTTGTAAGTGTTTGTCCATTGGCTTTAGATTTGATATCGCTAAATGTGACTTTAAAATCGCAGCCTTCTTTAAAAGCATTACAACCATATGCTGTAGATCCTTTTAAAATAGTACCTTTATTACATTTTGGACAAGTAATTACATCTGGAATGGGCTTAACTTTTGGCTCTAAAACTAAATTGAAATTATCATCAAAACGAAGTAAACCTTCAATTTTACCAGTATCTGTTTTAAATCCTTTTAAGTTAACTGTGCTGCCTTTTTGAAGTAGTCGTGTAAATTGATTTTCTGATATCTTTTTACCAGAAAACTCAAATGGTAATCTTAAATCACAACCATTTTTAAATGTACTACAACCGTAAGCAGTACTACCTTTAATAATAGTACCTTGCGTACATTTTGGACAAGGTAAACTTGTGATTTTTGATGCCTTAGTTTTTGTTGTCTTCTTTTTAGAAGGCTTAGTTTCATTAGTAGAAGCAGATATATTAGCTCTTATTTTTTCACTACGGACTTCATATACCAACTGGTCAACCATACGTTTCATATTTTTTATAAACGTACCAGCATTATAAGTTCCCTTTTCAATTTCCTTAAGTTGCTTTTCCCAGCGACCAGTCAATTCAGCCGATTTAAGTAGTTTATTTTGAATAGTATCAATAAGCTGAATCCCTGTAGTGGTAGGAAGTAATTGCTTTTTTTTGCGTTCAATATATTTGCGCTTAAATAAAGTTTCAATAATATTGGCTCTTGTTGAAGGTCTTCCAATACCATTTTCTTTCATTAATTCGCGCATTTCATCATCATCAACCTGTTTTCCAGCAGTTTCCATAGCTCTTAATAGTGTTGCCTCTGTAAATTGCTTTGGAGGTTTGGTTTCTTTTTCTAAAAATGAAGGTGTGTGTATGCCAGATTCCCCTTCATGAAACGTTGGTAAAATACCAGATTCTTTTTTTTCTTTTGCATCTGGATCTTCAAAAACTACACGCCAACCTTTTGATAAAATTTCTTTTCCTGTGGTTTTAAAAGTTACATCTTCTGCTTTACCAATAACATTGGTGTTAGCTACTTTACAGTCGTCATAAAATGAGGCAATAAAACGTTTTACAATGATGTCATAAACCAATTTCTGATTGTATTGTAAATTGATTTGTATTCCAGTAGGAATAATGGCATGATGATCTGTAACCTTTTTGTCATTAAAAACCTTTGATGACTTCTTAATTGGTTTACCTAATAAAGGATTAATAAGTGTACTATACTCAGTTAAGTTTTTAAGTATAGAAGGCACTTTTGGATAGATATCATTTGGCAAAAATGTAGTGTCAACTCTTGGATACGTAATGACCTTTTGCTCATACAATTTTTGAGCAATTTTTAAAGTTTCGTCTGCCGATAAACCAAATTTAGTATTACAATATACTTGTAATCCTGTTAGGTCAAATAGCTTTGGAGCGTATTCTTTCCCATCTTTTTTCGTAACCGAAACAATTTCAAAATCTGCGTCTTTTACCTTGTTTGCAAAAGCTTCACCTTCTTCCTTCTTTAAAAAGCGACCTTCTTCACAATTAAAGCTTGTATCTCTATATAACGTTTGTAATTCCCAGTAGGGTTGTGATTTGAAGTTTTCAATAGACTTATAGCGTTCAACTAACATTGCTAGTGTAGGTGTTTGTACACGACCTACAGATAGAACTTGTTTATAACCACCATGTTTTACTGTATATAGCCTTGTAGCATTGATGCCTAATAACCAATCGCCAATGGCTCTTGAAAAACCTGCATAATATAAATTATCGTAATCAGTTGAAGGTTTTAAATTACTAAAGCCTTCCTTGATTGCTTCGGCAGTTAATGACGAAATCCATAAGCGTTTAACTTCACCTGTATAGTTAGCTTGGTTTATAACCCAACGTTGTATAAGTTCTCCTTCTTGTCCAGCATCACCACAGTTTATAATAACATCAGCTTTTTCAAATAAACCTTTTACAATATTGAATTGTTTTTGAATACCAGAATCGTTAGAAACTTTAGTTTGAAACTTGTCTGGAAGCATTGGTAAATTATTTAAATCCCAACTTTTCCAGTATGATTTGTAGTCAATAGGTTCAAATAAGGTACATAAATGCCCAAAGGTGTAAGTAACCGCATAGCCATTGCCTTCAAAATAGCCATCATGTCTCGTATTTGCACCTAAAATAGATGCAATCTCACGAGCAACACTTGGTTTTTCGGCAATGCAAACTTTCACAATACTTAAGCTTTAGTTTCTTTTTTTAATCGCCAATCAAGATAAAAAGTTCCAAATGGTAGAATAGACATTAGCAAAGCAAACTTGTAATTTGATTTAAACCAATCGTTTTCCATCTTAAGCATAAATACCAATATGATGTAAAGTACAAATAGTAAACCATGTGGCATACCTAGCATTTTTACATATTGAGGATCATCTCCAAAATATTTAATTGGTGTGGCAATAAAAAGTAATAATATATAAGAGAGGCCTTCTAAGAAAGCTACAACTCTAAAAATGTTTAAAAATGATAGCATAAGCGCAAATATAAGTTGCGCAAAAATAATTTAAACAATTATTACAATTAGTTTTTAAGTACTTTTTTAACAGCTAAAGTTGAATTATTTTCATCTAATATTTTTACAAAATACAATCCAGATGTTAATTTGTTAGTTTTTAGTGTAATAGTGTTGCTATCAGTATTGTTTTTTTGTTCTAAAACTAACTTCCCATCAATGCTATACATATTAATATTTGTAGCACCTAAATAATCAACTTTAATACTTAAATTATCTTTAAACGGATTAGGATACGCAAGCGTAGTACTTTCAATTGTTGGTGTGTCATCGCTTAATGTACCATCAAAATATGCTACAGAAAGATTAAATGCATCTATACCAATTTTTTCTCCTATAATTCTACCGCGAATATCATCAATAGGAGGGTGAATACCACCCCAAATTCTAGATAAACTTGTTTGGTCAGATGCATCTCTATAAGTAGCCCATTGTAATGTCATAGCTTGCGATGGACCTTGTTCGAATACTAAAAAGTCATTTTGTGCCATATCAAAAGTTCCCATTCCTCCAGGAAAAAAAGCATCTCCAGTAAGCATAGTCAATACTTCTGAAGCTGCTCTAGAGAATGTAGAATGCCCAGAAACATAACCAGCAAAAGGAGGCGTAACAAATGAAGCGCGTTGGTATGGCCACCAATGTTCTCCTAATATCCAATCAACACCTGCAACATCTGTATTAGGATCGTTGATAAAGTCTGGACCTTTCCATGCATAAATTTTTATTCTACCAACATTTTCATCGGCATCACCAGCAAGAGGATCACCAGTTTCAATTAATTCAATTAAACCATTAATTAATGGTAATCCATGTGGATCGTAACTAGGTAATGAAGCATTAGTACTTTGTCCTTTTCCTGCCATATAACGAATTGCAGAAATTGGTCTTACATAATCATAATAACCTTTAACTCCCCAAGTATTAACAGCTGAATCATGCATAGCGCCACCTAAAGCTAAGTAACATTTAACATCCCATTCTAAATCACCTAAAACAGCTCCTTGACCACCAAGCTTTTTTACTGCCAATGGATGGTCACTTACATAATTCATAATTGTAAACCAGTGTCCAGGAGGCGTTTCTGAGTCAGGGCCATCTGCCCAAAATTCTGCTAAAACTCTTGCATAATCAGCTCTTTTAACCATTTGTGGTGCATATGGTGCATTCGTATGAGGGTTTAATGCATGACCAGTTCCTGCATCACCACCATTAGTGAAATCGTAAAAGGCTTGGTATTCAGCGAAACTTTCAGGGTAATTATCGATGTCATAATTTCCTAAAGCACCAGGAGAAATGTCTATCATAGTTGGATCAGCAGGATCTAAATGAGCTGACCAAGCTGCTACTAGAGCAAAATGCCACTTATATGGATCGTCTATACCATCTTCATTTGAGTTTTGAATATATACAGGAGGTCCTGGATCATTGTATACATAACAATCAAAACCATTATTAAAAATGTCTAAGTCTTCAGGTTTTAAACAATATGGCGTTACTTCTCCCCATTCAGGACTTAAAAAATCTGGTGTACTAATAGGATATACATTTCCACTTTGATCAATAAAATGAGCAAAAGCTAAAGGTTGCCATCTATTAGGATCATTTAAATCATTTTCTTGATATAACTCTAAAACTAATGGGCTATTAACTGGTAAATAATGTTCATTATCATAACCAGTTTGCTCATTTGAACCATCTTGATTTCCAAAAGCAATCATTTGTTCTGCTAAATAATTTCCAAGTGCAGCATATGAACCAGAACTATAATCGGTAGATGTAAAGGAGTCGTCATAACCATATCCATTAAATAATGTTGTAAAACTATCTAATGTTGGTTGTCCTCCAGGAGAACTTGCAAACCTGTGAGAAAGTAAGCGTAGCATAGCATAGCTAATTATTTCATGGCGTGCTGCATCAGCATCTGCAGGATTAGAAATACCATTAAAAGCACAATTATAACCTCCAAAGGTTTTTCCTAAAAATACAGTGCTTGCTTGACTATCAAAAAGTGCCCAAGCATCGTACATAAGTACAGAACTATGGAATAAGTTTCTAGCATGTACTGTAGGTCTTGCAAAATCATTTCTAATGGCGTCTAATAAAACGTCGTTCCATTCACGAGCAACAGAGTGTTGTGCTGTTACTGAAGTAGTTAAAAGAGTGAATAGAAAAATAAGAGATAGAGTAATTTTTTTCATAGTGGTCAGCTATTTAATTTGAGTTTCTACCAAATTTAAAAAACTTAACTAATTAACATATATAAAAGAGTTAAAAGTGTATTTTTTTACGATTAAGGCCAAAAACAATACCTAAAGCTAACAAATATCATTTTTTTCGAGCTATATACTAAGTAATTTTAAGCTATGATTTTAAATGATTTATTATGAAAATATATGACGATAAGCACATTAAAAATGTAGTGTTTGTAGGAGCCCATAATAGTGGTAAGACCACTTTAGCAGAAACAATGCTCTATGAGGCTGAGTTAATTAAGCGTAGAGGAACTATAGAAGCAAAAAATACTGTTTCGGATTACCACGACATCGAACATGAAAGACAAGCCTCCGTTTTTGCCACACCACTTCACACTGAATGGCGAAACTATAAAATTAATATTATTGATACTCCTGGATTAGACGACTTTATTGGTGAAATTATTTCCTCAATAAGAGTTGCCGATACTATTGCTACAGTTATTAACGCTAAACATGGCGTTGAAATAGGTACTGAAATTATATGGAATTATATAGATAAGTATCACAAGCCAACTTTATTTGTTGTGAATCAAATTGATCATGAGAATGCAGATTTTGAAGATAGCTTTTCTAGTATTAAACAATTAGTAGGTAATAATGCTGTGAAAATTCAATATCCAATAGTTGTTGACGGTAGCCAATGTATTATTGATGTATTGAAGATGAAGATGTATAAGTTTGGTCCAGAAGGAGGGAAGCCTGAAAAATTAGAAATACCTGAAGATCAAAAGGCATTAGCTGATGCACTTCATAATGAATTGGTGGAAAAAGCTGCAGAGAATGATGAAGAGTTAATGGAGCTATTCTTTGATAAAGGAACACTTAATGAAAATGAAATGCTCCAAGGAATTAAAGCTGGTATGTTAAACCATGATTTATTTCCTGTGTTTTGTGTGTCTGCATTAAATGATATGGGTTCAGGTCGTTTAATGGGATTCATTGATAATGTAGCACCAGCTGCTTCCGATTTAAAATCGGAGCAAAGTATGGAAGGCAATGAAATTAAGCCTGATAAAGATGCAGAAACAACATTATTTGTTTTTAAAACGATTTATCAGCCAAACTTAGGGCAAATCACTTTCTTTAAAGTAAAATCTGGTGAAGTAAATACTAACGATAAACTTTACAATTCTAGAACAGGTGAAATTGAAACCATCAATCAATTATACATTATGGATGGTAAAAATAAGGAAGCTGTATCTAAATTAACTGTTGGTGATATTGGAGCCACTTCAAAATTAAAGTTTACTGAGACTAACGATACTTTATCAAGTAGAGAAGAGGGTTACACTATAAAACCTATACAATATCCAGATTCAAGAATTACAAAAGCTGTAAATGCAGTTGATAAAAATGATGAAGAAAAGCTTAGTGATGCATTAAGGCGTATGCACACTCAAGATCCTACTGTAGTAGTATCATTTTCAAACGAAACAAAAGAAACGCTCTTAGGGTGTCAAGGTGAATTACACTTATCTACTATTAAATGGACATTAGAGCATATATATGGAGTATTAGCAGAATTTAAGCGTCCAAAAATCCAGTATAGAGAAACAATTCAACGTTCTTCTACAGCAAATTACAGACATAAAAAACAATCTGGTGGTTCAGGACAATTTGCGCAAGTGCATATGAAAATTGAACCTTGGTATGAAGGTATGCCAGAACCTGAAGGTTTTAATATTAGAGGTAAAGAAGAGATGGACTTACCTTGGGGTGGAAAGTTAGTGTTTTATAACTGTATTGTTGGAGGTGTTATTGATACACGCTATTTACCATCGGTAATGAAAGGTATTGTAGAAGTAATGGAATCTGGCCCATTAACAAAATCGTTTGTAAGAGATGTACGTGTCATGGTTTATGATGGTAAGATGCACTCGGTAGATTCTAACGATATTTCGTTTAAAATTGCTGGAGCACACGCTTTTAAAGAAGCTTTTCTTAATGCAAATCCAAAGTTATTAGAACCAACACAAGAATTAACCATTAGAGTACCAGAGCAAATGGTTGGTAATGTAATGACCGATTTACAATCAAGACGTTCGGTAATTCAAGGTATTGATACGCAAGATCATTATCAAGTTTTAAAATGTGTAACACCAGCATCTGAGTTATTTGGGTTTTCTACAGATTTAAGGTCTATAACACAAGGTAGAGCAACCTTTAGTTCACGATTTAAATCTTATCAAGCTGTTCCAACAAATGTTCAAAAACAATTAGTAAAAGAAGAAGTAAATTAATAATAAACATTAAAACAATAGAAATTATGCAAACTAAAGTATCATATTTAAGCGACTTAAAATTTAACTTAGACACTTGGAAAAGGGAATTACGTTTCCATTTTAACGAAATGGACACTTTTGAAGAAAAACTTGAAGAAATAGCTTCTAGAGAGTTTAGTAACAATGCTTTAATTCCTTTAGAGCATTTTCAAAATAAGATAATGATTGAAAAAGATGCCATTTCAAAATTAATGCATAGATGTAGAAATAAAATGGCTAATATTAATAAGGCTGATTTAAGTGAACAAATTGATGGTCGTTTACATAATGAACAACATACTCTTAAAGATGATATGCGTACTTATATTAAAATGCATTATGATCTTAAAGAAGAGATGATGGATTATTTCTTAAAATGGCTATAATTAACCAATCCTAACCTAAACTTAAAAGGTCAAATTTATTACAGATTTGACCTTTTTTATAAGTTTTTGACACTAATTATTGCTTATATTGGATAAATTAGACTTATAACGTCTAAAATTAGAAGTGAAATACACTAAAAATAAACAGATTAAGATTATTTTTATACTAATAAAAAATTGCGTTATGAAAATAAAATTAACTACAATTATATTATTTGCTGTAGTATTAGTTGCTTGTAATAGTACCAAAAATATAGCAACGCCAGCAGCATTAGCAAAAGTACAAGCCATAGTTGATAAAGATACTTTGCGAATTGAGGTCTATAGTGCACAACCACAAACATCTTCTTTAATTGGAAATACTGGATTATTACCACCTGGAGATTCTGGATCTAATATTAACCTTATGGGTAATGAAAATTATTTTATTAAAACAGGTGATAGTTTATCTATATACTTGCCATATTTTGGTGTACGACAAATGGGTGGACGTTTGGATAGTGATAAAGTTGGTATAGAGTTTAAAGGTGTACCTAAATCAACTGATTATAATTTTGATTCTGATAAGAATTTGCATGTTTATGATTTTAAAATAAATAAAAGTACTGAGACATTAGATGTTGAGCTTATCATTTATCCCAGTTTAAATGCTGATATCAGAATATTTAGTAGCCATAGAACAAACATAAATTTTCGAGGAAAAATAATTGAATAGTTTTTGGGGTTAACAATAAAACAGCGATCATTATGCATCAAAAAGGAGTGTTATATATATGAATTCTTTTTGATGTTTTAAAGTTCTATTTTACATAATATAAATTATAGTACAAATGTCAATATTTGTTGTTTATGTGTTGTATGCCATTTGTAAGCTATAATTCTATACTATGTAAAATATCCCAGAATCTGAAGTAATTCTTTTTAATATCTAGTACTTAATATTTATAAAATGAAAAAGAAATGAGAAAGAAAGTTCACTAAATAAACTTTCTTTCTCATTTTATTATTTAATCGTAAAAGAGGCTGTTAATCCAACACTAAAATTTAAAGGCAGATGTTGCACACCAAAAATAGCACGTGAATGCTTTCCTTTTTCTTCTAGAATTTTTAAAAACAAATCTGAAGCACCATCTACCACTTTTGGCGCTTCATCCCAATTACTACTGGCTTGATAATATACATCTATATGATTTAAACCTACTAGCTTATCAAAACCTACCTTTTCCTTTATTTGTGCCAGAACATTCATTGCACATAATTCCATTGCTTTATAACCTTCTTCTGTAGAAAGCTCGTTACCAAATCTTCCTTTATAGAAGTGCTCCTTGTTAACTATTGGAAATTGGATTGCTAAATATGCTACATTCTCTCTAATGTTAACCGATACATATGATCCGCCAGGTGTTGATGGCTCAGGCAGTTCTAAATTATATTTTTCTAAATTTTCTAAGGCTGTCATAGTGTCTTTTTTCTATTGATAATCTGTGTAACCTTGTGCGCCTGGTGTATAGAAAGTCTCTGCATCTGGACTAACCAATTTTTGATTGTTCTGTAATTTTTCTACAAAATTAGGATTTGATATAAAAGGTCTACCAACATAAACTAAATCCAATCCACTATTAATAATAGCTTCTCCTTTTTCAATTGTATTCACATCACCACCAGATATTATTGTGCCTTTAAAATTTTCCTTAATCGTTTTTTTGATATCTGTAGTAAAATCTGGTGCTCCAAAAGCTACTCTTTGATCAACCACGTGAATATAGGCCAAATTAAGCAATGCTATTTGTTGCGACATATAAATAAAAGTGTCCTCTAACGCATCATAGTTGGATTCCAAATCATTAAAAGCACCATAAGGCGAAAGACGAATTCCTACCCTGTCTCCTCCTATTGCATTGGCTACTTTTTCAGCAACTTCTAGAACGTATCTGCTACGATTTTCTATACTACCACCATAATTGTCTTCTCTTTGGTTAGATTTAGGATTTATAAACTGATTTAATAAATACCCATTAGCTGCGTGTAATTCAATACCATCTATTTCGGCCTCATTAATAAGGCGTTTTGCTGCAAGTACAAACTCATCTTGGCTCGACTTAATCTCTTCAAGTGTCATGGCTTTAGGAATCTCATGAGGGACAAAACCATCATTATCTGTAAACATTTCTCCCGAAGCTTGAATTGCAGATGGAGCAAGTGTAATAGCGCCATCTGGCATATTTACTTTAGCTGTAATTCTACCTGTATGCATTAATTGTACAAATATTTTGCCTCCTTTAGCATGTACTGCAGTAGCAATTTTTTTCCAACCTTCAATTTGTGCGTCAGAATATGCTCCAGGAATACGCGGATATCCAATTCCGTTTGGTGAAGGTGAAGTCCCTTCTGAAATTATGAGTCCTGCAGTAGCTCTTTGTTCGTAATACTCTGCCATTAGTTCGTTTGGAATATTATCAATTGCTCTAGACCTTGTTAATGGTGCCATTACAATTTTATTTTTTAATTCTATGTTTCCTAAAGAAAACGGTTTAAATATGCTCATTTTTTGATATTATTAAATTAATAGTTTCCAAAAGTAACTATTAATAGTATATAAAAGATATTTTTATAGATTTGTAGCGAATAAAGTAGTAACCAAATGGTAACTAATATGGGAAGAAAACTAATTGAAAACTATAATGAGTGTCCTATTACCCACTCCATGAATATTGTTGGTAATAAATGGACATCGATAATTGTCTATACATTAGCAGATAGAAAATTAAGGTTTGGTGAACTTGCTATTAGAATTGATAAGATTAGCAGAAAAGTGCTCTCTAATGAACTAAAAGAAATGGAGCAAAGAGGTATTATTAATAGAGAATCTTATGCAGAAACACCACCAAGAGTCGAATATTCTTTAACAAAGAAAGGAGAAGATTTATTACCTATATTAAATCAGTTGTGTGCTTGGAGCAAAGGCATTGATCTGGATTCTGATGATCAAAGCAATTGCTCTACAACTTAAAATTTTGGGTAAACATAAGTTTCAAAATAATTTATAAAGAATTTCAACTCGCATATTGACATCTATTATACTGATCTAAAATAGGATCTAGAGGGTTAAATTAAATCAGCGACATCGTATTCATGGCACAATGCGCTATAATTACTGACCATAAATTACGCCCTAATTTCACATAAGCGATTCCCATAACAATTCCAACTAAAGCTACTGAAATTGAACGTTCTGAGATATCATAGGAATGTCTAAATCCCCAAATACACGCTTGAAAAATAATAGCAATTGCAGTTCTAAACTTTACATTAGATAATAAACCTTCAACCCAAGTAATTAAGAATCCTCGTTCTAATAATTCTTCTAAAGCCGATTGTAACCACACAAACACAATAACTGAAAACACATAAGCATAATCGCCATTACTCAGGCTATAACCTGTAATAGTGCCTTTAGCAGCTTCACTACTTGCTTTAGCTACAGCAAATTGATCTTGTATAATATTAAAAATAAGAAACGTAGCTATAACCGTAATAAAAATTACTCCTGAGTGTAAAAGCGTCTTCTTTATGTTTTTGGGACGCGCTAATCCTAAAGCTTTCCAAGTGATACCACGTCTTTTCATCATTAAGGTGGCAACAATTAGTGTTGTTCCTGAGTATAGAAAACCTGTAACCAAATAATGTGAATTAGGAATAGACGTTTCCCTAATTAAAAACATGATAGCGATGTAAAGGATAATCTCAATGAGATAACTTAACCTTGATTCTTTTTTTTGTTCTACTCTCATTTTACAAATCTTTATTTAGTTTTTTCTTGAAGCGTTCTAAAGTCGATTGAAAAGAACTTAACAATCTGTGATCATTCTTTTTAGCTAAGGCAACCGCTTTTTCGTAGTTTTTGAGTGCCAAATCGTATTGTTTGTTTTTTTCATAGGCTTCTCCCAGACTGTCATACATATTAGCTTCATTAGGGAACAAATGCGCATTTAATTTAAAAAGTTGAATAGCAAATTCAAGGTCATTTTCTCTAACAAATTCATAAGCAATCATATTTAGTCGTTGTGGATGTTTTAATGAATACTTGTGTTTTGTGATGTATTGCGCAATGGCATCAAAATGGTCCAGACTTGTTATCGTTTCTTTGTTCTTATAGATAAAAAAACGCAGTCGTTCTTTAGGTAATTGATAGTCTTCATCATATAATATATCTTCAATATAATGCGCTATATTTCTAGCAATCATATCATAATTGGACAATACGATAATGGTGTATTTATCCTTTAAATACCTCGAAAAATAAGACGAAAACCCAGGCATGCCTCCACTATGACCAACAACAAGATTATCTTGTCTGTTTTCTACTTGAAATGCTAATCCATAAGTAACCTTTAAAGCTTTAAACATCTCTTTTTTTGAGGTTTCATTAATTAAGCTAGAACTGTAAAGCGATTGATCAAATTTGAGCATATCTCCTACTGTAGATAGAATACCTCCATCTGGATATGGTGTACTACTTAGAAAGTTATTATTCAAATGTTTTCCTGAAATAGATTTCAAATAGCCTGTTGCTCTATTGCTGACCACTTCATCTCCAAATCTCATGGCTGTGTTGTGCATTTGCGTAGGCTCAAGAATGTTTTTAGTGATATATTCAGCATAAGATTGTCCTGTGATGTGCTCAATCACAGCACCTAATAGAACCATTCCCGAATTGGAATACGAAAAGCGTTCACCAGGTGTTGTAAATTCCAATTTTTGATCATAAATAATCGGTAGCAAATCGTCGATGGTTCTGTATTGATGTCTGTTCGATCGATAGTCGGGATGCCTCATATAGCGTCCGACTCCAGAGGTATGCGACAATAAATGATAGATTGTAATTTCATTCCCCAGAGGAAAGTCTTTTAAATAGCTAACCACAGGATTATGAATATTCAGTAGTCCCTTTTCATGCAATTGCATTATGGACACGCCTGTAAACATTTTGCCCATTGAAGCGGTGTTAAACTTAGTATCCAAATTGTTTTTTATACCATAGCTCTTATTGGCATCTCCAAAGGCTTTGGCGTATAAAACTTCGCCGTCTTTAGCCAGAAGTATAGTTCCAGAAAATTGATCTAATACCACATGTTTTTGTAGCATTTCTTCAATCTTGTCATTGGTGGTTTGCGCAGATAATACTTCGGATAAACAAAGCAAAACGATAATTAGTACTCGAATCATTGATGTATAGTTTTAAATGAATACATCAAAATTGAGGAAACGCTACTCCATTTTAAAGTGAAATAGATATCTAGGAATGATAAATAGACGTTTGCCTAGATTTTATCTATTATTGAAAATCTGAATTTACAAATTTTAAAAAGGCCTCTTTATACTTATCGGAAACCGGAATATAAGTATCTCCAAAAACTATACGATTGCGCTCAATAGTCGTAATCTTTTTTAAGTTGACCATAAAGGAACGATGCACACGCATGAATTGTTTTTTAGACAACTCCTCCTCCAAGGATTTCATGCTTTTTAATGTGAGAATGGGCTTTTCGGAATGGACCGTATAAAACTTTAAATAGTCTTTGAGCCCTTCTACATAAATCAAATCTTTCAAATCAATTTTCATCAATTTGTAATCCGATTTCACAAAAATATAATCGTCAATTGGTGCCTGATTAGAGGTTTGAAGCATCTGTTGCTTTGCTTTATTAGCTGCTGTAAAAAACTCGGAATAGCTTATGGGTTTCACTAAATAATCAATAGCATTGACCTTATAACCTTCTAAAGCAAATTCTTCAAAGGCAGTGGTAAAAATGACCTTAGTCTTTTGGTTTAAGATCATTTTTGACAACTCCATTCCCGATAGGTTGGGCATTTGAATATCGGTAAAAATCAAATCTACAGTTTCTTTCTCTAGAATTTCAAACGCAGCAATGGCATTAGTACAAGCCGCAACCAACCTTAAAAAAGGCGTAGATTCTACATAACCTTTTAATAAATTAAGCGCTAAAGGCTCGTCATCAATCACAATACAGGACAGCATTATTCTTTATATTTAAGTATTAATTGGGCCATATAGGCATTGTTTTCTTGGGTGATATGCAAGCTAAACCGATTGGGATATAACAACTCCAACCGCTTTTTTAGATTGTCTAAACCTATTCCAGAATCGGTAATGGTACCTTTTTCAGGGAAATACGAATTCACAACAGTATAGCTTATATGATGGTTTTCAATCTCTAAATCGATCTTAATATAGCTCTTTTTTATGGCGTCTATACCATGTTTAAAGGCATTTTCTATAAAGGTAATCAAGATTAGTGGCGCGATTTGTATGGGCTGATTAATAATCGGAAAGTTCTTTTCTAGGGTTAAATTTGAAGGCACACGCAATTGTATCAAAGCGATATAACGCTCTAAAAATTCTAGTTCTTTGACTATGGATACCTTATGATTAGAAGCCTCATGCAACACATAACGCATCATTTTGCTCATGGTATGTATGGATTGTTTGGCCATATTGGGCGACTCATCTACCAAAGCATAAATATTATTTAAGGTATTAAACAGAAAATGTGGTTGTACCTGATATTTTAAATATTTAATCTCAGCATTTAACTGGGTTTGCTTCACCTCTTGCAGTAGCAACTGTTGTTTATGGAATTGTGTAGAGACTTTTAATCCTACACACATACCAATACCTAAAATTATAGGCAAAATCACTTGAACCGTAGTCATCGCACCACTTCTTATCTCACGAATTGGCTGACCATTATGCGAAGGATGGAATATAGTAAAATCTACAAGATAGCCAATGAGTACATACAACAAGACAATGAGTAATATGTTTAACCCGTAAAAGATGACTTTTTTATCTCCTAAAAAAAAGCGATCTACCAAAACGAAATAGTTTAAATAAAAAGCAACTAAAATGCTCGTTAAGGATAACCAATTTCTATAAATAAGATAGGAACTATCTAAGGAGGCTAAAGGATATAGAAATAAGACCAACCATAAAAAGCAATGCAATAGGACTTTTAAATACGTCATTTTTGAATATAAAAGAACTAAAATACTACAAAGCTAATTAGCACTATAGTTTTATCGCTGTTTTTTGAGATCTAATAGAAGTTTGTGGGGATTTTATAGATGAATTGGGGATATATGAGGCTGTTTAAATTTAAAGCACATTAAAAACCATAAACTTCTAAAATATGGTGGATTATTTCTCCTACTGATTTAGTCAAAATTTTATGAGGTCAAAATAATTTTAGATTACTAATTATATAGAATCTTATACTATATTTGCTACTTATGAAGACATTAATGGAAACATATTCTATAGCACAAATGTTAATATTTGTTATTTATGTATTGTATGTAGCTATTTCAAAGGAATTTTAAATTCCCAATTCCAAGTTTCATAATTGTATCTGGAAGTAAGAACTAAATTGTCAATATAGAATTCCTTTTGATAATTACTAGTTTTTAATAGTTCTAAACTTTCTAGCATCATTGTTCTATTTTTAAACTTGGAAATAGTAATATGTGGTGTACTAGATAACTTTAAAGAGTTCAATTTTCTATGTAAATCCCTAATCCAAATAATTTTTAAGAACTTTTGAAGCTCATGAAACTTAGAAGATTTTTCAATATTAATATACAAAGTATGTGAGTTGTTAAAAACACCAAGATTATTAGCTTTTAATTTAAACTTTGGAATTTGAGACAATTGATTGAAAGCTTTTTTCAGGATATTCTCATATGACATATCCATTAAAAACTCTCCAATAGTTATATGTGGAATTGAACAAGATAAAGGTTGCTTGCCAAATACATTTTTCACTTTGTTTTTATAATTAATTGCATCGTTAAAAACGGGATTCTTTGGTACGATTCTTAAATTATATATTTTTATTGTAGACATAACAAATGCAACTTTGCGTCTCTAATGTATAACTATATTTTGTCTAATTACTATTCTAACACTCCTTATTTAATTTAAACTATTATAGTAATAAACCGAGAGTCTGAAGTTAAACTCCCAGTTATTCACTATAATAATCTTAAGGCAAATTAGTTAAAAGGCTTATTGGTTTCAAATAAATTATAAAGTATTTCTTGAGATTCTTTAGGTGTAACTTCTTTAAAATAACCCAATACATCTTTTGATGTTGGGTATCTTTTGGTCTGTGATTTTAGTAATCCATCTTTGGTATTCCAATCTTTTAGGAAGCGTTGTAAAGCAAGATTCACCTTCTCTTCTCCAATCATTTCTTGTAAATTATACATGGCAATAGCGCCTTTATTATAATACACAAAATCTTGTGCTTCTACTAAAGATAATGAGGCTTCCATAGTTGCTTTTTTGCGTTCTCTATCATAAATCTCCTTTTGTAATTCTAAAAACTGAATGGTTTTTTCCTTTCCGTATGTTTTCTTCAATACCATAACAGCTGCATATTGTGATAGGGTTTCTAAAACAAAATTACGTCCTTGTACATTAGCTGCTTCTATTTGCATTCCAAACCATTGATGCGCAACTTCATGTGCTGTAATATAGAACGCCATATCTACATCAGTTTCGTCATTGAGATCTAATACAAATCCTAAGGCTTCAGAAAATGGAATAGCACCAGGAAACGATTGTGCAAATTGCTGATATCTTGGAAACTCCATGATTCGTAATTGTTCATATTGATATGGACTGAAATTATTACTATAATAACTCAGAGACACTTTCATGGCATCCATCATTCGATCTACATTATAGTCATGTTCTTCATGATGATATATTTCTAAATCTACTGAAGTCCCCTTGGTTTTCCAGATGTCCTTTTGTATTTCATATTCCGCAGATACAATGGAATAAAAATTAATAATGGGTTCTATAGTTTTGTAATGAAAATAATTGCGATTGTCCTTTTTCCATTGTTGTTGCAATTGTCCTGAAACAATGGCAGTTTGCCTTTCATGAGTCCCAATAATCACTTCTAAATTAATGCCATCGGAATCGCTACCTGAACGTGCATTTACCAATTCGTTTTCATTATCAATCTTAGGCTTATTTGGTCTTGATGGTAAGCCATAATCTATTCTATCATCTTCATTAGATATTTCATATTTCCTATTATAACCTAAGGTTGGTAAAACTGTATTATCTATAAAGGTTCCATTATATACCATTCTGGTATCTGGTCGTCCTTCCTTAAATCCTTTTGGGATATAAGTTTGCCTAAAATTCATGGTTACAGTTGCATTTACTTCTAAAGGTTTCGATAATCTATAGATGGTATAATCAAATTCGGAATATTTAGTATCAGCCTCTGCTCCTCCTTCAAATCTTATGTCTTTTAGTACAACATGTGATGCAATTAACTTTTGAATATGAATTTCATGGATTGGTGAATTGGTGGTGTTTTTCAAAATATAGCTTCCTTTTATATCATAACTTCTTTTGCTTGGATATAACTCCACTTCTAAGTTGACGTCTGTTATTTTTGGTTGAGGCACATATTCTAAAGGTTTTAATGTGTTTTCATAGTTCACCCTAAATCGCTTTTGCTCATCGCTAGTCCAATAGTCATTTAATACATTCGTATTATAAAAGATATAAGCTCCAACACTTATAAAAAATACTATTAGTGCACTGCTTACGTATAAGATTGGCTTGGTCAGCTGATGCTTAAAGGTTCTTATGCGTTGCCATAAACTAGATGCGGTTCCTCTATTCATAATTAATGCGCTAATTATTAAGAGAAGTATTCCGAATAACAACCAATATACTTTTGTCCATAGATAAGAAGGTAACAAATGGCCATATCCATTCATGTCTGAATATGCACCTAGTGTTTTACCTCCAAATTTGTATAAGCCATGTGTATATCCAAAAGCTTCGGTTACCATATTAAGGATAAAGAATATTAATGTGAAAATGATGCCAATAAACTTATTTTTACTGATGGCTTGAAAGAAAAAAGCGATGATCGTATACAAGATTAAAAACGGAAGAATTTCGACAAAGAATCCAAAACAATAAACGCCTAACTCAAATTTATAATAACCACTTACAGCCTGAAATGATACACCTGTTATGATTAAACTTATCATAATAATTGCGTAGATATTAATAAGTGAAATAAGCTTACTTGTGAGGCTAATGATACTGCTAATTATTGTAGAGTCGTTAAGAACAAATATGTTAGTGTTGCGTTCTTTCCAAATAAGTTCTCCAGAATAGAATAATAAAATGATAATGAAAAAGTACATGGACATCTCTTGTAATTCGGCAATAATAAAATGTGTAGCAGGATAACTATCTACACCATATGTTGTACCTAAGTTTACCGAATTGATAAGAATGATGATGATTCCGCAAATCACAATGGCCCAAAAAGCGGTTTCTTTTAAAAGTAATCGTGTATAAAATGTAGTCAATTCCAGTAATTGGATCCATTGCGATTTTAGTCTACTTTGTACAGTAATACTCGGAATGGTATATTCTGTATTTGAATGCTCTTTGCTTGATTTGACTGGCTTCAGTTTCTTTTTTTGGGATTTAGCTAAGGCACTAAACGAAAATTTTCGATAGCCATACATCAAAATTAAAACACCTAAGCCAACCCAAAGTACTTTGCTATGAAGTAATATGCCTTCTAATGAAATGTTTGTCTGATTTCGTTCTAAAACTGTCCAGTCTTTAGATACTTGTGTTAAAGTGGTTAATGAAAATGGATCTAATAAGCCTTGTAAATATTCATTTGTAATGGCTTTTGTGAGCATAAACACTACAAAAAGAAAAATTCCTTGGGTATATACGACTAAGAGTTTTTTGCTTAGCATACCTGAAACAAAAAACAAACAAGCTCCAAAAAACAAACTTGGCAATACAACTACCATAAAAGGTTGCAGATAGTGAAATGCATTAAATGCTAACATGTGTTCCGCTTTATGCCATGGCATTTGTGAGCCAATCATCATTCCGAACAACAAACCACTAAAAACAAATAATAAAACTACAGAAGACCCTAAAAATCGCCCTAGTAGATAATCACGTTTAGTAATGGGATTTATAAACAATAAAGCTTCCATATCATACTGAAAATCTCTTAAAACGGGAACACCCATAATCATAGACGCCATAATCATAAATATTCCTGTTAGCGCTCCCATAGCTTTTGCTATAACCAATGGCGCATTCTTTTTCATTAATCCGAGTTCTACACCTTGAAAGATAAAATCAACACCAAAAATTGAAAACAACAACAGAAAACCAAAGAAAATGTAGGTCTCTGGACGTTTGACTCTATATTTTAGTTCAAATTTGAATATTTCGTACCACATAATTTTAGTTTTTAGTATTCGTTAATTTGCGAGAAATAGACATCTTCTAAACCAGCTTCAACAGGTACAAATCCATCACCTAAAGGAGTTTCATTATACACTTGGATAATTGGTTTTCCTAGGAATAACTTATCATTAATCACCTTATATTCGCTCTTGTAATAATCTAGTTCTGTGCGTAGAATATTTTTTTGATAAACCTTTCCTTTCAATGCGTCTATTAACTCTAAAGGCTTACCTTTTAACACTACTTGACCTTTATTAATAATGGCCATATTGTTACATAGCTCTTTAATATCTTCTACTATATGCGTTGAGAAAATAACGATGGTGTCCTCAGCAATTTCACTTAAAAGATTATAGAAACGGTTGCGCTCCTTTGGATCTAATCCAGCAGTTGGTTCATCAACAATCAATAAAGTTGGATTATTCAATAAGGCTTGAGCAATTCCAAAACGTTGTTTCATGCCTCCTGAAAAGCCTCCTAAATTTTGCTTTCTTACTTCATATAAGTTGGTTTTGTGTAATAATGATGTTACGATTTCATGACGTTCTGTTTTAGAGGTAATACCTTTTAGAACCGCGAGATGGTTTAACAAAACTTCGGCAGACATTTTTGGATAGACTCCAAATTGTTGTGGCAAGTAACCTAGCACTTTTCTTATGGCGTACTTATTACTTTGCACATTTAAACCATCTAATACAATAGTGCCTTGATCTGCATCTTGGAGTGTTGCAATGGTACGCATTAAAGTAGATTTTCCTGCGCCATTAGGTCCTAATAAACCAAACATGCCTTTAGGTATTTCTAAAGACACATTTTGAAGTGCCTTAACGCCATTGTCATAGGTTTTACTTAAATTATCAATAATGAGTTGCATAACTATTCGTTTTATGATTGATGAAGCAAACGTACTAGAGAAGTCTTAGTTTTTATAAAAAGTGGGATGTATGTACTTTAAGCCAGCACATAAATACATTGAAGTGTGATAAAGTAGGTTTAATACACTTTTAAAGACGTTCGCATACAGATAAAAGGCGTTTATCAACTTATTTGTACGCAGGATTATAATTAATTATTATTGCTTTATGAATCTTAAAATTCGACATAAAAAAGGAATATTTACCATGCGTAATTTTAGAATTGCGCTTGTGGTCATTGGGTTTATCATTGTGATTTTCAATGACACTTTAGGTAAAAAAGAAGGGTTTGTTGAATTCCTTCTTTTATATTTCATTGCAATAATTATTACCGTTGCACATTGGTTATTTGTGAACATAAAAGCTATAGTTAAGCTGAAAAATGAAAAAACAAAAACCGAATTGATGCATTTACAATCTCAAGTAAATCCGCATTTCTTCTTCAATATGCTGAACAACTTATACGGATTGGTTGATAAAGACAGTAACAAGGCAAAAAAACTGATTTTAAAACTATCCGATATGATGCGCTATAGCATCTATGAAGGCCAAAAAGATCATGTGACTTTACAACAGGAAATTGACTTTATCCAAAACTATATTGAGCTTCATAAAATGCGCTATCATAAAACAATTGATATACAATTTGATATCGATGTTGAAGATGAAAATTTAAAATTGATGCCCTTACTTTTTATTATATTGGTAGAAAATGCGTTTAAGCATGGTGTAGAAGTTTTAAGAAAAGATGCATTTGTACATCTTTCTCTTGTTTCTAAAAAAAATGAAGTTGTCTTAAAGATTGAGAACAATTTTGATGTAGAAACTCAAAGTGATAAAGGCATAGGACTAGAGAATTTAACACGTAGATTAGAATTGGTTTATCCTAAAAAACACGAATTTTCAAATTCTATTGAAAATGATATATATAACGCGACATTAACTCTTAAGTTATGATGAAGTATTTAATAATAGATGATGAACATATCGCACATGATATCATCAAAGGGTATTGTGATGCTTTACCAAACCTTTCCTTTGTAGGCCACTGTTATGATGCTATTGAAGCTATGGAATACTTACGTAACCATAAAGTGGATTTAATTTTCTTGGACCTAAACATGCCCAAGCTAAAGGGATTTGATTTTTTAAAAACCTTACAAAATCCACCACATGTTATTGTCACTACAGCCTATCAAGAGCACGCTTTAGAAGGTTACGAGCTTAATATTGTAGACTATTTACTAAAGCCTTTTAGTTTTGAACGTTTTATAAAAGCCATCAATAAAATTGAAGTCAAGTCACAAAAAAGTGAAGTAACGACGTCTAATATCAAAAAGGAAGAGCAAAGCTTATTTTTAAAATCGAATAAAAAACGCATACAAGTGAAACTAGCTGATATTCTTTTTGTTGAAGCTATTGGTAACTATGTGAATGTAGTTACCTCAAATTCTGAAATCCAAGTTCGAGACAAAATATCAGATATCCTTAGTTTACTTCCAAAAGATGCGTTTTTTCAAGTGCATAAATCATTTCTAATAGCAAAAACACATATCAATGAAATTGAAGGCAATAGAATTTTGATTAAAGATTTTAAAATTCCAATTGGTAAAGTTTATAAAAACAATGTGAATAAACTTCTTATGTAATTGATTCCTATTTAATGCTTCTATCCTTTTTAGGAATCAAAAGAACATTTTAGGCTCTTTTACATAAATTGACAGTCTTTTGACACTTTTTTGACACCTATTATGTTCTAAAAACATAGTTTTAGCATAAAAACATATGATGAACATAAGGTATTACTTCTTTCTATTATTTATATGTGTTGCATGTAATTCTCATAAAACGACTGAATCGCAAATACAACAGGCAGTTTCAACTACTGTAAATACGATAAAAAAATCTATAGCACAAACTTTACAAGAACAAGAGCATTTACCTATTTCAGAACGTATAGCATTGTATCGCAAACTGAAAAAGGAAAATCCAGAGGCTTACAATTTTGAAAACGAAGACGAAATGACCATGTATGGTTATAAACATCTTTGGAACAATAAATTAAACGACGCTTTAGAAATTTTTAAATTGATTGTAGATGAATTTCCTAATTCCTCAAACCCTTATGATAGTTTAGGTGAAGCTTACTTAGCTGTAGGTGACTCTGTATTATCCTTAAAAAATTATGAAATATCTTTAAAATTGAATCCTGATAATTTCAATGCAGAAGATCAAATTGAGCGTATAAAACATCCACATATAAAATCTATTACACCTAAAGAGAAGTTTGCAAAAGTTTATACCAAAGAAGACTACATTAATGATTTTCAGCAATTAGGAGAACGTTTATTAGAGGTGAATCCAAATGCTCTAAAATTTATTTCAGAGCAAGATTTTTGGGAAACCATTGAAACTAAAAAATCACTTATAACCAACCATACAACTTTTGCAGAATTTGCATGGCACTGTAGTGAAATCATTGCTAATACTAATTGTTCTCATACATCATTAGGTAGCTTTTATTTTGAAAAAGACATGTTACCAGAATATATGATTTTTCCATTACAAACAAGACTTATAAAAGATAAATTATATGTTGTTGACACCTATACTAATAGTAAAAAAGTAGCAATTAAAGATGAAATTACAGCTATTAATACTATTCCTATTTCACAACTTGTTGCTGACGCTTTTAAGCATTTACAATCGCAAGGTCATGTAGACAGCTCAAAACGTCAAGAGTTTAATATGTGGTCAACTATCATAGTACCTTATGCGCTTAATTTCCCCGAAAGCTATTCGGTAACAATTGAAGGAAAACCAACGCCAATTCAATTAAATAGTACAAATAATATAAAAGCACCTTATATGAACAACTCTATTCCATATTGTGGTAAAGATTTATGCTTAGAAATAAAAGAAGATAAAAATACTGCTATTATGACTATCTCTTCATTTAATTATTATCCATGGAATAACCTTGATGAGTTTCAAGAATTTGTAGATGAAACCTTCAGTAGTATCAAAGAAAAACAAGTTAAAAATCTAATTATAGATGTACGTTTTAATGGTGGTGGTTCTGCTGAATCGAGTATTTATCTTTTAAAACACCTTGCTAAACAACAATTTGCTTATTTTTCAAAAACGGATAATTCAAAGGGTCATGGTATGCAACAACCTTTCGAAGATAAATTCAATGGCAATGTCTTCTTCTTAATTGATGGACAAGGAAAATCTACAACAGGTCATTTTATGGCGTTAGCAAAAGAAATGAATCTCGGTACTATCATAGGTGAAGAATTGGGTTCTAACCAACTTTGTACTGCTGGACAAACTGTATTAAGACTTACCAATACGAAGCTAGTGTACTACGTTGCTAATACAACATCAAAATTAGCAGACACAAATCTTCCAGACGAAAAAGGGATTTTACCAGACTATGAAATTATTCAAAGCATTGATGATTATTTAAATAAAGTAGATACTGTTAAAGACTATGCTTTTGAGCTTATTAGTCAACAAAATTAGATTCAAAAATTTAAATAAGAGTTAAGAGTAAGCAGACTACTGCTTCACTCTTAAATCCATAATCACCTTAGCATCTACCCAATAAATATCAGCGTTATCGCCTCCATAAGATCTATGAAAGAAGAAATATTTACCATCTGGAGAAATACTTCCATAAGCTTCAGCATGTTCAGTATTTATCTTATCGCCTAAATTAATAGCATTTCCCCAAGAATCATCTTCTTGTTTAAAACTGATATATAAATCATTATCACCATGACCTTCGGCTCTTTCACTATCCCAGATTAAATACGATTCATCTGCAGCAATAAATGGGTGCGCTGTCCATTTTCCTGAATTGATGTGCTTTGGCAATAATTTAGGGGCTTCACGTTTACCGTTCTTGATTCTAGACATACGGAGAACATCATCACTTTTATAATCGTCAAAAACATAGGTGCCATTAGCAGATGCGGTTAATCGCATAATTCCCATGTCTTTATTATCCAATAAGGACTTTGTATCTTTTACTTCTCCCCAACCAGAAGGTGTCAATTCCCTATATTTTCTTCCTAAGAATAATGTCTTACCATCTGGTGTAACAAAAGGTTCTCCTGGATAAGGAGTTACTTCAGATTCTACCCATTGATTTTCTATGTTTTTAATAACAAACAGAGCATTCTTTTTATACTTCCCTCCTCTTCTTCTAAAATAAAATTCTTTAGCATCAGGTGAAAAGGCAGCAGCAGCTTCTCTAAATTCATTTTTAATTAGCTCTGGAGCAAATAACTCCGGAACTAAACCTGGTGGCTCTTGTCCTAAATAAGTTAAAGGATCTTTTGAATTACAGCTTGTAATAAGAAGGGCTGTCAATAAAGTTAAAAGTGTATAATTAGTTTTCATATTTTATATTATTTAGTAAAAGCAGGTATAACAATTTCAAAAATGGGTTTCATAATTTTATCATCCTCACTGTCATGACCAGAAATTATAATAGTTAAGTCCAATGCTTCAACAACTATTACACGTTGTCCGCCGCCTCCCCAAGCAAATGAAGTTTTATACGTTTTGTTTCCAACCTTAGCATTAGTTTGGTACCAAAAATAGCCATAGCGATAATCTTCAGGGATCCAGTCTTCTGTTGGATTAACCATACCAGAAGTCGCCTTTTTTAAATAAGATTCAGATATAAATGGTTTATCATTTAATTTTCCATCATGAAGAACCAAACTTCCCCATTTTAGCATATCACGTGAAGTCATTCTCGTCATATAACCTGCTTGAGGTAACCCATTTGGGTTCGTTGACCATTGATAATTGCTAATTTCCAACTTGTCAAGTACTTCGTTTTTAATAAAATGTTCTGCTCCTCCAGGTACCACAGCATCAATTACAGTCATAACCAACATTGGATTGAAATTACCGTATAAATATTTTTGAGACTCGTCCGTTATAGGAGCGCTTTGTTCTAATAAGTTTTGCACCAAACCTTGACCTTTTATTCTCAATGTGTCTTTTTCTATTTCTTTCCATTTTTCACGATCAATCGTAAGTCCACCTTGCATTGTTAATGCTTTATGAAGTGTGATTTTTTCTGAGCCATCAACAAACTTTGAAGGATCTAAATCTTTTAAAAAGTGTACTATGGGTTTGTCTAAATCTTCCATCGTTAAATAACCTAATTGAATCGCTCTTCCAACAATAAGACTAGTATATCCTTTAGTTGCAGAAGCCTGACCATGTTGCAAATTAATGCGTCCTTTTTTATAATAAGATTCAAATACCAATTTGTCTTTGTGGGAAATAAGCAGCGCATCATAGTGTCCATATTGGCCTTCAAAAATCTCTTGAGAAAGACTTAGTATTGCATTTCGATTATTGGCACTAACTGCTAATGTGTCAACTAATATTCCGTCTTTTCTATCTTCAGGTGTTGTACTGATAAATGGTTTATTGAGATGAGGAATCTCCCAAAATGGTACCTTATAATTATCTTTTGAAACATGAGTCATCAATGATGCTAACCAATCAACACTATGAACTGCTGTTGTAGGGAAAGCCGTTCCATGGTTCCCTTCAATCACTTCTTTAAATACGGCTAATCCATCATCTCTTCTGTCATTTAACATTTTAACAAATGCATCAATAGGCTTAGTCACTGTCTCATCTTCTAATGAACCATATGAAATATAAACATTGGCTTTGAGGCTCGAGTTTTTATTGGAAGCTTTGTATGCTCCAAACTTTGTATTAAGTTCAGCTAAATATTCAACTTCATTTTTAATTGTTGGACTACCAATAATATAATTATTAAAAGTATCTGGCTGAGTCATTAGTATATATGCGCCAAATTCTCCACTCATAGAATATCCAAAATAGGTACGACTGTTTGGGTTTGTTCGGTAAGTATGGTCTACATATGTAATAACATCATTACGAATAAAATTAAGATGATTCTGGGCTTCACCAAATTGATATTTCTTTTGAGTTTTTGGATCCTTGTGTTTACTCATAGAGTAATCACGAAAACGACTTACATGATCTCCTCTTTCTTTTTTTAGATCTTCATCTATATCTAATTGCCAAGAAATTCCCACAAGAATAATGTCTTCCAACATGTATTCTGTTGCCCCAGACAACATTTCAAGATGCCACATCGCATCTGTATAATAAAGCACGGGATACCTTTTATTCGGGTTCTTCGAATACGCTTTAGGCAATTTTATATAAAGTTCATAGTGTCTTTCTGTTTTAGAATCTTTTATTGGGATTACTTGAATTTGACGCAACTCTAAAGCAGATCCTTCAACTTTGGCCCCAATGTTTTGTCCGCCATTATTTTGAGCAAAACCACTAGTTGCAATAAGAAACACCAGTAATAATTGACCTAAATTAATTTTCATAATGTTCGATTTTGATTAAATGAGATGTAAATATAGAAGTTGATTTCAAGCAAAAATTTTAAACAGGATGAACTATAGAATTAAATGACCAACTCATTTCATCATTGATATCTCTATTTTATCAAGAAATTATGGTTTTTGAAGTTGTAGGTAGTACCTTTAACCTATAACTAGTGAAACGATCTATGGCTAAAACCTCTTTAAAGAACATATTACGCATTAATATAGGAGCCTTTATATTAGTGGCTATCCTAGAAATAATGAGCAATTTAGTTATACTTGACAAGTTCGAAACGACTTATTCGTTCTATATGTCGGGTATTACATATACGGTATATATCATGGGAGTTATTTGGATGAACCACTTTATTTTCATTCCTTATTTCTTAGATAAAAAAAAATACGTCCCTTATATTTTACTATTATTAGCTACGATTTTTGTTGCTTCCTCTATCAAAGCCTATGGCAAAAGTTGGACATCTGTTTACAAGATTTCATTTTTCTTATTGTATACAACAGGTTCAGGAATGGCTGCCTTTTTTTTAAGAAGAAATCTACTGTTTAAAAGAGAAAATGAAGAAAAGGAAAAATTACAGAAAGAGATGGAGCTAAAATATTTAAAAGAACAAGTGAATCCACATTTCTTATTTAACTCTCTAAATAGTATTTACGCACTTTCTAGACAATCGTCTCCTGAAACTCCTGATTTGGTGATGCAGTTATCAGAACTGATGCGTTATCAATTAGAAAGTTCTAAAAAAGATAAGGTGTTACTAAAGGAAGAAATTGAATTTATTGAAAATTATTTGTTGCTTGAAGAAAAACGATTGAGTAATCGTTGCCATATTGAATTTGTGATCAAAGGTGATATCAAAGAGCTAAAAATAGCACCTATGCTATTAATTCCTTTTGTTGAAAATGCAATTAAACATGGTGCACAGAGCACCAATCAGCAAAGTACTATTGATATTTCTGTGACTATTGAACATAATAGTCTTCATTTTTGTGCTGTAAATTCAAAACCCAATGTAACTCCTATTGCTAAGCGTGAAGGATTGGGACTAGAAAATGTAAAAAGACGTTTAAATTTACTCTATCCAAACGCTCATGTTTTAGATATTGCTAACTTGGAAGATACATACAAAGTGAATTTAACCATAAGCCTTGTAGATATAAAATAATTTGAAGAAGAATGATTAAAATTGGAATTATAGATGATGAATTACTAGCGCGTAAAGTGTTAGAAGACTATTGCTCTAAAATTGACAATTTTGAGTTAGTCATTAGTACTGGAAATCCGTTGGAATTTATCAATTTTATCCAACAAGAGGAGTTAGATCTCATATTCTTAGATATTGAAATGCCTGAGTTAAATGGTATGGAAGTATTGCGTTCTATGGTGAATCCTCCAAAAGTAATTTTAACTACTGCATATTCAGAGTATGCTTTAGAAAGTTATAATTATGGCGTTGTGGATTATTTATTAAAACCCATAAAAATTGAACGCTTTTTAAAAGCAATCAACAAAGTCTCTACTTCCAAAATAATCACAAAAAACACTAACAGTAATAAAGAACTTCAAATCAAACACGATGGACTCCCTGTTAATATTCCGTTTGAATCTATCCTGTACATTCAGAGTTTTGGTAACTATTTAAAGATTTTTACCGATGAAAGAATGTATTTGATAACTGAAACATTAACAAATATTACGACAGTATTATCTGAAAATTTTCAACGGACCCACAAATCCTATATTACCAATCTAGAGCGCGTCACAAAAGCCACAAAATCTTATGTATCTATTGATAGTACTCAAGTCCCTGTGAGTGCGACGTATCGTGTCTTAGTGAATCAAAAACTAGAAGAATTATAAATTGCTAAATATAAAAAATCAGCAAAATGAAATAAATGTCCGAACATTATACTTCAAAATGCTGATTATAAGATTAAACTTTACTGATGGAATTTAAAATCAATATTTATTTATAGGTAAAGAAATATAACTATCTGTATACCATTTAATTTCCAAAGGTTCTTTAGCATCTTTAATGCTTTCTTCACTTACATCTTTTCCTGTGCCATAGTTAATTTGATTAAAAGGGTGTTTAATTCCGTTTAACATCACAACAATTCTACTTCCTTTTTTAATTTTTCTACTGGTCATTCTAAAATTATTAATAGGAATTGATGTTTTTTTATTTGGAGTCAACAACATTCTTTTTTCAATATCTATAGATATGCTAGCTCTAGTTGTAAAAGGAATTGTTAGACTAAAGAATTTACCATCTGCTGTTTGTTCATAGATTAAAACATTGCAATCAAAATCTTTTTTATTGATCGAAACATTTAATACACCACTTACAGAACCACTTAGTTCAACGTCTTCTTCAAAAGGTTCGGTTGTAAAAGAAAATCCTTCTCCCACAGTTAATGTTTCTGTGACAATGTTTCTATCTCCACTTAAATTCCAAGAGAATTGACTGCGATCTGCAAAATCAATCTTTTGCTCTAAATAAGAGTTTGAATCAGGATTATTAGACAAACTAAAATGTTCATTAACTCCTAAGTTTCCTGTATTGTAAGTAGATTTAAAAGCAACACCAGAACGTTGCTTATTAAAATAAAATCTTAACGAATCAGTAGCAATTTTATCTAATGATGGCGCATGTTTCCATGTATTAGCTCCCATTACTTGATAATTGATTTTATCTTTTAATATTGCTGGTTTATCAGCGTCTTTAAAAATATAATCAAACCAATCAAAGATGATGTCTTTAATATTTATCTGTGCAACTGGATCTATTGTGTAGCCCAAAATATTCTTTTCTGGAAGCTCTTGCGCTCCAAAATGTGAATACGGTCCAATAATCAGGTAATGCTCAGCATTTTTATTAAACTGATAATGCGACTTTAAATAATACATCGATCCAAATTGTCCGCCATCATAATAACCTGTTGTACTTAAAACAGGAATATTGATCTTAGAAAAATCGTCTTTATACAAAGTCATGTTTTTCCAATAGTCATCAAATGTTGGATGCTTTAATTTTTGATTGAATCCAGGGTTAGGAGTACCATCTAAACTATCTAATTTATTATAGGCGATACCTTTATTATAAAAATCGAAATTCAAATCATTCCAGCGTTTTCCATTAGAATATGAAACTGTATCCAAAGTTTTGTTATTTGTTACATAATGCCACCATGGATAATGAAAGTTAAAATACACTCCGTTTTCCATAGGCTCTGCAATACCAGGAGCTGCAGCAACAGAAGGGACTATTGTTTTCAAAGCTGAGTGTACTTTATCTTTCATAGAAGCCCATTGTACAAATCCTACATAACTTCCACCATACATACCAACTTCATCGTTACTCCATCCTTGTTCTGTAATCCAATCGATAACATCATAAACATCAGTACCTTCATGTTCATAAGGCGTAATTTCATCAGGACTTAGGTTTTTACCTCTTGTATAAGAGATAACTCCAATATAGCCTTTATCTGCAGCTTCATAAGCTCTTTTGATATCATCTTTACGTGTATAGATTGTATGGAATAGTATAGCTGGCTGTGGTTCCTTTACTGTATTATTTCTAACAACAATGGCTGATATTTTTGCACCATCTCTAGTGGTAATAAGTAGTGAATCTTGAACCAAATATTGTTTACCTTCTTTATTGACTACTCTTGGTTTTTGTTGTTGTTCTGGTTCTATTATAAACTGACAGGAACATAGTACCACTGAGAGTAGCAATAACAAGTTTTTAAATCTTCGTACTGCTTTCATTTAGTTATTCTTATTTGAATACTCAATTAATTCTTCTGTATAAGAAAATCCATCTTGATCTTGAGTCATCATTATAAAATTCTTTATTTCTGGAGCATATACAATAACATCATCTGTTTTAGAAAAAACACCTTTTGAAGTTGTAATTCCTCCTTTAAACTCAATAGTATAAGCCATAAATGTTCCTGCTTCAACGGTTACTTTTTTATAGGAAACAACTTCAGCATCTTGACTATATATTCCTGTATTAGATCCATCTGCACTTGTAAACTCAGTTTCATACTTCCATTTTTTCCCAACTTCTAAAGGCCATAAGAAACGTGGGGTTTTACTTTTTTTTGGTTTTACAATATCAGATACTAGGATGGTATCATTACCAGAAGTCAAACCTAATTCTCCTTTAAAGTTAACGATAGTTTTTGTATCAATTCCTTCAGAGCGAACTTCACCTTCTCCAGAAACACCTTTGTATTTCCATACCCACTTTTCACCTACACTATAATCCGATAATACTGGTTTTGGAGTACTTATTTTTTCTGGGTTAAATTTGCAAGATGCTAAAAATGATAATGCTAATATCAACACGAATTTAGTTGAGTAATTTAGAACTGTAATAATTTTCATAATAATAGTTTTAATGATTTATGAGACAAATTAAAGGCGGTTTATTGTCAATAAAAACAAAAAGTACAGGAGCGTTCTAAAACATTGTTAAACGTAAATAAATGACAATATTTATGTTTACAGACTATTCCAATTTTTAAACTTAACTGACTGACGACTAGAAACATCAATAGTTTCACCTGATGTTAATTTAATTTGTAGTCTATTATTAAAGTGAGGGAGAATTTCTTGAATATACTGTATGTTGATTATCTGACTTCTATTGGCTCTAAAGAATACTGTAGGATCTAATTTTTCCTCCAAAAGATTCAACGAACGTTTAATCATTGCTTTTTGATCTCCAAAATACAAGCGTGCATAATTCTCTAAAGATTCTATAAAACGAACCTCTGATAATGGAATAAAATGGCAATTTTCTCCATCTTTAATAAAAATCTTACGATGCATTGGCAAAACTTCTGGAGTAGCTATGCTTTTCTTTATCAGTTCTTGTTTAACTTTTTCTATGGTTTTAGCAAAACGTTCTTCACGTAAAGGTTTTACTAAATAATCTAAGGCATTTAATTCAAAAGCTTTTACCGCATATTGATCATAAGCTGTGGTAAAAACAACTTCTGGAACTGTTCCTAATTCTTCCAACAAATCAAAACCAGATTTTTCTGGCATATGTATGTCCAAGAAGATAATATCTGGTTGTTCACTTTCAATAATCTGAATTGCTTCATCAACATTTGATGCTTCACCAACAACATGAAATTCTTTATGTGGTTTTAAAGCACGTTTTACCTCTTCTCGAGCCAAGCGCTCATCATCTACGATAATGGTTTTAAATGTCTTCATTGGTTTCTAAAGGTAAAATTATTTGAGCTTCTACAGTATTACCAGCTATTTCTTTTAAATGAAAAGATGCTTCAGTTTTATATTGTAACGTTAGACGCTCTTTTAAGTTTTTAAGTCCAACGCCTTTAGATGTATTTGATGTCAACTTCCCAGGATTCTGAACTTTTATGATCACTTTATTCTTTGATGTTGTAATCTCCAAAGAAACAGTTCCTCCTTTTATCAATTTATCAATTCCATGTTTGATGGCATTTTCAACTAATAATTGAATGCTTAAGGTTGGAATCTTATATTGCTTTAGACTTTCATCTAAAGTGATGTTTAATGATAAACGCTCTTCAAAACGTAATTTTTCCAGTTCTACATAATCATTCACCAATGCTAGTTCATCCTTAATTGAAATTAAATCTTCGTCTTTTTCATATAAAGAGGATCGTAATAAATCCGATAATAAATCAATTGCTCTTCTCGCTTTGCTCGGGTTTTCTTCTACCAATGATTTGATTGAATTCAGAGAATTAAATAAGAAATGTGGATTCAATTGAGCAGATAGATTATCTAACTGAATCTGTTTGGTTAGAATAGACAGTTGGGCATTTTCTTTAGCTGTGGCAACCTCTTTTAGGTAATAATGATATAAATGATAGGCCAGAATCCAGATAGACATTAAACGTAAGCCTGTCAATAAAATAGGATCCCAAAACAAGATTGCTTTCCAAAAATCTCTTTCTTGAACCATAATTTCAGTCCAGAAAAAATACCACTTTAGATTATTTAATAATACATATAAAATTGCTAAAACAACAACACTAGGGATTACTCTACGAAGTAGTTGTTTTATAGACAAATCATTCCATTTATTCTTTAAAGCAAATAATCTGTAACAATGTGTTAGAAAAATTCCAATAGCAATATCTAATACATAATTCAAAAATGTATAAAACACACTGTAACTATCCCTTGTGTAAACCGTATATGCCCAATAAATAGAAACGAATCCCCAACCTAACAATTGGCATAACCAATAAAGATTAGAAGTTTTTTTTGCTAATAATGTATTTACTTTCACATTCATCAACTACAAAGAAAAACATTCCTTTTTAATACAGAAAGTAAAAGTACATCAACGTAAGAAATAAGGTATGAGTGTTATGTGTTTGCTAATTATGTCTATAATATTTGAGTATAAAACTTCAATAGTAATTTGAGAAGGTTGACAATCAAATTTAGACTGTTCACTAAAAATCTTCCTATATAAAATATGTTACACTCATAATTTTGGCATATAAATTAAAACCAGAATAAAATGAAAAAACCTAAGTATTTAATAGTAGTTATGTTAGCGCTTACAATAACATCTTGTAGTGATGACGATGATGGTCATGCTTTTTATTTAGAATATGCGAAAGTGTTAAATGCGAATGTTCCTGAGCAATTTCAATACGGGCATACGTATCAAATAAACATGACTGTAGAATTACCTAATAGTTGTTACTTCTTTTATAATCAGTTCGATTATTTTTACGATGGCAACTCTAGACTTGTTTATCCTATAGCTCATGTAGATATTGAAGATACTTGTGAACCAATTATTACAGAGGATGAACTAATAATTTCTGTTAGAGCATTACAATCTGAACCTTATCTTTTTAAATTTTATCAAGGAAAAGATGAAAATGGAGAAGATTTATTTTTAACTATTGAAGTGCCAGTTATCACAGATGATAGTGATGAATAAATATTTAGGAGTGCTAAATCAATTTGATGGTAGCACTCCTTTTTTATTCTTAATCAAGACGCTATGCTATCATGCCAAGGGAGTAGATAGTTAATTATATTATTTTATGTTTAAGTTGTAATAGACTAATTTCCCTTTAAACGTTGCCAAAGACACTGCATTAAAAATTGAGCATCACGACCAGTTTTGATAGTTTCAGTAGCTGTAATAGCTTCATTTTCTATTTCTAATAAATAAGAAAATGAGAAAAAAGAACTACCATCTTTTCTATCAATAAGACCAAAACGTAAATCGTTAAAAATCCATTGATTATTTATTTGCTCAATAATATACCAACCTTCACTTATACTTATTAAACGTTGAATGTTTTTATATTTCATTAGTTTACTAGCAATATTATGTTTTTTAGGGTAAATTTTAAATGTAATTGGTTGGGAATCAAAAAATGAATAATCTGCAATTAGGTAAGCATCTGGAGTGTCTATATTGGCATTCCAAAGAATAATGTTTAAAGGTGATGGACGTATACTTATTTTAGAGTATGTAATGTTTTGTTGTTCTAGAGCCTTAATGAATTGTTGTTCTGCAACTATTTTAACAAATAGGCTAATTAAAAGGTATAATGTGGAAATACTAAGTCCTACTCTATTAATACGTCTTCTAATTTTAGAATCACGCTTGTAGAATAGCACCGCAATAGTACACCCTAAAAAAGGTAAGGTGTATATGGGGTCTATTACAAAAATAGAGCTTAGTGCAAAACGTGTTTGTATTGGCCATAAAATTTGAGTTCCCCAAGATGTAAATGCATCTAATAATGCATGTGTAAATAACCCTAAAAAGAAAAGTTTAGACCAAGGTTTCCAACCTAAATTTGCTTTACGTTCTATTTTGTTGACCAACCAACCTAAAAAGCAACCTACTATAACACAAAATAATAAAGAATGACTAAATGCACGATGCCATTCAATAGCAGTAATTGTATCAGTTAATTTACCAAAAAGCACATCTAAATCAGGAATAGTACCTGCTATTGCTCCATATAGCAAAGCTTTGCTTCCTATTTTTTTTCCTAATGTAGCTTCTCCTACAGCTGCTCCTAAAACGATTTGTGTTAATGAGTCCAAAAAATAATATTGAAATGCGAAAATAAGTATTTAAATGTTTCGTTTAGTCATTAAAAGGCTTATAAAAGGTAAATTAATTAGAAGTGAAATTACTATTAAATCTACATTAAATTTATACTAAAAAAGCATTTCATCAATTAACTTAAGTCAGTTATCGAAAATATATCTGTAGTTTATTTAAATTATATACTTTAAGTTCATGGAACAATTAGACAAGAAAAAGGAATCAGAATATATCATTGCTTTTTATACACTTATCTTTTTAGTAGTATTATTAGCATATGTAGGAATAAGTCGTTTCCTTATATAATATATACCTCTCATTATAAATACATACATGTACTATTTTAAGTACATTTTTGTGAATGCCTCTTTGTAGGTTCTACCAATAGGAACAATATGAGTAGAGTTTTTAAAAAATATTTGATTACCTGAAACTTTATTTACCAAATTTGTGTTTACAATAAATGATTTGTGTACTTGCGCAAATCTAGTTCTGTCTAACTTTTCTAACCAATATTTTAGCGAAAATGAAGTAAGATGTTTTTTCTTAGATGTTATAATTTCAGTATAATCTGCCTCAGATTTAATGCAAAGTATATCTGAAATTTCAATTTGAATATGATCATATCCAGATTTTATAAAAAAACTTGTTTCAGCTGTTTGGTGTTCGTCACTATTATTTGCTAATGTTTTACTGACGATATTGTTACTACTCTTAGTAACGGCTTGTACAAATCGCTGAAATGAAAACGGTTTTAACAAATAATCTACAACATTGTATTCGTAGCTTTTTAAGGCATATTCAGAAAAAGCAGTAGTTAAAATAACTTGCGGTTGATGCTTTAAACTATTTAAAAAATCTATTCCAGATATTTTCGGCAAATGAATATCTAAAAAAATAAGATTAATATCATTTTCTTGTAAATATTGAAGCGCTTCAATAGCATCAGAGAAAGTACTCTTAAGTTCTAAAGAACCTATATCTGCAATGTACTTTTGCAAAATACGTTGTGCAGGTGGTTGGTCTTCAATAATGATACAAGTTCTTTTCATATTCACTTTTAAGTCAAATCTAAAATAAGATTTACATCAAAGATAGTGTCCTTATCCTTAATAATTAATTCATGCTTATTTGGATATAAAATCTCTAAACGTTTTTTAACATTTTTAAGTCCTATGCCTTTAGATAAACTTTGATTATTTGCAGTTAAAGTAAAATTATTTTTACAACTAAAATGTAGCTTCCCATATTCATTTATTTTAATGCTTATAAAAATATTAATAGCATCACTTAAACTAGCTGTACTATGTTTAAAAGCATTTTCTATAAAAACCATTAATATAAGTGGAGCTATTTTATAATTTAATGTAGTAGTGTCCGATTTAAATTCAACCACTCCTCTATTTTCAATTTGTAATTCATTTAATGCTGTAAAACTTTTTAGATGCTCAATTTCTTTATCTAACGGCACAAAATCCTCTTTACAATCATATAGCATATATCTCAACACCGAAGACAATTCTAATATTATAGAAGGTGTTTTAGGAGAATTTTCTATTGCATATGAGTACAGGTTATTTAAATTATTAAACAAAAAATGAGGGTTAATTTGTGTTTTTAAGAACTGTAACTCGCTTTCTTTAACAGCTGTCGCCATTTCATCTAACTCATGCTGCTTTTTAGTGGCATCAAACGCAAATTTAAAACCAGTAAGTATAATTAATACAGGTAAAACATCTATTAATGATTGGAAAATACCAGGGAAATATTTACCTCTTGTGTCTGGATAAAATATAGCCTCAATAATCAACTCTTCAACAGCGATAAGTACAGCAATTATTATAAGCACATAAATAGCAAAAACTAAATATTTTTTTTTATAAAAAAAGCGAGGTAATAATACATAGTTTATAATAAATGCACCAATACTATATTGTAAAAAGATATAAATTCTAGCAATTTCAATAGTTGATTCGTGTTTGTCAAGCACATAAAAAAACATCAAAACAATATGCAATACTGTTTGATATATTAATTCTTTAGAGTTGATTTTATGCTGCATATTTCAAAAATATACATTTAAAAACTTATGCTTATAAGAAAATCAGCCATCGACATTTTTATTACTGTAAACAACATATCATATATACTTATGTCGTTGGCAATATAACTTATGTCGTTTGAAGGTTTTCTCTTTACTCTAAACTTATAAAAAGTAATATTTGTATAAACTAAATTATCAAATAATGAATATTAAACGCTTATCAATTTTATTTCTATTATTTACTTCATTTTTATTAAATGCACAAAACAAAACATTAGAGATAAAAGGTAAAGTTATTGAAGAGAATAGTCAATTGCCTATTGCTTATGCTACAATTTTAATTGCAGATAAGGATACAAAAATACCTATTACTGGAACTACAAGTAATGATTCTGGTGATTTTGTACTATCTACCGAAGCTAATAATTTTTATATAGAAATTAGTTTTATAGGCTTTAATACCATTACTATTTCTGACTATAAAGAAGAAAATCAAATAATCGATTTAAAAACTGTAACCTTAAGTGAAAACTTAGAAGCACTAAGTGAAGTTGTTGTGCAAGCAGAACGTTCTCAAACCGAATTTAAATTAGATAAGCGTGTTTTTAATGTTGGAAAAGATTTAAGTAGTACTGGAGCAAGTGCGCTAGAAGTTTTAAACAATGTACCATCAGTTACAGTAAACATTGAAGGTGTAATTAGTTTAAGAGGAAGTCAAGGTGTTCAAATGTTAATTAATGGAAAGCCATCGGTACTAGCAAGTGAAGAAGGCAATGCATTAGGTACTATAACTGCAGATATGATTGAGAAAATTGAAGTGATTACTAACCCATCAGCAAAGTATGATGCTGAAGGTACTTCAGGTATTATCAATATCATTCTAAAAAAAGAGGAAAAGAGAGGTTTAAATGGCTCTGTTACTTTAAACACAGGAACGCCAAACAATCATAGTTTAGG
Source organism: Pontimicrobium sp. IMCC45349 (assembly GCF_047219225.1). Taxonomy (GTDB): domain Bacteria; phylum Bacteroidota; class Bacteroidia; order Flavobacteriales; family Flavobacteriaceae; genus IMCC45349. The sequence continues at coordinate 3,131,463 of NZ_CP178208.1, read as the reverse complement.
TTTAAGCTTAAATAAAAGAACTGAAAAATTTAATCTATTTAGTCAAATAGGAATTGGACGTAGAACATTTCCAAGTGAATACAAGAATATCAATTCAGATTTTATAAATAATACTACTATAAACAGCAATGGTGAAAGTGATAAAAATGAAACCTTTTATAATATTGTTTTAGGAACCGATTATCATATTAACGATAATAACGTACTAACACTTTCTGGAAATTTTGCCTATGAGCAAGAAGATGAAAACTCTACTACAAGCTTTAGTAGTATTAATGAGTTAAATACAATAACTGATAGCTGGAAACGTGTTGAATCTACTGAAGCTACAAACCCAAAATGGGAATACGAACTACAGTATAAAAAAGACTTTAAAAAGGAAGACCAGAGTTTATTATTTAGTGCTTTGGGTAACTTTTTTGGTAAAGATCAAGAATCTATATTTAATAACACTACAATTACTGGTGCAAATGATGATGGATTACAATCAACCAAAACAGATTTTAAACAAGCAGAATACACATTTAAGTTAGATTACACACATCCTTTTCTAGAAAAATATAAAATAGAAACTGGAGCGCAATATGTATTAAATGATGTTGAGAATGATTATGAAGTAAACGATTTCATTGGTGATGAATGGGTGAATAATCCAGACCTTACAAATCTATTTGAGTTTAAACAAAACGTACTTGGTGTGTACACAACTGGAGCTTATGAAAGTGATAAATGGGGAATTAAACTTGGGGTAAGACTTGAAAATACAGATCTTAATACGCTACTTACTAATACTAATGAAAAGAATAATAAGAACTACACCGATTTGTTTCCAAGTGCGCATACATCTTATAAGGTGACAGATAACTTTTCTATACAAGCCGGTTATTCTAAGAGAATTTATAGGCCACGTTTATGGGATTTAAATCCATTTTTTAACATTAGAAATAATTTTAGCATCTATACAGGAAATCCAAATTTGCAACCAGAATATACAGACTCTTATGAAATTACAAGTATTCATAAAATAGGAAAAGCTTCTTTAAACTTAAGCTTGTATAACCGTTATACTACAGATGTTATTGAACGTGTCACAACATTTGAAGATAATGTAAGTACGACACGTCCTGAAAATTTTGGAACAAATAGTACAACAGGTTTTGAGATTAATGGAAAATATAGTCCGTTGAAATGGTTTTCTTTAAATGGTGATTTCAATATTAATTACTTTAATAGAAAAGGTGATTTTGAAGGAACATCTTTTGATTTTAATGGTAATAGCTGGACATCTCGTTTAACTACAAAATTTAAATTACCTGCTGATATTGATATGGAATTATCTGGAAATTATAGATCGAAATACAGAACACTACTTAGTGATGTATCTGATACATTTTTTGCAGATTTTGGAATGCGCAAAAAAATATTTAAAGGTAAAGCAATATTAAACTTAAGTGTTAGAGATGTATTTGCATCACGTAGAAACGAATCTGTACAAGCACAACCAGATTATTATATATATAGTCATAGACAACGCGGGCGCTTTGTAACTTTTGGTGTTAGTTTTGGGTTTGGAAAAGGAGAAGCTATGGAGTTTTCTGGACAAAAACGTTTTTAATTATAATTTAATTAGACTAATTAATAAAGTGTAATAGCGCAATGTAATTTTTCATTGCGCTATTACTATTACTAATCTATACTAAAAGTATTATCCGATAAATTTTCATCTGATCTAGTTCCATACGGATCTATTGAAATATGAGTTGGCCTATCTTTTACAATAATCTTAATTTCAGTAATTCCGTTTTTGAATTTATTTGATTGATAATAAAGCAAAGAAGATTCCTCTTTTTTCACTTTGGATGGATGCGAAGAAAATACACCAATCTTTATCGCTTCATTTAAATTGACCTCTTTTGATTCTCCGTTTGACAATGTTTCAAAACGCTTTGCTGAAACTTTGGCAGTAATTTCAAAAGTTCCATCAGTTAACTCTTTATATGACGCATTTTCAATACCAACATCATAAGTAATTACTTTCTTAAACCAATCATTGATAAGTGCTTGCTGCTCTTCTGTAGTAACTTGATATAAAGCATTTAAAAAATCAATAGTTGTTATATTAAAACTATGGGTAGCTCTATCTTTATCTGTTAGGGATTTAAGTACTGCATTTACTTTAGTTTCTCCAATTAAATCTCTTAATGCAAGCATAATATTTAAAGACTTTCCATAAGAAATATAACTTTGATTTGTAACCAAATATGCTGGAGGTTCTACGCTACCTGAAAAAGATCTTCCAGAAAAATACCTACCTCTAGCATTATCAATAAGTTCTACCAACATACCTTTACCATACGTTTTTTCTAATACTACAGCTTCAGTATATTTTGCCAATCCTTCAACTAATAAGGCACCACCAGCAACAGGTTTAGAAGATAATGTATGTCCCCACCATTGATGAGCAACTTCATGAATGGTTCTTTTTGCAACTACATTAAACCTTTCTGGGTTGCGAACATCAGACAAATACAATCTATCTTCAACCATACTTATTACTCCTGGGTGTGCAAACCCTCCAAAAGACCAATACGAAGGAACTTCAACCATTCTTAAATGATTAAACATATACGCTCCAAAATTCTCTTGACAATAATCTAAAGTAACTTTAATACTATTTTCTATTTCATTAATATTAAAAGGTTGTTTTGCGTCGTAGTATTGCTCTATCTCTATGTCTTTATAGTTGGTTTTTTTAGTCTGATATGCTGCTGAAAAATACCCAATCATTGGCACAATTTTTTTATTAGATTTATAATGATAATAATTTCTATCATCCTTAGCCCATGCTTTAATTAAATCTCCAGAACTTATTGCAGTTTGATTTTTATTGGTTGAAACAATAGTTTCAAACGGAATCTTTTCATTCTTTTCTTCCTCCGAAACTATATGAGCAGCAGTAGAAACTTCAATAGTTCTTTTTGGTAAATTTCTTTTTTTACGCTCTGAAGGACGTCTTAATTCCAATCCAGCACTATATCCCAAAATAGGTTCAAAAGAATTATGAGTTATATAAGATCCATTATTTACAATTGAAATATCATTATCATATCCTTTAATAGATTTAGTAAATTCATAATTAAACCTTACAGAATCATTTGGTTGCAATGGGGCATCAAACTGAAAAAGATACGTACCAAAAACTGTGTCATGCTTAGCTAAAGTTGCATTTTCAATGGTTACATTTTTTAAATCAACCCTTTCTGTGATAAATACTTGAGACATAGGTTTGTCACTTTTATTCTTAATCATATAATCGGCTATCACAGAATAACTTCTTTTAGTAGGATAAATATCTACAATGGTTTTTCTAGAGGTTGTGATTGGTCTTGCTAAGACCTCATATTGCTTAAATTTTTTCTCATAATTTTCTCTAAAGTCTAATTGACTTGTACTATTAACATATTCATTAACTATATTCTTATTGTAAAATACTAAAGAACCTGCTGTAAAAAATAATAGTATACTTACTATAAAGCTTCCCTTTAATAAAGTAGTTGCTGGTTGTTTTAATTGCTTTAGCTTGTAAGTAAATTTTGTTACTACTCCTCTATTCCATATTTTAAAAGAAATCAACATTAATATCATTCCGAATGACAACCAGTAGATCGATAAATGATTGTACAAACTAGACACTCCATTAAACCCATCCATTGTGTTGTAGCTTGTCCTTGGCATAAATCCAAGACTTGTTAGCGGATGTTCTAATCCTAATACATCTGATTTTAAACTAAGAATTGCAATCAATAAAAATAGACCCATTCCGATATACTTACTCTTAACAAGATTGTTTACAAATATTGCTATCATACAAAAGACTACTAACTGCACTCCGTAATAGTAATATAATGATCCGTATAATGAGAACTCAAAATTTGTGTATCCCAAACTGATTTGAAATAACATACACATCAATACACCTATGGTAATTAAAATAAAAGGCAATGACAATAAGGCTGAAAATTTACTTCCAAAAATGACCCAGTTTTTTACTGGTGTAGCATCAGTAATAAAGTTGAAATTCGCAGATCTTTCTCTCCAAACAATATCACCTCCATAAAAAACAATTAATAGTATACTAAAAAGTGTTAATGGATCTACAATCAATTCTATTAACAAATAGGTAAATGGATAATTACTTACACCATATTCACCACCTCCAATAACTGTACTATATAGCTCAGAAAAAACGATAAATACCCACATCAATAATATTGCTATAAAGGGTAAACTTTTAAATACACTTTTCAATTCTAACTTTAAAATTGATTTAAAAGCCAATAACTGAGCTTTCAAACTACTAAACGTTTCGATTGGTTTGTATTTTATATAAGGCGTTTTGTCAATTGTTATTTTCTCATTTTTTTTAACCTTTTTAGAGATTTTTCTAAACGAAAACAATCCATAAGTCGAAAGTAAAATTACAAGTGCAATACCAACCCAAACCAATCTATTGATTAAGAAATAGCCAGAAAATGATAGCATTTGTGTATTCTTTTGAAAAGGTGTCCAATACTGTGTTTGTTCCAAAAATGCGGAAACACCAAATGGGTCAGCAATTGCAGCCACTATCATACTCTCTGGTGATGCTGGTACCGATTGCGCCATAATTGGAGAGTTTAAAAATATAGAACTCACAAAATATAGCATGTAAATAAATACAGCACTTACATATGTAGCAGTACTGTTTTTGGTTAACGTACTAATTGAAAAAACCAAGGCTGTACAAATAAAGATATTAGGGAGTATAAAGTACAACCAAGGTTGGAAGTAAGTTGTGAACTTAAAATCAGCGACTCTTTCAGGGTCTAAATCAAAAAAATAATTCCCAATTATATATCCTAAAATGAATGGTGAAAAAGCTAAAACACTAAAAATAAATGTTCCTGCAAAACGACTCCAAAAGTAGTTTGCCTTTGTAATAGAAGTACTAAAAATTATTCCTTCCATTAAATGCTGCTTGTCTCTTAGCATAGCACTAATGGCAAAAAACATAATGATAAAAACACTTCCTAAAGTAAAAATACTTGTATGAAAATTTACTTGGTATCCTGCATTAAAGTTTAAACCTGTTGGCGCAAAACCATTTCTACCTACAAAAATACCTAATGCAGTAAACAGTAATACGAACAATGGAAAAGCTCTTTGTTTGTATTGATAAAAAACTTCGAACTGTAATAATTTTTTAAACATAACTTAAGCTTTTGAATTATGAATAAATAAGGTTGTAAAGTAATAGTCTTCTAGATTTGGGTCAATTACTTGAAATCCTTCTTCTGGTCTTTGTGTAGACAACACTCTAATTTGAGTTTCTCCAGCAACTAATTTTGTTGAAATCACATCAAAAGCTTTCTTATAAATATCTAATTGAGATTTATCAATAATTTTTGTCCAAATTTTTCCTTCAATAGTTGCCACTAATTCTGATGGATTACCTTGAGAAATAATTTCTCCGTTTGACATGATTGCCATTTTAGGACAAAGGTTTCTTACATCTTCAACAATGTGAGTTGAGAGAATTACAATTACGTTTTCTCCAATTTCACTAAGTAGGTTTAAGAATCGATTGCTTTCTTCGGGGTCCAACCCTGCGGTTGGTTCATCAACAATAATAATTTGAGGATTTCCTAATAAAGCCTGTGCAATTCCGAATCGTTGACGCATTCCTCCAGAAAAAGTGGCAACCGCTTTTTTTCTATGCTGAAATAAATTTACTTGCTGCAATAAAGCTGTTACTTGTTCTTTACGTTCTTTTTTGTTTAAAATTCCTTTTAAAACAGCCAAGTGATGTAGCAATTTTTCTGCCGAAATTTTGGGATACACACCAAACTCTTGAGGTAAATATCCTAAGCTTTGCCTTATTTCATTTGGATAATTTACAATATCTACATCATTAAAGGATAATGTACCTGTTGATGGTTCTTGTAAGGAAGCAATCGTACGCATTAAGGATGATTTTCCTGCACCATTAGCACCTAGCAAACCAAACATACCATTAGTTATTTTAAGATTTATTCCATTTAAAGCCTTTACACCATTTGGATAGGTCTTAGTTAAATTGTTTATTATAAGTGTGTTCATTCTATAATATTTTAATTATAGATCAAATGTGCTTTAATAGTTTTTTATATTAAACTTTATATGACATACGCTATTGTTTTTACCATGCAAGTATATATGTATTAACTAAGTCATAGTTCATATTGATTTTCAAAGTGTTTAACTCAATTTTTATAGTGTATATCAATAAAGTTGTTAATAGTCTTCAACAATGGTATTTTTGATCTATGATTGGTTTTTTAAAGAAATACAAAGCTTTTTTTATTGGGTATACTATCATTGTACCTATCTTTTATATTATGGATTATTTTGGTTTAATAATCTTGCCAAAAGAAAGAACATATGAAATCTTTATTTATGCATTTATTTGGGGAACAATAATTGCTTTACCATTTCATAATTTAGGGTATTTAAAGAAAAAAAGAAAAGTAGTTTTTAGAGTATATGTATTAATGATTTTGTTTTTGATTACAATTATCATTGATTCTAATATGAAGGTGCCAGACAATCCTATTACGTTCTTTTTATTAATGGGGTTTTGGCTTGGTTTAGCTTATTTACTCTCTCCAGTTTTTATAAAAAAATATTGGAAGCTAATAGCCCTAATTTATATACCATTATTTCTTTATTTCATGTATTTGAGGTTATTTTCTGGAGATTTAGATTCTTATTTAAAAATAAAAGAGTCGTTTCCATTCTATATCTTCTTTTTACCAATACCAATGTTTGCATTACTTTGGACTTATCAGCAATGGAAATGGTTTCAGAATTTAAAGGCTGAAAAATCTCAAGCTGAATTGGCTATGTTACAAGCACAAGTAAATCCACATTTCTTTTTTAATACTTTAAATAATCTATACGCTCTAACTATAAAAAACTCCAATAAAGCTCCTGAAGTAATTCTAAAACTATCAGATATGATGCGTTATACTATTTATGAAGGAAAGAAAGGATATGTATCTATAAAAGAAGAAATTGATTATTTGAATAATTATATAGAACTACATAAAATAAGGTATAAAAAAGAAGTTGATATTCAATTTAATCATACCATTGAAAATGATATAAAAACACCACCATTATTGTTTATTATTTTACTAGAAAATGCCTTTAAACATGGTGTTGAATCACTATCTGAAAATGCATATATACATATAAACCTTCTTGTTAAAAATGGCTTTATTCAATTTCAAATTGAAAATAATTTTGAATTACAAAGTAGCGATGAAAATGGAATTGGTTTAGAAAATTTACAACGTAGATTACACTTGTTATTTGATAAAAATTATACCTTGACAAACGAGACTAAAGACAATATTTATAAATCAACCCTAAAAATTCCAATAGATGCTTAAGTATATAATCATTGATGACGAACCTTTAGCACATGATATTATTGTGGAATTCTGTGGCATGTTACCTCATTTACAACTAGAAAAACAGTGTTACAATGCTATGGAAGCTATGCAATTTTTAAGTAAAAGCAAGGTTGATTTTATGTTTTTAGATATTAATATGCCCAAACTAACAGGGTTGGATTTTTTAAAAACCCTATCTACTCCACCTAAAGTAATTATTACAACAGCATATAAAGAGCACGCCCTTGAAGGATACGAATTAAATGTAGTTGATTACCTTTTAAAACCGTTTAGTTTTGATAGACTAGTAACAGCAATTAATAAACTAAAAAGCGAAAGCACTGAAATTAAAGTAGAGCAAAAAATAAATGATAAATCTAGTTCTACTCAAAGAATGTTTGTGAAAGGCGATAAAAAGCATCATCAAATTGCTTTAGAAGACCTTCTTTATATTGAAGCTTATGGTAACTATACCAAGTTATATTTGAAAGATGAAATGATAGTTAGCCATGAAAAAATATCATTTTATGAATCAATATTAACAAATGGTAATTTTTTAAGAATTCATAAATCATTTGTTGTAGCAATAGATAAAATAAGATTTATTGAAGGTAACCGTATTTTAATTCAAGATTATAAAATTCCTATTGGTCAAACTTATAAAAGCAACGTTAATAAACTACTAAGTAATAAATAATCTAAATTAGTTTAAATCACTACTTTAAAGCTAGTTAAACTCATTTATCTTAATTATTTATTCAACATTGTTTTTTCTGTATGTAGATGGTGTTGTGCCTTCAAATTTTTTAAAAGCACTGTTAAAGGATGATAAGCTACTAAACCCAACATCAAAAGCGATTGAAGATATAGTATAGTTTAAATATTCACTATCAGATAAAACTCTTTTTGTCTCTTGAATTCTGTAATAGTTTATAAAATCATTAAAGTTTTGTTTAGCATACTGATTAATGACTTCAGAAGTTTTTTGAGTAGTTTTTCCAATCCTCTTTCCTAACATTAAAAGGGACACATCTGGGTCTAAAAAAAGCTTATCTTCTTTAACAATCTTCAACAGTTCACTAAATAATTGTTCATCTTCATTAGGTTTAAATGCAGAACCATCAATATCAGTAATTTTTAATTCAAAAGCCTTATAACTTAAAAAGTATACAGCAACAGAATACATGATTGGTCCAACTATATATGGAATAGTGTTTTCTAAAATATTAAATGCATATGATATCCAAATTACAATGAAACTTAACACTAACAACTGTAACCATTTTAGAATAGCTTTTTGAAACTTAGTTTGTAACACATTTATATATTGTTTTTTTATATTCCTTAGCTTAATTCCAGCAATGAGTATATAAGTAGCAAAATGCAAGTAAATAAAAATTAGAACACTTCCAAATAAGACTATTGTTTGTTTATTAGTGGTGTCAAAATCTTTATTAGCTATAAAAAAACTCACAATTAAAATGAGAGCAAATGGAAGTAATTCCATAGCTATTGCTTTTGTAAATTTAAAATTTGGCTTAGTCATAGCTATTAAATACCATCTTAATAAAGGGCCTATTAATAATAGAAAACTTAAACCAATAAAAATGAATATAGGCTCTAAATTGTTACCAAAATTTAATAATACCGATTTTCCAATTCTAAATGCCATAAAAAGAAGTATCAAACCTAATAATAGATTTGATACCGACTTTTTCTTCTTAAAGAAAATAAGATATATTGCAAAAACAGTCCCATGCAAAAGGCCTGCACTGCTAATAATAATAAGGAGGATGTCTGAAAAATTCAATTATATTTTTTTTCAAATTTAATTATATTTTTTCTCTTTCTTCTTCACATGATTTTGCATATGATGTGAGTTCTATCATATCAATAAAACCACCCATTTCACCTTTCATAACAGAAACTATACTATGACTAGCAATTAATTGACGTTTTAAAGGTTTATCATTATTTATCATAGATTTAATTAGTTCTTTAGCTTTATCTTCTCCTTCACTTCTATAAACCGAAAGCACCTTAACTGCATTTTCTTCTCCAGTAATAACTCTATGTTTTGGAGTATGACCTAATTGCTTTATCATAGTCTCAGCTAAAGCCCAAGTTGACCATGGATTTTGGCCTGTAATAATATTTTTGTCATGACAAATTTTTTCTAGATACATTTCTCCCTCTTCAAACTTAGCTCCTTGTTCAGTAATTTTATCCTCAAGAAGAAATGGGAATATAGAGCGTGCTTCTGATATTAAAAGTAACTCTTCTTTATTGGTAAAGCAGCTTATTCTTTTATTTTCAATTAGTGGACGTTTATTAGCTAAAGTTATGTTTACTAAAGCTGCTGGACCATGACAAACAGCACCTATAACTTTATCAGTTTCGTAATAATTACGCACCAAATCTTGTATATGTTTGTTATTTGGAAAATCGTACATAGCACCTTTTCCTCCTACAAAGTATACAGCATCATAGTCTTCTTTAATAACATTTTTCATAGCTATAGTATTACTAACTTTATGCTGAGCTTCTTCATCATTTAAAAAGGCATAGTCAAAAACTCCCATATCTTCATCATCAATAACTACAGTTGGCTTACCTCCTAATGGACTTGCAACATCGACTTCAAATCCATTAGCTTTAAACACATAATAAGCTCGTGATAATTCTGTTAATTCATATCCAGTACTCTTACCACTATCTCCCATAACATCAACACTTGTTACTACAGCTAAAATTTTACCTTTTGAATCAACTACATTTTCAGATAGATACGGCAAATCTAGCACCACACTAGATTCAAGATTTTTTTCTACTGGTGGCAATAGACTTATAAACCAATATCCAAATGAAAATAAAATAAGGATTATTCCTAATAGAGTTAGTAGACTAATTTTAATGATTCGATACTTTTTAAACTTCATAATTTGTTTTTTTTGATTAATGAAGCTAAATACCTAAAAATCCACTATATAAACTGTCGAAATGATAATTCCGTCAGAGTAAAATAGCATTAATCACTAGTAATAAGTAATAACTATAGACTATAAAGTAACTTATGAAGTTTCTATTTTAGAACCACAATTTGAGAGTTTAATGTTATATCTTTTTGTACAACATTAAGATTACCTTCCTTTTTAAGTTTTAAAATTCTTGATGGATCTCCCTTTTTATGCATGCGTTTTCTGCATAATTTAGTTAAAAGTGGATCGTCATCAAAAAGAAAACTTTGAATGTCATATACTGGCTTAGAAGGTTCTTTTATTGATGGAAATAATTGTTGTAATTGATTATAACGTCTATCATTTCCGGGAATAAATGTGTATAAAGTGTACTGTCCATTTGCATCGGTTTTTACCCAAGCTCTATGATGTACATACTTATTATCTTTAGCACCTCTTAAATCAAAATCGCCATTTACATCAGCTTGTTCAATATATAGAATCACATCTTTAGCTGGTGTTACTCCATCATTTTCATAAACTGTTCCGAATATTTTTAGCTTATTTATTTTAGTAGCAAAGTCAGGAATAGTGTCTGTATTACGTATTTCTACTTCTTGTTTATCGTTAATAGGATGCTCGTTTAAATTTGAGGATTGTGAAAATGTAGTACAATGAAATCCTAACAAAACAAATACATAAACTAAGGTTAATCTATTTTTCATAATTCAAGAATATTGGGTTATTCCAAAATTCATTGATTTATATCTTATTACATAAAAAACCACTTCAATGTCATTTTTTCACGATGTACTGATCCATTTTGTAAAAATCCTCGATTAAATGTTAGTGATATTTAGTTTTATTGTTTGAAAATCATGCTCTTATATATGCTTTAAATTATTTAAAAATAATTCCGTTTCATCAAAATTTACAGCACCTGCATTTCATCGTAAAAAATAAGCTCTTTGTCAGTCAAAGTGTATTTTATCGATAAAAAAAGCACTTAAATCGATAAAAATTACATAAAAAAAGAGCAAAAAATATTGCTTTTTTTAATTTATTGTATAGATTTGTTTAACCCAGATTAACTTAAAAACTTAAAAATGAAAACAAAATCTACTTTATTTAGTGCTATTTTCTTTCTAATGATAAGCATTGGTTTTGCTCAAAAAAAGAAGGCTGAAATTAACATTATCAATGGAAAAGTAACTATTTCTAAATACCATAGCTATGATGAGTTAAACAAAAAATCTAAAGGAGATTTACTTAATTTATATATAGAACGTATTGAGGTTATAGTTAATATTTTGCCTAACATAGCTTTTGCTACTAACCCAAATGTAACCATGGCTTCTTTAGGTATTCCTGAAACTAAGGAAAATAAAAAAGCTTTAGAACAAAATAGAGAGGCTTCATCAAAGTATTTTGAAAGTACTGTAGCCTATCAAAAAACTATTTTGCCATATTCTGATACTGACGATTTAATTGCTGCCATATTATTTTACGAAGAAACACTTAAGTCTTTACATACTTACAACGATTATAAAAATGATTAGTTAAGTTATTTCAACTCATTTTATTTAAGCCTTGGTGATTATTGCCAAGGCTTTTTTATTGCTCAATATTTATACTCTTTATTTTTCACATAACAATTAGTGTAAAATTTCATTTAAAATAGAAAATTCTTACAAAAAAAAGCATTACATCGATATTATTTGCGTTTTAAGTATAATGTTTATATGTTTGATATGATGTAATCTCCCTCCAACCTAAACTTAACCAAAATGAAAAAAATTACTTTAACTACACTACTCTTATTTATAGTGTGTTGCACTTCATTTGCGCAACAAGAAAAGGGAATATTTGGGTTTAATAATTGGCTAAATCCTTGGGCAGAATTTAAACCAAATAAAATAACATATGAAAAGCCTACTCAAATATTAACTGGTGAGATTACAACCGATACAAAATTATATAAAAGAGATATCTACTTATTGTTAGGCGATGTTTTTGTAACAGACAGTACTACACTTACAATAGAACCTGGAACTGTTATCATTGGTGATTTTAAAACAAAAGGATCACTAACTATTAGCAATGGTTCAAGAATAATAGCTGAAGGAACACATACAGACCCAATAATTTTCACTTCAAGCAAAAGTGTAAAGAAGCCTGGTGATTGGGGAGGGCTTTTTATTTTGGGTGACGCTCCTACAAGCAAGTTTGGCAACGAAGCATCATTAAATAATGGATTTCGTACTTCATTCTCAAACATTAGTTATGGTGGGAATAATATAGACAGCGATTCTGGTATTTTAAAATATGTTAGGATTGAATATGCTGGTAAAAGAACCAAAAAACATGGCTACTTTAATGGCCTTACACTTGCAGGTGTAGGTCAACAAACAATAATTGAAAACATCATGGTTAGCTACTGTAGTGGAAACTCCTTTAATATACTTGGAGGTAATGTTATTTTAGACAAGCTTGTCTCTTATAAGTCTAGTGGTAATGATTATGAATTTAACTTTGGTACCCAAAGCTATATATATAATTCTCTTGCAATAAGATCTCCTTATGTTTCTGGAGCAAATGCATCTAGGTGTTTAAATGTATTAGCTTATAATGATAAAGAAGATATAGACTTTTCAAGTGCACAAACTAATGTTGATGCTCAAAACTTAACACTTATAAATCTTAGTAATAATCTAGATAACGATATTAAAATAGGATTGGTTGATGAAGGTATATATATTGGTGAAAGTACTTCTTTTTCAATAGATAAAAGTGTTATTTCTGGATTCAATCCAGCAGTTATACTAGATGAAAACATTAAAATAAATAATGAAAGTTTAGAAAAAATTCAATTCACTAGCACTTATTTCAATAACTGTAATGGAAACATATTTGTCAACAATTGGCCCAATAACGAAGATCTAGAAAATTGGTATGGAAACAGAGCTTTTAGTAATGTATATTCCAAAGGTCCTGACTCCGAAACTTTTATTGATACTAAAAATTTAAAACGTCCAGATTTTAGATTAAGAATTAACAAAATTATGCCTACTAGTGTTGCAATTGAAGATTAATAATTCGCATTAGTAAACACCCTTAATTAAGAATTACAAATAGTAACTCCCTCATAAAATTATAAGGGTTTATAGCACTTCTTTTATCTAAACATATGTATAAGAAAAGATATAAACCAAGAAATTAAAGCTCAATATATAGGATAAAAAATTACAATTAAACTAAATGTATCACACTAAACATTCAATTGCATATAGACTTACTTTTTTGCTTTTTGTTTGCATGCTTTTTTTACAAAAAAGAGTTTATGCACAAATTGTTATAGGTACACCTAATTTAGGTTTTACCCAAGCTTGTGCAAGCGATTCATTTAATACATTTAGCACAACTTTCGTATTTACTCCAGCAAATGGTTTAGATGGTTCAAATCAATTTACAGTTGAAATGTCTAATGCAGAGGGTAATTTTGATGAACCTATAACTATTTATACTTCTAACCCTGGAGAAATAACAACATCACCAGCAACAATTAATTTTTCTATTCCTGAAACAACTTCTGGAGAAAGCTATCGCATAAGGGTTAAAAGTAGTGCTCCTGTAGCTACAAGCGCTAACTCAAACAGTTTTGCAGCGTATTATAAAATTCAAGATTCACCATTTACTATTAACAACTTAGTTTCAACTGGAGCTTTTTGTTCTGGAGGCAGTTATTTATTAACTATCGATAATCCTGGTACAGGAAATAATGACTCGCCACTACTCTATCCATCACTTACATTTAATTGGTATAAAGAAACTGGCCCAACAACATCAGTTTTTGTAGCTGAAGGTAATGCATTAATGGTAAATGAAGAAGGGACTTATTTTGTTGAAACAAATTATGGAACATGTACTTCAAATTCGTTTTCTAATCGTGTTACTATAAGTGAAGCTACTTCTGGTGAAGCAAACGTTACAATTGCCTCAAGTTTAGGGAATCCATTTTGCCCATCACAAGGTATGACTACTTTAAGCAGTATTGGTGGTTTAAATTACCAATGGTACAAAGATGGTATAGAAATAGAAGGAGCTACACAACAAATGTATCAAACTGATGAATCGGGAACCTTTACTGTACAAGTAGATTTAGGAGAATGTTTAGCATTTGGAATTATTGATTTGGTGAGCGAATTATTTGAAAGTGATATTAATGTTCCTGAAACTAATATTATTGAAGAAGGAGAAACTTTAGAAGTCATAGTAAGCTCCACAGCTAATAATCCAGAATATACTTGGTTTTACAATGAATCTTTAATTACTAATGAAACAGACGATTATTTTGAAGCTTCAGAATTTGGAAACTATAAAGTTATTATAACCGAAACAAATGGATGTACAGGCTCTAGAACTCACGAGTTTATTATTGAAGAAGCTTACGATCCTTTTCCAGATGTAGAAAACATCCCAAATATGATAAGCCCAAATGCAGATGGGATAAACGATACATGGATGATTCCTATTCAGTATGTAGCTGGAACTAACACTGAAGTTATAATCATGACTAACACAGGAAAAGTTGTACTTCAAACCACAGAATATCAAAATAATTGGCCTATAGATAGTTTGAATTTAACAGCTATCAACCAAATTTTTTATTACATAATCAATACATCAGAAGGCAAAACAAAAAAAGGATCTATAACAGTAGTGAGATAACATGAAAATACGTTTAATGATAATCATATTATGTATTTGTACTTTACAGCAAACCTATTCTCAAGAAGAAGAAATTGATGGTGTGGTTGCACTTGCTTTGCCTGTAAGAAACTCACTTACCTTTAATAGATATGCTATAAATCCAACATTTAGTTTTGTAAGAGAACAAAATAAGTACATAAGTATTTATAGTAAAAGAGAATGGGTTCAATTTGATGATGCCCCACTTACCTACTTAGCAAGTTATTCTGGTAGGTTTGCAGAAAATATTGGAGCTGGTCTTGGTCTATTTCAGCAAAACAATGGAATTCTAACAACTTTTGGAGGCGTTTTAAACTTCGCTTATAATGTAAATGTTACACGTGATAGCAACCTTACTTTTGGATTAAATATAGGTGCATACAAAAGTGGTGTAAACACTTCAAATGTAGTTTTAAACTTTGATGATCCATCTTTGCAAAATGTTCCAGAAAACTTCTTATTAACTATTAGTCCTGGAATTAATTATGGATTTGACTTCATTGACATAGGAATCTCTATAAATAATCTAGTTGCTTATAATCTAGAATCATCTGCTATGATTGAAGATAATCCAGAACAAAGTCTTCAAGCACATTTATTATACACAGGTTATATGGATAGTAGAGGCTTTTTTGATGAAAGTAAATTTTCAGGGTTAATTAAATCTGAATTCAGAAAAGATGAAACAATTATATCCGGTTTAGCAATGTTAACGATTCCTAA
The DNA here is from genome assembly GCF_047219225.1 of Pontimicrobium sp. IMCC45349. Taxonomy (GTDB): domain Bacteria; phylum Bacteroidota; class Bacteroidia; order Flavobacteriales; family Flavobacteriaceae; genus IMCC45349. The sequence continues at coordinate 3,115,559 of NZ_CP178208.1, read as the reverse complement.
AGGTATTTGGGGACAAGTAGGCTATAATACACGATATGGAATTTCTGGAGGAATTGGACTAAATATTACAAAAGCTATAGCATTAGAATATAATTTTGAAACTGATTTTTTTGGCGATTTAAACGAATTTGGACCTTCTCATGAAATCACTTTTGCTTATAGATTTAAGAATAATAACAGATATGATTATGGTTCAGATGATGAAATTGTTGGACTAATTTCTACCGATAAAAAGCCAAAAGCTAAATCTACAATAAGTAAAAGTGTAACACAATCTGAACAAAAGGCTAAAGAAGAAGCTGAAGCACAGGCTAAGCTATTAGCAGAGCAAAAAGCCAAAGAAGAAGCTGAAGCACAAGCTAAATTGTTAGCAGAGCAAAAAGCCAAAGAAGAAGCTGAAGCACAAGCTAAATTGTTAGCAGAGCAAAAGGCCAAAGAAGAAGCTGAGGCACAGGCTAAATTATTAGCAGAGCAAAAAGCCAAAGAAGAAGCTGAGGCACAGGCTAAATTATTAGCAGAGCAAAAAGCCAAAGAAGAAGCTGAAGCACAAGCTAAATTGTTAGCAGAGCAAAAAGCAAAAGAAGAAGCTGAGGCACAGGCTAAGTTATTAGCAGAGCAAAAGGCTAAAGAAGAAGCTGAAGCACAAGCTAAGTTATTAGCAGAGCAAAAGGCTAAAGAAGAAGCTGAGGCACAGGCTAAATTATTAGCAGAACAAAAAGCTAAAGAGGAGTTGATTACTAATCCAAAGAATAAGATTGGTAAAGACATGTTAGCATTAACCCAACAAACTGAAACTGATAAGATTTCACAAAATGAATTATTAAAGAAGTTTGATGAGATTATTAATGTAAAAAATCAAGATTTAAAAGATTTAAAAGAAGAAAATGATTTAAGCGAACAAGGTATAACTGTTGCTCCAAAACCATTTAAAAGTATCTCAGAGGAGAATAATAAACTAAATAAAATTAAATCAGATTTAGATAGCACTATTGCTGCTAGAAATAAAAAAATAAAAGATTTGCAAGAACTATATGACGATACTTTTGTTACAGATACACTATATAACGAAGAAGTAATACTGTTTTACAAGAAAAAACTTAATGAGTTAAAATCTGAGCAAGCAGAAGCTTTAGCTACAAAAACAAATTTAGAAGTTCGTTTAGAACAAATTAGAATTGACACTGAATTTGAAAGAAAGCGTCGTATTAAACGTGCTGCTTTTGACAATGAAGAAGAACGCTACACACAAGACAGAGCTGCATTAGAATATATCAAGAAAACGACAATTGTAACTAATGAGTTAACAAGTCCAGAAGACTTTGATACAGGCGAAAAGCAAGATAATAATATTCAAATACTTAAAAATGTAAAGAATGTAGATGAAGGCTATTACTTAGTCATTGCTGTTCATACAGATAAACTAAAAAGAGATGAATTCTTGACAAAAGTTATATCATCGGGAGAATTAAATGTTGACTTTTTCTATGATGTAAGCACAAGTAAATATTATATCTACAGTAAAAAGCTAAGTACTATTGACGAGGCTAACAATGCTATTAAAAACAAATCAAATAAACCATATAATAATAACATGTCCCTCGTGAAAATTGAAAACTAATAAATAATAAAGGCCCTACTCTATTTCAAAATCCTCATTGATAATAGAGTTCATAAAATAAAAGTATCATGAAAAGACCTACATTTTCTAGAATTGCCATAATCGTTTTGCTATTATGTTTTGGCCTTCAAACAAATGCTCAAAATTACGAACCTTTTGTTCCCAGGTTCAATGAAGACTTAAAAGGTGATATTGTTTTAATTGGAAACAATATACTTGGACCAGATAATAATGCATTTAATAACAATAGTGTATATAATCATCAAGTTGATATGCAGTATATTGATATTGATGGAGATCCAACAACCTTTAGTTCCTCAAGTGCAGATTTAGAAATTCCTAACCCAAACTGTTATAGAATTATTTATGCAGGATTATATTGGGGAGCTGTAAACCCTGGAAGTGATCCTATAACCCAAGTAAAACTAAAAGGTCCAGTAGGTGGTTATAATGATATTACAGGAACAATAATTTATGATGCTAATGGCAACTCTGTAGATGGAGGTGATAGTTTTTCTTATGCATGTTTTGCAGATGTAACATCTATTGTAACTAGTTTTGGTTCAGGTGTAGACTTAGGTACATATACAGTGGCAAACGTATCTTCTGCATTAGGGGAAACTTCAACATTCAATCCGTATAATGGCACAGGTCAATCTGCTGGATGGTCTTTATTTATAGTATATGAAGACCCTACTTTACCAGGAAAATCAATTACAAGTTTTGATGGTTTTAGTGCTATTAGCGTACCAGGAAATAATCCAAATTTAGATATTTTAGTGGATGGATTTAGAACCGTTCCTGCACCTGCGCCAGTAAGAGCAAATTTTGCTTTTGCTACACTTGAAGGTGACAGTCCAATTTTAGGAGACAGATTAAGACTTAATGGTACAAGTTTATCCACAGCAGATCGTCCTGCTACAAACTTCTTCAACAGTTCAGTAACACAACTGGATGCTACTCCAGTGAATAACAGAGTTCCAAATAGCACCAATACATTAGGTTTTGATACAGGTGTCATTGCTGTTCCAAACCCTGGAAACACAGTTATTGCAAATGATGCTACTTCTGGAGTAATTAGATTAGAAACAAGTGGAGATACTTACTTCCCTTATTTCTTTGCATTTGCTGTTGAAATAATTGAGCCAAATATTGTATTAACAAAAATTGTAGAGGATGATTCAGGTAATGACATTGGTGGACAAACCGTTGACCTAGGCGCATCACTTAATTATGTTATAGGTTTTCAAAATACAGGAAACGACAATGCTACAAATTTTCAAATAAGAGATATACTTCCAATAAATATCATTTACAATCATCCTGAAGACTTAATATTACCTCCAGGAGTTACTGTAGCAAGTTATAATCCAACAACACGTGAGTTGATTTTTGATATTGATAATTCATTAGTAGAAGAAAATGATCCTGTTTACGAAATTCGCATAGAGGTACAAGTAGTAGACGATTGTGGGCAATTAGCTGATGCGTGTTCCAACATAATTAACAATCAGGCTTTCGCTACATATAATGGATTTTTTAACCCTACTTTTCAAATTACAGATGACCCTAGTTTAAATAGTAACACAGGATGTTTATTGACACCACAAGCAACTAACTTTTTAGCTGATCTTGATTGTGAGTTTACACAAGAAATTGTGTTGTGTGGAGACAGTGTAAATTTAACTGCTGCTGATGGTTACGATTCTTATACATGGTCTACAAATCCTTCAGGAACACCAGTAATTGGAAATACGCAAACAATAACAGTTACAAACACAGGGACTTATTATTCTTTTAATAATGCCATTGCGCCTTGTCAATCTATTCAAGAAGAATATGTGGTTGAAGTATTTGGTGGTGATATTGAAAACCCAGTAATTCCTTATGCAGACGAAGTAGTTACTTGTCCTAATGATGGGAAATTACTTCCTAATATCTTTTTATGTGGTATAGACGATTCTAGGTTTATTCAAACAAATATAGCTAGTGCTACATCAATAATTTGGGAACAATTGGACGAATCTAGCTGTACTGCTGTATCAAATCCAGATTGTGCTAACGAAGATAATTCATGTGCATGGAATGAAGTTGCTAATGGTCCAGATTTTCTTGCTAATACGTCAGGACAATTTAGACTTACAATAAATTTTGAAGGTGGTTGTTTTGTGCAATTCTATTTTAATGTATATCAAAATGTTTTAAATCCTTCAGTGATAGCATCAGATATTATTTGTACAACACTAGGAAGTATTACAGTTAATGATGTACCATCTGGTTATGAGTTCAGTTTGGATAACATAAACTTTCAAACAAGTAATGTGTTTTCAATTGACACACCAGGAACATATACTGTTTATATAAGACAAATTGGAGTATCAACAAATCCGTGTATATTCACTGTACCAGATGTGCTAATTAGAGATAGAGATTTTACTGTTTCAACTACAATATTACAACCTTTGTGTCATGGTGACTTAGGAAGTATTCAACTAGCAGCCAATGATGTTGACCCTCAATATACTTTTGAGCTATACGATGGAGGTACATTAGTAAATAGTGTTGGACCAATAATGGACAATAATTACATTTTTGAAAATTTAAATACTGGAACTTATACTGCAACTGTTGAAACAGAAAATGGATGTTTCTATACAGAGGATATTAGTATTATCGAGCCTCCTTTATTAACTGTAACAGCAGCTATAACAGTACCATTAACTTGTGATAATGGAGAAATCACAGTATATCCTGATGGTGGTACACCTCCATATTTTTATTTTGTAAATAGTACAACTGATTTTCAAACAGTACCAGAAATTGTGGTCACAGACCCTGGAACTTATGATATTACTGTTATAGATTCTAACAACTGTAGTGCTAGCACAACTATAGCAGTAGATGCCTCTCCAGGACCTGATTTTAGTGTTTCGTCAACAGATATTTTATGTGCTGATATAGCAAATACTGGGACTATAACATTTAACGTAACCGCTACTAATGGCAATAGCTTAGAATATAGTATTGATGGTGGTACAACGTATCATAATTCCTCATTTTTCTCTGGACTAGCAGAAGGAGATTATGATGTAGTTGTGCAATATTCTATTGGTGCTGCTATATGCGAAACAACACCGCAAACAATTACAATAAATACTAATAATGCTATTTCTGGTACTGCGCAATTAACGGCACCTTATACATGTTTAGATAATGGAACCATAACGGTTACTGGAGTAACTGGTGGTGATGCTCCATACATGTATAGTATTGATGGTGTTAACTTTCAGGCAAGTAATATATTCTCTAATTTAACAGCTGGTACTTATTCAGTAATCATACAAGATGCCAATGACTGTACACTTATTACTAATACCATCACAATCGATGAACTAAATCCACCAACAGATTTATCTTTTAGTAATACACCTATAACTTGTCCTTCAAACACAGCAACCGTAACAATTACTGGTGTAACTGGAGGTACAGGAAACTTAGAATATCAAATAATTGCTCCTACAGCTTATGCAACTGCATATCAAGTATCAAATAGCTTTTCTGGTCTAGAACCAGGTACATATACCTTTCAAGTAAGAGATGAAAATGATTGTATTTATAATGAAAGCTATACGATAAGTCCAATTCCAGAGCCAACTGTAAACATTGTGCTCACACAAGATTTAAACTGTACAGTGTCACCAGATGCCATATTAGCAGGAACAATTACAGGAACAGCTCCTTTTTCATATGCAGTTTCTATAGATGGTAGTGCATATACATCATTAGGAGCAGTAGGTACATCTTTTACATATACAACACCTAATGCTGGTACTTATCAATTTGAAATAACTGATAGTAATGGTTGTATAGCAGAATCAAACATTATTACTATAAATCCAATATCACTTCCAAATTTAAGTTTAGTAACACAAACGCAACCAATTTTATGTCATGGAGATACAAATGGTGCTATAGATGTTACAATAGACACAACAACAGGTACGCCTCCATTTTTAATTAATATTAATAATGACACAACAGGATTTAACTATGGAAGTCAAACGTCTGGATTAACATCAGGTACTTATACCATTACAGTAACTGATGGTAATTCATGTACAGCTACAGATACTATTACAATAAGTGAACCTGATGCTATTAATGTTAATTATAGTACAGTTGATATTACGTGTTCTGCTGGAGGTGTTTCACAAGGCTCGGTAATTGTCAATTCGGTTACTGGAGGAACAGCTCCATATAATTATTTTGTAACTGGAACTAATGGCTATTCAAACTCCGAATTAAATGCTACTGGTTCAACATCAGTAAGCTTTGACGTTGTTGATTTTGGATTATATCAAATCAATGTAGTAGATGCTAATGGTTGTTCTGTTTTAGTTCAAGATGCTTTAGTAGCCTCACCTCCTACCGATTTAGATATTTCTGTAGCAGCCACTGTTGATTGTAGTTTAGGCGGTGAAGCTATAGTAAGTATTGGATCTACCTTAAGTAGTGCTGGACCATTCTTTTTCAGTATCTATCAAGGTCCTATTTCTGTATATCCTAATCCTGTTGGATCTTGGGTTCCTGAAGATGCTCCAGGAAGTGAAACAGCCACATTTACTGGACTAACTCCTGGTGTTACTTATACGTTTATTGTTTATGATGCTTCAACTAATTGTAGTTATTATGAACCAGCAACAACACCAATTCCAACAAATTCTACATTAAGTATTAGTGCATTAACATCTAATAATATTACTTGTACAGGTAGTGCAGATGGAAACGTGTCATTTACAATCAATAGTATATATGGATCAAATGTAAATGTAGATTATGAAGTATTTGATTCATTAAGTTTAAATTCAACTGGAATATCTGGTTCTGGTATTGTTCCTGCAAATGGAGCATTATCAATTACAGATTTAGGGCCTCTACCATTTGGTAATTATTTTGTAACAGTTACAGAAACGACTGGACCAAATAGTGGATGTGGTGTTGTTACAATACCATTTAATATTACTGAATCTGCAATTCCTTTAAATTTAAATGTTTCAATAGATCAAAATGCAAATTGTAATCCAAATTCTGGTATTATTAGTGCAGTAGCCGAAAATGGTACAGCTCCATATTTATACCAAATTACTACTTCTGCAACAGCTCCATTAACAACAGATACTGCTTGGAATTCAGCTAGTGTATTCAATATGGATACTGGAAACTATTACGTTCATGTTATGGATGCTTATGAATGTGTTATATCTAGTCCAGTAGTTGTACTACCTATGGATCCAGAACCTATAATTTCTGCTATAACAACTAACATATGTACTGTTCCAGAAGGACAATATGAAATTGATGTAACTCTTGACACAGTGGGAATGCCTCCATATAGCTACAGTATTAATGGTGGTGCTTTTCAAACTATGAATGCACCTTTTACCATATCAAACTTATATTCAGGAAATCATACTATTGAAATTCAAGATTTTAATGGTTGTGGTAATTTAGTTAATGTAAATATACCTGAACCTTTAGAAATTATACCAGATGTAACTACTATACCTACATGTAATGATAATGATGGAGAAATATCCATAAATACAATTGGAGGCTCTGGAATATTTACATACAATATTAACCCAAGTCCAGTATCTGTAAGTTTATCTGGGAACGTATTTTCAGGTGTGCCATCTGGAATGTATACTATAACAATAACAGATACTGTGACTTCTTGTACTGAAGATGTAATGGTTTCATTACCTTCTGCTATACCTCCAACAGTAACTACAACATCAACACAAGTAACATGTTTTGGCGATAACTCTGGAACATTTGAAATTAATATTAATGGATATTCAGGCACATATAATTATGAAGTGTTTGATAATTCTGGAGCTTCTGTTACAGGAGTCGTAAATGCTGATACAACAATAAATCCACTAACCATTACTGGTATGTCGGCTGGTAGTTATTCAGTAGTAATTACCGAAACACAAACACCGTTTTGTACTGCGACATCCAATGTAGTTATTTCGTCTCCTACAGAAGCTTTATCATTAACTGTTTTAGAAACATCTAATGTTAGTTGTGATAATACTCAAGGCACAATTACAGCTATCGCAAATGGTGGCTGGGGAGATTATCAATATGAGTTAACTGGTGATTCATCAGTAGCATATTCAACAAATAATACGTTCACAAACTTATCAGCCGGAAATTACATAGTTAATGTAATGGATGCTGGAGGTTGTATTATTTCCGAAAGTATTACACTAATAGAGCCATCTCCTATAAATGCTACATTTACACCTAGCGCTAGTATTTTAGATTGTTTTGGAGATCAAAATGCATCTATTACTGTAAGTAATGTAACTGGAGGTCAAGGAACAGAATATATTTATACTCTAAATACTATAGCTCCAACAGTAAGCACTTCTGGACCACAAGCAACAAATGTATTTAATAATTTAGGCGCAGGAACTTATTCAATTACAATTTCTGATGGTAATGAATGTTTCTTTACATCAGCAAATATTGTTATTAACGAGCCTACTCCAATTCAATCAAATTTAGTAGCAAACAGTACACAAACATGTGCAATAGATGCAACATTAACGCTTAGTGCTTCTGGAGGAACAGGAACTTATAGTTATAGTAATGATAGTAATTTTTCAAATGTATTAGGAACGTTTAACACTTCAATTACATTCCCTGTTACTCCTGGAACTTACCAATACTATGTTAGAGATGAAAATGGATGTATATCAAATGCTTCAAATGAAATTACCATTGAATCACTTCCAAATTTAACAATAAACTTGGAATCAACTAACCCAACAATTAATTGTGCAGGAGATAATACAGGAAGCATCATTGCTACAGCTCAAGGTGGTTTAGGAGACTATAGCTACACATTACAAGATGCTCAAGGCAATGATTTAACTGCTACTCAAAATAATCCAGGAATGTTTACTGAATTAATTGCTGGTACTTATGTGGTTTATGTTGAGAGTGGTGATTGTACTACAACCTCTGCTCCTATTACTATAACAGAACCATCGGTTGGATTACAGGCTAATTTTATTGTTAACGATGTGACTTGTAGTGGTAATAATGATGGGCAATTAATAATAAATGCCATAGGTGGTACTGGAATTATTAAATATGCTATCTCTCCACAGTTAAATCAATTTTTTGAAACGAGCACTTTTAATAATTTATCTCCAGGTAATTACGATGTCATAGTACAAGATGAATTAGGTTGTTATCTTACTTTCAATTTTGACATAATAGATCCAGAGCAAGTTATACTTAGTATTGTTCCAGATTCAATGTTTGAAGAAACTTGTGAAGGCGAAGCTAATGGTGAATTTAGTATTGATATTTCTGGAGGAACATTACCATACAGTGTTAGTTTAGACAGTTATGATGGTCCATATATTACAGGAAGTGCTAATCAAACAATATTCGATTTTACAAATTTAGTTGGTGGCGACCACTTAGTTTATGTTCGTGATGCTCAAGGTTGTGAATCTCAATGGAATATTACTTTTCCAGAATCAGTAAGCTTTGATCCATTTTTAGAACTAGAATACACTTGTGATAATTACGCCTTAAACAACACTGTTACTGTTATTATTGATGAAGATGAAGCATTCTTATCAGAATTAGATTATTCATTAAATGGAGGTCCTTATCAATTCAGTAATGTATTTACAAATGTTGCTCCAGGAATTGAACAATATATAGATGTAAGACATACTAATGGTTGTATAAAAACTACGCCACTATTTGATATTGAAGAATATGAACCAATAGCATTAACTCTTATAGAAGGTGATGATTTAGGAGAAATCATTGCCAATGCTATTGGAGGAACAGGAATTTATCAATTTACACTTAATGGCGAAAATTACGGAAGCACAAATGTATTTACTGTAACCGAAGATGGTACTTACACTGTTGTGGTTACAGATAGTGCAGGTTGTCAAGCTGAAGCCATTATAGAAATGGAAATTAAAGGTCCATGCATACCAAACTATTTTAGTCCAAATGGTGATGGTGTTACTGATACATGGTCTCCAGGTTGTACTGAAGATTATCCAAATTTAACCTTTGATATTTTCGATAGATATGGACGTATGGTAGCTACCTATCGTGTAGGTGAATATTGGGATGGTCGCTATAATGGTCAAGAATTACCAACTGGTGATTATTGGTATGTTGTAAGACCAAATAGTGAGATTTTAAGAAAAGAATACGTAGGTCATTTTACACTTTATAGATAAAGCGCTTTAAGAACTAACACATGAATTAAGATGAAAAAAATTACTTTATACATATTATTATTTATCAGTTCTTATGGTTATGCGCAAGAATTAAATTTGCCAGCATGGACACAATATTTAGCTGATAATGATTTTATCATCTCTCCTACTTTTGCTGGTATTGGAGACAATTTAAAAATTAGAGCAAATGGATTAACACAATGGGTAGGCATAAAAAATGCTCCAGACAATCAAGCCTTGTATGGAGACATTCGTATCGCTAACCAATCTGGTGTTGGTGTTTCTTTATATAATGATAGCAATGGTAATACAAGACAAAAAGGAATGAAATTGTCATTCGCTCACCATATTATTTTAGATTATAAATCAAAGCAATATTTATCTTTTGGACTTTCATACAACTTAAATAGCTTTAGAATTGATATTGAAAACTTCCAACCTACCGAAGAGATCCCAATAGTAGACCCAAGTATAGTAGATGATAGATCAATGACAAACCATAACTTTGATGTAAGCTTACTGTATAGGTTTAATAGATTTTATATCAGCTTCAACGCCAACAATATTTTAGATAAAAAAATTGATGCTTTTACTGGATTTGAACCAAATAGGTTACAAAATTACCAACTATATACAGGATATGTGTTTTCAAGTAATAATGACAATGACGTCGAGTTTGAACCATCAGTTTTCTATCAACTATTCAATAGTGACAAACGTTCTGCAACAGACATTAACTTTAAATACAGAAAATTTAACAGAAGTGGAGATTATTACTGGTTTGGAGGTTCATATCGTTTTTTAAATGACCAGTTATTAAAACCTTTAAACATAGGTCCAATGGCAGGAGTCATGAAAGGTAATTTATACTTTGCTTACTCTTATCAAATAACAATGAACGACCTATCTGGATTTAACTCTGGTACACATAGTATAACTATTGGTATTGATCTATTACAAGGTTTAAGTGATTGTGCTTGTACAAAAGGAACTAGTTATAGAAAATATAAATATAATGGTACTAATAGATATTAAAAAAGGCCATTCAAAATATGAATAGCCTTTTAATTAATTTGATTGTTTAATTACCAAATCTTTATACGCTCTTCTTCGGTTCTATAATTAGCTTCTCCAGGTTGTACATTAAAAGCATCATAAAAAGGTGTAAAGTTCATTAATGGTCCATTTACCCTCCATATTGGTGGAGAATGTGGATCTGTTTCTACATAGTTTCTTAAAAATGCTTCTCTAGTTTTTACGCGCCAAATTCTAGCTATAGATAAAAAGAAACGTTGATTAGGAGTAAATCCTCCAATTTTAGTATTTCCTTGTCCTTGCTCTGTCATTTTAAAAGCATCAAAAGCAATAGCAATACCTCCATTATCCGCTGTATTTTCACCAACTGTTAAAGCACCTTTTAAATGCACTCCATCTAATACTGTAAAAGCATCATATTGCTCAACAATTTGTTGTGTTTTGGCTTTAAACTTTTTATAATCTTCATCAGTCCACCAATTAGTTACATTTCCATTCTTATCGTACTGTGCGCCTTGGTCATCAAAAGCATGTGTAAATTCATGACCAATCACCATACCAATACCTCCATAATTCACAGCATCATCTGCATATAAATCAAAATAAGGTGCTTGTAAAATACCTGCTGGAAATACAATTTCATTTAATGAAGGATTATAATACGCAGTTACTGTTGAAGGAGTTGTATGCCACTCATCTCTATTAGGTGCTTTGTTCAATTGATTCAATTCATATTGATATGCATCATTACGTAATGCTACAACATTTTCAAAAAACTTATCTCTTTCTATTGTTACATTATAAGTTCTCCAAACATCTGGATAACCAATCTTTTTATTAATAGCATATAACTTGTCTTTAGCCTTTACCTTAGTACTATCGCTCATCCAGTCTAAGTTATCAATGCGCTTTTCTAAGGTTTTTTGAAAGTTATTTACTAAGTCTAAAGCTCTTTTTTTAGCATCTTCGTTAAAATAGCGTTTTACATATAACTGCCCTAAAGCAAATCCTATTTGTCCATCTACACGACGTACCATTTGTTTAGATCTAGATTGCTGAACTGATTGTCCTGATAAAACCTTAGAATATTCAAAGGCAGCATCTTGAAATGGCTTACTTAAAATATTATCATGTGATGCTATAGAATTTGCCTTTAAATAAATTTTCCAATATTCTAAAGGAATATCACCTAGCATTTTATCTAAAGTTTCATAATATGCTGTTTGTCTAACATCTACCGAATCAACTTTTGCTCCAATAGTTTCTAACATCTCAGACCAACCAATATTTTTTTGATTTTCATTTAAATCGGCTACAGCAAGCTTATTATAATTATCTTTTATACTACGACGCTCAATACGTGTTTTATGTGATTGTGCAAGCTCTTTTTCTATAGCATAAACTATTTCTGCCCTTTCTTTTCCATTGTCTTCACCAACCAATTCAAACATACTAGTCAAATATGTTTTATAAGCTTCTTGAATATTAACTACAGAAATGTCATCTTTAAAGTAATAGTCACGATCAGGTAAACCCAATCCTGTCTGCGAAAAGTGCAAAATATTTATAGAGCTATTTTCTTGATCAGGAGAAATGTAAGGGCTTATAATTGAGTAATCTCCAAATTTTAATTGTGTTGCTACAAATTGCATCATACTAGGCACATCATTAATAGCATCAATACGCTCCAAAATAGGTTTTATAGGTTCAATACCACGATTATTGATACTTAGCGTATCCATTCCAGAAGCATAAAAATCACCAACCTTCTGTTCTATACTACCTTTTTCATGCGTGCCTTTAGAAACTTCTTCTAAAATATTTTTCAATAACTCCTGTTGCGGAATATTCAAAAAGCGATATGCACCAACACCTACTTGGTCATCTGCAATAACCGCATTGTCATACCATGTTTTATTTACATGATTAAAAAAGTCATCTCCTGGTTTAATAGATTCTGAAATACCATCAAACACAACAGGTTCAGGAGTCTTAGTGTCATCTTTATTTGTTTCTATATCTTTTTTACAAGACACAAACACAAATGAAAAAATGAATAGATAAAGAATTTGTTTCATAAGTTTTAAGTGTTATTTCTTCAAATATAAAATAATTTGACGCCCAAATGGTCATAAATGACGTATACTCTAACAATAGATTAACAAAATTAACGTTTGTTTTTTGTTATATTCGCCACCGAAAATTTGACTTAGTAATTCATGAAATCACTATTTACTTTCTTATTTTTTATAGTTTCACTTGTTTCATTTGGACAAGAATTATACAATGTACAAGAGTTAGATTCTTTATTAAAAGATATTCATTCTACTAAAATTGAGGATAGTATAGCTACATTTCATGATATAAAAAAGAAATACTGGGACAACACAGTTTTTAACCCTTATAAAGAAGCAGAAGTCAATTTTCCAATTCAATTAAAATTTAAGGATTCAAGCTACCACTCTCCTATGCACAAGGATAAAGTTATAACATCGCGTTATGGATGGCGTCGTGGTAGAGCACATAAAGGAATCGATATTGACTTAGTTACTGGCGACAGTCTATTTTCAATGTTTGATGGTATTGTTAGATTTTCTAGATATAATTCTGGTCATGGAAAAACAGTTATTGTGAGGCATTATAATGGCTTAGAAACTGTTTATGCTCATTTATCAAGATATGGCGTAAAAGAAAACGATAGCATTAAAAAAGGACAATATATAGGCAAAGGTGGTGCTACAGGAAACGCTAGAGGTAGTCATTTGCATTTAGTAATAAACTATAAAGGAAGAGCTATTCATCCAGAGTATTTATTCGATTTTTCTAATGAAAATAAAATTAGATCTCAAGAGCTTTGGGTTACTAAAAAATGGACACGCCCTTACATACATAATTCTAAGCGTAAAAGCAGAATAAAATTGCTCACAACCGAAGAAGAAGCTTTGGCTAGTTTAGTGAAACAAAAATCTGTTTATATTGTAAAACGTGGCGATACATTATCTCGTATTTCTGCTCGTAATGATGTATCAGTTGCCTCACTTTGTAAAACAAATTCTATTAGAAGAAATTCGGTAATTAGAGTTGGACAAAGGCTAATTATAGAAAAATAACTTATTCTACTTCCAATTTGTAACCAACACCATGTACATTGGTTATTTTAATAGCATCATCATCTTTTAGTATTTTTCTTAGCTTAGAAATATAGGTATCTAAACTTCTACCTACAATAACGCCATTGTCCTCCCAAACACGTTTTGTAAGCTCATCTCGAGTAATTGTTTGATTAGGACGAGACACAAAAATTGCTAATAATTCACATTCTTTTTTAGAAAGACTTATTTCAGTAGCTTGTTTAACTAACTTGTTTTGCTCAGGATAAAACTGAAAACTACCTATAGATGCATAATTAGAATCTTCTTCAACATTGTCTTTGGAATCAGATTTTTTAAAATAAAAATACAGTATAGTTAATGCAATCACTACCATTGCAGCGATAAACAAATATTTTCCTACTGATGATACTGGACTATTTATAAAACGAACATTAATAATATAACAACCATCTTTTAATAAGCGTCCTCCACATGGTACAATACCATTTTCTCGCTTATTGCGCATTTCAAAACTATAAGCAACTTCAGAAGTTTCACATTTTAAGACCTCTACTCTATAATATTTTGGAAGATTTGATTTTTCAAAACTAGATTTTACAGCATTCACTAAACTATCAGGAACAATAAACAACTCCTTTTCAAATTCTAATTTAAACTTAGATTCTTCTATTTTATTTATGGGTAACACTAAAGATGTCGAATCATTATTATCGAGTAATAATTCATTACCTACATCTCTTAATGCCAATGTAACTGTTTCTGTAAATTCTGTTTCATTTTTATCTGGACTAGCAAATGCCAAACTTGCCAATACAACAAAAAATAAACTGCTTAATAGGTAAATGTTCTTTCTATTCATATATAGTGTAAATAACATATAATTTCATGAGAATTAGAAACTCTTGACACTTCTTTTACATTTTTTTGACATTTTTAAGTATTGATTAGCATAGTTTTATGGTGTCGTAAATAAATATTAATCAAAAAACAACAATTATGAAAAAGCGAATTACCATTATTAGTTTGGCAATTATTGCAGTAAGTTTAACAGCATATAGCACTATTAATTACAAAGATATTAATGAATGTAATAAAGTAGTAGCTGAAAAAAATAATACTGCTGAAGAAAAAATAAAAAGCAGAATATTCACTGACTTTATTTATGAAATTGGACCAAGATTTACACCTATTAAGAAAAGTGATTTACATAAGTTAACATCCTTTAGCGATTACATAGGCAATGAACATGCACAACGCATCATAAATTATAAATCGCTAAGTGTTATGCTAGTTGTTAATGACAGACCTTCTGACGATAGAATAACTAATACAGATAATAACTTCAACAAGGAGCAATTACACTTTCTAAAATCATTAGACTATTCAACAAATTTAATGATGTGGGCAGATTATGAAGAAGTAAGCGAAGAAACAGGCGAAATTCAAGATGCACATTGGACACCTTACCTAACAGTTGTTCCAGAAACTCAAGCACAATACTCTGATGGTATTAAAGCCTTAAAAATCTTCTTAAAAGAAGCTACTGAAGATACAAGAGTAAAAGCAAATGTAGACCCTGAAAAACTACAACCAGCTAAGTTATATTTTACAGTTACAAAAAATGGAGCTATAGAAAATGTTAAGTTAGATAGAACATCAAACTACCCTCAAGTAGATGATAAAATGATACAATTAATAAAAGAAGCTCCAGGTTACTGGACACCAGCAAGAAATACTAAAGGTGATAAAGTAGACCAAGAACTAGTGGTGTCCTTTGGATTAATGGGTTGCTAAAAAACATAAACACTAACAATATTATTTATTAAACCCTTATTTTTCAACTATGAAATTCACAAAAAGGCTCTCTCTCTCTCTCCTATTTTTTAGCTGTTTATCAAGTTCATTTTCTCAAGAAACATATCCTAATGAATTATTTAAAACAGATAGTACTACTTGGATAAAAGAAATCATAAAGTTTCCTTTAGGATTCGCACCAAATATTAATTATCAAGGCTTTGAAGACTTAAGATTTGTAAAAGCTGGTTGGGGAAAAATGGATCATCCAGAATTTTGGTCATACGCATTTGGATGGTATATACAAACCAATAAAAAGCCAACACAAAAAGACATAGAACATAACATTAAGCTATACTATGATGGTTTAATGCAAGCGGTTAATAAAGAACCTACTTTTACTGTACCAGAAACCATAACTTCTTTTTCTAAAAAAGGTAAAAATAAATTCATTGGTACAATTAAAACTCATGATTCGTTTTATACTAAAAAGATAATAACACTTAATACTTTAGTAGAAATAGCATACTGTACCAAACAAAATACTTATGCATTATTGTTTAGAGTCTCTGTTCAAGATTTTAGTCATGAAGTATGGCAAAAATTGAATAGTTTAAAAATGGAAAAAAGCATTTGCTACTAAAACACTATTAGCTTTAGTTTAATTAGAGTTAATAGTTAGTGAAAATTTACTTAAGAATAATTTAGTGTTAATTATAAATTCTTTAACAATCTAAAGCTTAAAAAAGCTGTTACTTTGAAACACATCAATCTAATCAATCAAAATGAACTTAAAAAAAGTAACCAACGGTATTGTTTACGTTTCCATAATTAGTGGTTTTATTCTTATGTCTTACGCGAGTGTTTTACAAGACGAATTATATACTCCAGAGCAAATAGAAACCAAACACAATAAATCAAAAAAACACACTTGTTCTAAATCTAAAAAGGTTTACAAGCATGCATAAAAAAAGAGTTATAGTTGAGAAGCTATAACTCTTTTAATTTTACCTAAACAGTAAATTACTTCCAAGAAACGATATCCTCAAAATCTCTTCTTGATTTAGCATGTGCTGGTGCTTCTTTACGATAACCAAAAGCCACCATATACGATAAACCATATTTAGTAGTATCTATACCAAATTTTTCTTGTAATAAGGCTTCTGTCTTTTCTTGATGAAATCCTTCTATTGGACAACTATCTATACCAATTAATGCTGCAGATGTCATCATGTTCCCTAATGCTATATAAGTCTGTTTAGATGCCCAATCAAATAATTTTTTATCTGTATCCAAATTAAAGTCACGCTCTTGAAATTCTCTATAAAACTTTGAGTACATTTCAATGACATCTTCAGGTAATTGTTTAACATCCTTCATCATATGCATAATATAGTCCGAATCCCATTTCGTCATTGGAGATTTCATAGTTAAGCCTAAAACAAAATGACTCGCAGTATCTAATTTTAATGGAGCTCCCCAAGCTACAGGCTTTAGTAGTTCTCTTAACTCTTTATCTTGTACCACTACAAAGTGCCAAGGTTCAAAGCCAAATGAACTAGGAGAAAGATTTGCTGTTTTTAATATATAGTCTATATCGTCTTTAGAAACTTCCTTGTTAGCATCAAATTCTTTGGTTGCATGTCTATACTCAAAAGCATTTATTACTGCTTCTTTTGAAATGTTTGGTGTATTCATTTTATCTTTTTTTATTCATTAATTATTATACTATAAAAAGTATAGTGACAAAATTAAGTACAGTAAACTTATTATGCAATAACGGTCAAAAATGATAGTATCTAAAAATCATCATTAATTATTGATTATCAGTTTTTTACACATGTAAAATAAAACTATAAAAAGTATAGTTGTATTATTTAGTATAGTATTATAACTTTGCATTCAAATATGCGCATTATGAAGATTGAACATAAAAAACGTTTAATAAAATACAACGACAAAATGTTTTCCTGTACTACTAGTATAGCTATGGAATTAATTGGTGGTAAATGGAAAAGTGTAATACTTATTTATTTAGTTGATGGAAAAAAGAGATATAGCGAACTAAAAAAATTAATCTCAACAATTACAGAGCGTACATTAAGTTTACAACTTAAACAATTAGAAAAGGATGGGTTAATAACAAGAAAAGTATATACAAAAAAACCGCCTTTAAAAGTAGAATATGCATTAACACCTTTTGGACAATCACTAGAACCAATACTATTATCTATTGCTAATTGGGGAGCAATAGTAGCTAAAGAAAAAGGAGAAGTTATTGAAGGATAATCAATAATTATTTCAACTCATTTACCAAATAAAAAGGGTTTTTATTAAAGGTTTTCCAATCACTTTTTAAGCGACTATAAAGTTTATCTACCTCAGTAAAATCTAGATCTAAATCACTAGATTTTAATTTCAATATATAATCCATAAGTTCATAACATACAGTAAATTGACCACAAGCAATTAAAGTATCCATTCTATTTAAAGCAATATCTTTTTGATCCCACCATAAAGTTGTTGGGGTTTCACTAGCTGTCAATCCTACACTCGTTAATAAGGTACTTGGTTTAGGTTTAATCTCCTTATTATAACTTGGTGCATCACCAGAATAAGCTGTCTTCATTCCATTTAATTTATAAACTGTTGCAGTTACACGTCTATGTTTTAATGAAGATTTTGAGTAAAACAAATCATAGTTCAAGCGTCGCATTTGTTTTAAAAACACATCATTAATCATTTTAGAAGCAGATGTAAGCCTATCTGTAATCATACGCTGCAATAAACTAATATCTAAATTCTTAAAGCTTATTACATCTGCTAATAAAGCTTCTGGAACATTTTTACTCAAAAGTTTATTAAACTTTCTAACAGCAAATGATTTTACAATACTTGCAACTATACCAATTAAAGTTAGCACTAGCCCTACGCCTATTAATATACTTCCTACTATATATAAAGAAGTCCAAGCTGTACTACTAAATATGTGTAATGAATTTAAAACTACCATCAGTACACCAAATAACAAGGGCAACCAATAAAGTGGCTTAATAGAAAAGTAGCTTAACAATTTAGAAAGCTTATGTCTAAGTGTCGGACTCTTCTGCAATTTTGTAGTATCCTGTTCCCATGGTTCCATTTTAAAGCTACCTACATCGTTTACCATTATCAAGTCCAAGCCATTATCCATACGCTCATTAATAAGCATCATACTACCAATACCTTGATTATCTGCTATACCACCATCCATAATACCAACACCATCTTTAAAGCGGTCTAAGCTCTTTAAAGCAATATAATCTGGATTGTTTTGATCTTTAAAATAATCATCAGGAAATACTAAAGGCTCAAACCCTAATGGAAAACAAGATGATGACGCTATAATATCACCTAGCACAACATTATACTTTAATTTATTTACTTGCTTATTGTGCAAAGGATCATTACCAAAATAACCAGTGTTTTGAAATCTATAAGTTAAGCCAAAAGAAAAATCAGTAGCATTAAAACACACTTGCTTTAAATGGCTAGAAGCTGGGTTTTTAAAGCTAGAAAAATTACCCTCAAAAACTGGCATTTCAGCATAGGTTAAAGCAAACGCATTAATTAAAGAGCGTTTTTTATGTGGATGAGCCTCCCAAACAGCATCGTCTTCTAACTTTGCAACAGCTGTAGGTAATAATTTATCATTCTCAGGAGTAAAAGTGTTATAAAATGTTTTAAAAAAACTTTTAAAATCAAAATCCTCCTCCTGTGCTGCATTTGCATAAGCGACACTCAATAGTGTTCCGCCACTTACCGAACTTATTGCTGCTACATGCTCTAATAAAGGCTTACCATCATACTCTAATTCATTTAAGTACGATACCACACCCAAAGCAAAAAAAGTAGCGCGATAACCACCACCACTAAAACATAATCCTATATTCTTAAAAGGTACAAATGTCGATTGATCTCCCATAATAGCTATTTAAGTGTTCAAGGTCTAAAATTTTATAACATTACACAATACGTAGAAATACTTATTTTTTTCATACTGTTAATAGCAGTAAATCATATCAAAAAAAGTGTGATATCTCATCATAAATAACCCTCTCTATAAAGACATCAGGTAGGACTTTTAACATCTTAACTGTTACATTAATAAACAAGCCCACGAAACATTATTAATTGATAAGTACGTCAAAATTGCTTATATTTAATACAGTACAAGTTTTTAATGCTTCACACTTCTATTTGATGATACACAATTTACTTTAGTAATTGGCTAAGTTGCCTCACTACCTGCTAATTTACTTCTAAAGTAAACCGTCATGAAAAACAATTTTACAATGCTATTTATTGCCTTTATGATTTCAGGTAATATCATTCTAGCACAAAAAAACTCTAACGGATTATCAACCAATAGTACTAATACAGTACACGGAACCATTCAAGTAAATTTACCAAGTACCATTCGTTCTGGAGATGTAATATCAGGAACAGTACGCGTAAAACCTAAAGGCAAAAATCAAAAGCAAAAAGACAAGGCATTAAAACAACTTCAAGATTACAATGTTGTTATAGACCAAAATACTTGGGACACAGGTAAAACTCCACAACAATGGACAGCTGCTAGCAATAACACAATAGCAAAGGTATTAGACCCTAAAAACAATGTCGTTGCTACCTTTCCTATAACAGTATTACCAGCTTCAAATGCAATCAATAACACTTACGCTACACCAGCGTTCATAAGATCAGGCTATGCAAATGCTATAACAGGTAATTTTGATGGTAATGCAACTAATACAAGTATATTATTAAATCAAGAACCAATAGATATATTGGCTGAATCACCACAAGAAGTAGTTTACGATTTACCAAGTGGTATATCTGGCGAACACCAGCTAACTATTAACGAAAATGGTAATACTAGCACCGAAACTTATAATGTAGTTGATTTAGAAATTTATGCCGATAAATACGATTTAGCTCGTGGAGAAATCACCACACTACATATCAAAGTTTTCGGATTACAAAATTTAGACACACAGGTAGCCTATCAGTTAGACAATCTATCACCTACAAATGTAGCTTTAGAAGGTGGTCCAAACCAAACAGTAATAATTAATCAGGACGAAATCAATGCAGATGGTACTTACAGCAAAGACTATCAATTAAGAGCTATTAGAGCTGGTGGATTTAGCATAAGTTGTACACTGCTACCTCCTCAAGACAATCAAAATAACGAAACAGAAGACGAAAGTGTTAATAACCCACAACCTAATCCAGAGCCACCTAGTTTAACTAGCACAAGTCCATTTTATAATCCATTGCCAACAATTATGAATGCTGAATATGAAATGAACCCAAACGGTACAGCGCAGCTCATTAATTATACGGACGATAATAATACAGACATACAGTTTTATGTTCATATTCCTGAAGCCGATATAAAGCGTGAGCGTAACAAAGCAAGAAGCATACCTCAAAGCACACCTCTAGAGCCTAGAGACCCAGATGCACGCGATAAACCTTATTCTCGTCCTGTTCCAACAGGACTTAAAACACCTAAGTACGATGGAGGAAACCCTTGGGACGATGCCGATGAATTGTTAGATAAGGCAAAATCGGAAGTAAAACGTGCCGAAGACCATGAAGGCGAAATCAAATCTGGAATACCAGGATTTACAAGTGTAGGTTTAACCAAACCTGCAAAAACAATTACCACTTCTACTGCCGATGGTGTTAACTGTACAGAATACGTTTATTATTTCTCACAGCGCTATTCATACATAAACGACCGTACATTACTACACGAAGAGCAACTATCCCCTTCTTACGAGTTTTTTGTAGCAGAAGGACAAAGTAAAATTGATGTCACCGAAACCGAAACCGGTTGGGAAGTAGCAGCAAAAGCATCAGCAAGTAAAGGACCTGTAGAAGTTGAAGTAAGTGGTAAATACTGGGAAAAAACAACCAAAATTAAAGGCAAAGGTTCATCGAGCTTAAAAGGAAGACATTTATGGCTATTTCATGTTGGCAGACTCTTTTTAGTGCGTAAAGCATTTTTACGAATTAAATATGAATACCATTACGAAGTCTGTGATGATGGTACATCACGCAATTGGGTAAATGTAACCTATTCCGATAATTGGATGTATTGGTATGAGTGGCAAGAAGAGCTATTTGTAGCTTCAAAAGATGATGAAGGTAACTTCCATCGTGTAGATGCTTTCCCTTACACATCACATACCACACAACAAGGCGGAGAAACCGAAAGTTATGAAGCTGAGGATTTAGAACGTCGCCATTTTAGAAACCCTCATAGTGAAGGCTTTTTCCCTAATAGGTAAATATAATTCTAAACACACAGGTAGGAATTTTTACATCTTAATTGTTATATACATGTGATAATACCTTTTTAATAAATTGTTCGTGAATTAGAGGTAAAAACTCCTGTAAGCTACAGGAGTTTTTTACTTTATCATTAACACACAAACCATAACAGTCATGTCGAGCGCAGTCGAGACATCTCATTATCCATATCCACTATATTTATTGCACTACAAAAAAGCAAAACCTAAGGTAGGAGTTTCAATAATTAGCTTGTTATATTAATATAACGACAAACAACTAAATTGATTAATCATGAAAACAAGAATTTTAAGAATGGTACTTTTAACTTTAAGCGTATCATTAATGTCCGCAATGTGCTCAAGTGACGACGATGGCGATTCAAACAATAACAGTCAAGAAATAGCGCAAATTGAAAACGAAGTAGAATCTGGAACATGGAGAGTATCTAGTTTTATAGACTCTGGTCAGGATGAAACTAACGACTTCACTGGCTATAATTTCACTTTTGATGCTAATGGTACTCTTACTGCAACTAACGGCAACACAACTTATACAGGTTCTTGGTCTGTAACCGATTCAAGTAACAGTAATGATGATAGTAGTTCTAATGACGACGACGATATAGATTTCAACATCTCATTTAATGTGTCAGAGAATAATGATTTTGACGACTTAATTGACGATTGGGATATTGTAAGTCATAATTCAACAACAATAAGTCTTATAGACATTAGTGGAGGAAATGGTGGTACAGACACTTTAGTATTCACAAAAAATTAAATAGTATAATATTTTTTACACCTTTTTAATTAGTTAGAGTTATAACTATATTAAACAAAAGCTCTTATATATTTTATAAGAGCTTTTACTTTTACTAAGCAAGTATATTGTTGTCTTCTCATCAAAAAACAAAAAGCCAACTCAAACGAGCTGGCTTTTTCAATTAACAACTTAAAGTAAAACTTATAATAGTATCTATTAGTTAGTTTTAGTTTCCATTAACTCCAATCCTTGATTAATACCCTTTTCAATCGCTGGTACACCACGTTCCATCCAAACTGGTTTTGCAGCACCTTTTAAGTAATAATCAAAGTATTGTTGCATACGTATATTAAAGTCTTTACGGTTTTGCATTTTTAAAGGCCAATGTGGCTCATCGTTATAGTTCAAAAACCAAGATGGTTTTCCTAAACGACGTAAACTCACAAAAAACTCAATACCTTGATACCATGGCACGTGTCCATCAGCATCGTTATGCATAATTAGTAAAGGCGTGTTTATTTTATCAATATTAAATATTGGCGAATTCTCAATATAACGTTGTGGATATTCCCAAGGCGTACCTCCTATCCTACTTTGTGTGTGCTCGTATTGAAACTGCCTACTTAATCCTGTCCACCAACGAATACCTCCATAAGCACTAATCATATTAGGTACTGGCGCACCAGATTCTGCGGCTTTAAACATATCGGTTTTTGTTACTAAATACGCAATTTGATAACCACCCCAACTATGTCCTTGCACACCAATATTATCCTTATCTACAAATCCTTGTTCTATCAAGGCTGTTACACCTGGAATCACACAATTTAAGGCACTCTCACCAGGATATCCTACACGGTAATGCACATCTGGATTAAATATTAAATACCCTCTACTAGCATAAAAACTATAGTTAATTGTAGAACGCCCAGGATTTGGTGCTTTATGTTGGTGTAATCTATCCGAGCTTGTTTCATAAAAGTTCACAATCATTGGATACTTTTTATTAGGATCAAAGTTTTCTGGCTTTACCAGCATACCTTGTAGCGGTTTCCCATCTAACGATGTCCATTCTACCAACTCTATGGTTCCCCAATTGTAACTATCTTGCTGTGGATTTGCATCACTTAATACTGTCGACTTCTTAAAGCTTAAATCAGAATAACGCACATTTGGAAACTCCTTAAACGATTCACGTGAATAAATAATAGCATCACTGTGTTGTGCCTTTTGTAATCTTCTAAAGCGATAAGCGCCTTCTACAAGCTGCTTTCCCTTATTAGTTTTAGAGTTATATTCGTAATAACCAGCATCTTTATTGGCTTCGTTAAACGTAGAAAAAATCCACTTTTCACCAGATGGAATATAACGTAACTCATCATCTAACCACTCATAACGATAACTCGTTTTTGAACTACGTCCATGTGTTAACTGTCGCTTTGCTCCTGTATCTGGATTAAAAGCCCAAATATCATAACGATCATAAATTAATATTTCAGTATCATTAGTAGTCCATCCAGCATATCCATAAGAATATGGGTAGTTAGGATAATCGTTTAATTCATCATAAAACTGAACACCTTTAGTTAAATTCACACGTTTATTGCTAGCAACATTGTATGTAAACCATGTACTATCTGTAATGCTATATCCAAAAGCATATTTACCATTCGGACTCAAGTTAATACGTCCTTTTATCTTCTTAAGTATAGATGTTGTTGTTCCTGTATTAACATTTACTAAAGCATAATCTCTAGCATTACTACCTTCCCATTGACTTTGTAATTGATAAGGCTTTGGTGTGTTTACTAATGCATAAGCTGCGTTACCTTCATTTCCTAAACGTACACTTGGATATTCTGGTGAAGCCAAAGACACTACTTTATTAGTCGCTAAATGATAAGCTGTTTGATAAGACTTTTTACGATCATTTTTTACTTGTAACTCTTGTACAGTATAAAGTCTAGGCTCATCATAAGTCCAAACTTCTACATTTACTATTTCCTCGTCTATTAGTGTCGTATCTTTAACAATTGGTGGTGTTGCTAATCCAAAATATAACTTAGTAGCATCTTTTGAAAAACTTAAATTACCATCAGACGACACTCTAAACCCTCTTGGAGCAGAATCTTTATCCATTAATAACTTAGCAGCGTCCATACCTTTAGCCCAAGAGTATAATTGATTAGGACGTACTTGTACTTTAGTAGTATCCTTATCCACTACAAACCCTAAACGCTCACCATTTTCACTAAACTGTAATTGGTAGTATTTAGCTTTTGCATTAGCTTCTAAAACCTGTGTTAAACCCTTAGTGTCCAAATTGTACACATAAGCACCTGCTTTAAAATCGGCATCATCACCAGTACTTGTAAAAGCTAGTACTTTTCCTTTTTTAGCAAAACTATAATTAGTCACATACTTAAAGGTATCTTGAGCTTTAGTAGTTAAATTTCTAACCACTAAATGGTAGCCATTGTCTTTTCCTACCTTTTTAATTTTCTTAGGTTTTTCTTCAGAAGTACTGTCTTTAGCAACTTCTTTTTTTGGAGTTTTAATAGCTCCTAACTGATAAAATACATACCCAGACCAATGCGCTGGCAATTTATAAGACTTTATATGTCCTATTTTATCTAATTCACCAGTTGCCAGATTGTAAATTCCTAATGAATCTTTAGGTAACTTAGACTTCTTTACCTTTTTACGTTTTAAAGCAACGATGCTATCATGCCAAGGCTTAATAGTGAATAATGCTTGTTTTACATCATTTGTAAATTGTCCTTTACTAGCTCTATCGTAATTAAAAACAGTTTCACCCTTTGGAGATTTAATCTTTAAAAAATTATCAGTTTCACCACGCTCTAACGAGTACATTACATAGTTTCCATCGGTAGAAATGGTTTGTCCTTTTACGGTATTCCAAATATCAAAATCGGGATGGTCTAACACCTTTTTTTGCGCTAATGTACTAAGGCACATTAACGCAAATATTGGTAATATAAATTGCTTCATATAATTGTTATTGTTGTTGTTTTGGTTTAAAACGTCCTGGAGTATAAGGTGCTCCTACTTGTTTTAATTGATCTTCTAGCTGCTTAATGTCAACTTTATATAAGTCTATAATTTGCTGCTTTAACGGTGTAAATTCTGCTTTTGCAATGGCAAAACTCTCCATATGTGTTTGTGTAGGTGCAGCTGTTGAATATTTTTGTTCATAAACAATCGCTCCAATTCTGTTTGAAGGCGTTGGTGCTTCTTGAATATCTAAACGACGTTTTACAGAATCACCATTAAGTTTTGTATTAATATCCTTAACCTTAAGTTCTATAGCACGTACTTTACTTGCTAATGTTCCCATTGGTTGTTCAGTTAACTTAACCGCTTCCTTAATATACTTAAGCTTGTTTCTAATTTCTGATAACATGCGTTGACTCGCTTGAATATCACCTTCTAACATAGACACTTCACGTTGAAAAGCTACTTTAGCTGCACGATCAGCTGCTGGCATAACTGTATTATCTAATGCTTTTACCGAAAAAGTAACAGGAGCTACTAACTGTGTTATTATACCATTTTGATAGTTATGCATTTCTACTGTATAGTTACCAGGACTTACTAAAGTACCTTCTGGTATACCAGCGAATGGGTTATAGAAAGATGGTCCACTTAAATTAACAGGTACATTTTGCTCGTATCTTAAGTTCCAATGGAAACGTTGTAAACCTTTAGAAGGTTTCTTAAACACCTTTTTCACTACGTTTCCTGAAGCATCTTTAATAGTAAATACTAATTGTGGTTTATCTTCATTTACTTCAGCCGAAAGCTCATCGTAAGTAGGATAGCTAACACTACTTTTAGATTTCTTCAAATCATTTTCATTAGCTTGACGTTGTTCTTTAAGCGACTTGAAATTACTATCGTAGTAATAGGTAATTACGGCTTCTGGACCTAAATTAGGTGCTGTATAGAAATTATCTCCTTGAAATGCTTTTCCTGGTAAACCAAGTGGCATATTCTTTTCCCACATTAATGCTTCTCTAATAGGGTAAATAGTAGCCTTATCAGTTGGCTTTGCATTTTCAATAGTTCTTAATGATGAGTAATCATCCATTACATAAAAACCTCTACCAAATGTTCCTAATACCAAATCGTTTTCACGTGGTTGAATAGCAATATCTCTAACAGCAATTGTTGGTAATCCATTACTTAATTGTTTCCAACGACCGCCACTATTAGGTGAGAAAAATGCACCGAATTCTGTTCCACAGAAGATTAAGTTCTTGTCTTTATGGTCTTCTTCAATAGCATATACGCTACCTCTTACAGGTAAGTTATTGCTAATAGATTTCCATGAGTTTCCTTTATCAGAAGACTTGAATATATAAGGTTTAAAGTCACCATACTTATGATGATTAAATGCCACATACATCACATTTGCATCATGCTGAGATAAATACACACTATTTACATACGATTGTTTTGGTGCCCCAGGAATATTATCAACTTTACGCCATGTATTTCCACCATCTTCAGTAATTTGAATTAATCCATCGTCTGTACCTATAGCAATAAAATTAGCATCTAAAGGAGATTCCGATAATGCCACAATAGTTCCATAAGGAGATGTAGAACCGTTTTTCATAACTGCATCAATACTCACTACACGATCATACACTTTTAATGTATTTCTATCTATTTGACGTGATAAATCATCGCTAATTACCTGCCAACTATTTCCATAATCATCCGATTTAAATACTTTATTTGCAGCAAAATATAAGCGTCCACTTTTATGCTTACTTACAGCTAATGGTGCATCCCAATTCCACTTATATGCTGCTTCACCTTTACGTTCTTTAGGTTGAATACCTACTTCTTCTCCACTCTTTTTATCAAAGCGCACTAACCAACCATATTGTGATTGTGCATAAACAATATCAGGATTATTTGGATCTACTTGTGACTCAAAACCATCACCTCCATGAGTAATAAACCAGTCTTGATTTGTAATGCCATGAGCTGTAGTTACTCTTGATGGTCCACCTAAACTAAAGTTATCTTGTGTACCTCCATAAATATTATAAAATGGCTCAGCATTATCTACTGCTACTTTATAAAACTGAGTTACAGGTAAGTTTTCTTTAAAATCCCAATGTTTAGCAGCATCGAAAGTTTCGTACATACCACCATCACATCCTACTAACCAATGTTTATTGTTATTTGGGTTTATCCACATACAATGGTTATCTACGTGCTTAAAGTCTTCACCAACATTTTTAAATGTTTTTCCACCATCATGTGTTACAGACATCCAAGTATCCATAGAATATACAGTGTTTTCATCAACTGGATCTGCTATTATCTCTTGATAATAGTTACCACTTGTTACATGACTACTCTGCTTTTCCCAACTTGCGCCTCTGTTAGTTGATTTATAAAAACCACCTTTTCTTTCAGCAGCTTCTACAATGGCATAAATAATTTCAGGGTTTGCTGGAGAAATTGCTAAACCAATACGTCCTAACTCATTTGATGGTAATCCTTTTTGAATTTTAGTCCACGTGTTTCCTCCATCTACACTTTTATGCATTCCAGAACCTGGTCCACCACCAACATACGTATAAACATGACGTCTACGTTGTAATGTAGAAGCATATAACACTTCAGGATTTCTTGGATCCATAACTACATCATTTACACCAGTGTGCTCATCAACAGTTAAAATAGCATTCCAAGTATCTCCACCATCTTCACTCTTGTATAAACCTCTATCACCACCTTTACTCCATAATGGTCCAATAGCAGCTACATAAATAATGTTTGAATTGTCTGGATGCACAATAATTTTTCCAATGTGCTCAGACATTTTTAAACCTTTGTGTTCCCAAGTTTTTCCTCCATCAATAGATTTATAGATACCATCTCCATAAGACACTGAACGTTGGTTGTTATTTTCACCTGTTCCTACCCAAATTACATTTGAGTTATTAGGATCCATAGTAATACATCCAATAGAATATGACCCTTGAGCATCAAAAATTGGTGTGTACTCTAATCCAGAATTAATAGTTTTCCATACACCACCTGCAGATGTAGCTACATAATACTCAAATGGGTTGTTAGGATTAACGGCAACATCTGATATTCTACCAGAAGTTAACGAAGGTCCTACACTACGCCATTTTAAACCACTTAAACTAATTTCGTCCAGTGGTTGCTTATCATTCTTTTTTTGTTTTTGTCCATGAGATAACCCTGTGCCTAAGAAAAGTAATAGCAGCACAAGAATAGTCGGTTGTTTCATTTGTAATTGCTTTGTATTTGACAAGCAATTTATGAAACAAAACTCAAAAAGTAAGAAATTTAACTATCAGTTTATTAACAAGAAAAATGACTTATTTATTCAGGAATATAACCATAAATACTCTCAAAAACAGTATCGAAATTTTCCCTGATATAAGAGCGTAATTTCTTCTTATAGTCATCCTTTAACCAAGTTAAAAAGTTATGCGTGCTCTTGCTAATACACTTAGAATAGCGATGAATTCTATAGTCTATATCATCATCAAGTAATTTCATTAGTAATAATGCATCAAACATATCTTCGCTATTTTCAATACATATTTTACCATGTTGCTCAATAGAACGCTTTAAAACAACTTTTGAAGACTCGCCATTTCTTATAGCTTGGATATATGTTTTGTTAATATCAAAGTAAACATCTTCAGATTTTGCAAATTCCGAACGAATATCATCAGGCATTACATACTTGAAGTTAGCTTCAATATCTTCATCATTTAAAAGACCATCTAAATAATAATTAGGTGATTTAAATATACGTTGCCAATCTAAATTACCACTTCCCCAAGGACCAAATCTATGAAAGTTATTTCCTAAATCAATTACATCAAATGTATCCTTGTCTTTATAAATCCTTGAGCCACGACCAATCATTTGATAATATAAAGTCAATGACTTTGTTGCTCTGTTAAGTATAATGGCTTCTACACTAGGCTCATCAAAACCTGTAGTTAATATACTTACTGATGTTAATATAGCATCTGGCGTTTCTTTAAACCATTTTAAGATAGCAGCACGTTCCTTCTTTGACGCTGTATTGTCTAAATGAGCTATTGGATATCCAGCTGTTCTAAATAAATCATATACATACAAAGAGGTGTTAATACCATTATTGAATATTAATGTCTTCTTTCCTTTACAACGCTCTTGATAAGCATCCATAAGTTTAGATAACATTTCATTATTTGTATATAAATCTTCTGAAGACTTTACAGTATAATCACCATTAGCTCCTACTACAAGTGAAGTAAGACCTACATTATAAGAAAACATTTCGGCACGTGATAAAAACTTATTTTCAATTAAAGACTCAATACTTTCACCAACTATAAGTTCATTATAGTTGTCTGTCATTGGTAATTCAATATTAGAACTTAAAGGTGTTGCTGTTACACCTAAAACAAAGGATTTATCAAAAAACTTAAACAGTTTAGTAAAAGAATTGTAATGTGCTTCATCAATAATTACCAGACCTATATCTGAGATATCAAGCTTATCATCTTTTAATCTATTATTAAGTGTTTCTACCATAGCTACAAAACATTGATAATCGTTTTGATCATCTAGTTTTGCTTTACTATCAACAACTTTGTTCATAACACCAAATTCAGTAAGCATTGTAGATGTTTGTTTACAAAGCTCAATTCTGTGTGTCATAACTAAAACTCTCTTGTTATGATTTTTTAGGTATTGTCTAACAATTTCAGAGAAAATAACCGTTTTACCACCACCTGTAGGTAATTGATATAATAAGTGATAATCATCTGGAGCATTATCAAAACACTCAAATATTTTATTAATGGCTCCTTTTTGATAACTATATAAGTCTTTGCCAGTTTTTCTTTCTTCTAATTCTGATGTAGATAAAGTCATGTTCAAATTTGCTGATTTGCAAAAATAACATCTTTGATTAGCTTTTAAAGCATTAATTTGAGAAAATTTACAAGATTTTTTTAAGACCTATTTTACACCCATAATTTATGAATAGAATTACATTTTTTATTCTAAAAATCAGCTATAACAGTTAAGAATTTTAATCTAATTATTATAGTTAACACCTACACCTAATTTGTAATTATTACTGATTATTCCTAAATTGTTCAATATATAACAGCTTTATAACAAGCATTTACTAACTAAAAAACTAACTATTATGACTAACACAAACAAACCAGGAATCGGTTTTTGGATTATCAGTATTATCGCATTAATCTGGAATGCAATGGGAGTTATGGCTTACATTGGACAAGCCTATATGACCGACGATATGCTACAAGCACTTCCAGAGGCAGAACAAGCTTTTTATGCAAATATTCCTGCTTGGGTAACTGCAGCATTCGCAATATCTGTTTTTGCAGGATTACTAGGATGCATTGGCCTATTAGTAAGAAAAAAATGGGCAGTTTCATTATTCATTCTATCATTTATAGGAGTAATTGCACAGCAAGTCTATAATTTCTTTATGCAAGATTATATTGAATTAAGTGGCGCTCGTATGATAATGCCAATTGTGGTATTTGTGGTTTGTGTATTTTTAATTTGGTATTCTAAAGACCAAAAAGCTAAAGGTGTTTTATCATAATTTAAAACAGCTAAAACTTAAAAAGCCTAAGTAGTATTTACTTAGGCTTTTTTTTATGGTATCGTTTTTGAGAATGTATTAGCTCATTAACATTTTAAATTTTTAATTATGAGACAATCAAAACGATCCAGACCAGAAGTAAACGCTGGTTCAATGGCAGACATTGCCTTTTTGTTATTAGTCTTTTTTCTAGTAACAGCAGTAATTCCAGACGATCAAGGTTTTAACCGAAAACTTCCAAAGAAGTGTCCTGATGGACAAAATTGTAATACAGATATTCATGACAGGAATATTTTGCAAATTATTTTAAACAATAAAAATCAAGTCATGATTGAAGATAAAGTGGTCAGTTTATCTGAAGTTAAAGACATTACAAAAAGGTTTATTGATAACAATGGTGACAATAGCTGTAACTATTGTTTTGGAGCTAAACTTAGCAACTCCTCAGACAATCCAAAAAAAGCTGTAGTATCATTGCAAACACATCCAGAGTCGACATATGAAGCATTTATTGGTTTACAAGATGAAATTACAAAAGCTTATTATGAACTAAGAGCCAACTATGCTAAAACTAGATTTAATAAATCTACAGAGCAATTAACTAAAGACGAGATTAAAGAACTAAAAGAGGTTTTCCCTTTTATTTTATCGGAAGCAAGTACACGTTAGCTTAAACAAAAAAGCCTATCAAATGATAGGCTTTTCTTTTATTCACTTTTCTTAAAACCATAAAATAACTGACCTATAAAACTTTTCGGCATTTTAGTATCATCACTATATCCAAGCTTAATAGTTCCACTATTTTCTGGGATATAATTAGTTTTAAAAATATAATCCCAAACACTTAAGCTAATTCCAAAATTAACACCATGAAAACGCTCTTTTGGCAATGAATATGCATGATGATATAAATGCATTATTGGATTGTTAAAAATGTATTTTAAAGGACCGTAATCTAATTTTATATTGGCATGATTTAAATGCCCAATAGTTATCGCAATAAAATGTACTATAAAAGCTTGTTCAGGTTCAAAACCACCAAGTAACATCACAGCTAAGACTTTTAAAGGTTTGTATAAGATATTTTCCATCCAATGATAACGCAAATGTGCTGCAAACCCCATTTCTTTTACAGAATGATGTACTTTATGAAAACGCCATAAAAATTCAAAACGATGCAACATCACATGTGTAAACCATTGCACAAAATCTAAAACTATAAAGAAAATAAGTAACTGACTCCAAGTAGGTAAATCGGATAAATTAATAATTGCTAATGACTTAAAATTTATTCCTAAAACATCAATAGCAAACTTATTTACAACCTCATAAAAACCACTTACAATAATAGCAAATACAAAAAAGTTGAAGAACATATAAAATGCATCTAGCCAAAAATCTTTTCTAAAAGCTGCTTGTTGTTTACGCCATGGAAAAACAATTTCTAACACCCAAACGACCAAGGAAATACCAACTAAACCCCAAAAATAGTTTTGAGTCCAATCTACCTGAAAGACTATAGAACGCCACGTCCAGTCTAACATTCCTAATAAGGTATTAATAAATGTTTCTAAATAACCCATTAATAATCTAGTAAGGCTTGTAATTCCTCTTCAAATCTGTTTTTAGGTAAATATTGTTGTTCTAATTGAGGAGCAAAAGGGATTGGTGTTTCAATACTCGCAACTCTTTTTACTGGCGCATCTAAGTACTCAAAACACTCTTCCATAATTAGAGATGATAAATCACTAGCAATACTTCCAAAAAGAGAATCTTCTTGTAATATAATTGCTTTCCCTGTCCTTTTAACAGAATTAATTATAGCTTCCGTATCTAATGGCTGTAATGATCTTAAATCAATTAAATCAGCCGAAATATCAGTATTTTTACTTAAAGTATCTAAAGCCCAATGTACAGCTGCTCCATAAGAAATAATTGTAACGTCATTTCCTTCTTTTAATAATGATGCTTTACCAAAAGGCAATGTGTAATAATCAGTTGGTACGTCTTGACGTATGCTTCTATATAAGGCTTTATGCTCAAAAAACAGTACAGGGTTTGGATCGTTAATAGCAGTTGCTAATAAACCTTTAGCATCATAA
Source organism: Pontimicrobium sp. IMCC45349 (assembly GCF_047219225.1). Lineage (GTDB taxonomy): Bacteria > Bacteroidota > Bacteroidia > Flavobacteriales > Flavobacteriaceae > IMCC45349. The sequence goes on along the minus strand of NZ_CP178208.1, from coordinate 3,081,837 downwards.
GGAAATGCAGGATAGATAACCTTTAATCCTGGTGTTTTAGTAAACCAAGCTTCGTTAGTTTGTGAGTGAAATGGTCCAGCTGCTACACCTGCTCCACATGGCATTCTTAATACAACATCGGCACTTTGGTTCCATCTATAATGTGATTTTGCTAAATAATTTACTACAGGATTAAACCCAGAAGTAACAAAATCTGAAAATTGTAATTCTACAACCGATTTAATACCAGCAATTGATAATCCCATTCCAGCTTCTATAATCGAAGATTCACAAATAGGCGTGTTTCTAACACGTTCTTTTCCAAACTCATTTACAAAGCCTTCAGTTATCTTAAAAACACCTCCATATTCGGCAATATCTTGTCCCATTATAACTAAGTCATCATGCTTTTGCATTGATTGTTTTAAACCTTCTGAAATAGCATCAACCAATCTTAGTTCTTTAGTTTCTTTATTTTCCTTAAACTCCTCATAATTAAATGATTTATACACATCATTTAACTCATTAATTAAATCTGGAGTGATTTGCTCTTCGTTAAAGGCTAACTCTAAATTATCATGAATCTCTTTCACGATTTCTTCTTTCATTTTAACCTCTTGAGCTTCGGTTAAAATACCTTCTTCTTTTAAATAAGACTGGAAGTTTACAACAGGGTCTTTTTTCGCCCAATATTCCATTAAATCTTTAGGTACATATTTTGTACCACTCGCCTCTTCATGACCACGCATTCTAAATGTTTTAAACTCAATTAAAATTGGTCTTGGTCGTTTGCGAACACTTTCTATTAACTTTGAAACTTTATTGTAAACTTCTAATATATTATTACCATCAATTATAAATGAATCTATACCATAACCTTTACCTCTATCAGCAATATCTTTACAATTATACTGTTCACTAGTTGGTGTTGATAAGCCATAACCATTATTTTCGATACAGAAAATTACTGGCAAATCCCAAACAGAAGCTACGTTTAATGCTTCATGAAAGTCACCTTCACTTGTACCACCTTCTCCAGAAAAAACAACAGTTGCTTTATTATTCTTTTTTAATAAGTTAGCAAGTGCAATACCATCAGCTACACCTAATTGTGGTCCTAAATGAGAAATCATTCCAATAATATTGAACTCCTGAGTACCAAAGTGAAAAGAACGATCTCTACCTTTAGTAAAACCATTAGCTTTCCCTTGCCATTGTGAGAATAATCTATATAAAGGAATTTCTCTAGTTGTAAAAACACCTAAATTTCTATGCATTGGTAAAATGTACTCATCTTTGTTAAGAGACATTGTTACACCAACAGATATGGCTTCTTGACCTATTCCCGAAAACCATTTAGATATTTTACCCTGACGTAGAAGAATTAACATCTTTTCTTCTATCATCCTAGGTTTCAGCATATTTTTATATAAAATTAATAGCTTTTTTTTGCTCAGATTCTTTTTATCGTATACAATTTCGCTAGTATAGTTTGTAGTTGCTTTCATGTGTGTGTTTTGGAATTTCAAAAGTAGCAAAATAATATATAAATCGAATAAATAAACTTGTATTAGATACAATAAAAAGCGTTGCTTTTTTCGTTATATTTGTATTTCGACTTAAAAATAAAAAACACAAAACAATGAGTAAAATACCTAGTGTAAATCTAGAAGATTTCCTTTCGGGAGATGCAACTAGAAAACAGAAATTTATTAATGAGATTGGAAAAGCGTACGAAGAAATTGGTTTTGTAGCGTTAAAAGGTCATTTTTTAGACGATAAACTTGTAGACAGCTTATATACTGAAGTAAAGAACTTTTTTGATTTACCAGTTGAAACAAAGCAGAAATATGAAATTCCAGGAATTGGAGGCCAAAGAGGCTATGTGTCTTTTGGTAAAGAAAGTGCAAAAGGTAAAAAAGAAGGTGATTTAAAAGAGTTTTGGCATTTTGGGCAATACGTAGAGAATAATCCTGCTTTAGAAGAAGAATACCCAAAAAATGTCGAAGTTGAAGAGTTGCCTAAATTTAATGAAGTAGGTAAGCAAACATACAGGATGCTAGAAAAAACAGCAAAATATGTATTAAGAGCTTTAGCTTTACATTTAGGAATTGAAGAAACTTATTTTGATAATTATATCCACAATGGTAATAGTATTTTAAGACCAATTCATTATCCTCCAATTACAAACGAACCTAATGATGCTGTTCGTGCTGCAGCACATGGCGACATTAACTTAATTACGTTATTAATGGGAGCTCAAGGTAAAGGTTTACAAGTACAAGACAACGATGGTGTTTGGCATGATGCTATTGCACAACCAGACGAATTAATGATTAATGTTGGAGACATGTTATCAAGACATTCAAATAATAAATTAAAATCTACAATCCATCGTGTTGTAAATCCTCCAAGAGAACTTTGGGGAACTTCTAGATATTCAATCCCATTTTTTATGCATCCTATTAGCGAAATGAAGCTTGATGTATTAGAAGGTTGTGTAGATGAAAATAATCCAAAGCAATTCGATGATATTACTGCTGGAGAATTTTTAAATCAGCGTTTAATTGAACTTGGATTGATTAAAAAATAATGGATTTACAAGATCAACTTAAGAATTTATTTCCTGATCACGTACCAAGTGAACCTCAAGTTAGCAATACTAACGAATCAGATATTTGGATGCAAGACGATCCCTTAATATGCAAGTATGAAAAGCGAAAAGGGAAGCCAATTACTATTATTGAAGGCTATACTGGTGCTACCGAAGATTTTAAGGCTTTAGCTAAAGAATTAAAAACTAAATTAAGTGTTGGTGGTAGCTTTAAAGACGATAAAGTAATTATTCAAGGTGATTATCGTGATAAAATAATGACCATTTTAAAAGACAAGGGTTTTAACGTAAAACGTGTTGGTGGTTAATGAATAACGTCCTAAATATTACTAATGGTAGTAATTTAACTGAAAGGTTGAATGAACTTAATGTTTCTGGTGATTTTTTAACATGGCAAGAAATGCTATGTGAAGGTCCTACCCATGAAACTATCGACTCAACAGAATTCCTTTCAATGCGAAAAACGTTTTTAGAAAGCTACTATAATATTGAAATAGACGAATACGAATTTAAAAATGAGATAGACAAACTAAACAATACTCAAAATTACAATAAGATTATCCTTTGGTTTGAATACGACTTATTTTGCCACATAAACCTTATTGCAGTTATTAGTTTACTTAAACAAAAAGGCATTAATAAGCCTTTGTACCTAGTTTGTAGTGGTCGTGTTAAGGGAGAAAAAGAATTAAAAGGTCTTTCAGAATTAAATGATGACGAGTTATTACTTCATTTAAAAAATAAAGTTTTACTAAGTAAGTCAGATATTGAGATGGCTACCACTTTGTGGGGAATTTATTGTGGTAAAAATCATAATCTATTAAAACCTTTTATTGTTGAAACATCTTCTTTTAAATACTTAAACAGCTGTTTAAAAGCACATTTAAAACGTTTTCCAGACTCACAAAATGGCTTAGGAAGATTAGAATTACATATTCTTGAAACCATAAATTCAAACACAGTAAAATCAAGACATCATCTTCTTGGTTATATTTTAAATTATCAAGGTTATTATGGCTTTGGAGATTTACAAATTAAAAGAATGATTGATAAATTGTCAATGTTCTACAACGAAACAGATGAACAAATAAAATTGAATAGAAAAGGTCACGAAGTACTACTTAATAAACATAACTTTTCAGTTGAATTAAATAATGACCTCGCTTATGGAGGAGTAAATCGTTTAGACTTTCAATTCAATAAAAAAGAAAATAAACTTATAAAAACTATAATAAATGCCTATTAAAGAATCTGAGCTTATACTAAATCCAGATGGTAGTGTTTACCACTTAAGCCTTAAGCCTGAACATATAGCAGACACCATAATATTTGTTGGAGATCAAGACAGAGTTGAAAAGATAACCAAACACTTCGACTCTATAGAGTTTTCAATTCAAAAAAGAGAATTTAAAACACAAACAGGAACCTATAAAGGCAAGCGTTTAACTGTATTGTCTACTGGAATTGGCCCTGATAATATAGATATTGTACTTAATGAATTAGATGCCTTGGTAAACATCGATTTAGAAACAAGACAACCAAAAGAAACATTAAAGTCGCTTAATATTGTAAGAGTTGGAACTTCAGGGTCATTACAAGCTGATGTTCCCGTGGACTCTTTTGTTTTAAGCTCTCATGGACTTGATTTAAATGGAATGTTACACTTCTATCAAATTGATGATATTAGAAGACCAAAAATTGAAAAAGCTTTTATAGAACATACTAATTGGAGTAGTGAAAAAGCAAAGCCAATTTTTATTGACAACAGTGCTTCGTTAGAAGCATTACTAGAAAGTGATAAAGTATATAAAGGAGTAACAGCTACTGCTGGTGGATTTTATGGACCACAAGGTAGAGTTTTAAGGTTGCCACTTCAAAACCCAAGTCTAAATACAAAAATGGACAACTTTAATTTTGAGGGCACTCGAATCACGAATTTCGAAATGGAAACTTCTGTGATTTATGGTCTTTCAAAACTTTTAGGTCATAATGCTTGTTCATTAAATGCTATTATAGCAAATAGAGCTAATGGTACTTTTAGTGAAAATCCTAAGCTTACAGTAGAAAAACTAATAACTTATACACTAGACAAACTAGTTTAATAGTATATGAAAAATGTAAAAATTGGTGGTGTTCCAGAGCATTTTAACCTTGCTTGGTACTTAACTCTAAAAGAAGGTTCTTATAAAGAAAAGAATATTAACCTTAGATGGAAGGATTATTTTGGAGGTACAGGGCAAATGTGTAAAGCTCTACGTGACGGAGACATTGACTTGGCTGTAATATTAACCGAAGGAATTATAAAAGATATTATTGCAGGTAATAAATGTAAAATTGTACAAGTATTTGTTAAATCACCACTAATTTGGGGAATTCATGTTGCGCATGATTCTAATTTTCATAACATAAATGACATAAGAGGTACTAGAGCTGCTATTAGTAGGTTTGGCTCTGGTTCTCATCTTATGGCGTATATTAATGCCGAAAATAATGATTGGAATCTAGAAAACGATCTACAATTTGAGGTTATTAATAGTTTAGATGGCGCAGTTAAAGGACTAACAAATAACGATGCTGATTATTTTATGTGGGAAAAATTCACCACTAAACCTTTTGTAGATAATAATACTTTTAGACGTATTGGTAATTGCCCTACTCCTTGGCCTTGTTTTGTAATTGCAGTTAGAGAGGATTTTATAACTAATGAAGAAGAAACTCTAAAAACAATACTTGATATTATTAATGAAACAACTTCAGAGTTTAAAGATATTCCAAGTATTGACAAGACAATTGCTAACAGATATGAACAAAAACTAGAAGATGTTCAAGAGTGGTTATCTCTTACACAATGGTCTCAGGAGAATATTAGCGAGAAGACTATTAATAAAGTTCAAAATCAACTTTTTGCCTTAAATATTATTCCTGAAAAATGGAATTATAAAGATTTAGTGCATCACTTTTAAGATACATTTCATCGGACTTTTCAGTATAATCAACTGAAAAACAAACACTTCAAATTGACAAAATATGAGTTAAATTTTTAGTTTTAACAAATTATTAGTACATTGAAATTGCTATTAATTAACCCAAGTCAATATATGACAACAACAATTACTATAATCTTAGCAATTTTAGTGGCTATTAATTTTTTATTATTAAAGTTTAGTTCTAATAAAGTTGTAAGAGAAAAAAAATCTAAAAAGCCTTTGATTATTAGAAAGAAAGGTAAGTCTATTAAGACCAGTCAACAGCTTCCACCCCAACTTGCTGCAACTGGAAGTTAGCTCTACTAAAGTGTTTATTTCCAAACCAATAACCTCTATTTGCACTCAATGGTGAAGGATGACCACTTTGTAAAATATGATGTTTATTGGCATCTATTAATTTAGATTTCTTTTTGGCAAATCCTCCCCAAAGTAAAAATACGATATCATTCTTTTCTTCTGATATTTTTTTAATTACAGCATCAGTAAATGTTTCCCAACCTTTACCTTGATGACTACCTGCTTCATGAGCTCTAACTGTTAAAGTAGCATTTAAAAGTAATACACCTTGTTTAGCCCAACGCTCTAAATTTCCACTTTTTGGATATGCAACTCCCAAGTCTTGTTCAATTTCTTTAAAAATATTAATTAATGAAGGTGGATGCGCTATATTATCACTTACCGAAAAACTCAATCCGTTAGCTTGTCCTATACCATGATATGGATCTTGTCCAATAATAACCACTTTAATATCATTAAACTTACAAAAATCAAAAGCTGAAAAAATATTTTTACCTTCTGGATAACACGTATTACTTTCATACTCATTTTTCACAAAATCCACTAACTTATTGAAATACGGTTTTTTAAATTCATCATATAATATATTCTTCCAACTGTCATCAATTTTTACATCCATCTTTTTCAAATTAAATAAGTGACTAATCTAGTTTTTAGTGTCATAAAAGTATAAAATAATAACAATTAATGCTTTTTATAATAATTATTGTAGGTCTAATAATTCTCAATTTTATTCTTCTATTCAGAAGCATTAATCAAACTGCCGACTCCAAAAAACAAAAAGAAGAAATAGAAAAGAAAATTAAGCATTAAAAATTTACCTTTGCAGTTGCAAAAAAGCAAATGTAGTAATGATTAATATTCATAAAAAAACTTTACAAGATTTAGAATTTGATATTGTTCTGGAACAAATATCAACGCTTTGTTCTACATCATTAGGTAAGTTAGCAATTTTAAAGACGCTACCTTTTAATGATGAAGAAAGCACTTTGTATGCGCTAAATTTAGTAAATGAATATATTTCTTCATTTGATAATGATAACAGTATTCCTAATCATAATTTCAACGAAATTACTGAAGACTTAAAATTATTAAGAATTGAAAATACATTTCTTGAAATTGAAAGTTTTAGAAGAATTGCATCTTTGTCTATTACTGCAAATGAGCTTATTCTATTTTTTAAAAAATTTGAAGAGTATTATCCAACACTCCACAATGAAGCATCGCAAATTGAAGTTACCACTATTATTTCTGATAGAATAAACGCTATTATCAATAGGTTTGGAGAAATTAAGGACGATGCTAGCGATACGCTTTTTAGTTTAAGAAGATCAATTAATAGTTTAAAATCTAAAATACATTCTAGTTTTTCATCTGCATTACAATCCTATAGCAGTTCTGATTATCTTGATGAAATTAGAGAAACTGTTATTGAAAACAGACGTGTATTAGCTGTTAAAGCCATGTATAGACGCAAGGTAAAAGGTGCTATACTTGGTTCTAGTAAAACTGGAAGCATTGTTTATATTGAGCCAGAAGCTACTTTACAGTTCCATAGGGAACTTAACAACCTTGAATACGAAGAAAAGGAAGAAATAACAAAAATTTTAAAAGAGCTAACAAACTTTGTTAGAGATTTCAAACCACTTTTAGCTGCGTATCAAGAGTTTTTAACCCAAATTGATGTTGTTTCTGCAAAAGCTAAATACGCGCAATCAATAAATGGTATTCTGCCAGAAATAGTTACTAATAGACATATTTACTTGAGAGATGCTTATCACCCACTGCTCTATTTAAATAATAAAGAAAAAGGAGAACAAACATTTCCTCAAACTATAAAGTTAGAACCCGAAAGCAGAATCATCGTAATTTCTGGACCTAATGCTGGAGGAAAAAGTATCACATTAAAAACTGTAGGTTTATTACAAGTAATGCTACAAAGTGGTATGTTAATTCCTGTTCACGAGCGCAGTAAAGTTTGTCTTTTTGATCGTGTTTTAAGTGATATTGGGGATAATCAGTCTATAGAAAATCATTTAAGTACATATAGCTATAGACTAAAACAAATGAATTACTTCTTAAAAAAATGTAATGATAAAACACTTTTTTTAATTGATGAATTTGGTACTGGAAGTGACCCAGAATTAGGTGGTGCATTGGCCGAAACATTTTTAGAAGTATTCTATGAAAGAGGTGCTTTTGGTATAATAACAACACATTATACTAACTTAAAAATTCTAGCTAATGAGCTACCACACATTCAAAATGCAAATATGCTTTTTGATGAACGTACACTGAAACCTATTTACAAACTAGTTTTAGGACAAGCAGGTAGTTCATTTACATTTGAAGTAGCTCAAAAAAACGGAATTCCATATAGTTTAATAAATAAAGCTAAAAAGAAAATTGAACGTGGTAAAGTAAGGTTTGATAGAACCATAGCCAAACTTCAAAAAGAGCGTTCAAAACTTGAAAAAACTGAACGTTCGCTTAAAGTGAATGAGCAGAAAAAACAAAGTGAAGCAGATAAGCTCGAAGAAATAAATAACAAGGTACAACGTAAATTAGAAAACTATCAAGAACTTTATGATAGCAATCAACGCTTAATATATCTTGGGCAAAAAGTAAATGATTTAGCTGAGAAATACTTTGAAAATAAACGTAAGCGTGATTTAATGTCTGAACTTTTTAAAATTGTTCAAATAGAAAATTCTAAACGCAAAAAGATAACAGTAAAAGAGAAAAAAGCTAAAAAAGCAAAAGAACAGCAAGTAAAAAAAGAGGTTGAGAAAAAGGTTGAAGTAATTAGAGAAAAGAAAAAAGAAGCCAAAAAGAAAGCTGCTTTACAACCACCAAAACCAAAGGCTGTTTTAAAAATTGGTGATCGTGTACGAATGGAAGATGGACGTGCTGTTGGGACTATTGATAAAATAGAAAAAAATAAGGCAATTGTAAATTATGGATTATTTACCACAAATGTTAATATTGATTTATTAGATTTAGTTGAAGCCAAAAAATAGAAGTTCAGTAATTACTTAAACACTAATTAATTAGTTCTTATTACCTTTATAGTGTGAATATAGAAATTCCCAAACATAAAAAACTTATACTCTTTGATGGTGTTTGCAATCTTTGTAATTCCTCTGTACAGTTTGTTATTAAAAAAGATAAGAAAAACATCTATCTATTTGCACCTTTACAAGGAACTATTGGGCAACAAATAATTAAAGAGTTTAATATAGATACTGAAAAGACTGACTCTATATTACTTTATACAAACAACAAACTATATAGTAAATCTACAGCTGCATTAAAAGTTGCAGCTACTCTAGGATTTTCAACCAATATACTTAGCGTGTTTATTATCATCCCTACATTTATTAGAAATTGGGTTTATGATTTTATAGCTAAAAACAGATATAAATGGTACGGAAAAAAAGAAGCTTGTATGATTCCAACACCAGAATTGAAAGCTAAATTTTTAGAATAAAAAAGCCTTGAACTAATTCAAGGCTTTTTTATTTACATTTAACACTAACGAAAACAAATTTTTTATTTGTTAGCACATTTATGTTGGCTATTGTAAATATATACAAGTCAGTAACTTGATTAAACATATTATCGTTAAAGCGTCTTATTTTTTGTTAAAAAAATAATTCTTGCAGATTTAATCTATGAACTGTAAAATATTTCCCTAATCACAAATGCAAGTTTACTCACTTAAATGCATAGTTAACTAATTATCAATTTTAAACATTTTATATGGTTAGTAATTTTAATCAACATTAAAAACATAACCATGAGACTATTACTTCTATTTACATTATTATGCACTTCACTACTCTTCTCTACTAATAACAAAATTGATAGCAAATTAAATGATGTCACTGTATATTTAAATGGTGCACAAATCTCTAGAAGTACTGAGATAATTGTACCAATTGGAACAACAGAATATACATTTAATAATCTTTCTCCAAACATTCAAGAAAGTAGTATACAAATATCCGGTTTACAACAAGCATCATTACTCTCAATTAATTATGGTATAAATTATTTAGACAAAAGACAAAATACAGAAGAGATTGCTACTCTAAAAGCTCAAATAGAAAACTTAAAAGATAAAATAAGTATACAAGACAACCTTATACTTGGCTATAAGGAAGAGTTAAGTCTAATTCAGGCTAATAAACGATTAGGAAATGAAACAGAAAATGTGAACTTAGAAAAAGTAAAGGCATTTGCGATATATTATAGAACTAGACTTACTGAGGTGAAAAATGAAATTCATAAAGCTGAAAAGAAAAAAACAGCTTACAACAATGATATTATCGACATTAACTTACAGCTTAAAGAACTTAATGTTACCGAAAAGGTTCAAACAGGTGAAATTACAATTAAACTTAATTCAGAAATAGCAACCAAACTCAATCTTACACTTAAATATAATGTTACAGAAGCTGGTTGGTTTCCTGTATACGATTTAAAAGCAAAAACAATTAACAAACCATTGAATTTAACGTACAAGGCAAATGTTTATCAAAACACAGGACAAGACTGGAATGATGTTAAAGTAACACTATCTACAAGCGACCCTAATACCAATAATATAAAACCAAATTTAAACCCAAAATACCTTAATTTTATAAGTAAATATAGTAACTATAAAAGTAATACTGCAACCAAGAACTATAACTACAAATACAATCCATATATAAAAACTGTAAGTGGTACTGTAACCGACGAATCTGGCTTACCATTACTAGGAGCATCTGTAATTGTTAAAGGCACAACAAATGGTACTACCACAGATTTTGATGGTAATTATTCTATTAAAATTAATGAAGGTGATGCATTAGAGTTCTCGTATGTTGGGTATAAAAGTGAATTAATTCCTATTCATTCTAGCACTATAAATTTAAGTTTATTTCCAGATAATCAATTAGAAGAAGTTGTGATTGTCGCCTATTCAATGAAACAAACTAATGCATATACAAATGCTAAAGCAAATTCAAATAAAGTTAGAGAAATGATGGATAGAGAAGAATTTGACGATGAACCATATGAAGACCCTTATGTTTATACAAGTACAGGAGATATTATAGAAGAAGGTATAACAAATACGCAATTTGAAATTCAAAAAAAGCATAGTATTCAATCCAATGGAGATTTAACAGTTATCAAAATCAACGATATTAATGTACCTGCAGACTTTTCGTATTATGCTGCACCAATAATAAATGAAAATGTATTCTTAACTGCTAAATTTGGAAATTGGTCACAATACAACTTATTACCAGGAGAAGCAAACATATATTTTGAAGGTGCATATGCTGGTAAAACTAACATTAACCCACAATCTACTAAAGATAGCTTAACAGTTTCGCTAGGTGTAGACCCAAATGTAGTTGTTAAGCGTAAAAAACTAGATAATTTTAAAAGCAAGCAGTTTTTAGGTAATAACCGAATTATTAATAAAGCTTATGAAATAGAGGTAAAAAACAATAAGCAAACAGATATTGTTTTAGTACTTATGGATAGAATTCCAAAAAGTGAAAATAAAGAAATTAAAGTTGACGATATTATTACAGGAAATGCAAAATATAATGACAAAACTGGTTTGTTAGAATGGAATATAAACCTAAGCACCAATGCAAACAAGAAATATAGTTTTAGCTATTTGCTTAAATATCCAAAATATAAACGCATAAACCTATAAGCAGCACACCTTAAGGTAAAGCACAATTAGTTTGACCCTAGCTTCTGTTAGCTAGGAACGAATCAAATTCCTCTAAATGTTATGTCTAAGCATTTAGAAGTATCAAATAAAAAGTTTGGTAGATTGTGTTTTACTTTAAGGTTATTTTAAACTCTGCAAAATAAAATCAATGGTTTTATCGGTATTTTTATTCTCTGAAAAAGAATCTGTTATATGCTTAGGTTTTACTGCATACCCATTATCAATTAGATAATTAATATCATCAACATAATCTAAAGACACTTTTCCTGTCAATAACAAATCTATATTTTTACCTTCTTGATAGTAATCATATACTTTTTTAAGACCTGTTAAATAAAGATAATCTTTTGTAAACCCTCCTCCTCTATGTGCTCTGGTAGTAATATAAAAAGCTTCCTCTCGCTCTAAATCGTAATTATTATGAAGCAATCTAAACGTTTTTGAAAAAGAATAACCTTTAGCCAAACTATCTACAGCAATAACTCTATAAGCTAACTCTTTTAATCGTTTTACAGTTAAATTACCAGACATATATTCACTAAAAACAGCTAATCCTTCTTGAGTTTCAACATTACTTGGAAACCCATGAGAAAATATTTTTAAAGGATGTAATAAACCATTCATTGTTGTAACCATATGCACACCTATTTCATGGTTACAAAGTACACCTATTTCATTTTCGCTAAACGTATGATTAGTGTTAATTACTAAGGTTTGAATATTATTTAAAACCATAGCAATTGCGCCCATTGTTTCAGAGTATTTTATCTGATAACTAAAATCATATCGCTTTGAAAAATCTCTAAATTTTTCTTCAGTTTCACTAGCTGAATACTTCGGTTTAAAATGTTCTGCCTCTAGATTCTTTTCAAAATGCAAAATGAATTTGGCATTCTCTACATCTTTTTCGGTTGGTGTTCCAAACGAATGTAAACTATTGTAATAAAACTTTTTACCATCACCAATAGTTTCAATACATTGTATTAAACCAGAATAAAAGTAAATTATTTCTTCGTAAAGATTCTTTAACCTAACATCATCTATTAATTCTATTTGCATAGAAAAAAACTCACGATGGAGTTTAAACTTATCAAAATCTATTTGAGGATAAACAAAGTTAGGATCTGTTAGATATTTTGATGCAAAGAACTTTTCTTTCTCTGCCTCTATATTTAAAGGATTTACATAGCTAAGCAGTTCAATCTTCTTAACTAACTTGTCTATATATTCATCTATTTCAAATAATGCTTTTGTAGCCACAGTGTTTTCTAACTTCATTATAACCTTACTAATTTGGCTTATGTTTTTTTATAAAATCGTTGGCATGTGCAACTAATCTTGTCTTTAATTGCTTTTCAACTGCACTCACAACTTCGGGGTAATTGACTTGGTTATACTCATCACAATAAACCTTAGCAATTTCGGTTGCCAAAACTAATGTATTTTTAAAGTTATTGGTAATAAAACGCAAAAAATAACCATTGCCATAAAACGTATTATTTATAGCAGCTGTAGATTTTATGTTATTTGGTAATTCTATTTCAGAAAGACTTTGCCTCCAAGCTTCAATAGCTTCTCCAAAACGCTCATTGTCTATATTTTTAGTACCTAAATTCCATGTTGGTACTTCTCTATCCCATCGTTGCCAATTATAGCTATGCATATCGTATACAATAGCAACTCCAAACTTAGATTCTATTTTAGCAATTAACGCTTCTACAACTTTATAAAAAGTTTCATGCTTTTTAAGACTTTTTTGTTTTTGCTTTTCGTCTAAAGGCGATTTCCATAATTGCTTTCCCCAAGCAGTTTCAAACACTGCATCCTCTGGAAATCTGTTTAAATCATATTCAAACCTAGAGTCACATCCAGCAATTACAATTGGATGTGAAATTACCATATTTTTCGTTTCAGGATCTTCTTCATACCATCTGTCATATTCAGTATGTAAACAATTATCCCAAAGTTCTTTTCTAAATTGATGTCCATCATGTACAGCACCACAAACATATGGTACATACTCATCAATTTTTAATGTAAAAGAATAATCTGAAGTTACAGCGTGAAATACTTCTTCATTTTGAATTTTATTAATTATTTCTTCTACAGAAAGTCTAATCATAATTTAACTAAGAATCTTCTTTAAGTACATGTACATGTTTTTTTCTATAGCATCATAATTGCCATCAGAAAGAAACAAACTTTTAATATCAGTAAATAAATCGGTTAAATCTTCTTGTGAATAGTTGTGTTCTTTTAACCCTTTAATAATTTTTTGCAGACTTTGATAATCATTATCTGCATCAAACTCATCATGCACTTTTTGAAAGGTATTCATATCTACCTTTGAAATTATTATATTTTTTTCTTGGTTTGATTCTTCTAAATTTGAATGTGCTGTATATAAAAGTATATAAGCAACTAATTCGTCTTTGGTCCAATGCGTTGCTCCCATAATATATTTTTTATGCTTCTTCAACCGTTTTACGTAAACGCATACGTCTATCAAAAGCTTGCAATTTATCTTGTACTTTACTCTCTACAAAGTCTATAACCTTTTCTTCAATCTTAACTTTTGGTTTGTAAACTTTATTTATATAAGTGATGCCTCCTGGTGACATTACATTAACTTCAACTAATTTTCCTCCAATTACATCTATGCCAACAAAATATAAACCATCGTTAACTAATTTTGGTCCTATTTGTTTACATAAAGCTTTTTCTTCTTTACTTAATGAATGTTTTTGAATACTTCCTCCTGCAGACACATTAGATCTATGGTCATCACTACCAGGAACTCGCTTCATAGCACCAACTGGTTCTCCATTAAGTAATAAAATTCTAACATCACCTTGGTCAGCACCTTCAATATAATCTTGCAAAATCACATAATTAGAAGTACCATCAGAACTATTAATATAGAAATCTAACAGCGAGTTAATATTACTCATTGCAGACCTTTCAATTAAAATGACTCCAGAACCTCCAAAACCATTAAGAGGTTTTAAAATCATCTTGTCTGCAGTAGACTCTTTAATTTGCTTTAACAAATGCTTCTTACTTTTAGATACATGTGTAGCTGGAATAATATTACTATGTGCATCACCAAAAGCAGCTGTATATAACTTATTATTTGCTTCTCTCATGCCTTGTAATGAGTTCATGATGAACACATCATCTTTTACTGAATCTAAAAAGTTAAGCATGATAGGATCTAAAGGAGGGTTTGCTCTAAAAAAGATAACATCAAAGCCAGCAAGTGGTAACATTTCTTCTCTTAACTGTGCTTTTTTATAAAAAGCTTTTAAAGATGAAGGTGTTTTATCCATTCGTCCAATTACAGTACAATAAGCACATGTAACACTATTACGAATAGTTAAATTAGCAGGAGTACACATAGCTACTCCATGGCCACGTTTTACGCATTCTTTAATTAATGCTAAACTTGTATCATGTTCGGCGTCAATCTCTTCCCAAGGATACATTATAAAACAAATATTCATAGCAATAAAATTTGGTTGATTAGTGTAAAATAAATTTATAAAAATTATTTTACTTCATCATAATGGTCATCCCAATTTTTTACGACTGGATTACCCAGCTTCCCAACAGACTTTGCTACAATCATAGAAACAGTAGCATCACCTGTAACATTTATTACTGTACGACACATATCAAGTGGTCTATCAACTGCAAAAATTAATGCTAATCCTATAGCTAACTTATCAGCTGGAAAACCAATAGATTCTAAAACAATAACTAGCATAACCATTCCTGCTCCAGGTACTGCTGCACTACCAATTGAAGCTAATAATGCTGTCATTACAATCATTAATTGGTCTGAAAAAGTTAAATCAAAACCTAGTGCTTGAGATATAAAAACCGCAGCAACTGCTTGATATAAACTTGTACCATCCATATTTATAGTAGCACCAACTGGTAATACAAAACTTGACACCTCTTTATCTACACCAATATGCTCTTCAACACGCTCCATTGTAACAGGTAATGTTGCTGCACTACTACTTGTTGAAAATGCTAGTAATTGTGCAGGACTTATTTGTTTTAAAAACCAAAATGGATTCTTTTTTGTAACTACAGATACTACTAAAACATAGAAAACTACCATTAGTAATAAACCAGAAACTACTACGCCAGAATAGTATAACAAAGCATATAATAAATCTGGATCACCAGAAGAAACAACTACATTGGCTAATAAAGCAAAAACAGCATAAGGAGCTGTAAGCATAATCAAATCGACCATCTTTAAAACTACTTCATTTAAAGAATCGAAAAAGTTTTTTAATGGTTCTGCCTTCTTTTCACCAATAAGTAACATAGATATACCTAAAAATATAGCAAAGAAAATTACTTGCAACATATTTTTATTTTCGCTCATGGCCTTAAAAGCATTATCAGGAACCATATCGACTAAAAACTGTAATGGCCCACTACTTTGCTGCTTATTAGCTTCAGAAATCTTAGCTTGCACACTACTGTCGCTAGCATAGGTTTCAGTAAGTTTAGCTATGGTTTCTTCAGACACACCATCTCCTGGCTGAAAAGTATTTACAAGTACTAATCCTATTGTTATAGCAACTATTGTAGTAAAAATGTATATACCAATGGTACGAATACCAATATTAGCAAACTTAGAAATATCCTTTAAATCTGAAATTCCTTTTATAAGTGATGCTAAAATTAAAGGTATTGCAATTAGCTTAAGAAGCTTTACAAATATGGTTCCTAAAGGTTTAATCCAATCGGAAACAAACTCAGCACCTCCAGATACATTAAGCATAACAAATCCAAATACTAATCCTAATAGCATGCCTATTAAGATTTTCCAGTGTAAAGCCATTTTTTTCATTAATCTACGTTGTTTAGTTAGTGGTTATATTTTTGATAATTTATTTAAAAGCAAATAATCTGCAATAACTAGAGCAGCCATTGCTTCTACAATAGGAATTGCTCTTGGTACCACACAAGGATCATGACGACCTTTACCATGCATTTCTACAATATTGCCATCTTTATCAATTGTTTCTTGCATTTGCATAATGGTAGCAACAGGTTTAAATGCCACTCTAAAATAAATATCCATACCATTGCTTATACCACCTTGAATACCTCCTGATAAATTAGTTTTTGTAGTACCATCAGCATTAAAAGCGTCATTATGTTCACTTCCTTTCATTTTTGCACCACAAAATCCACTACCATATTCAAAACCTTTTACAGCATTAATAGATAGCATAGCCTTTCCTAGTTCGGCATGCAATCTATCAAACACAGGTTCTCCTAACCCAACTGGGACATTTTGAATCACACAAGTTACTGTGCCTCCAATAGTGTCACCTGCTTTTCTAATTTCCTTAATTCTAGAAATCATTTTTTCGGCTGATGCTTCATCTGGACACCTTACAATATTTTCTTCTGTTTTAGAAAAATCTAATGTCTGATATGGTTTATCTATAAATATATCTCCAACAGATGATGTAAATGCATTAATTTTAATCTGATTTAAAAATTGCTTTGCTAATGCACCAGCTACTACTCTACATGCTGTTTCTCTAGCAGAACTACGTCCTCCGCCTCTATAATCTCTCACACCATACTTTTGACTATAAGTATAATCAGCATGACTAGGTCTATACACATCTTTAATATGTGAATAGTCCTTAGATTTTTGATTAGCATTCTCAATAATAAACCCTATTGAAGTTCCTGTAGTTTTACCTTCAAATATTCCAGATAAAAACTTGACAGTATCAGGTTCCTTACGCTGAGTTACTATACTAGATTGACCAGGCTTGCGTCTATTCATTTCATTTTGAATAGCCTCAAAATCAATTTCTATTCCCGCAGGACAACCATCAACTACGCCACCAATTGCTACTCCATGAGATTCTCCAAAAGTTGTAAGCTTAAAAATATTTCCAAAGGAATTTCCAGCCATAAAAGCATTATTTAAATTTAGTATTGCTAATGTATAAGTATTATTATTAAAACAAAAATTACGATCATTTTTATCAAAAACGTTTAATCATTATCAATAACATAAACTTAACACTAACACTCCAGTTAATTAACTGGTTGGTAACTCCTTATTAATATATATCATATTAATTTGTATTTAAATAAAAACATATTCCTTGAGGTTAAAACGAAAACTTGAAGTCGCGATAATTTCTGATGTGCATTTAGGCACTTATGGTTGTCATGCTAAAGAATTACTTTCTTATTTAAATAGTATTGAACCAAAAAAGCTAATCTTAAACGGTGACATTATTGATATTTGGCAGTTTAGTAAACGTTACTTTCCTGCTACACATATGAAGGTCATTAAAAAAATTATGGATATGGCTGCTAATGGCGTTGAAGTAATTTACATTACAGGAAATCATGATGAAATGCTTAGAAAGTTTAGCAATATCTCTATCGGAAATATTTCTATTGTGGATAAATTGGTTTTTGAGTTAGACAACAAAAAGGCTTGGATATTCCATGGTGATGTATTTGACTCTTCTATTCAAAATGCAAAATGGCTTGCTAAACTTGGAGGTTATGGTTATGATATGCTCATTCTTATAAATAGATTTACCAATTGGTGGCTAGAATTAATTGGTAAAGAGAAGTACTCTTTATCTAAAAAAATAAAAAACAGTGTGAAATCTGCTGTAAAATATATAAGTGATTTTGAAAAAGTAGCTTCTGAACTAGCTATTGAAAATGATTTTGACTACGTAATTTGCGGGCATATTCATCAACCAAAAATGGAGCGTATCAGTAATAAACATGGCTCTACAACTTACCTAAATTCTGGAGATTGGGTTGAAAACTTTACTGCTTTAGAATACCAATTTAAACGTTGGAAAATTTATACATATAATCAAGACAAGCTTCAAGCTTTTAGTGTTGACGAAGAATTAAAGGAAATTAATCATCAAGATTTAATTGCAGCGATTACCATTATAGATCAAGGTAAATAATTTTTCTTCAATATTATTCCATTTAAAACGTTACTAATACAAAACAAATAGTTTTTTAATTGTAACTTTTTGCAGTTATTTGTGTCTTAAGTATAGATATTTAAAACAATTATATATGAAAAAAGTATTTTTATTGTCTTTGACAATCATAGGATTTGTGTTTACATCCAACGCACAAGAAATTGCTGACAATGCTATTGGATTAAGATTAGGTGATAGTGATGGTTTTGGTGCAGAAGTATCATATCAAAGAGGTATTGGTGATAACAATCGCTTAGAATTTGGATTAGGATGGAGAGATAAAGATGATTATAGTGCTATACGTGTTACAGGTTTATACCAATGGATATGGCAACTAGATGGTAACTTTAACTGGTATGCTGGTGCTGGTGGAGGTTTAGCCTCTTACAGTTTTGATAATGACGATATAGACAGTGACACTTCACTTTTTATTGCTGGTGATATTGGAATAGAATACAACTTTGACATTCCGTTATTATTATCGCTAGATTTTAGACCAGAACTAGGGTTTGGAGATTTAAATGATGATTTAGATTTTGATATTGCATTAGGAATTAGATATCAATTTTAATAAATACAATAATATAAAAAACGCCACCTCATTGAGGTGGCGTTTTTGTTTTTGCTAACTAAATGTTAATTAGTTGCAGTACTTATATTTTACCTTTATTTTGAAAACTATTAACCAATTGTAACTATATGAAACCTGTTATACTCTTATTATTCGTAGTACTCTTAAATACTCAAAGCAGCTTTGGTCAATCATCTGTTGAACACGTGTTAACTTCATTAACAGAGTTTGAAAAAGTTAGAGATTTTACAATCTCATCTAATGGTAAAGAAGCATATTTAACTGCTCAAAGTCCATTAGAAGAACTATCTGTTATTCTAAGAGTTGAAAACATAAATGGCAATTGGCAAAACCCACAATTAGCATCTTTTTCTAATGGTAAGTTTGGTGATTTAGAACCATTTTTAAGTCAAGATGGTTTAAAACTATACTTTGTTTCTAATAGACCCTTAGAGAATACAGACGATAAATTAAAAGATTACGACATTTGGTATGTTACTAGAACAACCATTAATAGTAATTGGAGTGCTCCTATAAATATGGGAAGCCCTATAAATACTAAAAACAATGAATTTTACCCATCCATAGCAAATAACAACAACTTATATTTTACGTCTGATGCTTTGGCTAAAACCGAAAAGGATAACATATTTGTTAGCAAATGGATAAATGGAAGTTATTCTAAACCTGAATCTATGAGTAGTTCTATTAACTCTAATGGTTATGAATTCAATTCATTTATTGCTCCTGATGAGTCTTATATTATATTTAGTGGCTACAACCGAAAAGACGGATTAGGTAGCGGAGACATGTATATTAGTTATAAAGATACAGCTAACAATTGGCAACAAGCAATAAACCTTGGAGATAAAGTCAACTCTAAATCTATGGATTACTGCCCTTTTATTGATTATACAACAAACACCTTATATTTTACTAGCAGAAGAAGCAATATTAAAAAGAATAACCATAACAACATTAATGATTTCATAAATAGCATTAATAGTTACGAAAATGGTTTAAGCAGGATTTATAGCATATCTTTAAAATCTATTATTAATAACTAAAAAAACTACATTATGAAATTAGGTGCTTTTTCAATAAGTCTTACAGTAAAAGATATAGAAAAGTCAAAGGCTTTTTATGAGAAACTTGGGTTTACCGTTTTTGGTGGAGATTTAAGTATGAATTATTTAATAATGAAAAACGGCAATTCATTAATAGGTTTGTTTCAAGGCATGTTTGAAAAAAATATTATCACCTTTAATCCTGGTTGGGATGAAAATGCTAACAAACTAGAGGCTTTTGAAGATGTTAGAGAAATTCAATCTAAACTTAAATCACAAGGTATTACATTAGATAGTCAAGCTGATGAAAATTCTACTGGACCAGCTAGTATTGTTTTAACAGATCCAGATGGTAACCCTGTATTAATTGATCAACATGTTTAGTTAATTTAACTTATTTAACAATACGCTTAAAAACACTACCAGCTTCAGTTTCTAGTTTTAAAAAATAAGTTCCTTTGCTATAACTTGAAAAATCAATCAAAATCGAGTTTGAATTTTTATTTAATTGCTCATAAACACGCTGTCCACTAATATTATAAATAGCTAGGTTTTGAATTATTGCACCTCCAGATTCTATAGTCAGTTTGTCTACTACAGGATTTGGATATACTTTTAAATTTTGTAAATCAAATTGAGATGTACTTAATAACGAAGCATCCGTTGTAATTCTAAAATCATTTGTAATAGCAGTTCCTGTATAGGAATTTGCCATTCTAACATAAATATTTTCTAACTCACTAGTGTTTTGATATACTTCAGGATTACTTATTGAGTTTACTCCAGACACAGCATCTTCTACTGTCACATGATAAGAAAAATCAAAACTATAAATGGTAGTATTTACACTTCCTAACATTTGCGATTCATTCATTCTCAGATTAAAATTCTCAACACCATCATCATTAGTATCTTCAACTACTAAATCACTAGGTTCTTGCTCCATAACTGGATAGGCTCCAAAAGAACTATTTCTAACAAATATAGCTGAATCATAAAGCGTATCAGAAGCATCACCAACAACTATTTTAATATTATAAGGATTACCAATAACTAAATCTTTAACTAACACAAAAGGTACTGTTTGTCCATTAAAGTTTATTGGTGAATTATTTGCATCAATATGAGGAATATCAGTATTTGTTGTAACATAATTATAGCGCTCAAAATAGGTTTCATTTTGTGCATCACAACCTGCATTATCACCACCTCTTACTGTTAAAATTGAAATAGCTGTATTTGTATTTGGCACAAGAGCTATATTTTCAGTAATTCCTGTCGTTAAATCTGTAATAAGAAAAGCAAATGTATCAGGAAAAGTACATTCAAAACCACCATACTCTTCCGAGGCGAAAATAAAATCTAAACTTATTTCACTTACATCAGCAATAAAATCAAACGAAACTGAAGAAGCGTTTAAAGTAGTCGCCATAGATGTTGCAGCCTCTAAATCAACATCTCCTGGCCAAGAGTTAGAACCTTCAGAAATAATTGAAGTGTTAGCTCCAGGAACACTTAAAATGTTGCCTGTTGATAAAACTAGTCCTTGCTCAAAAGGAAAATCTACATTACTTGATGTAAATGCGCCAATACTATGGATAGTTTCAAAATTATTGCTTCCAGTAACTATATAATTTGAAGCTGGAAAATTTGGATTTCCTATCAATACATTTGGAATTAAATCGTTAATAGCCACATTTTGATCAATAACAACTTGAGAAAATGTAAGCTGTATTGGGAATATTAATAAGCTTAAAAGTAATAATCTTTTCATAGTCAATAATTTGACTACTAATTTAAGTAAAATAAAACCTACAAAACAAGTATTCTAAGTTATATCTCTTAACACTTCATTCTTTCGAGGTGTTTTCCATGTTCCTCCTGTAAAATCTGGAATAGTAATACTTGCACTTTTATTAGCTACAGACAATTCAGATAGTGGTGTAATTGCACTCCACAATACACTATCATATAAATTAATATCTAATGGTAGCCCTTGATTTAAGCAACGAATTAATCTATAAACCATTACAAAGTCCATTCCTCCATGTCCTATAGCATTTGCATCTATTTGTTCTCTTAACTTTTTCCATAAAGGGTGGTCGTAACGTTCTCTATATTCTTTATACTCTTTTTCATCAAGCCAACTGTGACCCCATTGCAGTTCTTCATGTCCAACGTATAACCTAGAAGGATAACCTTGATGTGCAGCTTTAGTTCCTGTTACAGTATTTAATCTTGAGTAAGGTCTTCCTGTATGTGTATCAAACTGTAACATTATCGTTTTACCTAGCTTAGTTTTTATAAGTGTGGTGTTCATATCTCCACATGCGAAAGTTGTTGTTTTATAACCTTGTTTTTTTGCTGCTTCACTTAAACTTTGTTCTCTCGAACTCATACTTACTAAATGGTCATAGTTATCGCCTCTACCAATATCCATATAAAAGCTAACTGGACCTAGACCATGACCTGTGTAAAAATTACCATTTTTAGTTTCATGGTGTTTGATACGCCATTGGTCTTCATAATATGTTTCATGCATCATGTGTTTTCGTAGGTCATGTATATATGCACCTTCTGCATGATTAACCTCTCCAAAAACACCTTCGTTTATCATGTTTAACACCCAAAGCTCTTCACCATTATAACAGCAGTTTTCCATGTACATACAATGTTTTTTTGTACGTTCTGCAACTTCAATAAGTTTCCAGCAATCCTCGATAGTCATTGCCATTGGTTGCTCACAAGCAACGTGCTTACCTCGTTCCATACCATAAACCGACATTTCTGTATGATATTTCCATGGCGTTGCAATAATTAACAAATCAACATCATCTCGTTCTGCTACTTTTTTCCACTCATGTTCATTACCAAAATATAAATCAGCTCCCTTTCGTTGGATCGTTTTTAAGTAATCATTATTTTTTACAACCTTATCTTCTTTTAAATCTGAAAGTGCTACAATTTCGGCATGATTGTTTTTAACTAAATACTCAAACATTTGAATAAGAACCGAACCTCGATTTCCCATTCCTATCATTCCTACTCTAACCTTATCTATAGGATTAACCGTTAAGCCAACTGCAGTTCCTAATGCTTTTTTAGTACCATCTAGCAAGGCTTTAGCTTGGGCTTCTTCAATAACTTGTTTATCATCCTTACAAGCAATTAATGATGGCGTTATTCCAAAAAACAAACTTGCTCGTGCACTTAAATTCAAAAAGTCTTTTCTGTTCATGATTGTAGTAGTTAATAGAACAGAAAGGTAAAAAAATCTATTTAAAAATTAGATTGAAATACAGTTTACTAATGCTTCGTTATAAATAGATTCATAAAAAGGAACTATTTGGTGAATATCAAAACGTTTGGCTTCTTTTATTGAATTGTCCTTAAACTCTTGAAGAACTTTTGGGTCTTTTAAAATTTTAATAGCATTTTTTGCCATGTCATCAACGTCACCAACATTGCTTAAGAACCCAGAAATACCATCTACATTAACCTCAGGAATACCTCCTGTATTACTAGAAATCACTGGAACTCCAGACGCCATTGCCTCTAAAGCTGCTAATCCAAAACTTTCAGTTTCTGATGGTAATAAAAACAAATCACTAAAACACAAAATCTTGTCTATTTCGCTACTATTACCAAGGAAAATGACTTTATTTTCAATACCTAACTTTTGACATAAAGCTTCAGCTCCTTCTCTTTCAGGACCTTCTCCAATCATCATTAACTTTGCTGGCACTTCTTTTTGAACTCTATAAAATACTTTTATAACATCATTAATACGTTTAACAGGTCTAAAATTACTAATGTGTGTCATAACTCGTTCGTCTTCATTTGCTAGCATAGCTCGTTGACAATCGGTAAAATGATGTTGATGTTTGTCTAAATCAATAAAATTTGGAACAACTTTAATATCGTTTTTTATATCAAATAATCGCATTGTATCGTCCTTTAAACTTTGTGATACAGAAGTTACTGCATCAGATTTATTAATGCTAAACGTTACTGCAGTTTTATAAAAAGGATGACTACCAACTAGTGTAATATCTGTACCATGAAGTGTTGTTACAATAGGGACTTCAATACCTTCTTCATGCAACATTTTTTTTGCCATATAAGCTGCATAAGCATGAGGAATTGCATAGTGTACATGAAGTACATCTATTTTATGGAGCTTAACCATATCTACTAACTTACTTGATAAAGCAAGTTCATAAGGCTGGTAATGAAACAATGGATATTCAGGAACATTTACCTCATGGAAATGTACATTACTGTTTAATAGCTCTAATCTTACTGGTTGGCTATAAGTAATAAAATGTACTTCATGACCTCGTTTTGATAATTCTAAACCAAGTTCTGTAGCTACAACTCCACTACCTCCAAATGTTGGATAACATACTATACCTATATTCATATTATTCTTCTATTGCTTCGTAAATTAAGCGTTGAATTTCTGTTCTAATATTTTCTCTTAACAATCTATTTTTACCAGCTTTAGGATAAGTTCTGTTAGCTAAAAACACATATACTATCTCTTCTTCTGGATCTGCCCAAGCATATGTACCTGTAAATCCAGAATGACCAAAACTTGTCATAGATATACATCCACATGTTGGACCTTCATCTCCTAATTGAGGCTTATCAAAGCCAATACCTCTTCTATTATCATCGTCACAAAAATAGCATGTATTAAACTTATCTAGCGTATCTGTATCTAAATAACGCTTACCTCCATAAAATCCTTTTTGCAAATACATTTGCATAATTTTAGCTACATCATTAGCATTACTAAAAACACCTGCATGACCTCCAACTCCATTTTGCATTGCTGCTCCCATATCATGTACATAACCATGTACTTCTTTATAACGAAAATAATTATCAACCTCAGTTGGAATTATTTGTGTATCACTAAATTTTTCAGAAGGATTATAGGTTGTATAATTTGCTCCTAAAGATTTGTAAAAATGCTGTTGTACCAACTTATCAAGAGTTTGGTCGTAATGAGCTTCAATAAATTTCTTTAAAATATAATAGGGTAAATCACTATAACGATAACGAAGTCTATTTAATAAGTCGCTCTCTACGATTACCTTTTGAATAGAGTCCTGATAATCAGTACGCATGTACATGTTTTCTGTAACTTTAACATCAAACTCTTTAGACCTTTTTGTGCGATAATATTTTTTATCTGGCTTGCTAGTAGCTGAATCTAACGTTGCAGCATAAAAAGGCACCCAAGGTTTTAATCTAGCATAATGAGATAACATACGCTTGACAGTTACATTTTTTTTATTTGAAGTTTTATATTCTGGTAATAAATCAGAAAGTTTAGAATCTAAGGACACTACTTTTTTTTCCTCCAACTCCATTAATAATGGCAAAGTTGCCAGAATTTTTGTTAATGAAGCAACATCATAAACATCATTAAACTTAACTTTCTCTTTTCCATCATAAGTATGCTTCCCAAAATTTTTGTTATAAATAACCTTTCCTTTTCTTGAAACTAATAATTGAATACCAGGAGTCATTTTTTCTTTAACTGCATATTGAGCTACAGAATCTAACTTTAATAGTCGCTCACTACTCATACCAACATTCTCAGGTAAACCATAACTTAATCTACTAATTGAGGGAAAAGAAATCCCATCTCCAGCACTAAAGTTATTTCCTGAAGAAACAGGCAACACACCATTAGCAGAAATAGCTCCAAAAATTAATTGTGCAGCCTTTTGTTGAGCTATTGCACTGTTTTGATAAGAAACCATAATGCTTTCAAAATTCTCTACAGTTTTTAAATCCAATAATGCATATGGCCTTGTAAAAACATTTAAAATAACTTTATTTGTTCTCGCTATTTCGTAAAGCCACACTAGTTCCTGATCTTTAAATTTATAGCCTTTCCATGGATTAGCATTTGACCTATGAAAACCAACAATAACTGTATTGTAATTACTTAGCTTACTAATTAATTCATCTAGATTCTTTCCTTTAACCTCATGAACCTTATCGTACTTTTGTAATTCTGAAAGAAAAACAGAACCATCATCATCACCAAGCTTTACATAAGCTATTTCCTTTTTATCTAAATCTCTAAGCGGTAAAATTTGCTTTTCATTTTTAACAACAGTTATAGCTTTTTCAATAAGTTGCTCGTAAAGTAAATCGTCTTCTAATCTATTTAAATCTTCATATAAATTGAAAGTGCCTATTGGAGAATAGTTATTAAGGCCTACTTTATACTTCGCCATTAATATCTTTTTAACAGAATGCGCTAATCGTTCTTCACTTATTTCTCCTTTTTCGTATGCTTCAGAAATTTTCTTAATACCTATTGGAACACTTTCCGACATTAACATAACATCATTTCCAGCTTTAAAAGCTGCCAAATCAATATCACCTGTGTTACTAAAGTTTGAAGCACCTTTCATTGTAAGTGCATCTGTAAAAATTAAACCTTTAAATCTTAAACGCTCTTTTAATATATCAGTCACAATACGTTCAGATAATGACGATGGATAACCAGAGCGTGGTTCTAAACTTGGCACATTTAAATGTGCTACCATAACACTAGATAAGCCTTTATTAATAAGCTGTTTGTATGGATACAACTCAATTGAATCTATACGTTTTTCATTAAAGTCTATGGTAGGTAACGTTTCGTGTGAATCTTGTGCTGTATCGCCATGACCAGGAAAATGCTTAGCATTAGCTAAAACTCCAGCTTCTTGCATCCCTTTCATAAAAGCCAATGCTTTATTGGTAACGTTATCTCTATCTTCACCAAATGAACGATTACCAATAATTGGGTTTTTAGGATTGGTGTTAATATCTACAACAGGAGCGAAATTAAAATGAACACCTAAACGTTTACAGTGCTCACCTATATGTTTACCTGCCTTCTCTACAAGCTTATTATCTTTTATAGCTCCTAAGGTCATATTCCAAGGAAATGCATAAGTAGAATCCAAACGCATGCTCAAACCCCATTCTGCATCCATACCAATAAGCAAAGGCAATTTTGACGCTGCTTGAAGTTCATTATTTAATTTTGCTTGACGAACTGGACCTCCTTTAGAATAAATAAGACCTCCAATATGATGCTCCTTTATTTGTTTTATTATTGATTGCTTAGTTTTTTCATCTTGACTGGAAAAAACCTGAACCATATATAGTTGTCCTACTTTTTCTTTAAGTGTCATTGAATGATAAACACTATCTACCCATTTTTGTTGCGCCTCAAAATCTTTTGAAACTAATGGATTAATATTTTGAGATAAAATAGGTAACGAAAAAAGAAGACTTAAGATAAAAGAGGGTAAATAACGCATAGTTTGGGTTTTATTCTAAATACAACTTAAACTATGCCAAAATAGTACTTTTAAATAAAAAAATGTATGACTTTAAGATAGTTTTATAACCAAGTTAATTAACAATGATTTTGATTATTGCTCAATCTTCTTACGACGAAATATAAGCGCCATAAAAAACCCAAAGAATAGAAAGTTGTATATAAATTTAGATAAAGAGAATGGATCCTTTGAGAAAAGGTCAAAAACTGCCATAATTATAGCAAACATCAAACCATTAGCAATTCCTATAATTAATAATTCTTTGTTTGATCTTACTTGTGTCTTCAATCTTTTATAAAAATCTATTATGCCAACTTTCTTCTGCAGGCACTTCCCAGTTTTCTAGATACTCTGCTTTATTAGCAACTAAATTATTAAATACAATTGTTTTTTTAGAAACGGCTCTGTCCTTTGCCATTTTCTTAAACTCAGTTAACGGCTTGTATGCAATGAACTCTCCTTGCTTATATGAAACGTTCATTTTATCCATTAAATCAATATTATACTCTTTTTCTAATTGCATAATAAAGTGAACTGAAGCATCAATTGAACAACCTGTAGCAGCATTCAAGTTTTGATTTAACCCAATAACTATAAATCGCTTATATTTAAGCTCATAAGCAGCTTGTAAATCACTTCCATGAGCGGTCCAATTCTCGATAAATGTATCTAGTTTAGCACTAATTTCTTCTTGTTCATTTCCTGTTAATGAACGGTTAGCTTGGTATATCCAAACTCTAGATGTTTCTGGTAATGTATTAAAATCTACAAGCATAAACAATTTCTAATTATCACGATTAATTCTCTAATTCTTTTCTTGTGTAATTAATCTCTCTTACGGTTTTATTCAAAGAATTAATAAGACCAAATTTTCCATTTTTCTCAACAATATAAATATATGATGTTCCATATTTACTTGTGTCAAAATATTCTACTTTGTCATATTCAATAGGAATTACAACTTCATTTTTGAAATTCACTATTCCGAATAATCCGTTTTTCTTTACTATAAAAAGTCTACCATACTCTCTTAAATGAGACTCCCCACAATACATTTCATCATATAAATTTGGCATAAGTATTTTTCCTTCATAACTCATTATTCCTCTTTTACCATCCACTAATGTTCCAAAATATTTATAATCAAAATCAAAAAACATTGATAGTGCTTTTAAATCCTTCTTTTTATAAGATGGTTTAAGATTATCAAAATCACCAATATAATCAGGATAATATACACCAACATCATCAAGAGTAGGCTCTATAGTTACTTTATGAGTTATTACACCAACTTTATCATTATTGAAAGTTATATAAAAATATTTACTTTGATTATCTTCTTTATAATCAAAGTATTTATCTCTTATAAAGTCATATTTAATAGGAACAATAGTCTCAAATGCTTTGTTCATTATTCCTCTTTTTCCATTAAAAATAACTTGAAAACGTTTCCACTCTCTTTTATCTATTTTATAACCGAAATCTTTTAGTGATGAATGACTTATAGCATATTGTGGATCACTTTTTAGAGCCTTAAATTGTTTATTGAAAGCAATACAAGACCATTTACCATCTCTTTTTATCAGATAGCTCTTATTTTGCATGTTATTAATAGAAAGAACAGAGTCTATTTTAAAAGGAATTAATTGATTATTAGATTTAGTATTAACTAAACCCCATTTTTCACCTTTTTTAATAAAGTATATGCCTTTATCTATGAATCCAAAATCATCATTTGAATACGCAGGGATTTTTAATGAATCTCCAAATAAATGATTTGTTTCAATGTGGTTTTTCAACACCTCATGGTTTGGCTTTGATTGCGCATTAAGAATGTTGAAAAATATAACTGCAACTAAAGAAGTTAGTGTAATTTTATTCATTAATACTACAAATCTTTAGCAATTAATTCAGCAATATCCAATACCTCTATTACATCTTCTTTTCCCTTAAACTTAATACCATCTGTCATCATAGTATTACAATAAGGACAACCTGTAGCGATTATATTAGGTTTTGTTTCTAAAGCGTCTTCTGTTCTAAGTACATTTACATCTTTATCACCTTTTTCAGGTTCTTTAAACATTTGTGCACCTCCAGCACCACAACATAATGCTGTACGTTTATTACGCTTCATTTCTTTTAGGTTTACACCTAACTTACTAAGTATAAAACGTGGTGATTCAAACTCTTCATTTGCACGTCCTAAGTAACAAGGATCATGAAAAGTAACCACTTTTTTATTTAATTCACTATCAGTAATAGTTAATCGGTTACTATCAATTAGTTCTTTTAGAAACTGGGTGTGATGTAATACTTCGTAGTTTCCTCCTAAAGAAGGATACTCATTTTTTATAGTGTTATATGAGTGAGGACAAGCTGTAACAATACGTTTAACTTCATAAGCATTTAATATTTCAATATTTGTTACTGCTTGCATTTGAAATAAAAACTCATTTCCTGCGCGTTTTGCAGCATCTCCAGTACAGCTTTCTTCTGTACCTAAAACTGCAAAATCAACGTTAGCTTTGTTTAATATTTTAACAAAAGCCTTTGTTATTTTTTTTGCTCTATCATCATAACTTCCAGCAGATCCAACCCAAAATAAAATTTCTGGTTGTCTCTCTTCTGCCATACAATCTGCCATAGTTGGCACTTTTAATGCTTCACTCATAATTATATATGATTAATCGTGTTTACCATCGTCAAACACTTCGATAGTTACTTCTTTTTCTACTAGGTTAGTAAATTTACCATTATAGCGCGTTGCTTTTACCAAATGGTTATCTATCCAATGGTAGTTACCACCTCTTGGTTTTCCCATTAATAAACTATGGTATTTAAATCCATGTTTTTTAAGCCAAATCTCGGTGTATTCTCTATGATCTTCAGTTCTAGAGGTAAAAAAACAAATCATATGTCCTTCATCATACCAACCATTACAAGTTTTTAATGCATCAGGATACACTTCGGCTGTTAACATACGCTCTGGTTCTTCATTTGGGATGTCTTCTCCAATAGTACCATCAATATCTATTAAGTAGTTTTTAACTCCTTCTGGCAATACTGGGCTTATCTTTTCTCCCTTTTCTACTTTTTCATGCAATAATTTATCTGCTTCTTCTCTTTTCATTTCAACTCAGCGTATATTAATATTAGTTAAAAAATTTGACTAGTACTATTCGTCTTTCCAATTTAATCTATCCATTTGGTTATATGGCCATGGAGCACCATTATTCTCAATATTTGACATCATGTTATTTAGCTCGGTTGGAGCAGCTGACTGTTCCATTACTAAATACCTTCTCATATCCATAATTATTGATAAAGGACTTATGCTTACAGGACACTCTTCTACACATGCATTACATGTTGTACAAGCCCAAAGCTCTTCAGCTGTAATGTAATCACCTAATAATTGTTTTCCATCATCAACAAACTTACCTTTATTAGCATCGATATTTTTACCTACCTCCTCTAAACGATCACGAGTATCCATCATAATCTTACGAGGCGATAACTTTTTTCCTGTTAAATTAGCTGGACATGAAGATGTACAACGTCCACACTCAGTACAAGTATAAGCATTAAGTAATTGCACCCAATTTAAATCTTGTACATCACTAGCTCCAAACTTTTCTGGGACTTCATCTTCAGCACCTTCTGCTGGTGCAGCAAATGGATCTGCATTAGGATCCATCATTAACATTACTTCTTTAGTAACTGCTTCAAGGTTATCTAGCTCTCCTTTAGGCTTTACGCTTCCATAATATGTATTTGGAAATGCTAATAAAATATGAAGATGCTTAGAGTAATATAAATAGTTTAAGAATACTAAAATACCTAATATATGAATCCACCAAGCAGAACGCTCTATAATATGTAATGTTGGTTCAGCCATACCACCAAACCAAGGTGCTATGAACTGACTGATAACATTACCTGATTCCATTGCTTGAAAATGTAAATCGGTTGCATTCATTATTAAGAATAACGACATTAACACCATTTCAAAATATAAAATGAAGTTACCATCATTTTTTGGCCAACTTGTCATTTCTGAACTCCAAAAACGCTTTAATTTGATAATATTTCTGCGAATCCAGAAAATAATTACTGAAACAAACACTAATGCTGCTAATACTTCAAAAGAACCTATTAACAGTCCATAAATTGATTGTGGTAATAACTCAGAAAAAATACGATGTGTACCAAAAAGTCCATCGATAACAATTTCAAGTACTTCAATGTTTATAATCACAAACCCAACGTACACGATAATGTGAAGTATTCCAGCAACTGGACGACGTGTCATTTTACCTTGTCCTAAGGCAATTCTCGTCATGTTTTTCCAGCGTAATGATTTATTATCGCTTACATCAACATCTTTTCCTAGTTTAATATTACGCTTAAGCGTTTTTATATTCTTTACAAAATATCCAATACCTATTATTAATGCAATTGCAAAAAGTATGTTTGGTAAATAGCTCATATTTTGGTTAGTTAATTAGTTTTTTTCTTTTATCTCATTACCCTCAGCATCATATTGCTTTGCCTTCTTGCCAAACAATGAAAAATGCACATAACGCTTAGGGTTAAGTTTCATATCTTGAAGTAATTGCTCTAATTGTTTAGAAGCTCCTTCTAAATTATTATATAAGCCTTCATCTTTTAACAGTTTACCTACAGAACCCTCTCCGTTTTCAATACTAGCAAGCACACTATCAAAGTTAGATATAGTTGACTGTAATTCCTTAATAGTTTGACCAAGATTTGCGCTAGCTATAGAATCTGTTATTACTGATAAATCTCCAGAAATATCATCAACATTTGCTAAAGTTGAATTAAGTTTATCTTCATTTACAAGTACTATTCTATCAATAGATTTCGAAGTTTCTTTAAAATTAGCTATAATTTCATTTAAGCCAGATATTCCTTCTTGTAGGTTAGCCTTAGTTTTTGTGTCAAAAACACTATTTATGTTTGTTAGTAACGAGTCAGCACTAACCATCATAGTTTCAATTTTTTCCTGAAGTGGTGTTAGTTTTTTATTTACTAATTCACTTAAACCAGCTTTTACAGTACCTTCAAGTATATCTCCAGACTTTGCATTTTCGGCTCCATCAAAAGCAGGAATAATAGCAATCGCCTTTCCTCCTATTAATCCAGCTTCATACAATTCTGCCTTACTATTTTTTGAAAACTCAAAATCACTATCAATAAGCAATAAAACTTTTAGTTTTGCAGAACCATCATCGGTAAAATTTATTTCTTGAACTTTACCAATAGCATGTCCATTAATTGTTACTGGAGAAGATGTTGCTAGTCCTTCAACGTTATCATAAACAGCATAAACTTTTTTAGAAGAGTCTAATAAGTTTTCACCTTTTAAGTAATTAAAAATGTATATAAATAAGATAATACCAGAAATGACTAGTATTGCAGTTTTTACTTCTCTAGATATTTTCAAAGTGAGTGTGTTTTATTGTTAACAAAATTAGCAATTTATTTAAAACAAACACATCTAATTTGAAGGAGTTTTTAACGCCTCAGTAACACTAATTTTTTCACCGTTTTTATAAGCTACAATAAAACATGATGTATAGCCTTTACTAACAGCTTCAGATTTTAAAGATTTAATTTCTGTATAGCTAGAAGTTTCTCCATGGAAGTATTTGTACAAATCACCAACTTTAACTCTTGATATTTGAGTTAAACCACTAAAATTATATGACTTAGGAGCCAACTTTCTTGAACTGGCAGCTATTTGTACTTTAAAGGTTATTTCAGGATATATTTCTTCATGTGATGTTTCTACTTCTTCATTTTCTTCAATACCCTTTACAATTTCTTCTGTAGATGATAACCATTTTTCTTTATAGTCTAAAAGAGCTTTCACTATTTCTCCTGAAATTTGCTGTTGACCTTTATTAGAACTCAAGTACTTCCCTTCTGTTCTATTAGTTAAAAACCCAGCTTCTATAAGCACACTAGGCATATAAGTATTATGCATCACCCATAAACTAATTTGCTTTACACCTCTACTTTTTCGTTTTAGATTTTGTGAAAAATTGTTCTCTACTTGACGTGCCAACCAAATACTTTGTTCAACATAATCTTCTTGCATTAAAGTAAGACCAATTAACGATTCTGGAGAATTAGGATCAAAACCTTCATAATGCGTTTCGTAATCATCTTCATAAAATATCACTTCATTTTCTGCTTTAGCAACTGCCATATTCCTATCAGTATTCCCAACACTTAATACATATGTTTCAGTACCATAAGCTTGAGAGTCATGTGCATTACAATGTACTGACACAAACAAATCTGCATCAGCCTTATTAGCTATTGCAGCACGTTCGTGCAATTCTAAAAACACATCAGTTTTACGTGTATAAATAACTTTAATGTCTTTGTGTTTTTCTAACTCCTTACCAACCTTTAAAACAATTTTTAAGGCTACATTTTTTTCTTTATCAAAACTAGTTGGTCTCCCAGGATCTTTACCACCATGTCCAGCATCTAAGACCACTACAAACTTATTATTCTTAGGCTGTGCATAAGAAAAGCATGTTAATAAAAATATAAAGGATAATAAAAGGTATTTCATGTTCGTTTGCATAGAGACTTTAACGGCTTTAATACTCGGTTTATTTTAAATTTTAATTTTTTTCAATATTAAAAATAATCACAAAAAAATATATGTAACTTTGGCAATTCAAAAACCGAGCCATACTTTTACAAAAATACATCTAAAAGCGTTGCGAACAAACATCTTTCAAATACTTTTTGCTGTAAGTTTTACAGTGTTTATAAACACTTTTGGCTATTCTCAAGAATTACCAAAAAAGGAACCAGTAGCTAAATCAGAAAAAACTAATGATTCCGTAACTGTTAATGTAAAATCTCTTTTAAATAAGCCTATTGTTGGTAAGGAACAAGATTCTATTACAAATGACAGTCTTCCAAAAAAGAAAAATTTACTTGAAGGTATTGTAAAGTATAGTGCTACAGATTACACTTCTATTAACCAAAACGAACAAAAAATTTACCTCTATAACGAAGCAGAAGTTATTTATCAAAATATGCAGATAAATGCTGGTATTATTGTTATAGATTATGCTAATGACATTATACATGCTGGTAGATTAAAAGATTCTTTAGGTAACTATAGTCAAGCACCTGTTTTTAAAGAAGGTAATAATGTTATTGAACCAGATTCAATTGCTTTTAACACTAAAACCCAAAAGGCTTTAGTTTGGAATTCTAAAACCGAACAACAAGGAGGTATTATTATATCTCCATTAACTAAGAAAGAAAATGATTCGGTAATTTTTGTACATCGCGCAAAGTTTACCACTTCTGAAGACCATGAAAATCCAGAATACTATTTCTTGTTACGTAAAGCGAAAATAGTACCTAACAAAAAGGTTGTAACTGGATTAACAAATATGTTTATTGCAGATGTACCTACTCCTATTGGGTTACCATTTGCATATTTTCCTTTAACTAAATCGCGTACTTCTGGTGTCATTTTCCCTTCATTTGGAGAGCAAAACGATCGAGGTTACTTTATCCAAAATGGTGGTTATTACTTTGCTATTAACGATTATTTAGATTTAGCACTTCTAGGTGATTACTATACTAATGGTAGTTATGGTTTTAGAGCAGAAAGTAATTATGCAAAACGCTATAGGTTTAGAGGTAACTTTAGTTTTAGATATGAAAACTTGATAAATAGTGAACGAGGTTTTCCCGATTATTCAAAAAGTTCGGTTTACAATATAAGATGGAGTCATAGTCAAGATGCCAAAGCTAATCCTAATTCGCGTTTTTCGGCTTCGGTAAACTTAGGTAGTAGTACGTATTACCAACAATCTATTAACCAATTAAACTCATCTAACTTTTTAAATAACACCTTATCGTCTTCTGTTTCGTACTCTAAAACGTTTCAAGGTGAGCCACAAGTTAATGTAAGTCTAACAGCAACACACTCTCAAAACACCAATACAGAGTCTATAAACATGACATTACCAACGTTTCAAGGAAGTGTTGGTCGTGTATTTCCTTTTGCACCAAAAATTGGTAGTAAAAAAGGATTTATTCAAAATATAAACTTTCAGTATAACGTAAGAGGAGAAAACAGAATTCAAACAACCGATTCTTTATTCTTTAAAAAAGAAATGTTTGATGATGCTAAAATAGGCATGCAACACAGTATTCCTATTAGTACCAACTTTAAAGTTGCCAAATATTTTAGTGTGAGTACAAGCGCTAATTTTCAAGAAAATTGGACTTTAAAAACTATAAAAAAACAATGGGATCAGAGTCAGCAGGAAGAAGTTGAAACTGTAAGACAAGGATTTGATGCTTTTAGAACATACAACTTTAGTGCTAGTCTTGGAACTACGCTTTATGGTATGTTTAACTTTGGAGAAGATAAAAGCATACAAGCTATTAGGCATGTTATGAGACCATCCATAAGTTATAATATCAATCCGTCGTTTGATAAATATTACGACACTTATGAAGAAACTGACGTTAATGGAGATCCAGTTGGAGATGTAGAATACACACGCTTTGAAGATTTTCTTTTTGGAACTCCTGGTAAAACATATTCTAGCTCTTTGGGTATTTCGGTTGCTAATAACTTAGAAGCAAAAGTAAGAGATAGTGATAGTACTGCTACAGAGCCTAAAAAAGTAATGTTATTAAAAACATTAAACTTCTCTACTGCTTATAATATTGCTGGAGATTCTTTAAACTGGAGTCCAGTAAGAGTAACTGGAGGTACAAGTATTCTAAAAGATAAAATGAATATAAATTTTGGAGCTACACTTGACCCTTATGCTTTAGATAACAACAATAACAAAATTGATAAGTTTAATATTGATAATGGCGGAAGCCTTTTTAGATTAACAAGTGCTAACCTTACAGTTAACTATACGCTATCTAGTGATAGCTTTGAAGGAGGTAGTAATCCAGAAGACCAGCGTGCTCGTGATGAATCTCTAAGAAGTGGTGGTCGTGCCGATGACCTTTTTGGTAAACCACAAGATTTTGCAGATAGCAGATTAAACTCTGATGATAAAAAAGCAGACGAAAAGCCTACCGATTTATACAACTATAAAATACCATGGAGCTTGCGTTTAGCCTATGCTGTTAACTATGCCAATTCAAGAAGACAAAATGAAATATCATCGCACTCATTAATGTTTTCTGGTGATATAGAGTTTTCACCACGTTGGACAGTTGGTGTTTCTTCTGGTTACGACATGAAAAATAATGGTATTACGTATACACAACTACGTTTTGAACGTGATTTACAAAGTTGGCGTATGAATTTTTCTTGGATACCATTTAGTTCTCGTAGCTCTTGGAATTTCTTTATTGGTATTAGATCAAGCATCTTAAAAGATATTAAGTACGACAAGCGTAGACAAGCAGACAAACAATTATAATACTCACAACTCATGAAAACCATAATTACAACACCAAATGCACCTGCACCAATTGGACCATATAATCAAGCTGTATTAACTGGAAATACACTTTATACTTCTGGACAAATTGCTTTACATCCTGAAACTGGTGAGTTAGTAATGGATACTATTCAAGTAGAAACTAAGCAAGTTATGGAAAACATGAAAGCAGTTTTAGCTGCTGCAAATATGACGTTTGAAAACGTAATTAAAACTTCTATTTTTATTAGTGATATGGGTAACTTCGCTCAAATAAACGAAGTTTATGCACAGTATTTTGATGATGCCTCTGCTCCTGCTCGTGAAACCGTTGAAGTAGCCAACTTACCAAAGTATGTAAACGTAGAGATTAGTATGATTGCTGTGAAGTAGTATTACTTTTCTTTACGTAAAATTTTCTCCATTTTGCGTCCTTTTGCTAATTCGTCAATTAGCTTTTCCATACGTCTGCAATTACGATACAAAGCAAACTCTTCAGAGATTTCTTCAATACGATATCCACAAACCACACCTTTAATCATGTGTGCGTTTTGATGCATTTTGGCACCTTCAAAGAAATCTTTAAAAGTTCCATTACCATCAATATAAGATTCTAATGTGTTTTGATTATAACTCGTTAACCACAGAATAACCTGATCTAGCTCTTCTTTGGTCCTACCATGCTTTACTATTCTATTAAGGTAATGTGGATAAATAGATCCAAAGTTCATTTCCCCAATTTTCTCATTTTTTTCTGCTGTAACTTCTGGCATAACGTATAATTTATTGTTGTTAACGCAAACTTATAAACTCGTTTTAACGGTTTATATACAAGTTTAGACGAAGTTAACCTTTTTAACTAAGAAAATCAATTTGTAGAAATATCTAAAGAGTTTTCCGTTTAAGAGAATCTACCATAATATAATATAACCACAACTATATATCTTTTACATATTTTGAGAAAACATTCGCATAATGGTCATCAAAACTCAATTTAGTAATATCCCCAAACTTATGCTTTGTATTTTCTTTATCTAAAATTCCTTGAGCATTGAAATATCTAATCGAAATTGACTTTTTATTTACCCTCTTTAATTGTCCAATACAAAAATAATTCAACTCTGGGTGTTCACATTCTGAAATTATGGTCAGTCCCGTTTTTTTAATATCATTTGTAATAGAATTCCAATCAGTTAAATCAATTTTGTATTTAGCTTTAACAAATGTCATTAAATTTTCATTCTTTAAAATCTGTTCGTAAGTTTTATCGTTTTTATTATATCTAACATGCTTAATAGTATTTACGGGTATTACTTGGTATCCTAAAATTCTAAATTCGTCAGATTCTTGTAATAAAATAAAATCGTTAGATTTTTCAAGAATGAAACCTGTTGATATCCCTTCAAATTTACCTTTCTTCCTTGTCAGTCTAACGTAAAGTTTTTCTGCACAATGTTTCTCTAGTTTTTCTATTATTTTTTCTTTTTTCAAGAGTTTAGTTTTAATTGCAGCTAACATGTTCGTATAAAAATCAGTTATGAGAAAGTGCGCGAGTACTTTCTCATAACGTTACAAATTTATTTAAAAACTAAAATTCCAAATAGGAGATTTAGCCATTATTACGTTTACAGCTGTTATTACACATTTTTTATTCCTCTAAAAATTTCATTTAAATTAATTTCTTGCTTCTTGATTCCGTCAATTTTTTCCGCTTTCTTTCTAAAAATTCTTTTTAAAATGTTTCCTTTTCTAAAATCGTGTGACCAAGATAATCCAGATTCATCTCCCGAGAAATAAATTACAGATTTCACTAATTGAGAATTTTTTAAATATTGCACTTCTTTTCCTTCTAAACCAGTTTCAAGTTGTATCAAAATTTGTTTGGTATTCTGTTTGTTAAACTCTAATCCAATATCTCCATAATCATTAAAAGTCTCGTGGTCCTCAATATCGTTTAAATCTCCTTCAGTAAAATATTCATTTCCCATCAATTTATTATATCCAGGGATTTTAGGGTTGAAAAATTGTAAATAAATCAGTCTGTTATTTTTTAAGTATCCAACTCTTATTTCTGTCAGAGAATCTTTATCAGTCGATTTAAATATCTCAATTTCCGTCTCATTTTTTAATTCAGAGATTGGATTTTCAAATTGTCCGCTGTCAATTAAACTTCTATTTATAAACTCTTTCCAATCTTTAAACTCTTGCATTTTCTTGATTTGGTTAAATGTGTTATAATGTGCTTATATAAACACGCTACAATGGTTTATAATAAACTGTGAAACGAAGTTAGCGTTTTTCATCTTCAAAATAAATACGTAGAAACACGTATTTGTTTACCAAAACTTTGGTGAGTATTGAGTATTTCATTTTTTTTAAATTGTTTTTAAATTCCAAAAGCTTATTTTACGTCTTGTTATAAAACCTAATTTTTCGTAAAGTTTGATGGCTCCAATATTGGATTCAGCAACATGTAAATATGGAATTTTATTTTCGTTAAGCACTTGATTGGTTGTATGCTTTATTAACTGTTTTGCGTAACCCTTTCCTGTGTGTTGTGGATGAGTAACAACTGCACTTATTTCAGTAAATCCATTCATTTTCATTCTTTCACCAGTTACAGCAATTAGTTTAGTATCGCTATAAATTCCGAAGTATTTTCCTAAATCAGATGTTTTACTTTTAAAGTAACCAGGTTGTACCAAATTAACTAAATTGTATAAATCTCTTTTTTGATATCCAGACTTTAACTCAACTATTTGTATTTGTTCATCTGTTGGAATGTCAATAGCCTTTTCAAGAAGCATTTGATTACAAACTAAATTTTTATTTACACCTATTTCAATACTAAACATTGGTCTTTTTCCAACCACATAAAAATCATCAATTAAGCCAGCGTATTTAGTTATTCCATCTGCCGCTTTTTTAGATTCTATAAAACCTCCAAAAGGACAGTAATCTGGATTATAAAACTTTATTCCTTCATACTCTACTGAAAGTTTTTTGTGTACTTCGTTTAAGGAGTTCCAAACTGGATTATCCAATTTTGTTTCTTCCATTATCATTTTTTTTTTAATGAATGCCAATGTATCTATATAAACTGTTACACGAAGTTAGCGTTTTTTATCTTCAAAATATATATGTAAAATTAGTATGATTTGACATGAAGTAATTTACAAATAGTTAGTAATAGCCTTAGTTCTTCATTAGTTCTCTTAATTTGTTTTGAGAACCTTTATATCCTAATGCAATGGCTTTTTGGTAACTTGTAATTGCATTGTTTATTTGATTATTTGCTTTATAACCATCTCCCAAGGAATCCCAAAGGTTGCCATCATTAGGATAAAGCAGAATATTTTCTTTAAACAATGCTACAGCCCAATCTTTATGTTTATTAATCATTAACAGAATATTCCCTATTGAATTTAAAAGTCTTGAACTTGTAAAATTATCAGGAAATTTTTCTTTTAGTATAGCTATGAGTTCTTTAGATTTATCACTATTATTATTTTCCATATAACGAACGCTGAAAGCATAAACATTATTCTCTATGGCTTTTGGGACATACTTCTCATCTAAAATCATTTTAGCAACTGCATAAGCAATGTACTCTACCTTTTCGCTATTTGCATTTGTCGCATAAACTATATAAATATCCTCTTTTGGAAACCAAATTAATGAATGTGAGTATGCGCCATTTGAACCATTATGAGCTATTCGCTTAACGTTACCTTCTAAATGCCTTACAACCCAACCATACCCATAGCTTGATTTACCACTCGGATAATCTGCATAAGCAGTTATCATCTTATCTAAGGACTCCTTTGTTATAATTTTATTGTATTTAAGTGCATTATACCATAAAATCATATCGTTTTGAGTTGAATTAATTCCTCCATTGGCTTTTAGATGCCAACTAATACTATTATTTTTTTGATACTTTAAAATAGGTGATTCATCTTCTAAAATTCCTCGATTATAACTTCTTGAAATTTGTTTTAAGTTCCATTTCGGTAATACATATCCTGTTTGCTTCATTCCTACAGGAATAAACAAATAATGGTTTAAAAATGCTTCATATTCTAATCCAGAAGCCAACTCTATAATTCTACCTAAAATACTATAACCAATATTGGAGTATTCAAATTGTTCTCCTGGATTAAACAGCAATTTACTTGCAAAAACGGTATCAAAAAATTGCTTTGATGTGATGTCTTCAAAATCATTCCCTATCGTTTCGGTAAAACCAGATGTATGAGTTAATAACTGATGAATTGTAATATCTTGCTTATCTGTTGGAAGGTTTTCAAAAAAAATGGATAATGAATCATTTACAGTTATTTTTCCCATTTCTACTAACTTTAGTATAGCTGTTGCTGTAAATTGTTTTGTATTTGAGCCAATATCAAAGATAGTATTAGGATTATTTTGGACTTGAGTATTTTTGTTTGCTAATCCATATCCTTTATTAATAATAACCTTGTCATTTTTTATTACGGTAATTGCGCCTGAAAATCCTTGTTTAGTTCCAGATTCTAAATAGTTATCTATTCTAGAATTTAGTGTTGATAATTGTTTGTCGTTTTGAGCAGTCCCGATTACACTTACTAAAATGAAGAAGATGCAGCTAAAGATTTGTGTTATTTTCATTGTTGAATTGTTTTTCAGCAAAACTCAAAAAAAACAATAATTACACCCACAAAACTGTCCCGTCAATAACCTGCCAATAACCCGACAGAAACAATAAAACACTTAAAATCAATTAAATAAAACTAAACCCAAATTTAAAGTACAGTTCCTTTTTCTTATCAATACTTGCTGAATTTACAAGTATCACAACAAGGTTTAATACAATTAGAAAAATAGAAACCCAAAGACCTGTTTGATGATGCAAGTCAAAGGTTAATTTAAGAAATCCTGAAACGAAAAACGCTAGAATAAAAATAATGCTCCACAAAATTTGAAGAGTAATAATGCCCTTGGTTAAATGATTGTTTTGCTTATATTGACGACTTAGAATTAATGGTAAAACAATACTCAATAGAGGAATAAAACAAACAAATACTGAAGAGAGATTTACTCTTTTTATCAATGAATAATTAATCGTATCTGTTAATTTGTTTGATTTACTTAATGAAGACACATCTAATTCAAGAGCTTCGGCAAGTACTTTAGCAGTATGACCTTTAGGTTCTTGACCAGCCTCTATACGCTGTATAGTTCGTATTGAAAGTCCAGATTGCTCAGCAAGCTCTTCTTGGGTTAAATGTTTTTCCTCTCTTATAGTTTTAAGATTCATTTGTGCTTGATTAAATTCCCATACTATTTAATTAGTACATAAAATTTTATATAAAGTGCTGAACGAATTTACCCTTTTTACTCTAGAAAATCAAAATGTAGAAATTAGTATTTGTTAACCAAAACCCTTTGTTATGTTAATAAAAAAATCACTTCTATAAACCTATAATTATTAACTTTGAGAGTAACCCAATACTTTACTTTTTATGCGTATAGAATACGATATTAAACTTGGTTTTAAAGATGTCATGATTAGACCTAAACGTTCAACTCTACAAAGTAGGTCTCAAGTAAATTTAGAACGTGAATTTAAGTTTTTACACAGTCCACATACTTGGAAAGGCATTCCAATAATGGCTGCTAATATGGATACTGTTGGTACTTTTAATATGGCTTTAGCCTTGGCTGAAAAGAAACTATTTACAGCTATCCATAAACACTATACCATAGAGCAATGGATAGAGTTTACTAACAAAGCTCCACAAGGTATTGAAAACTACGTTGCCATAAGTACAGGTATTGGAACAGCTGATGCCGAAAAATTAGCTGCTATATTTAAAGTATTGCCACAATATAAATTTATTTGCATTGATGTTGCTAATGGCTACTCGGAGTATTTTGCAAATTTTGTAAAGGAAACTAGAAATCTGTATCCAGACAAAGTGATTATTGCAGGAAATGTTGTTACTGGCGAAATGGTAGAAGAACTTCTACTCTCTGGTGCAGATATTGTAAAAGTTGGTATTGGTCCTGGTAGTGTATGTACTACACGTGTAAAAACTGGTGTTGGCTATCCGCAATTATCAGCAATTATTGAATGTGCAGATGCGGCACATGGTTTAGGAGGACAAATTATTAGTGATGGTGGTTGTGCCATTCCTGGTGATGTATCTAAAGCTTTTGGCGCAGGAGCCGATTTTGTAATGCTTGGAGGTATGCTTGCTGGTCATGATGAAAGTGGTGGCGAACGTATTGAACGTAACGGAAAATTATATAAACAGTTTTATGG
The DNA here is from genome assembly GCF_047219225.1 of Pontimicrobium sp. IMCC45349. GTDB lineage: Bacteria > Bacteroidota > Bacteroidia > Flavobacteriales > Flavobacteriaceae > IMCC45349. The sequence continues at coordinate 3,038,434 of NZ_CP178208.1, read as the reverse complement.
TATGAGCTCACAAACAGCCATGGAAAAACATGTTGGTGGTGTTGCTGAATACAGAGCTAGTGAAGGTAAAACAGTTGAAGTGCCTTATAGAGGTGAAGTAGAAACTACTTTACAGGATATTTTAGGAGGCATTAGGAGTACTTGTACCTATGTTGGCGCCCAACGTTTAAAAGAGCTTACAAAACGTACGACGTTTATTCGTGTTGCAGAACAGGAAAATAGAATTTATACTAAATAAATATCATATCGAATGCAATGAGATATCTCATATAAAGATAGTCTTCATTCTTTTTAATACACTTAGATTACGCTTAGTGTGACACTTATATTTAAATAGCTTTAATAAGCATTTCTGCTGTAGCAGGATTTGTAGCTAATGGTACATCATGCACATCGCATAAGCGCAGTAACATTAATACATCTGGTTCGTGTGGATGTTTCTCTAAAGGGTCTCTAAAAAACAATACCATATTACATTTACCCTCTGCTACTCTAGCAGCAATTTGAGCATCGCCACCAAGCGGTCCAGATAAATATGGTGTAACTTTAATTCCAGCCTTTTCAACTTTTTGACCTGTAGTTCCTGTTGAAATTAAAGTAATGTCTTTTTTTATTAGTATGTCTCTATGCTCATTTAAAAACTGAACCATTTCAGCTTTTTTTCCATCGTGAGCTATAATTGCAATTTCCATTATTTTTCTAAAATATTAGCAATGTGATAATTCACCAACCCTTCAATAGGTCTTCTTTCAAAGTTACCAACTTTAAATCCAAATTCCTTAGCAACTTCTCTTATTTCTTCTTGAGAAAAATAAGCTATCGAACCTGCAAAATGCACAGGAACTGTTTTTAACTCTTCAGCATATTGCATAATCATGTTTTTAGCAAAGACTCTAAAACCATCTCTTATTAAGTTTCTAATATATTCAGAATCCTTATTAATAAACATAAACTCAGCAAAACTTGCTAAATAAGCATTTGGATTAGGCTTTTTATACAAGCTCATTTTTATATGGTCATCTTCAAGATTATACTTAGTTGCGAATGACACTTTTAAATCATGCGGCATATGGTTAAAATAATAATCTCTTATAAGCTGTTTACCATAATAATTACCAGAAGCATCATCCATTATAGAATAACCTAATGACTTTACTTTTTGGTGCACAATTTCACCATCAAAATAACTACAATTAGAGCCAGTACCTAAAATACACACTACAGCTGGTGGATGATCTACACCAACAGTTGCATATACAGCACCATAAGTATCCTCTCTTACAACCACTTTTTTAGCATTCACAAAATACTGTTCCAATACACTTTTAAGCATAGAAGCAGGCTTAGGAGTACCACAACCAGCACCATAAAAATACAGTTCGGTTACTTCGTCCTTATGCTCACGAATTACCTCGTTAGCATCAATAATATCATTAAGTTTTTGCTTAGATAAAATTGCAGGATTCATACCTTTAGTACGCTGTTTATCAAAAATATGCTCACCAGAGTTTTTATCTAATGCTAACCAATCACATTTTGTTGAACCACTATCTACTATAAAAATCATAAAAGGGAAAAATTAAAAAAAATAGGCTATTACATAATTGCAATAGCCTATTTCTTGTTATTACTAAAGTGCGCTAATGTGCTGTGCTAAATCTACTAACTTAGCTGAATAACCATACTCGTTATCGTACCAAGATACTAACTTTACAAAGTTATCATTTAACCCAATACTTGCATCAGCATCAAACGTACTTGTTTTAGTTTCTGAAACAAAATCTTGAGATACTACACCTTCTTCAGTATATCCTAAAACACCTTCCATTTCATTCTCTGAAGCTTCTTTAATAGCAGCTTTAATCTCATCAAAAGAAGCAGATTTTTCTAAGCGACACGTTAAGTCTACTACAGATACATCTACAGTAGGTACTCTAAATGCCATTCCTGTTAATTTCCCATTTAATTCAGGAATTACTTTACCAACAGCTTTTGCTGCTCCAGTACTTGTAGGTACAATGTTATTGATTGCAGAACGACCTATTCTGTAATTTTTACGAGATGGTCCATCAACAGTTAATTGAGTTGCTGTGGCTGCATGTACAGTTGTCATTAAACCTTCAACAATTCCAAATTTATCATTTATAACTTTAGCTAAAGGTGCTAAACAGTTAGTTGTACAAGATGCATTAGAAACGATTGTATCTTCAGCTGTTATTTTATCGTGGTTCACTCCCATTACAAACATTGGAGCATCTTTAGAAGGTGCAGAAATAGCTACTTTTTTAGCACCAGCTGTTATGTGTTTACCAGCACCTTCAAGCGTTGTAAAAATACCTGTACAATCTAATACCACTTCAGCTCCAACTGCGTCCCATTTTAAATCTTCTGGATTACGTTCAGTAGTTACTCTAATCTCATTTCCGTTTACTACTAAGTTTCCATTTTTTACTTCAATGTCACCATCAAATCTACCATGAACAGAATCGTATTTTAGCAAATACGCTAAATGCTCTACATCAAGTAAGTCATTTACACCTACAACCTCTACATCTGGTCTTTGAGCAGCAATTCTAAATGCTATTCTACCAATTCTACCGAAACCGTTAATTCCTATTTTTACTTTTGACATGTTTTCTTATTTATTTGAATTCTTTTATTCTATTTTTTATTAAATACTCATTATATCTGACACTCTCAATAACTCATGGTCAATCTCAGAATGTCCCTTTACCGCTTTATCTATAGGATATAATTCTAACTTATTATTAATAGTTCCTACCATAAAATTAGATTTACCTTCCATTAAAGATTCTACAGCTTTAACTCCCATTCTACTAGCTAATACTCTATCAAAACAAGATGGCGAACCTCCACGTTGCATATGACCAAGCACAGATACTCTTACATCATATCCTTCTAGATTCTCTTCTACATAATCGGCTAATTCAAAAACATTTTTACCTGTTTTATCTCCTTCGGCCACTACAACTATACTTGAAGATTTACCTGTTTTTCGACTTTTTTCTAAGGACTCTAACAATCTATCCAATCCTAAATCTTCCTCTGGCACTAATATCTCTTCTGCTCCTGCTCCAACACCTGCATTTAAAGCAATATGCCCAACATCGCGTCCCATTACTTCAACAAAAAACAAGCGTTTATGTGAACTTGCAGTATCTCTAATTTTATCTATAGCTTCTACAGCAGTATTTAAAGCTGTATCATAGCCCAAAGTGAAATTAGTACCTAGTATATCATTATCTATAGTTCCTGGAATACCTATAACTGGGAAGTTAAACTCTTGATTAAAAATCATCCCTCCAGTAAAAGTACCATCACCACCAATTAAAACTAAAGCATCAATACCAACACTTTTTAATTGTAAATATGCTTTTTGACGTCCTTCTTTAGTTCTAAATTCTTTGGATCTTGCAGACTTTAAAAAAGTTCCACCTTTATGAATAATGTGATTTACACTACGTGCATCTAGAATTTTAAAATCTCCCTCAATCATACCTTCATAACCACGATAAATTCCTATACATTCTATATTATGAAATGCACACGTACGAACCACAGATCTAATAGCTGCATTCATCCCTGGAGCATCTCCTCCAGAGGTCATTACACCAATTTTTCTTATCTGTTTTGTCATAGTTTTTTAACTTTAGTAGAGTAAAATTAAAAAACTTACTGTCTAAAAAAACTAATAAATATCATAATTTAACGAAAACGTAAAATTCAAACGTTTTCGTTAATAACTATTTTTAAAAACGCTTAATTTTTTTTGATTTTCTTAGTTTTTGTGGAGTCTTTTTGCTTAAATGTGTAGTGTTCTGGAAGACCATTATCTGAACTTTCTACCTTTTTTTCCTCAACTATAGAAGCTTTCTTCTTCTTGTTGTTTTTAAACATTTTTTGAAGCAGCTCTTTTAGATTATCAAATTCGATATTATATGAAAGTCCGACACCTTGTGTATAACCTATTTGCTCTCCAAAATTTTGAATACTGTTTTCTCTGTTAAAGAATTTAAGTGACAGTGTTCTATCTTCGTTTAGCAATACTTGTACTTCAAAATCTCCAGCTACTGTTGATTCACTCACACCACCAACTGGAACACCAACTTTACCATTTACTAAAATCCTATCACTAAGTTTTGTAGAAAGTGTAACGGCAACTTTACTATCTGTTTCATAGTCTGGTGTGTTTTTACCCAGATCTAGGTCTAATCCTAGTTTTACTTTATTCTCATCATCAGCGAATAGCTCGTTTAGCATGCTTGTAACACCATCTGACACTAATCCATACACATCACTAGAGTCGAATGCTAATTCACTTCTAAAAGAGCCTGTAGCTAATAAGGACATAGCTTGAAATTCACGTTTATCCTTATCTCTTAATCGATCATTAAGCTCAGTATTAAGAGTAGAATTTACACTTGGGAATCTAATTTCAAAATCTAGATTTGGTTTCTCTAGTTGTTCTGTTAAATGAATTTCAACTTCTACAGGAATACTTTGATTAATTGGGTTATCTAATAATACCGAAGGATTTGCACTAATACCTTTATGCAGTGCCTTAATGTTTATTTCGGCACGTAAAGGATCACCTTCCCAAGCTAATGTTCCTCCAGGAACAACTTCAAAGTTCTTTCTTACCAAGCTACCATAAACAAAATTATAATCCCCTTGAGAAACAATAAAATCACCATACATGTTAAACTTCCCATTAGTATTAATTTGTGCTAGTAAACTTCCGTTTCCATTTCCTTTAATAATACTTCCTGTGTCTCTATCCAGAATAATTTCTATCTGGGCGTTTTCAGAAATGTCAAGGTTAAACTCCATTTCTAATCCTTTTACATTTTCTAGTGCAACTTCATTAGTACCATTTTTAGCATATTTTTCTTCAGGGCTTAAAAAGTGCACAAAAGAGTTTTCGCCCAATGCTTCGGTATCACTCATAGGAATTTTAAAAACAGTTCCTTCTTCGGAGCTTACATTAGCTTCAATAAATAATTGGTCTGTAGGTCCAGATATATCTATATCGCCATTAACAAATGCTTTACCAAAATATAGTGCATCTTCAGAATCTTCAGTATTTAACACTAATAACCTTTCAGAATTAATATTTAACCCGAGTGACCAGTTAGAAAAATTAACATGATTTATATTTCCACTAAGCTTTGCTCTAGAAAAGTGCTCTACATCTATCATATCAGCATTATTAAAAATAAAGCTCTGTTTTTCTAATGCAATTCTAGTATCATCTTCAAACTCATAATCTACATTTAGGTAAGGAATTGCCAAACCACCATCATCTAAAATTAACTCTCCATTAATTTGTGGATGTTGCAATCGACCTGTAACTCTAGCATTTCCTGCTACTTCTCCTCTAATTCTTGTAATAACTCCTTCGCCAAAAGGGTTTAATGGATTTAATATAAACTTATTAAAGTTTATATCTAAATCTAAAGATGGATCTTTACCTGCTACATTTAAATTTCCTTTTACAGATAAAGATTCATTGGAATCTTCTTTTAAACTTACATCTACTGAATAATTAGTTAAGCTTTCATTTCCAATAATATTAGCCTTAAATGAGCCTAAATTAAAATCGTTTACTTTAAAATTATCAATTGTAACATTGGACTCTGGTAAATACACATTGTCTTGATGTAAGACATTTAGTTTTCCATTAACGTTACCATTTAACTTTAAACTATCTATAGTTGGCGTAATTTTTACCAAATCAACATCTTTAAAGTCTAAATCAATATTTTTATATGTAGAATCAAGCACTTGAGCATTAAGTAAAATCTCCTCGTTTTTATGACTCATTTTTAAATTGTCAATATTAATATCACGCAAGAGTCTATCAAACACAATTTTATTTTGTGAATTTTTTTCTTCATTGACAAACCATTCGTTATTCTTAAAATTAACTGTAGATTTTTTGAATCCTAAAACAGACTTGCTCTCTTCATTAATAGTATAAAACAAGTTTAAATCGTAATCATCTCTATTTTGCTTACCACCTTTAAAACCCGTTTTTATATATAATGTATCATTTAAGGTAACATTAATTAAACTAAATTTTGAAACATCGTAGAACTTAGAGCTTATACTATCTACTTCTACATAAGTATTAAAAAGTGGGTTATCATTATTTAAGCGTAGCTGTATTTGATTTGCAAAAAAGTCATTAAGCTTAATGTTAGGTGATTTAAATGTGAGGTTGAATTTTTTGGCATTACTCTCTATTCTTCCCTTTATAAATGTATTTGCTCCTAATTTTAAATTTGGATAAAACACAGCTGCAATCTTATTATAAATATTGAAATTGAAATCTAAATATTGATTTTCACCAATTTCATGTGGTTTGTAATTAGTATAAATATCACCTAAAGAATTCTCTAATAGTTTTGGCAAATCTTGAATTATAAATTTACCTCTTATACTTCCATTTATTATATCAGGTGAATTTACTTCTATATACCTTATATCTTCAATAAAAGTTGATGACACAGCAAAATCATTAAACTTATATTCGCTATTTTGATTTCTATATAAACTATTCTTTACATGTATATTTCCATGCGCATCATCTAGCGAAGTCCCTTTCATATCCATTTTCACATAACCTTTAAAAACAGATATACTATCTCTTGTTACAAAATTAAGAGCATTTAGATTTACATGTCCAACATCAGCAGTAAAGTCATATATATTTTCGTCTTGCGAAAAATCGACTAGTCCATTAAATTTTAAATCAATATTCTCATCGTTAGTTACAAGCTTACCGTTAAAGATTTTATTCTGAACGTTTCCTTCAATTTTAGTATCAAAGTATTCATAATTGTTATAACCAAATGAATATAAATCACCTTTTACTTGAGTGTTTAATTTATCTACAGTAAAACCATTACCATCAACATCTAAATTTAATGATACATTACCAACCATAGGATCATTAAGTAATATACCTAAATTAAACTCATCTAGAATTACATTACCATTATAACTCGCATCATCAATATTATCAATTTTATCTAAATGTAAATCTGTAATAATTATACCTAGTTTAGAAAGCACTTCAATGTCTGCATCAACAGTTTTTGAAGTAACACGAGCATTACCAGTAATAGTAAACGTATCAAAATGGTCTAAAGTTGAAGGTAAAGAATTCCCTAACACATTAGGTAAAAGCGCTTTTAAATCTTTATAGGTAGATGACAACTTATTAAACTTACCATCCATAATAAAGTTATCATCTTCTTTATTAAATAAGTTTTTAAAGTTGATATTTCCATCCACAATGGTATTTCGCGAAGTACTAAGTATTAATTGACTCGCTGTTAAGTCATTTAAAGTTCCATAAAGAGAAGTACTTAATTTTGCATTTTGATTTACTCCAAATTCATTATAAAAAGCATTTAAATCATCTAGTGCAATATTAGAGTCTTCAAAATTAGCAGTAACCTTTACTTTATCTACAAAATACTGTAAATCCTCTCTTTTATAATCAAACTGCAACTTCCCTTTTAGTGTAGAATTTTCTGTTTTTATTTGTAAATAATCAAACAACATTTGTTCTCTTGTATAAGTGAAATTTGTTGTCATGTTTTTTACTTCTACACCTCTATCATCAACAAAAGCAAGTTTATTTATTCGAGCACTAACATCTGGACCTAGAATTAAAAAATTAGTAGCATTGATATTTAAATCATTAAACTGAAGGATTTCGGTGGTTTCTTTATTTTCATCACTAAGCTTAAATGTTCCTCCTTCAATAGAGACATCACTAGATGATAATAAAAAGTCACTCTTTTCTTTTTTTGGTGCATCATCATCAAACTTTGCTACAAATACATCTAAGTTTGTGTCTTTTTCGTCTTTATAAGTTTTTAAATTAAATGTTAAATCATAAATATCAATATCTCCAAATGTGAGCTTGTTATCATACAACTTTTTAAAACTTAAAATTGAAGTATTTAATTCATCAATATGAAAAAGTGTATCCTGCTTATGATCTTCAACATATACATCTTTTAATTCTACATCACCATTAAATTGAAGGCCAACTTTTGCAATGGTAATATTTGTACCAAAATCTTTATTTAATGTATCTGTTGCTTTTTTTCCTAGACTAGTTTGAACTGCTGGAATGGAAAGTACTAAGACTAATATAACAAAGAGTAGCAAAATTATTGCTACTATCTTTAATGCTATTTTAAGTACTTTTTTGATAAGTAATAAAGTTAAAAAATTACTACAAATAAACTTAATATTTACGAAACCATTTGCTAAGTTTTTTAAAGACTTACAAAGATGGTTAGCTTATATTTTTTTCATTTCTTTGTATTTACGAATATAACGCTAAAACAGACGTTTTATCGCTATACAAATTAAACAATTATTGTGCCTAAATTTTCTTAATGAGCTCACAAAATATTTACATATTAGGAATTGAATCTTCTTGTGATGATACTGCTGCTTCGGTTATTTGTAACGGAAAGATTTTAAGCAATGTTATTGCTAGTCAAAAAATACATGAAGAATATGGTGGTGTTGTTCCAGAATTAGCTTCAAGAGCACATCAACAAAACATTGTTCCTGTAGTGCATCAAGCACTTGAAAAAGCTGGTGTTTCTAAATCTGATTTAAACGCTATAGCTTTTACACGTGGTCCTGGATTAATGGGAAGTCTTTTGGTTGGAACTTCATTTGCTAAGTCTTTAGCCTATGGTTTAAATATTCCTTTAATAGATGTTAACCATATGCAAGCTCATATATTAGCACATTTTATTGATGAAGAAGGATTTGATAAACCAACATTTCCATTTTTGGCCATGACAATTTCTGGTGGACACACCCAAATAGTAAAAGTAAATAGCTACTTTAACATGGAAGTTATTGGAGAAACTATTGATGATGCTGTTGGTGAAGCCTATGATAAAAGCGGAAAAATACTGGGGCTAGGTTATCCTGCTGGCCCAGAAATTGATAAGAGAGCACAACAAGGAAATCCTAAGGCTTTTAAATTTACTAAACCAAGAGTTGAAGGTCTCAATTTTAGTTTCTCAGGATTAAAAACTGCAATTTTATATTTCATTCAACGAGAAACAAAAAACAACCCAAATTTCGTTAAAGAAAACCTCAATGATATTTGTGCTTCAATTCAATACACCATTATTGGTATATTAATGGATAAATTAAAACTAGCGACAAAACAAACTAACATTAAGCAAATTGCTATTGGTGGTGGTGTTTCGGCTAATTCTGGAATAAGAAAAGCATTAAAAGATGGTGAGCAAAAATTTGGATGGAAAACTTACGTGCCTAAGTTTGAATTCACTACAGATAATGCTGCAATGATAGCAATAGTTGGTTACTTAAAATATCTTGAAAACGATTTTGCAGATACTAGTGTTACAGCTTCAGCTAGATTAAAGATATAAAATGAAAAACTTAAGGTCATTTCATTTTTTTTGGATTACAGCTGTTATAATATTAATTACAGGATTTAGAACTATACTTGATGAAGAATCTGTTTTGGATATAAATACACATGACACATACTATGTTATTCATCATTCACATATAGCTTTCTTTTTGTTTGCAATTTATTTTAAAATTGGATTAATATACTTTGCGTACCATAAAATCAATTTAAGACTAATTAATTCTTTATCTAAAATTCATACAATAATTACTTGTTTAAGCTTGTTATTTATTATTCTAGCAAATAAACTAAATATATCATTTAACAATAGCTCAATTCCATTAATAGATGATATTAGCCTCATTAACATTATTATTTCAATTTTATTTTTAGTTGCATTATTAGCGCAACTAATATTTATATTCAATATTATAATCAGTACAATAAAATTCTACTTAACAAAAAACATTAGAATCAGAAAACCAATTTAACTTGTTGAAATTTATGTTAATAACCTTAGCAGCTACTATACATTTAAATTCAAAAATTCTTTTAATTGCATAAAATTCAAACTTTCAACCTATGAAAAAAGTCTTTTTAGTATTACTTGCGTTAACTTTTACAATCTCATTATCTGCCCAAAAAAAGCTTAAAAAACAATTAGATTCTGTTACTACTGTAGAACAGGCTAAAGTATTTTTAAAAGCTTACAAAGGAGCACAAAACAAGTTAATTACCTTTAATGAAGAAAAACATAAAACACGTTTATCTGAAGAAATAATGCGAATGAGTAAAGGCGCTACAAAAACTGTAAAAAAAGACAACCAGCGAACACATTATAAGGTTTTAGAAAAAAACAAGATTACCTATTATCGTGTAAACTACATTTTTTTGGATGGAACAAAAATGCCAATTAAAGACATTGAAGAACTTCGTTATAATTTAATATTAAAACTAAAACAAGGTATTGCTTTTAAAGATTTAGCTATTAAGCACTCTATGGACAACACAAGTCAAAAAGGTGGTGATTCTGGTTGGTTTACATATGGAGATATGTTACCAGAGTTTGAACAACAAGTTATGAATGACAAATATCAAGTTGAAGACGTTTTTACTGTAGATGTAGAGTCTAACAAATGGTATTATGTGGTTCAAAAATCTCACGAAAAAAAGAGCATCACAGAAGTAAAAGTATTACGAATTATTGAAGAAACTAGATAATAAATAATGCAGCTATTTTTTAATTCTGAAATTAACGAATCAACTACGCAATTCTCTTTTTCAAAAGAGGAAAGTAAACATATTACCAAAGTATTGCGAAAAACCGAAGGCGATATTTTGCATATTACTAATGGTAAAGGTTGGTTGTTTAATGCAGAAATAATTTCGGCAAACATAAAAAAGTGTACTGCAGAAATAATTTCTAAAAAATTTCATGAACCAAAAAACTATAAACTAAACCTTGCTGTTGCTCCAACAAAAATGAATGATCGCTATGAATGGTTTTTAGAGAAAGCTACTGAAATTGGTATTGACAGCATCACTCCTATTATTTGTGACCATAGTGAGCGAAAAGTAATAAAAGCTGAACGTTTTGAGAAGATTTTACAATCTGCTATGAAGCAATCACTCACTTATTACTTACCTAAACTAAATTCTGCTATTAGTTTCAAACAATTTATGCAGCAAAATTTTTCTGGGCAACTATTTATTGCTCATTGTGAAGAATTAGACAGAAAGTCTTTAAAAAACGAACTTAAAAACAATACTGAAGTTACTATACTTATAGGACCTGAAGGTGATTTTAGTGTTAAAGAAATCGAAATGGCTTTGCAACACAATTTTATTCCTGTAACTTTGGGTAAAACCAGATTACGAACAGAAACAGCAGCTATTGTAGCATGTCATTCAACAGCTTTTGTTAACGAATAATATGAGGAACTCAATTGTATTTTTACTACTAATTTTCAATTCTGTATTATACGCACAAGATATTGCTATCCTAAAATATAAAGGAGGTGGCGATTGGTATAGTAATGCTACAGCACTCCCAAATTTGATAGCTTATTGCAATACTAACATTAACACAAAGATTAATCCTAAACCACAAACGGTTGAAGTTAGTAGTTCAGACATTTTTCAATATCCTTTCTTGCACATGACAGGACATGGAAATGTTTTTTTTAGTGATATGGACGCCGAAAATTTACGAAACTACTTAATTACTGGAGGTTTTTTACATATTGATGATAATTATGGTATGCAACCTTACATTACCAAAGAATTAAAAAAAGTATTTCCAAATAAAGAGTTGATTGAATTACCAAAAACACATACAATATTTAATACAGCTTTTAGCTTTCCTGAAGGTTTACCAAAAATTCATGAGCATGATGGCTTACGTCCTCAAGCATTAGGAATATTTCACGAAGGAAGATTGGTTTTATTGTTTACTTTTGAAAGTGATTTAGGAGATGGTTGGGAAGATCAAGAAATTCATAATGATCCTATTGAAGTGCGTGAAAAAGCACTTAAAATGGGTGCAAACATCATTAAATATGCTTTTGAAAATTAATGATATGAAGAAAATAATTTCAAAATCAATAGCCTTCACTCTAACTCTTTTGTTTGTTTTTAATTCTTTAATGGAAGTTAACGACCATACTTATACAATTGGCGTAAATAATTATCATTATACTTGTGGTTGCTTTGGATGTGCGCCTAGTCATTTATCATATAAATGTAATTCCACTACCTCACATTATTTATTTTAGACAACAAATTGCAGCTTAATCATTACAATACAAACTTTACTAAAAGAGAATTTCCAATCACATTAATTTGCGATAATGTCACCAGTGCACCCAATATTGGAAGCTTATTTCGTATCTCTGATGCTTTTGGTATTGAAAAATTAATTTTATGTGGAAGTAATATTACTCTTGGTAGAAAAATGGCTAAAACTTCTAGAGCTACAGAAAAAGTTGTGCCATTTACAATTAGCCAAAACGCTCTAGACCATGTAAAAACGCTCAAAGCAGATAACTATACTATATATGCACTAGAAATTACTAAAAATAGTATTCCTATTCATAAAGCCAGTTTTAACAAAAATCAAAAAATAGCATTAGTTATTGGTGACGAAAATTTTGGTGTATCTGATGAGATTTTAAAATTATCTGATGGGATTTTTCATATTGACATGTTTGGTCTAAATAGTAGTATGAATGTTGTACAAGCTACCAACATAGCATTATACGAAATAACCAAGCAAACTTTATAGTAATATAAATAATCCTAAAAGTTTATATTTACATTATGAATTCTAATACAATCTCTAACGGAATACTAAAAGCCTTATCTATAATTATTGGTATTGGTATCCTTCTCTATTTTTTATTTAAAATCCAATCGGTTATAGCCTATATTGCTATTGCAGCTGTTATTTCTTTAATAGGCAGACCAATTGTTTTGTTTTTACGCAAAAGGTTAAAATTTAAAACAACTATAGCTGTAGTAGTAACTATGGTACTTTTTATTGCTTTATTTTTTGGTATAATTTCCTTATTTATTCCTTTAGTATTAGAACAAGGGCAAAATTTATCATTGTTAGATATTGAAGAATTACAAGCAAATATTCAAGATATTTATACCCAATTGGTTTATCATTTTGATCTAAATAATATAGATGTTGAACAGTCAATTAAAGATTCTGGCTTGCTTTCTAAACTTGATTATGCGGCAATTCCAAACTTTTTAAACTCATTTGTTAGTGGATTAGGTAGCTTTAGCATTGGCTTATTTTCTGTTTTATTTATATCATTTTTCTTTTTAAAAGACAGCAAACTATTTGAAGATAGTGTCATGACTTTTATTCCTGACAATAAAGAACTTAGATTAAAAAAATCAATAGTTACAATTAAAGATTTACTATCAAGATATTTTGTTGGGCTTGTTTTTCAAATACTTATTCTTTTTATAATTTACACAATAGTTCTTTTAATATTCGGCATAAAAAATGCCATTGTAATAGCTTTTTTATGTGCATTACTAAACTTAATCCCATACATTGGACCATTAGTTAGTGCATTTTTAATGGCCATGCTAACTATGTCTAGTAATTTAGGGCAAAGTTTTAGTGAAGTTATACTACCAAAAACTAGTTATGTTATGATTGGTTTTGTAATTGCTCAACTAGTTGATAATTTCTTTAGTCAGCCTATAATTTTTTCAAAAAGTGTCAAATCTCATCCTTTAGAAATCTTCTTAATAATAATTATTTCTGGTATTCTATTTGGTGTGTTAGGTATGGTTGTGGCAGTACCAACTTATACTGCATTAAAAGTAATTTTAAAAGAGTTTTTATCTGAAAACAAGCTAGTTAAACAGCTCACCAAAAACTTATAGTTTTAATTTGAATAACAACATATTAAATATTGAAAATCAGATTTTTATAGAAAACAATATCAATACAGATATTAATAAACTACTACTAAAAGGTTCTAAGCTAAATGCAGTAACTACTAATGAAATTGTTGAACAAATTGAAGCTAAAAAAAGATGTAAAACCAAGCTTAAAACTTGGTACAACACTAAAGGAGTTTATTACCCCAACAAACTTAATATAGAGCAAACATCTTCAGAAGCTACAGCTGCTTATAAATCAAGTTTAATCTCAGGAAAAACTATTATCGATTTAACTGGAGGTTTTGGAGTTGACACCTACTACTTTTCTAAAAAGTTTGATGAAGTGTATCATTGTGAAATTAATGAAAACCTTTCACAAATTGTCTCTCATAATTATTCAAAACTTAAAGTAGACAATATAAAAACCATTAACGCTAATGGAATTGAATATTTAAAAACAACAAGTAACTTTGATTGGATATATGTAGATCCTTCTAGAAGACATGACGCGAAAGGAAAAGTATTTTATTTAAAAGACTGCTTACCAAATGTCCCTGAAAATCTAGAGCTACTTTTTAAACACACAAATAACATACTAATAAAAACCTCTCCTATGCTAGATATAAGTGTCGCTATAGAAGAGTTAAGCAATGTGAAGTGTATTTATATAGTTGCACTCAAAAACGAAGTTAAAGAGCTTCTATTTGAACTACAAAAAGACTTTAAGTCAGATATTTTATTAAAAACGATAAATATAAACCAAAACGGAAACCAATATTTCAATTATAAATTAAAAGATGAAAGTACATCATCAATTAATTATGATAATGTTTCAAATTATATTTATGAACCAAATACTGCTATTTTAAAATCTGGAGCTTTCAAGAATGTAGCTCAACAATTAAATATTAGTAAACTACATAAGCATTCTCATTTATATACTTCAAAAGAATTAATTGAATTCCCAGGAAGGTCATTCAAAGTTATAAAAACGTTAGATTATAATAAGAAGATATTTAAAACCGAACTTTTAAATCTTAAAGCCAATATAACCACAAGAAACTTTCCACAAACAGTAAACACACTAAAGAAAAAGCATAAAATAAAAGATGGCGGAGAACTTTATTTATTCTTCACTACAAATAAAGACAATGAGAAAATAGTGGTCTTTACTCACAAAGCATAAAAAAGGGCTGCTAATGCAGCCCATATCCTCTCTTTTTGCTAATAACATTAACCTTAAACTATAGCTATTGAAAAGGATTTCTTTAATTTCTTTTCTTGTTGTTGAATAGCAAATACTAACTCTTCTCTTTAAAATTGCTAGCTTCACTGTTGAATAGAAACATAACAAATTTTAGCTATAATAACAAATTTAACTTATCAAAAACAAAAAAGCCTTAACATATGTTAAGGCTTTTTGTGATCGCGATAGGATTCGAACCTATGACCGTCTGCTTAGAAGGCAGATGCTCTATCCAGCTGAGCTACGCGACCTATTTGTCGGGGTGGCAGGATTCGAACCTGCGACCTCCGCGTCCCAAACGCGGCGCGATAACCGGGCTACGCTACACCCCGAGGTGCGGAGAGACGGGGACTCGAACCCCGGCAACACTTTCGCGTTGACAGATTAGCAATCTGCTGCATTACCACTCTGCCACCTCTCCTGAAAAGTTATATGAACTTCTGCAATAATTTTGCGGTTGCAAATGTAACGCATCATATTAAAGAACACAAACTATTTATTCATTTTTTTACAATGAATTTTAATTATTCTGGATATTCTATACGTAAGTGGTAGATATTAGCCAACTTAAGCTTCAAAACTTTTTTTATAGATTGTATCTCTTTAAAGGTAATATTCGCATTTAAGAACTGTTCATTCTCTATTTGCTTGTTAATAATGTTCTCTACAAACGCATTTATTTTTGTTGATGTAGGCTCTTTTAAACTTTTAGAAGCAGCTTCTACACTATCACACATCATTAATATAGCTGTTTCTTTACTAAATGGTTTAGGTCCAGGATACATAAAATCTGCCTTGTCAACTTCTTTTCCTTCCAGTTGAGATTCTTTATTATAAAAATAATAAACAACACTTGTACCATGATGCGTCCTAATAAAATCAATAACTCTATCTGGTAAATTATACTTTTTAGCTATTTCAATACCATGGATAGTATGATTAATAATTATTTGTGCACTTTCTCGTGATGACAACTCATCATGCGGATTGATTCCTGTAGATTGGTTTTCAGTAAAATACGTTGGATTTTTCATTTTACCAATATCATGATAGAGTGCTCCTACTCTAACCAACATTGCATTTGCTCCTATTTCATTTGCAGCAGCTTCAGCTAAATTTGCAACATTTAACGAATGATGAAATGTTCCTGGAGCCTTATTAGAAAGTTCTTTTAATAATTTAGCATTTGTATCTGACAGTTCTAATAAAGACACATCAGAAACCAAACCAAATAACTTTTCGTATGCATAAATTAAGGGTTGTACAAATAATGTAGCAAGACCACATAAAATAAATAAAACAAATGTGTCCCATTTTAAATTATCAATACTTCCTTCATGAATAACAAAAAAAGCAAAATAAGCTACAATGTATATTAATGTAATTTGTCCTACAGAAATAAATAGATTTGCTCTTTTATAAAGCTCAGATACAGTTAAAATAGTTACTATACCTGCTATTATCTGCAAAAACATGTACTCATAGTTATTTGATACTACAAACCCTAATAAAAGCACTGTAATAACATGCGTAAACAACCCAAGACGTGCATCAAAAAAAGCTTTTAAAACTAACGGAAGAATACACAAAGGAACAATGTAAGTATAAGCTGAATTAAAATTAACAACTAAGGTTGTCAACAATACCATCAAAAGAATATTAAAGAATATAAATGTTACTTTGGTATTGTTTTCAAAAACATCAAGTCTGTACTTTCGTAAAAATAACAACAACATTAATAATGCTAAGGCTACGAGCAAAGTATAAGCAGCTAAAACCCAGTTATAGTTAGCTTCACTCCAAACTTGTGATTCATATTCAGATTCTAATGACTTTAAAACATTAAACTTATTCCCTTCTACAACTTCACCTTTAGATATTATTAAAGTTTCCCTTTCTATACTTCCTCTAACTAAAGATATTTTACTTAAATCTTCTTCTAATGAGTTGTTAGTTATACTCTTATTTAAAACAGCATTAGGCTTAATAACATCAAAAAACAATGCCAAAAATTCTTGATTATACGTATCTAAACCATAATATTTTATTTTTTGATCTAATAGAGGTCTTATATCATTCTGTGATATAAAATTTGAGAATTTTGTTGTACCTCTTTGTGTTCTATCATTAAGTATTGTTACTAGTTTATCATTATCATAGTCATAATCTTCAAATAAAACTCCTGTTTTATATATATCTGAAATGACAGAAATTCCCTTTGGGAACAAATAAACCTTTTCAGATTCTTGAATAGAATCATTAAACATAGCATTAAACCCTAACGAATAATTTCTTTTGACATTCGACACTATTACAGTATCTACATCAAAAAAAACAAGAGCGTTTTCTCTAATAGTATTTTGCTCTTCTTTTAATTCCTCTTCAGACTTTTTAATTGCAAAATCAAAAGGAGCATATAAGTTTTCTGATTGCCAAGGTTTTCCTTTTTCAAAACTATATTTAAAAGTTCCGCTTTTAGGAAATAAATAAACAATAAAAAAAGTTGTTGTTATAAAAAGAAGCACCTTATAAATTAAAGAATGATTCTTATAAAGTTTGTTTATAAAGTCTTTCATGAACGATCGCGTACTTGTTATCAAAAGTAATAAAAAAAAGCAGAGATTTTGAGCAACTATAATAGTATAATCATACTATTTTATTATAAATTTTAATTAATTTCGCAACTATCACAAATAACACACAAAAAAATGAATAAAGAAGTTGTAATAGTTTCTGCTGTAAGAACTCCAATAGGTAGCTTTTTAGGTACATTATCTACAGTACCAGCTCCAAAACTTGGAGCAGCAGCCATTAAAGGAGCTTTAGATAAAATAAACTTAAGTCCAAACTCAGTGAATGAAGTATTAATGGGTAATGTTGTTCAAGCTGGTACAGGACAAGCACCAGCTAGACAAGCCGCTATTTATGCTGGAATTCCTGATAATGTACCATGTACGACAGTTAACAAAGTTTGTGCTTCTGGTATGAAAACAATTATGCAAGCTGCTCAGTCTATTGCTCTAGGAGATAATGATATCGTTGTAGCTGGTGGAATGGAAAATATGAGTTCTATACCTCATTATTATCATGCGCGTTCAGCTCAAAAATTTGGACCAGCAAAAATGGAAGATGGCATGCAAAAAGATGGTCTTGTAGATGCTTACAATCAACAAGCAATGGGAGTTTGTGCTGATGCATGTGCTACTGAATATGAATTTAGTAGAGAAGATCAAGATGCCTTTGCTATTCAATCTTACAACCGTTCTTCTAAAGCATGGGAAGATGGAAAATTTGATAATGAAATTGTTCCTGTAGAAGTACCACAACGAAGAGGTGAGCCAGTAATTGTAAACAAAGACCAAGAATATACAAATGTAAAAATGGAAAAAATTCCTGCTTTACGTCCAGCTTTTACAAAAGAAGGTACTGTTACAGCTGCAAATGCTTCTACAATCAATGATGGAGCTGCAGCTTTAGTATTAATGAGTAAAGAAAAAGCTGATGAATTAGGATTAACTCCACTAGCTTCAATAAAAAGTTATGCTGATGCTGCACATGAACCAGAGTGGTTTACTACAGCTCCAGCAAAGGCTTTACCTAAAGCTCTTGATAAAGCTAATATAACTATTGACGATGTTGATTACTTTGAATTTAATGAAGCTTTTTCTGTTGTTGGTTTAGCTAACATGAAGATATTAGGTCTTGATGACTCTAACGTTAATGTAAATGGTGGTGCCGTTTCATTAGGACATCCTCTTGGTTGTTCTGGAGCTAGAATAGTTGTTACATTATTAAATGTATTAGAACAAAATGATGCTAAAATTGGTGCAGCAGCTATTTGTAATGGTGGTGGTGGTGCATCTGCACTAATCATAGAACGTAAATAAATTTATGCAATACGGAATCTGTCAACTAAGTA
This sequence comes from Pontimicrobium sp. IMCC45349, assembly GCF_047219225.1. Taxonomy (GTDB): domain Bacteria; phylum Bacteroidota; class Bacteroidia; order Flavobacteriales; family Flavobacteriaceae; genus IMCC45349. The sequence continues at coordinate 3,019,414 of NZ_CP178208.1, read as the reverse complement.
TTGTTCCTTTAAGGCTTGAACCTACTGATACTAGCGAGATGGTTTCGCAAGTACTTTATGGTGATTATTTTAAAGTCTTGGAACAAAGAAAAAAATGGAGCAGAATCCGTATGCATTTTGATGGCTACGAAGGTTGGATTGATAACAAACAATATGTTGAAATTGATGAAACTCAATTTACAGGATTAACTAAATCTACAGATTCTTATTCAGCAGATTTGGTAGAATTTATAGAATGTACAAAAAATCAATTACACCCAATACCCCTAGGTGCAACACTAACTGGTCTTAACCTATTAAACCATAAACATGAAGGCAATATAACAACAGGTATAAAAGCTAAATGCAATATTTTAAATACTGCATTTTTGTACTTAAATGCTCCTTATTTATGGGGAGGAAAAACACCTTTTGGCATTGACTGCTCTGGTTTTACACAAATGGTTTATAAACTTAATGGTTATAGTATACTAAGAGATGCTTCACAACAAGCAACTCAAGGAGAAGCTCTAAGCTTTATAGAAGAAAGCGAACCTGGTGATTTAGCCTTTTTTGATAATGCCGAAGGCAATATTGTACATGTAGGTATTATTATGAAAGATAACTATATTATTCATGCACATGGCAAGGTTAGAATTGATCGCTTAGACCATAGTGGTATTTACAATGTGGACACTGGAGTCCATTCTCATAAGCTCAGAGTTATAAAAAAGATTATATAATAAAAAAGCCACTCAAAATGAGTGGCTTTTTTATTATCATAAAGTTAATTACGCTTAGTTTCCAGCTTCAATTGCTTCAACTATTGCTTTTAACTCATTAGACTTTTCAGTATTATCAACAGCATTATAAATATTTAATAATGTTTTTGCTGCTTGAATGTTTTTTGGATCTGCTTTTAATGCAGATTCTAAAAAAGGAATAGCATCTAAATATAATTGTTGCCTTTTTACTTTTAATTCATCATACTTTTTATCATCAGCAGCAGAACTTCCTAATCCGTTCATCTCATCTACTATCGCATGCTCTTGATCTAACGTTAATGCAGCCATATTAATTAAGGCATTTACATAATCAGGCTTTAATTCAACGGCTCTTTTGTAATATTTCATTGCTGAATCAAAATCATCAGATTGAGAAGATATTACACCTAAGTTATAAAATAATTCCGCGTTGTTAGGGTCTTTTTGAGTAGCTTCTGCTAATAATTTACTAAACATCTCATTATTTCCTAATTGGTAATATACGTTTGCTTCATTAATCAATAAGTTAACGTCATCTGGGAAATTTTTTCTTGCTAATTTAATAGCTCCTAAAGCTTTTTCAGAATCTCCTTTTTGAATGTAAATAAGAGCTATATTTTTTACTATTTCTGGCAACTTAGATGCTGAATTTCTTTCTGTTGGCTTAATATGTGATTTAGATTTAACAGAAAAATCTCTTAAAGTTTTGTCATTAAATGGCTCTTCTTTATTAGTTTCAACATTAGTCGCATAGTATTTTTTTACAATTCCTGTATATCCAAGTTCTTTTAACTCTTCATATAAACCTAGAGATCTATCATAATCTCCCCCATTAACAGCAGTTGATGCAGAATAGAAAAGATAAATAGTATCTTTAGTAGATGCTCTATATGCCTTTTCAAAGTATTTTGATGAAACCTTAAAATCTTTCTTCTCAAGAGCTTCATTACCTTTTTCTAAAAACCCTGTCAACATATTTTGCTTAAGTTCATCTACTTGACTCTGGTGAGCTGGTAATGAAACTTTTTCAAGAGACTCAAAAGCCGTTTTTATATCATTATCATTTCCAGTTCCTCCTGCATATAATGCCTTACTCTTTAATAGATAGTATAAAGATTTGGATTTTTCATCCATTGAAGACATTAAAGCTTCTGCAGATGATAAAGCAGTTTTTGCTTCAGAATAATTACTGTTTTTTATTGCCTTTTGTGCTATTTTCAGTTCTTTTTTTTGGGCAAAAGAAAATGTACCTACCATTAGCACTAGGGCCAATACAACATATTTTCTCATTTTAATTTATGGTTTAAGTGTTAATTATTATTTTCAGTTTGTGTATTATCAAGAGTTGTGCCATCATTTTCATTTACTGTCAGATCTCTACCTTCAAGATCTTCAACCTCTTCTTCATCGTGCATTACTTTAGCAACAGCCGCAATAGAATCTTTTCCTTTTAAATTAATAAGTTTAACTCCTTGCGTAGCTCTTCCCATGACTCTTAAATCTTTAACCGCCATTCTAATTGCAATTCCAGATTTATTAATAATCATTAAGTCATCATCATCAGTAACATTTTTAATAGCAACTAAATCACCTGTCTTATCTGTAATAGAAATAGTTTTTACTCCTTTACCTCCTCTATTGGTTATTCTATAATCTTCTAAACTAGAACGCTTACCATAACCATTTGAAGATACTACAAGTATATTACTCTCCATATCATTAACAGCAATCATTCCAACAACTTCATCAGTTTCATTAGCTAAAGTTATACCTCTAACTCCAGAAGCATTTCTACCCATAGGTCTTGTTTTAGCTTCTTCAAAACGAATGGCTTTTCCTGATTTAAGCGCTAACATTACTTGACTTTCTCCAGTAGTTAATTTTGCTTCTAATAGCTCGTCATCTTCTTTGATTGTAATGGCATTAATACCATTAGTTCTAGGACGAGAATATTGTTCTAAAGATGTCTTTTTAACTTGACCTTTTTTAGTAGCCATTATTACATAATGATTGTTTATGTAATCTTCATCTTTTAAATCTTGCGTACAAATAAAAGCTTTCACTTTATCATCTTGTTCAATATTTATTAGGTTTTGAATAGCTCTACCTTTAGATGTTTTACTTCCTTCTGGGATTTCATAAACACGCATCCAGAAACATTTTCCTTTTTGAGTAAAGAACAACATGTATTGATGATTTGTTCCAACAAATAAATGTTCTAAGAAATCTTCATTACGAGTTGTAGATGCTTTTTGACCTACACCTCCTCTATTTTGCGTTTTATATTCGGTTAAAGATGTTCTCTTAATATATCCTGCATGTGAAATAGTAATAACTACTTTTTCATTTGGAATCATATCCTCAATAGATAAATCTCCACCAGCATACTCAATTACAGAACGACGCTCATCACCATATTTAGACTTTACTTCAAGAAGTTCTTCTTTGATAATTTCCATTCTACGATCTTTCTTATCAAGAATATCTTTTAAATCTTCAATAGTAATCATTAATGCATCATACTCTGCTCTTAACTTATCTTGCTCAAGACCTGTTAATTGACGTAAACGCATTTCAACAATAGCCTTAGCTTGAATTTCACTTAATTCAAACCTATCAATTAATTTCTGTCGTGCTTCATCAGCATTTGCAGAAGAACGTATTAAAGCAATTACTTCATCAATATTGTCTGAAGCAATTATTAATCCTTCTAAAATATGTGCTCTTTCTTCAGCTTTTCTAAGTTCATATTTTGTTCTTCTAACAACAACTTCATGACGATGCTCTACAAAATGGTGAATCATATCTTTTAGATTCAACATTTGTGGTCTTCCATTTACTAATGCAATATTATTTACACTAAATGAAGATTGTAAAGCTGTATATTTATAAAGTTTATTTAAAACAATATTAGGAATAGCATCACGCTTTAATACGTAAACAATTCGCATTCCGTTTCTATCAGATTCATCACGAATTGTAGAAATACCTTCTAATTTTTTATCGTTAATAATATCAGCAGTCTTTTTAATCATGTCTGCTTTATTAACCTGATAAGGAATTTCAGTAACAATAATACATTCTCTACCATTTACTTCTTCAATGGTAGCTGTTCCTCTCATAACAATACGACCTCTACCAGTTTTAAAAGCTTCTCTTACCCCATCATAACCATAAATGATACCACCTGTTGGGAAATCTGGAGCTTTTACATGAGTTATTAACTCATCAATTTCAATATCATTATTATCAATATAAGCAACAGTTCCATCTACAACTTCAGATAAATTATGTGGTGGCATATTTGTAGCCATACCAACTGCAATACCAGATGCACCATTAACTAATAATCCAGGTATACGAGTTGGTAATACTGTTGGTTCTTTTAAAGTATCGTCAAAGTTTAATTTATGATCTACAGTTTCTTTATCGATATCTGCCAACATGTCTTCAGATATCTTTCGCATACGTGCTTCAGTATAACGCATTGCTGCTGGACTATCTCCATCAATAGATCCAAAGTTACCTTGACCATCTACTAACATGTATCGTAAACTCCACTCTTGAGCCATACGTACCATAGTATCGTAAACAGATGTATCTCCATGTGGATGGTACTTACCTAGTACTTCTCCAACTATTCTTGCTGATTTTTTGTAAGCTGTATTAGACTTAACTCCTAGTTCATGCATACCAAACAGAACTCTTCTATGTACAGGTTTTAACCCATCTCTTACATCTGGAAGTGCACGTGACACAATGACTGACATTGAATAATCAATGTAAGCCGACTTCATTTCATCTTCTATATTAATAGGAATCAATTTCTCTCCTTCTGCCATATATAAAAATTATTAGTTTTTGTAGGTTTTCAAATCGAGCTAATATAAGTATTTTGTTAGTGCTATCAGTACTTTAGTTGCCCTTTTTTGAGTTTTTTTATCAACAATATTTAATCCTTTTTTAGTTAATAACTCTAACTTAATTTATTTTGTTTTTTAAACCTTTTTATAGTCATTTATCATAACAAAGGTTAAATAAGGTATAGTTTTTGAAATACTTCATTTGATTTACTATTTTTAATGCAGAAAGAAACGATAATATGGACGATAATTTTTCACCACGAGTAAAAGATGTAATTGCATATAGCAAAGAGGAAGCATTGCGTTTAGGCCATGATTTTATTGGCACTGAACATCTCATGCTTGGGCTTTTAAGAGATGGAAATGGGAAAGCTATTGATATTTTACATGCTTTAGATATTGACCTCAATCATCTAAGACGAAAAGTAGAAATACTAAGTCCTGCTAACCCAAATATTTCTGTAGCTTCTAATGAAAAAAAGAACCTACACTTAACTAGACAAGCAGAACGTGCTTTGAAAACTACATTTTTAGAAGCAAAACTTTTTCAAAGTACATCAATAAACACAGCACATTTATTATTATGTGTATTAAGAAATGAAAATGATCCTACAACTAAGTTGCTAAATAAGCTCAAAGTAGATTATGACAATGTAAAAGAACAATTCAAATTTATGATTACAAACGACGACGAATATATAGATACACCAAAAGCAGAATCTTTTTCGGATGACGAATCTACTTCAGATGATTCATCTAAAGAAAATCCTTTTAGCCAGTCTCCTACTCCAAAAGGAAGCAAAAAATCTAAAACACCAGTTTTAGATAATTTTGGTAGAGATTTAACAGCTATGGCTGAAGAAGGAAAATTAGATCCAGTTGTTGGTAGAGAAAAAGAAATACAACGAGTTTCTCAAATTTTAAGCAGACGTAAAAAAAATAATCCGCTTTTAATTGGTGAACCTGGAGTTGGTAAATCAGCCATTGCAGAAGGTTTAGCAAATAGAATTGTAAAAAGAAAAGTTTCTAGAATTCTATTTAATAAAAGAGTTGTAACGCTTGATTTAGCAAGTTTAGTTGCTGGAACAAAATACAGAGGACAATTTGAAGAACGCATGAAAGCTGTAATGAATGAACTTGAAAAGAATGATGATATTATTCTTTTTATTGATGAAATTCATACTATAGTTGGTGCAGGTGGTGCTACTGGAAGTTTAGATGCTTCAAACATGTTTAAACCTGCTTTAGCTCGTGGAGAAATACAATGTGTTGGCGCTACAACACTTGATGAATACAGACAGTATATTGAAAAAGATGGTGCATTAGAACGTCGCTTTCAAAAAGTGATTATTGAACCAACAAGTGTTTCTGAAACTATAGAAATACTTAATAACATTAAAGGAAAATACGAAGAGCATCACAATGTTGATTATACAGACGAAGCTATCGAAGCTTGTGTAAAATTAACCAATAGGTATATGACCGAACGTTTTTTACCAGACAAAGCTATTGATGCTTTAGACGAAGCAGGTTCGCGTGTTCATATTACAAATATTGATGTACCTCAGCAAATATTGGAACTTGAAAGACAACTTGAAGAAGTAAAAGAAACTAAAAAGACAGTTGTTAAAAAGCAAAAATACGAAGAAGCTGCTAAGCTTCGTGACGACGAAAAACGTATAGAAAAAAGCTTATCTGAAGCACAAGCTAAATGGGAAGAAGAAACAAAACTTCATCGTGAAGTTGTTACCGAAGAAAATGTTGCAGACGTTGTTTCTATGATGACTGGAATTCCTGTAAATAGAATTGCTCAAACAGAAAGTAACAAACTATCACAATTACCAGAATTAATAAAAGGAAAGGTAATTGGTCAAGATGAAGCAGTTACAAAGGTCGTAAGAGCTATTCAGAGGAATCGTGCAGGACTTAAAGATCCAAATAAGCCAATTGGGTCATTTATCTTTTTAGGTCAAACAGGAGTAGGTAAAACGCAATTAGCCAAAGTATTAGCAAGAGAGTTGTTTGATAGTGAAGATTCTTTAGTAAGAATTGACATGAGCGAATACATGGAAAAATTTGCAATTTCTAGATTAATTGGCGCACCTCCAGGATATGTTGGTTATGAAGAAGGTGGTCAACTAACCGAAAAAGTTAGACGTAAACCTTATGCTGTTGTACTACTTGATGAAATTGAAAAAGCACATCCAGATGTTTTCAATATGCTTTTACAAGTATTAGACGATGGTTTTTTAACAGATAGTTTAGGAAGAAAAATTGACTTTAGTAACACCATTATAATAATGACTTCTAATATTGGTGCCAGAAAATTAAAAGATTTTGGTACAGGAGTTGGTTTTGGCACTTCAGCTCAAAAATCTCAAGCGTCTGCAAATGCAAGAAGTGTTATAGAAAATGCACTTAAAAAAGCATTTGCTCCTGAGTTTTTAAACAGAATTGATGATGTTGTAGTATTTAATGTACTTGAAAAAGAAGATATCAATAAAATTATTGATATTGAGTTAGAGAAATTACTAGGACGCATCAAAGAACTTGGTTATACACTTAAATTAAGTAAAAAGGCTAAAGACTTTATTGCAGACAAAGGATTTGACCAACAATATGGTGCTAGACCATTAAAAAGAGCCATTCAAAAGTATATTGAAGATGCATTGGCAGAAGAAATAATTAAATCTCAAATACAAGAAGGAGATACTATTAAAATGGATTTAGACAAAAATACTTCAGAGTTAACTATTAAAGTAGAACGTTCTGAAAAACCTACAAATTCGTAATTAATTTATACTTAACACATAAGCCTCATTACTTTGTAGTGAGGCTTTTTTCTTGGAACTTATTTAACTTTTATGTAATTTTAAGTATGATTGATAGTATAAATTTTGATTTTGGCAAAGCTCAGATTTTCAAAGACTTTGTTGTTTTTGAAATGTTTGAAGGTGTTCATATAACACCAGAGCATAACCAAATATTAGAAGAAATTGTTGAACAATACTTTAAAGGTAGACCTTTTGTTTACATTACACACAGAAAACATTCCTATTCTGTAGATCCTTCTATATATTTTAAGACTTCAAAAATTGAAAACCTAGCTGGTTTTGCTGTTGTAGCTGGAGTACCTGTAGCCAAAGCAAATGCAGAAGTAGAAAAATTATTTTTAAGTAAACCTTTTGAAATTTTTAGAGATATTAATAGTGCTATTTCTTGGGCTAAACTCATTATTAACAACAAGCAAAAAGGTATTACTTCATCATAAAAACTCCTCTATTTTAAACCAATAAAATTAATAACCTTATAAAATAATAGTACTATCTAATAAGTCCACAAACACAGTAACATTCTTTAATACCAATTAATTAAAGTATTATAGAATCTCTTTAATTCTAATACAATTACATTTTCTTGTTTATTATAATAAACAATTATACTTACTATACTATTTCTTTAGACTATTAAAACAAAAAAAGCAGTCATTTTTCAATGACTGCTTTCTTTTTTAAAGAATTGAATTAAATCAATTCATATGATTATTAACGTCTTTTAAGTGTTGACGATACAATTTTCTTAGTAACCGAACCTTGACTCGTTGTTACTGTTACATAGAATAACTGATCAGCTCCTCTAGATAAATCTAGCTTAGTCTTACCTTTAGTTCCTCTAGTGTAATTATTATTTGTATTAGTCATTACTAATAGACCCTTAGTATCATAAACCTCAACTTTAACATCAGTATCGAAATCGAAGTTGTAACTAATAGTTACTTCCTTGTCAAATGGTACTGGATAAGCAGTAAAGTCTAGCTCAACTTGAGATTGTCTAGCAGTTTCATCCTCTGGTAATACTGTACCGTATCCAATATCGTTTCCAACATTATCAGCTTGAGGTACTTGATAATCATATCCTTCAGACCAAGTATAAGTAACACTACACTCACCTACATTTCCACAAGCATCAGTTGCAGTAAATGTTCTAACTAAAGTATAATTAGTCATATCATAACCTCCATTAGTATCACATGATAAGAAATTATCAGGGAAATCATAACCTTCAACATAATCATTAATATCACAAGATGGATTATATGTATCTACATCACTTGTATACACATCATAATTATAAGTAGCTCCATAATCAAAATACTCAGCTAATTCCCATCTACCGTCATTCATATCATATAGTAATGTGTAAGTATAGTATCCACCAGGGCTATTATCAATGCCACCTGCATAAGTTGCATAACCATTAATGTCATAACCTGTATGAGTTAATGTTATTACCCACCAACTTGTTGAGAATACCATTACATCTGCATTACCTCCTTGTCCAACTTCTGAAGTTAAATTATCTGTATAATCAAAAGTCATACCTTCTGGATCACAGTTGTCTGTGTAAGGAGCTTTATCAGCTAATCCATAAGGAACTCCAGTAGCAACATCTATTGTAGGATTTATTCCTAAATCCATATCTTCTGGACAATCTACTATTGGTGCCTCATCATCAATTACAACAAATGTACATACAAATCCTTCGTAAACATTACCACAAAGATCAGATACATCAAATGTTACAGATAATATAGCTGGACAGCTAGAGTTATCTTCAAACTTATCAACTACAGTAAACATTAAGTCTTCTTTAGAAGTACAGTTATCAGAAAAACAAGGCTCTAATCCTCCTAAGTCAGATGTCTTAAGACCAGCAACATTCCAAGAATCATAGATTCCTATAGTATCACCTAAGTTTAATGTAATATCTGCATCAGATGGACACATAGCACCCTGACTAGTATATAATGTCATAGTTTCGTTACTACAAACATCGTTCAATACTGGTGCGCTAAAGTCACCTCCATGATACCATAACTTCACTTCGTTTGCATAGTTACCACACTCATCACTAATAGTATAAGCAACGTCAAGTATCCACTTACAATCGTCACCATTAATATTAACTTCATGAGTTACTATTACATCACCACAGTTATCAGCATATAAACTTGCAATATATTCGTCGCTATAAATTAAGTTGTATAAATCTTCTCCTTCAGGGAAACACATGTCAATTTGGTTTTCACCTGTAGGAAGTTGACCTGTTAATTCTGGTGCAGTAGTATCTTGAACTGTTATTACTTGTGTTTCACTTACTGTGTTACCACAAGCGTCAGTTGACGACCAAGTTCTAGTTAATGTATAATTGTAATCACAATCACCATCAGTTCTAACTTCGTTAAACTCAACTTTAGCAGTTTCATCACAAGTATCTACAACAGTTACTTCTGCTGGCTCTAATTCTGGATCACTACACTCTAATGTTACATCAGCAGGAACACCTGATAATACTGGAGCTGTTTGGTCACTACCAGAGTAATACACCTTAACATCACCATAAGGGTTTCCACACTCATCCTCTACTGAGTAAATATGAATTACAGACCATCCACAGTCGTTACCAACTGGACTAGTAAATAAGCTTACAACAACATCTCCACATGCTTCATAGAATAATGCAGCAATCTCATCAGTTGTTGGAGGTACTGGCATCATATCGTAACATGCATCAATATCATTAATACTTGGAGGTACAACTCCTGTTAATACTGGAGCAATAGTATCCTCTATAGTAAATGTTGCTGTAGTTTTAGAGTCGTTTCCACAATCATCAGTAGCTGTGAATTCAACTGTAACAGACCCTGTCGCTGCACAATCATCAGATAATGCATCAAAGTTATTAGACCAAGTTACACCACTACAAATGTCTGATGCATATGCTCCTCCATTTGAAGCTAACCAAGCTTCTAATTCAGCTATATTACCATTTCCATCACATTCTACAGTTTCATCTTTAGCAGATGTATCTATACTTGGAGGAGTTGTATCCTCTATAGTAAATGTTGCTGTAGTTTTAGATGTGTTACCACATTCATCAGAAACAGTAAACTCTACAGTCGCAGATCCAGTCTCTCCACAATCATCAGATAATCCTGTGAAGTTATCAGACCAAGAAACACTTCCACATTGATCGTATGCATAAGCACCTCCTTGAGAAGCTAACCACGCATTTAATTGATCAACATTACCTTGACCATCACACTCTACTGTCATATCCATTGCTGGATAGTCAATAGTTGGTGCTGTAGTATCTTCAATTGTAAATGTTGCAGTTGTTATTGTTTCATTACCACAATCATCAGTAGCAATAAAATCAACTGTTACAGAACCAGTAGCTCCACATTCATCAGTTAAAGCACATAATTCTTGACCTCTAGCATTATTACCATTATCATCATCGTATCCACAATCGAAAGACCATGTCACGTCTGAACAATCATCAGAAGCAGCAGCACCTGCATAAGAATATAACCAGTTACTTAAATCTGTATAGTTACCTTGACCATCACATTCAACTGTTAAATCAGCAGCAGGAGTATCTATTGTTGGTCCTACAGTATCTTGAATAGTAAATGTAGCAGTTGTCTCTGTACTGTTTCCACAATCATCTGTAGCAACAAAATTAACTGTTACAGAACCTGTAGCTCCACATTCATCTGATAATTCACAAACATCATCACTTTCAACACTATAATCTATATCAATAGACCATCCTAATAATTCTCCTTGATCTCCACCAGCATCATCAAAGATACTTAATGTCCAATCTCCATTAGGACTTGATCCATTTGTCATCATATCAGCTAATAAATTAGCAAATAAATAACTTCCATCATTAGGAATAACAGAACAAACATTGTCTACACCTTCACACCCATCTAATTCAGTGTCAGCAAAATAAGCTCCAGCATCAGAGAATGTTATAGTAGTATTTGTAAGATCATCATTTCCATTAGACTCATTTTCACTAATTAAATCAATTGACTCACCTGTAGGAGCAGTTAATAAGATATTTAAATCTCCTCCCCAAGTATGAGTAATAGAAATTTCAACATTAGCATCATCTAAAGAAGCGCCATCTGGTACACCAGTGATTTCAGCCGTAGACGACATCGTTTGATTATCTAATATTTCAAAACCAGTTCCTGAAGCAGAAGCAGTTCCAGATACATTACCCTCACCACAATAGTAAGACCAAGTAACATCACTACATTCATCAGAAGCCATTGCTCCACCATTATTAGCTAACCAAGCTTCTAACTCAGCTTGATTTCCTTCACCATCACATTCTACTACCTCATCTTTAGCAACAGTATCAATACTAGGTGCAGTTGTATCTACAATTGTAAATATAGCAGTTGTCATTGCATAGTTACCACACTCATCAGTAGCAGTAAATACTACTGTAGCAGAACCTGTAGCTCCACAATCATCTGATAATCCTTCAAAATTATGAGACCAAGTTACACCAGCACAAATATCAGAAGCTAAAGCACCACCACTAGAAGCTAACCATGCATCTAATTGTGCTTGATTACCAGCACCATCACATTCTACTGTCATGTCTGAAGCATCTTGATCGATAGTTGGATCAGTTAAATCTTCAATTGTAAATGTAGCTGTAGTTGTAGAAGCATTTCCACAATCATCAGTAGCAGTAAATGTTACTGTTGCAGAACCTGTAGCTCCACAATCATCTGATAATGCATCAAAATCATGAGACCAAGTTACATCACTACATACATCTGAAGCCATTGCTCCTCCGTAAGATGCTAACCAATCGGCTAATTCAGCTTGGTTTCCTTGACCATCACATTCAACAGTCATATCTTCAGCTTGTACATCAATTGTTGGTGCAACAGTATCAACAACTGTAAATGTAGCTGTTGTCTTAGATGTATTTCCACAATCATCAGTAGCAGTAAACTCTACAGTTTCAGAACCTGTAGCTCCACAATCATCTGATAATCCTTGAGAATTATTAGACCATGTTACATTTCCACATAAGTCAGATGCAACAGCACCTCCATTATTTGCTAACCAAGCAGCAAACATATCATCAGAACTCATTACAATAGGACAAACAGCCACTAAAGATTCTACATTTGCTCCATCTTCTCTAAGTGTTCCAACACCTTCAGTATCATAAATTGTATATGATGTTTCTCCAACATAACAGAAATTACCTCCACAATCAGTGAATACTGTAGAAATAACAGCTCCATCAGAAACTGGGAAAGAAATCATATCACCTAATGAACCGTTATCTAATGTAATATCATCTAACACAACATTACCGTCAACTAGTACGTCTAATGTATTTCCATTCCATCCATCACCAAATGTATCAGCAAGTTGGATAGTATAAGAGCAATTACCATCGCTACTAATTGTACTACATTCAACAGTTTCATCTTGAGCTTCAACATCAATTGAAGGATCTGTTGTATCAACTATTGTAAACGTCGCAGTAGTTTTAGAAGAATTACCACAATCATCAGTAGCAGTAAACTCTACTGTAGCAGAACCTGTAGCTCCACAGTCATCTGATAATGCTTCATAGTTATTAGACCACTCTACATCACCACAAGCATCAGATGCAAAAGCACCTCCGTTAGAAGCTAACCAAGCTTCAAGTTGTGCTTGATTTCCATCACCATCACACTCAACAGTTTCATCTTTAGCAGATGTATCTATACTTGGTGCAGTAGTATCCTCTATAGTAAATGTAGCTGTAGTTGTAGAAGCATTTCCACAATCGTCTGTAGCAACAAAATTAACTGTTACAGAACCTGTTGCTCCACATTCGTCAGATAATTCACATATGTCACTTACATTTCCATCAGTACTTACTCTCCAAACATATGTTAAATGAGCAGCTTCATCATAAGGACAATTATCATTAACATAAGCTGATGTTGAGAAAGGCGCAACTCCGCCTTCATCTAGATAACCTGGCGCATTAGTATCTAAAGAGTAATCTTCAGCACCTTGAGAACAACCAACATAAACAGTATCTATCCATGCCATATGATTTATTGAGTTTGCATCAGTAGATGTTACATACTCAGAAGGTGAACCTCCAAATATTAATGCAGCAGCTTCTTTAGCATTATAAACTGCTGGATTTGTTGTCCAATGTTCTCCATCATGTATATAGAATGAACCAACATATTCTGGCTCTCCTTGTTCACCACCATTATGCCCACAATTATAAGACCATGTTACATCTCCACATTGGTCAGAAGCAGCAGCTCCACCAAAAGATGCTAACCAAGCGTCAAGTTGTGCTTGATTTCCAGCACCATCACACTCTACTGTCATATCTCCAGCAGGAGTATCGATTGTTGGATTAGTTGTATCTTCAATAGTAAATGTTGCAGATGTCTTAGATGTGTTTCCACACTCGTCCATAGCAGTAAATACTACAGATGCAGAACCAGTTGCTCCACATTCATCTGTTAAGCCTTCAAAGTCATTAGACCAAGTAACACCACCACAAAGGTCAGAAGCAATTGCTCCACCATTGTTAGCTAACCAAGCATCTAATTCAGCTTGATTACCAGCGCCATCACATTCTACAGTCATATTTTGAGCATTCTCATCAATTGATGGATTGCTAGTATCTTCAATTGTAAATGTAGCAGTTGTTGTAGAAGCATTTCCACAATCGTCTGTAGCAGTAAATGTTACTGTAGCAGAACCTGTAGCTCCACAATCATCTGATAATCCACTAAAATCATTAGACCAAGATACTTCATAAGAACAAACATCGTATGCATAAGCACCACCATTTGAAGCTAACCAAGCATCTAATTGTGCTTGATTTCCTTGACCATCACATTCAACAGTCATATCTTGAGCTTCTACTTCAAACATTGGTCCTTCAGTATCTTCAATTGTAAATGTAGCAGTTGTTTTAGAAGAATTTCCACAATCGTCATATACTGTAAACTCTACAGTAGCTGATCCAGTAGCTCCACAATCATCTGTTAAACCACTAAAGTTATTCTCCCAATAAACTTCACTACATGCATCAGAAGCATAAGCACCTCCATTTGACTCTAACCAAGCATTTAACTGCTCAATATTTCCTTTACCATCACATTCAACAGTTTCATCTTTTGCAGATGTGTCAATGTCTGGGTCAGTTGTATCTACAATTGTAAATGTAGCTGTAGTTTTTGAAGAGTTTTCACAATCATCATAAGCTGTAAACTCAACAGTTACAGAACCTGTAGCTCCACAATCATCTGATAAAGCTTCGAAGTTATTAGACCAAGATACATCACTACAAATATCTTCAGCAGTTGCACCACCATTCGACTCTAACCAAGCATTTAACTGAGCTAAGTTTCCTTGACCGTCACATTCAACTGTCATATCCATAGCATCCTCTATTTCAGGATCAGTTGTATCTACAATTGTAAATGTAGCAGAAGCTTTAGAATCGTTTCCACATTCATCAGTTACAGTAAACTCTACTGTTGCAGAACCTGTAGCTCCACAATCGTCTGATAATCCATCAAAATTATGAGACCATGTTACATCACCACAAATATCAGAACCACTTGCTCCAGCAAATGAAGCTAACCATCCATCTAAATCTGCTTGATTTCCAGCACCATCACACTCTACAGTTAAATCACTAGGATAAACATCTATAGAAGGAGCTGTAGTATCAACTATTGTATAAGTAGCAGTAGTAGAAGCACTATTTCCACAGTCATCAGTAGCAGTAAATGTTACTGTAGCTGAACCTGTTTCACCACAATCGTCTGATAATCCATCAAAGTCATTAGACCAAGTTACATTACCACATAAATCTCCTGCAGTTGCTTCTCCATTATTATTTAACCAATCATCAATTGATGAAGGTGTTTGTCTATTTACATCGCTATTGTTATACTCTCCACATTCAACAGTTACGTCTTTAGCAGGCTCCAAAGAAGGAGGAGTTGTATCTTCAATATAGAAAGTAGCAGCAGTTGAAGAGCTTAATCCACAATCGTCTGTTACTGTAAACAATACAGTTACAGAGCTTGTTAATCCACAATCATCAGTAGAACTTTGCTCTACATAAGACCAAGTTACTTCTGAACAATTGTCATAAGCTTCTGCTCCACCATTATCAGCTAACCAAGCTTGGTAAGCATCAACATTTCCAGTACCATCACACTCAACTGTCATATCTTGTGCAGAGTTTGTGATAGGAGGACTATCTACATCTTGAATAGTAAATGTTGCAGTAGTTTTAGAAGTGTTACCACAATCATCAGTAGCTGTAAATTCTACAGTAGCAGAACCTGTTGCTCCACAATCATCAGATAATCCATCAAAATTGTTAGACCAAGTTACATCACTACAAATATCTTCAGCTGTAGCTCCACCATTTGATTCTAACCAAGCTTCTAACTCAGCACCATTTCCTTGACCATCACAATCAACTGTCATATCCATAGCATCTTCTATTTCTGGACCTTCAGTATCTTCAATTGTAAATGTAGCAGATGTTGAAGCAACATTACCACATTCATCAGTAGCTGTAAATTCTACAGTTACCGAACCAGTTGCTCCACAATCATCAGATAATGCTTCAAAATTATGAGACCAAGTAAAGTCACTACAAGCATCTTCTCCTGTAGCACCACCATTAGATTCTAACCAAGCATTTAATTGTGCTAAGTTACCTTGACCATCACATTCTACAGTCATGTCCATTGCATCTTCTAATTCTGGTGCTGTATTATCTTCTACATCAAAAGTACCTTTCCATACAGAAGAGTTTCCACAATCATCAGTTGCAATAAAATCAACAAAATATCTTACAGAAAGACCACAATTATCTTCTTCTATTACAGTATAAGACCAAGTAACATTACCACAGTTATCAGTAGCAGTTGCTCCACCATTACTATCTAAGTACGCTTGGTACTCATCTACATTACCAAGACCATCACATTCAGCTTCTTCATTTTTACCTGGCTCAATTACTGGAGGTGTATTATCTTCTACAGTAACAGTTTGAGTTGCCTCAATAGTTCTCCCACACTCATCTGCATATTGGTAGTGTACTAAAAACTCTCCACAGCTTCCTTCAAAAGCATCAGGAGTTCCTTGTACTTCTCCATTTATAGCACAAGCTCCAGCAGACACACCATTACTATATGATAATGACTGTGCTTGGAAAGTACTTAAATCATCACAATTAATTGTATAATCTTGAGGTACAGCAAACTCAGCAGGTGGTGCTGGTAAAACTGTAATTGTAATACTATGAGATGTTGAATTACCGCAATCGTCAGTAGCAGTCCAAGTTCTAATTACATATCCACCTTCACAAGCTAATCCTAAATTAGTATAATCATCTTCAGAAAGTGCATATAATCCTTTATCACCTTCAGTACAATTATCTGTAAATTCTAAACCATCTTTATCAGCAGGAATATCATCAATACATGATACTGTTATATCTCCAGGTAATTCAACAAATACTGGATCTTCAGTATCTGCTCCTGAAAAATGAAGTACTATATCATCAGCTCTATTACCACAATCATCTTCGATTGTATAAGTAACAAATCCTTTCCATCCACAATCAGTACCTTTAAATGCAGGTGTTTTTGTAACATTAACATTACCACAAACATCAGTAAACAACGCAGCAACTTCTTCAGCAGAAGGTCCGTCAGGATGCTCATCATAACATACATTTAATCCAGATTCACCAACTGGTAAAACTGCATTTTTTGCTAATTCTGGAGCTAAAGTATCTCCACCAGAATAAGTAATATTTACTGAGTCAGCATAATTACCACAATCATCTACAATTGCATAAGTATAAGTTACTGACCACTCACAATCTGTACCAACTGGATCACCAGATTTAACAACGTTTACTGCTCCACAATCATCCTCATATAAAGCAGCTATTTCTGCTTCCGTTGGACCTTCAGGAATGTTTTCAAAACAAAGGTTCATATCCTCTCCACCAGATGGAATTGCATTTGGATCTAAAGCTTTTGGTGCAGTAGTATCCCCACCTTCGTAAGTTACTTTAAATTCAACATCTAAATCACCACAAATTACTTGATAAGTGTAAATGGATTGCCATCCACAATCATTACCTTGTAGGTTTTCAGAGATTATGACATTAATGTCATTTCCTTCACACTGACTAGCATAAAGAAAAGCAACTTCTTCTTCTGTAAATCCAGAAGGACGTTCGTCGATACATACTTCGTAAAAGGTACTCCTTTCTACCGAAGATGTTTGTGCAAACATTGACCCTACGCTAAACGAGAAAAACATGAGAAGCAATACTGCCTTCATGTTAACTGCCCTAATAGCCCTAAAACCAATGCTACAACAAGTTAAATTAGTAATTGAGTGCCAAAATGACATCCAACTACTTTTGGTAAAATTGTTCATAAACATAACATTTAGATTTAATTAAAATTATTTACATTTTTTTAATAGCTTTTACACTATTACACAACTAAGCTCAAAAAAGAACATAGTAGATAAGGGGTTGATAGAATATTTCTACTAAAAAAAGATTACTTTTTAAAGTAAAAACAAACTAATTTTTGACACTTGCTTATGCAAGAATCAAATCAATAAAATGTGCTAAAAATCAATTAATTGTTGTGCTATTAAACAATTATTCTGAGTGTAAGAAACAATTAAAATAACTCGCGAAAATCATAATAATTGAAAAAAACTTGTAACCAAACTTATCACAGTTAATTACATAAATCAAAATTATAGGTTATGATACGTATATCCAAGTGAGTTCAACTAATATTTGTGTAGTTAGACGAAAACTTTAACATTCTTTTAATTAAAAATCACCTCATTATCAACACTTAAGCCTTTAATGAACTTGATTGTACAATCGATATCTTCATGCATAAATCTATCTTCATGAACCATTGAAACTTCTTTTCTATAACTCTCTAAAAATGAATTTAGAAAGCCTGAAGTCTTTAATGGTTCTCTAAAAAATAATGCCTGAGAAGCATTATATAATTCAATGGCTAAAACACGTTCTACATTATATATTAACCTTAATGCTTGAGTTGCAGCATTTGCCCCCATACTAACATGATCTTCTTGTCCATTTGAAGAAACTATTGAATCTATACTTGCTGGTGTAGCTAACTGCTTATTTGAACTAACTATGCTTGCTGCTGTGTATTGAGGAATCATAAATCCTGAGTTTAATCCAGGATTATCGACTAAAAATGTTGGTAAGTTCCTAAGTCCTGAAACTAGTTGAAATGTTCTACGTTCTGAAATGTTACTTAACTCTGACATTGCAATCTTTAAATAATCAAAAGCTAGAGCTAAAGGTTGACCATGGAAGTTACCTCCTGAGATTATTTTATCCTCATTAACAAAAATATTTGGATTGTCTGTAACTGAATTAATTTCGGTAGTAAATGTTTTCTTAACAAACTCTAATGTATCTTTTGTGGCACCATGTACTTGTGGTATGCATCTAAAAGAATAAGGATCTTGTACATGTTGTTTTTTTTGGTTGATTAATTGACTACCTTCTAAAAATGTTCTAACTCTTTCTGCAGTTTTTAATTGTCCATTATGAGGTCTAACTATATGTACTAATTCATCAAATGGCTCAATACGTCCATCATATGCATCTAATGATAATGAACCAATTAAATCTGCTAGATAAGAAAGTTTATAAGACTTTAATAAAACATAAACACCATGAGCACTCATAAACTGAGTTCCGTTAAGTAGAGCTAAACCTTCTTTAGATTTTAATTGAATTGGTTCCCAATTAAACTTCTCTAAAATCAATTTTGAACTTTGTACCTCACCCTTATACCATACCTCTCCTTCACCTATAAGTGGTAAAGATAAATGTGCCAAAGGAGCTAAATCTCCTGAAGCACCTAATGAACCTTGCTCATAAACTACAGGAAATATATCATTATTATAGAAATCTACTAAACGATTTACGGTTTCTAATTGTACTCCACTTCTACCATAACATAAAGACTTAATTTTTAGGAGCAACATGATTTTAACTATATCATTAGAAACAACATCTCCAGTACCACATGCATGTGATAACATTAAGTTTTCTTGAAGTTTTCTTAAATTATTAGAGTCTATCTTTACATTATATAATGAACCAAAACCTGTGTTAATGCCATAAATAGGATTGTCATTAGCTTTTATTTTTTCATCTAAATAATTTCTACAATTAACAATATTAGTAATTACCTCCTCAGATAATTTAATCTTTACATTTTCAAAAATTAAAGTATTTATTGTTTCAAGACTTAAAGTATTGGTAGTTATTTCGTGATGATTCATGATATTCTAAAAAATTAAGGCTTCAAAATTCAGCAATCAATAATTTATATCCAAATAAATGTTAATTATTAACGCTTTTAAATACATATTCTTATTTTTGAGTCTACTATAACCTAAAATTGAATTAAATGAAAAATTTAGCATTGTTCGCCTTAACTGCAACACTTATAGTGTCATGCAAGAATGAGCCTAAAGATTATGTTACATTATCTGGAAAGATTACTAATGTTAATGAGCATAAAAAAATAATTATCCAAAATAGAGAAGGCTATAAAAAGGAAATAAAAGTAAATGATGATGGAACTTTTAGCGATACTTTAAAAGTTGTAGAAGGTTCATATTTCTTTTCTGACGGAAATGAATCTGGAAACATTTATTTAAAGAATGATAATGTAACTTCATTTACACTAGATACAAAAGAGTTTGATGAAACCTTAAAGTTTGAAGGTGATGCTGCCGAAACCAACAATTATTTTGTAGCTAACACTTTATTACAAGAAAAATACCTTAATGAAGATTTATTTGATAAAGATGTAGAAGGATTTGATAAAGTCTTTGATGACTTAAGGTCTGCATATGCAGATTTAAAAGCAGCTAACGCTGCCATGGTTGACTCAACTATTTTAGCTGATGATGAAAAAACTATTGACGCAATGTACAATGGTTATAAAAAATACCATCAAGGTAAGATAGCAATGAGAAAAGAATTCCCTAAAGGATCACCTTCTCCAATATTTGAGAATTATGAAAACTACAAAGGTGGTACTACATCTTTAAGTGACCTTAAAGGTAAGTATGTATATGTTGATGTTTGGGCAACTTGGTGTGGACCTTGCAAAAGAGAGATTCCATCATTAAAAGAAGTGGAAGCAAAATATCATGACAAGAATATTGAATTTGTAAGCATTTCTGTTGATAATGGTAGAGGTTATAAAGCCGACGATAAAGAAGCTGCTTTTGCTGCATCAAAAGAAGGTTGGAAAAAAATGGTTGCTGAAAAAGAATTAGGTGGTATTCAATTATTCTCTGACAAAGCCTGGGAATCTGATTTCGTGAAGAATTATAAAATTAGTGGTATTCCAAGATTTATTTTAATAGATCCAGATGGTAACATTGTATCTCCTGATGCACCAAGACCTTCTAGTCCAAAACTAATTGAATTATTTGATTCGTTAAGTATCTAATTTGGCAAGTAACATTATAAAAAAAGCAGCTTAAAAGCTGCTTTTTTTATTTATATACTTTATTATTCTTCTTGTTGTACTTGAGGTTGTTCAGGCTGTTTAAACAAATCCATATAAGCTTCGTTTAAATAATTTATTACATGAGATGCTATTAAACTTTGATAACCATAACGTTCAATAGCAATATCTGCAGATTTACCATGTAAATAAATGCCAAATAATGCAGCAGATACAGCATCGTAACCTTGAGATAGTAAACCTGTAATACATCCTGTTAATACATCTCCTGCTCCTGCTGTTGCAAGTCCTGGATTACCTGTTGAGTTAATAAATAGTCTGTCTTTATATATTGTTATAGTATTTGCTCCTTTAACAACCAATACTATATTATAATCATTTGCAAACTTTTTGGCTCTATTTAGTTTATCAAAATCATCTTCCCACTTACCTACTAAACGCTCTAACTCTTTCGCATGAGGTGTTAATATTGAATTCTCAGGTACTAACTTTAATAGCTCTTTATTTTCAGTCAATATATTAATAGCATCAGCATCAATAACAAGGCTTGATTTATTAGATTTTAATAATTCTTTAAAAGCACTAACCGTTTTTTTATCTTTCCCTAAGCCAGTACCTATTCCTATTGCATTTGGCGCAAAATCTAAATTAATATTAGAAATGATATTTTCATCATCTGAAGTTATTACCATAGTTTCTGGAAATGAAGATTGCAAAGGAATATAACCACATTTTGGTACATAACTAGTTACCATTCCTGCTCCAATAGCTAATACAGCTCTACTGGCTAAAGTAACTGCACCTATTTTACCATAACTTCCACCAATAATTAATGAATGTCCATAAGTTCCTTTATGCGCAAATTTTTCTCTTGGTTTATATATTGGCATTACCTCATACTTACCAATTAATTCTGCTTCAGTAATTGTAGTGTATAAAAACTCTGGATCTAATCCTATATCTAAAATTTCCCATTGCTGTGTATACTTTGCTGTATCTGGTAAAAAGAAAACTATTTTTGGAGAAGCAAAACTTAAAGTATGGTTTGCCCAAACTACTGCATCTTCATCTTTAGGCACTTTATCAGAAAATAATCCAGAAGGCATATCAATAGATAACGTAAAAGCACCTGTCATTCTAAAATGTTGAAACAAAGCTTTTACCCAATCATCAATTGGTCTATTTAACCCTATTCCAAAAACGGCATCAACAATTACATCTTCTTTTGCTATTTGCGGAAAATCTTCTTTACAACTTAATAATGTTGGCCATTTCTTTGTTACAGTTTTTATCTTATCATAATTATTTAAAAAATCTTTAGACCTTTTATCACTACAGTTTACCACATAAGTATGTACATTATAACCATGAGTGATTAAATGTCTTGCTATTACAAGGCCGTCTCCACCATTATTTCCAATACCACAAAATACATGTATAGGAACTTGTGCTCCTTGCATTCTTGTATGCAACCAGTTAAAAATTTGAGTACCTGCTCTTTCCATTAACTCGGTTGAAGTTATCCCTTGCTTCTCAGCAGTTAATTTATCTCCTAGATATATTTGTTCTTTGGAAAATATTTTCATTTAGTAATTTTATTATTGAAAGAATAATAACAATTTCAATGTTTTAGAAAAAAATTATAAATAAAACACACTCATTATTAATATTCTGTAAAAGTTTAAGATTAATTTTTTTATTAATGTAAAAGTAATACATTTGAGAAGCAATACATTCAAAAATGTACAATTTAAACCAAAATATTAGCACAAATTCTCCTCTAGTAAATAAAGGTGCTATTACTGTATTTGGTTTTATTTCTACATCTACAACTACCCTTTTGGGTTGTTAGATAATTTACCCTCGTACTTATATATTGTATTTATAACAATATTTCAACTTTTTGATAACTTAAAACATTTAAAATGAAAGTTTTAAAATTTGGTGGAACGTCTGTAGGTTCTGCAAGCAACATAAATAAGGTAATAGAAATAGTAAATAATGCTTCAAACAAAATAAATATAGCAGTTGTAGTATCAGCTGTTGGTGGTATTACAGATAAACTATTATATGCAGCTAATGAAGCTGTTGATAAAAAAATAAACTATAAAAAAGTCTTCAACGATATAAAAAGCATTCATCTAGAAATAATTAATGAACTTCTAGATGGAGAACCATTAGATATAGTTGAAGACATTGTTATTGAGCATTTAACTAATCTAGAAAAATTATTAGATGGTATTTATTTAATCAATGAATTATCTCCAAAAACTACCGACAAACTCTTAAGCTATGGAGAAATCATGTCTTCATTTATTATAAGTGAAGCCATGAAACATAAAGGTTTAAATGTTCAATTAAAAAACTCTCAAGAGTTAATTATTACTGATAATAGTTTCACAAACGCAAGTGTAAATTTTGAAGAAACTAATACAAATATTAGGCTATTTTTTAATGGTGATTGCAAACTAGTTACTTTACTTCCTGGATTTGTATCAAAATCTGAAGATGGCGAAATTACAACACTAGGACGAGGTGGATCTGACTATACTGCATCATTAATAGCCTCAGCAATTAACGCTAATGAATTACAAATATGGACAGATGTTAGTGGTATGTTTACAACAAACCCAAAGTTAGTAAAGCAAGCATTACCTATTAATAAGTTATCGTATCAAGAAGCTGTAGAATTATCTCATTTTGGTGCAAAAGTATTGTATCCTCCTACTGTGCAACCTGTATTGAGAAACGATATTCCTATACTAATTAAAAACACATTAGCTCCTGACGATGAAGGCACTTTAATTGTTCGTAATGTTGAAAATGGCTCTACCTCACCAGTCAAAGGTATAAGCAATATAAATGACATAGCTCTTATTACACTTCAAGGTAATGGAATGGTTGGTATTCCTGGATTTTCAAAACGCTTATTTGAAACTTTAGCTCATGAAAAAATTAATATCATTCTTATAACTCAAGCATCTTCAGAACATTCAATTTGTATAGGAGTTTCAATAAAAGATGCAAAAATAGCAAAGGCTGCAATTGATAAAGCTTTTGAAAATGAAATCTCACTATTTAAAATTGACCCAATAATTATTGAAGAAGATTTATCCATTATTGCAGTAGTTGGTGATAACATGAGAAATCATCAAGGTATTAGTGGAAAAATGTTTAGCGCTTTAGGAAAAAACAATGTAAATATTAGAGCTATTGCTCAAGGAGCCTCAGAGCGAAATATTTCTGCGGTTATATCAAAAAACGATGTAAAAAAAGCTTTAAACACACTTCATGAACGCTTTTTTGAAACGAAAACAAAACAACTTAATTTATTTATTACTGGTGTTGGCAATGTTGGTGAACGCTTAGTAGAACAAATAAAACAGCAAAAATCATACGTAAAACAAAAGCTTAAAATAAATCTTAGAGTTGTTGGATTATCAAATTCAAGAAAGATGATTTTTGATGAATCTGGATTAACATTAGATAATTGGAAATCGCAATTGGATAATGGTGAAAGTGCATCTCTAAATGGCTTTTTCGAAAAAGCTAAAGTTTTAAATTTAAGGAACAATGTATTTGTAGATGTTACAGCTAATGAAGCAGTCTCAAATATTTATGCTAATTATTTAAAAGAAAGCTTTGCAGTTGTTGCATGTAACAAAATTGCATGTTCTAGTAATATTGACAATTACAATGAGCTAAAACATTTATCTAGAAAATACAATGCACCTTTTTTATTTGAAACTAATGTTGGTGCTGGATTACCAATTATAGATACGTTAAATCATTTAATTACTTCAGGAGATAAAGTACATTCTATACAAGCCGTTTTATCTGGTAGTTTAAATTTTGTATTTAATAACTTTAATGATACTACAAAGTTTCACGATGTGGTTAAACAAGCACTAGAAGAAGGTTATACAGAACCAGACCCTAGAATTGACTTAAGTGGTGTTGATGTCGCTAGAAAAATATTAATTCTAGCTAGAGAAAGTGGTACTAAAATGAATCTTGAAGATATAAAGAATACTTCATTTTTATCAAACTCTGGATTAAAAGCAAATAGCGTTAATGACTTTTATGATACACTAATTTCTGATGAAGAACATTATCAAAACCTCTTCAAATCAGCAAATGACAAGGGATGTAAACTAAAGTATGTAGCCGAATTTAAAGACGGAAAAGCTCAAGTAAGTCTAAAAGAAATTCCAGAAGAACATCCATTTTACAACCTGGAAGGAAAGGACAATATTGTAATGTTTTATACAGAACGTTACCCAGAACAACCAATGATAATAAAAGGTGCTGGTGCTGGAGCAGATGTAACAGCTTCTGGCCTATTTGCAGACATAATAAGAATCGCTAATAACTAAAATTATGAAAGAGATAAAAATATTTTCACCAGCAACAGTAGCAAATGTATCATGTGGATTTGATGTTTTAGGGTTTTGCTTAAATAGCGTAGGAGACGAAATGATTGTTCGAAAAACTCAAGATAAAGGCATAAAAATCACAAAAATTGAAGGTTACGACTTACCATACGATACAAATCTAAATGTTGCAGGCGTATCTGCACAAGCACTTTATGACCATGCAAATCCTGATTGTGGATTTGAAATAGAAATCAATAAAAAAATTAAGCCAGGTAGTGGAATTGGTAGTAGTTCGGCTAGTGCAGCAGGTAGCGTATTTGCTATTAATGAATTATTAGGGAAACCGTATAATAAAACCGAACTCACAGCATTTGCTATGAAAGGTGAAGCTGTAGCAAGTAAAAGTGAACATGCCGATAATATTGCACCTGCTCTTTTTGGTGGCTTTACTCTAGTAAAAAGTTTAGAGCCTTTAGAAATTTTACAAATACCAACACCAGATGCCTTACATGCTGTTATTGTGCATCCAAAAATTGAAATAAAAACATCTGAAGCTAGAGCCATTTTACCTAAAGAAATCCCTCTAAAAGATGCCATTACACAATGGTCTAATGTTGGTAGCCTTATTCATGCGTTACATACAAAAAACTACGATTTAATATGTAAATCATTAAATGATGTCGTGGCAGAACCTTATAGAAGTAAACTAATTCCCTATTTTGAAAAAACTAAAAACGCTGCTTTAGAAGCAGGAGCATTAGGAAGTGGCATTTCAGGTTCAGGACCTTCAATATTTACATTATGTAAAGGTGTAGTTTCTGCAAGAAAAATTGAAACAGTAATACGATCAATTTATAATAAATCAGATTTAGAATTTGATACATATATCTCAAAAATTAATTATCGAGGAATTAAAATAATTGATTAAAACATAAGTAGCTAAAAACATGAATTACTATAGTTTAAACAAACAAGCATCAAATTCAAATTTCAAGAATGCAGTTATAAAAGGAATAGCGCCAGATAAAGGCTTATATTTTCCCGAAAACATAAAACCATTGTCCAAATCGTTTTTTGAAAGCATTGAAACTTTATCTAACACAGAAATTGCTTTTGAAGCTTTGAAGCAATTTGTGGTTCCAGAAATTCCTGAAGCAGTGTTAAAACGTATTATTGAGGAAACTTTAGCTTTTGAATTTCCAGTAGTTGAGCTAAACAAAAATATTTCAACTTTAGAATTGTTTCATGGACCAACGATGGCTTTTAAAGATGTTGGTGCTCGATTTATGGCAAGATGTTTAGGATATTTTAATAAAGATAACACTAACAAGGTAACCGTTTTAGTAGCAACATCTGGAGACACTGGAGGCGCTGTAGCTAATGGTTTTTTAGGAGTAAAAGGTGTAAATGTAGTTATATTATATCCTAGTGGTAAAGTAAGTGACATACAAGAAAAGCAATTAACAACACTTGGACAAAACATTACTGCTTTAGAAGTAGATGGTGTTTTTGATGATTGCCAAGATATGGTTAAACGCGCTTTTTTAGACAAGGATTTAACAAGTAAAATGCAACTAACATCTGCAAACTCTATTAATGTCGCAAGATGGCTTCCACAATTACTCTACTTTATGTTTACCTATAAAAACTTAAAAAGTAAGTACAATGATATAGTATTCTCTGTCCCTAGTGGTAATTTTGGTAATGTTTGTGCAGGAATGATGGCACAGCAATTAGGTTTACCAATTAAGCATTTTATTGCTGCTAATAATCAAAATAATGTAGTGACAGAATATCTAAAAACTGAAAACTACCACCCAAAACCATCTGTACAAACTATAAGTAACGCAATGGATGTTGGAAATCCGAGTAACTTTATTCGCATTAAAGAAATTTATAAAAATGATTTTAATACTCTAAAAAACAATCTATCATCATTCAGTTACACTGATAAAGAAACAAAAGCTGCTATGTTAGAAATTTATAACAACTACAACTATGTTACAGATCCTCATGGAGCAGTTGGTTATTTAGGCTGTAAAGATTATTTAAAAGAAAACCCAAAGGTACACTGTGTATTTTTAGAAACTGCACATCCAACAAAATTTTTGGATATAGTTGAAGAGGTTATTAAGCAACCACAATCATTACCAAAGCAAATAAAAGCAGTCATAAATAAAGAAAAAGTATCTATTAAAATTAATAGCTATAATCAGTTAAAAAACTATTTAATCACTGCAAACTCATAACGGTTAATATTTCATTATAAATCGGTGTTTTTTTTGCATTAAAATTGATTAGATTTGCTGGACAAACTATATACAATTTTTACTAATGAAAAATATTGCATTATCTACAACTCACGAAGCTCTTGGAGCAAAAATGGTTCCATTTGCTGGTTACAACATGCCTGTACAATACGAAGGTGTAAATATTGAACATGAAACAGTAAGAAAAGCTGTTGGTGTTTTTGATGTTTCTCACATGGGAGAGTTTTTAATTGAAGGGCCTAATGCTCTTGATTTAATTCAAAAAGTAACAAGTAATGATGCTTCAAAATTAACTATAGGAAAAGCACAATATAGCTGCTTTCCAAATGATGATGGAGGTATCGTAGACGATTTAATTGTATATAAAGTTAAAGAAGAAACTTACCTACTAGTTGTTAATGCTAGCAATATTGAAAAAGATTGGAACTGGATTCAATCTAAAAATGATGTTGGTGCAGACATGAAAGATATAAGTGAAGATTACTCTTTATTAGCTATTCAAGGTCCAAAAGCGGTTGAAGCTATGCAATCATTATCAAGTCATGACCTATCAGAAATTAAATTTTACAACTTTATCGTAGGTGATTTTGCTGGTATCGATAACGTTATTATTTCTGCTACTGGATATACAGGAAGTGGTGGTTTTGAAGTGTATTGTAAAAACAGCGAAGTAAAACAAGTTTGGGATAAAGTATTAGAAGCTGGAGCAGATTTTGGTATTAAACCAATAGGTCTAGCTGCTCGTGATACGTTACGTTTAGAAATGGGTTATTGTCTTTATGGAAATGATATTGATGATACTACTTCTCCATTAGAAGCTGGTCTTGGTTGGATTACAAAATTCACTAAGGAATTTACAAATAGTGAAAACTTAGCAGCACAAAAAGAGCGTGGTGTAGAACGTAAGCTTATTGCTTTTGAATTAGATGATAGGGGTATTCCGCGTCAAGGTTATGATATCGTAGATAATAACGGAAAAACAATTGGTAATGTAACCTCTGGTACTCAAAGTCCTAGTTTAGGAAAAGGTATTGGTTTAGGTTATGTTCCTAAAGTTTTTGCTTCTACTGGAAGTAAAATTAATATTCAAATTAGAAAAAAAGCAGTTCCTGCAACAGTAGTAAAACTTCCGTTTTATAAAGGATAACACACCTGCTTTGTGACATATATAATCATCATCAATGAAAAAATCACAAAGCAAACATCGTATATTAATATTAGGAGCAAGTGGATTTATAGGTAATGCTATTTATAAAGAACTTTGCTCCTATTTTAATACATATGGCACTTACAATATTGATAACAAAAACTTTTGCTCTAACCATCATTTTTTTCAATATAACGTAGAAGAGGATGACATTTTTGAAATACTAGATATTGTAAAACCTACAATTATAATTTCTGCTCTTCGCGGTAATTTCTCTTCACAAATAATTGCTCACAAACATATAGTAGAATATGTTAAAGTAAATAAATGTAAAATTATTTTCCTATCATCAGCCAATGTATTTGATGCTTATAGTAAATATCCTAGCTACGAATACGATACTACATTAAGCAATAGTATTTATGGGCATTTTAAAATTAAAATTGAAAATCTATTATTACGCTTACCAAAAACCAAAATTGCAATTTTAAGGTTACCCATGGTCTTTGGAGCTCATTCACCTAGAGTAAACGAAATTAAACTAGCCAACTCAGAGAAACAGCCTATAGAAATTTTTCCTAACCTAGTAATAAATGTTACGAGTTGTGATAAAGTAACTCAACAAATACATTATATAATCAACCGTAACAAATATGGTATTTACCATTTAGGTAGTACTGATTTAGTGCATCATGACGATTTTATTAAGGATATAATAAGAATACTTGAGCTAAAACAAGTAAGCTATAAGTTTGTTTACACTACAAATGATGATAGATATTTAGCAGTACTTCCTAAAGAAAATTTACTTCCAAAACATTTACAACTAACTAGTATTAATATTATTGAAGATATTCTTAACATAGATAACCACTAATAATTTGTTTTTACTACTAGCATTTTTAAATTTGCTAATAAATTAAAACTATTTAATATGGGAAGAGCTTTTGAATTTCGTAAAGCACGTAAAATGAAACGTTGGTCTGCAATGAGTAAGGCCTTTACAAGAATTGGTAAGGATATAGTTATGGCTGTTAAAGAAGGTGGTCCAGATCCTGACAGTAATTCTCGCTTACGAGCAGTTATTCAAAATGCAAAGTCTGTAAACATGCCTAAAGATAATATTGAACGTGCTATAAAACGTGCGAGCGATAAAAATCAAGGCGATTATAAAGAAGTAATTTTTGAAGGCTACGCACCACATGGCATTGCAGTATTAGTTGAAACTGCTACTGATAATAATACACGTACTGTAGCAAATGTGAGAAGCTATTTTAACAAATGTGATGGAAGTTTAGGAACTTCAGGTTCAGTAGTATTTATGTTTGACCGTACATGTAACTTTAGAATTAATAGTGAAGGTTTGGATGCTGAAGAAATAGAATTAGAATTTATAGATTATGGTGCTGAAGAAGTTTTTGCTGATGATGATGGTATTTTGATATACGCTCCTTTTGAAAACTTTGGTTCTATACAAGCTGAATTAGAAAAAAGAAAAATAGAAATTCTATCTTCTGGTTTTGAGCGTATCCCTCAAGTAACTAAGCAATTAGATGCAGAAAAAGTTGCAGATGTTGAAAAACTTCTAGAAAAATTAGAAGAAGATGACGATGTACAAAACGTATATCACACCATGGAAGAATTATCAGAGTAAGACATATAAATTTGATAAAAAAAGAGAGCATAATGCTCTCTTTTTTTATATATAATAGTATGAAAATTAAATGAATACCATACTAATATCAATAAAAAATAGTTTTAACATATTATAAAGATTATTTTATTATCAATTTCATAATTTCAAACTCTTAAAATAAATAACATTTTAACAACTAAATTAAATATGAAAACCAATCAAACCAATCGCTATTTTAAAATAGCTATGGTTTTTATGTTAGCGCTATTTATGATGCCATTTCAAGCAGAAGCGCAGCGTAAAAACAAAAGGAAAAAGAAAGGACAAGAAGTTACAGCTCCTGCTCCACCAAAAAAATCTAAAGAAAAAACTATTAAAGACTTAGTAAAGAAAAGCGAAAAAATTGAAGGCTTATTTACTATTTATCGTGATACTATTAATGGTAGTACACAAATGGTAATTTCTGAAGATCAATTAAACAAAGAGTTTATTCACTTCATGCAAGTAGCTAATAGTGCTACAGATGCTGGTGCTTTTAGAGGTGCTTATGGTGGTTCAAAAGTCTTTAAAATTGAAAAGTTTTATGACAAGATTGAGTTTGTAACTCAAAACACTTCTTACTACTTCGATCCTAACAATGCAATTTCTAAATCTAAAGACGCTAATATTACTCCAGGTATTATGGCTAGCTTTAAAATTGAAGCTCATGACAAAGAAAAAGGATTATACTTAGTAAAATCTGATGGTTTATTTTTAAAAGAAACATTAGCACAAATTAAAGGCCCTCGTTTTCCAGGACAGTCTCCTTTTGCTTTTACATTAGGAAACTTAGATAAAGGAAAAACTAAAATCAACTCTATTAGAAATTATGAAGACAATACAGATTTAGCTGTTGAGTATGTATATTCTAAATCTTCAGTTTTAAATGGAGGTTCTGCTGCAGTAACTGATGGTAGAAATGTAAGTATAAAAATATTTCACAGTTTAATCTCTATGCCAGAAGATAATGGGTATGAAATTAGATTAGACGACCCAAGAGTTGGATATTTCTTAACGCAAGTAACTGACCAAACTGCTACAAACTCTGTACCATACAGAGATTTAATCCACCGTTGGAATTTAGTTAAAAAAGATCCAAACGCTGCTATTTCTGAGCCAGTAAAGCCAATTACATGGTGGATGGAAAATTCTACTCCTGAAGCTTGGAGAGATATTATTAGAGAAGGTGTTCTTGAATGGAATAAAGCTTTTGAAAAAGCTGGATTTAGAAATGCTATGGTAGTAAAAATGCAGCCAGATGATGCAGATTGGGATGCTGGAGATATAAACAAAAATGTATTACGATGGACATCTTCTCCAAATCCTCCTTTTGGTGGTTATGGACCAAGTTTTGTTAACCCAAGAACTGGTGAAATTATGGGAGCTGACATTATGTTAGAATATGTGCACTTTACTAACAGAGTGATGTATGATAAGATGTTTGATTTAGCTGCAAACCAAAAAGAATTTGATGCATCAGATTACTTAAAGAATAACAAATTATTTTGTTCAATGGGTCATGTAATGCATGAAAACACAATGTTTGGTCAAGCTGTATTAGCTGCTGCCAATGCTGGTGATTTAGAAATGGAGCGTATGAAAAAAGAAGCTATGAAAGCTTTAATCATGCACGAAGTAGGTCATACATTAGGACTTAACCATAACATGAAAGCAAGTCAGTTGTTCTCTCCTGAACAATTAGCTGATGCTGATTTTATTAAAGGAAAATGTTTAACAGGTTCTGTAATGGATTATGCTGGTATTAACTTAACTACAGATAGAAGTAAGCAAGGACAATACTATGACACATCTGTTGGACCATATGATGTTTGGGCAATTCAATATGGATACACACCTTTTAAAACTGAAGCTGAGAAAAATGCTTTATTAGAGCAATCAACTAAACCAGAATTAATCTTTGGTAATGATGCTGACGATATGAGAGCTCCTGGAAAAGCAATGGATCCAAGAGTAATGATTGGTGATTTATCTAACGACCAAATAGGTTATTCTATTGATAGAATAGAAATGGTTAATGGATTAATGAAAGATGTAAAAGCTAAATTCACTAAAAAAGGAGAATCTTACCAAGAGTTGAGAAGAGCTTATTATATTTTAAGCGGACAACGTGCTACTGCTACAAATGTTATTTCTAGATTTATTGGAGGTGTATATGTAGATAGAGCTATGGCTGGACAAACAGGAGAAACTCAACCTTATACACCAGTAAGCTTAGAAGACCAAAAAAGAGCTATGAATGCATTAAGCAAGTATGCTTTTGCTCCTAATGCTTACGATGCTCCAAATGATTTATACAACTATTTAGCAATGCAACGTCGTGGATATAATTTCTTTGCTAGACCAGAGGATCCAAAAATCCATGCACAAGTATTAGCTTATCAACGTAATGTATTACGTCATATATTACATCCTAATACATTACAAAGAATTACAGATTCTGAGTTGTATGGCAATAAATACACTATGTCTACTTATATGTCTGATTTAAACAAATCAATTTTTGCTGCAGATATTTATGGAAATGTAAATTCATTTAGACAAAACTTACAAATTGAATACACAAACTATTTAATTAATATGCTTACTGGAAAGCAAAGTTCTAGATTCACAAATAATGCAAAATCAATGGCATTATATAACTTAAAGAAAATTAGAACTATGGCTGCGCCTTCTGGAAATGTTTCTTCTAGAGCACATAAGCAACACTTAAGAACTTTAATAGATAATGCTATAAAAGAGATTAAGTAAGTAATTTACTAGTTTAAATATAACATTAAAGCCATTGCAATGCAATGGCTTTTTTGGTTTAAAAAAAGCTATTTCTTGGGGAAGAAATAGCTTTTAATAGTTATTATATTATCTAGTAAATGTTTCTTTTTAGTGACATGCAACATGTTTAATTTATGTTTCACTTACCAAGCTAACTAAACCTATTAGAAAAGAAACAAAACTTATGCCAAAATGTGAAAATAGACTTAAAAATTAGGAGTACTCTGGTACTTTGCCTACAACTCCTTCATAAAAAGATTTCATGAATTTAAAATCAGCTTCTTTATCATCAGTTGGGTAAAATGGTTCAGAGAACTTGTTCTCTTTGTTTTTAAAATCAAGTGTAAACATTACAATAGGTACGTTGGCAGTTTTAGCTATGTAATAAAAACCTGTACGCCATTTATCAACTTTTTTTCTAGTTCCTTCTGGAGCCATTGCCATTCTAAACACTTCATGTTCATCAAATAAACGAGCAATAGCCTCAACTTGGTTTTCATTAGATTTTCTAATTACAGGAGCACCACCAAGCGCTCTAAAAAAGAAACCAAATGGAAATGTAAATAAAGCTTTTTTGCCAACAAAATTAGACTTGATACCTACTACAGAACGTAATAAAACTCCAATATAAAAGTCATGCCAACTCGTATGTGGAACTGCAATAATTACTGCTTTTTTCACACTATCAAAATCTGAAAAACCAGTAACTTTCCAACCTAATAATTTATGATATATAAACTTGGATAGCCAACGCATATCTACATTTTTTTATACAAAGCTTTAATACTATCTCTTGTTATTCTTTTCTTCCAGTCTTTACCTAGCGCATTTTCCCAAAGAGGCTCTAAACTTAGTGATACATCTATCATAATATCAAACTCTTCATCAGCAAGATTTGAACAGACACCATTTGGAAGTTCAATGTTATGTATTTTTTTCATTTCCTTAAAGAGTTTAACTCCTTCAGGGTAAAACTCTTCCAATTGGTCAAAAACAATACAATTACCAATACCATGCTTTGTTCCTAGAAGATAAGATAAACCATAACTTAATGCGTGTGCGATACCAACTTGTGAATAAGCTATACTCATACCTCCATGCCATGAAGCCATCATTAATTTATCTTGAGATTCTTCAGTATTTAATTTATTATCTACAAATACTTCTTTACATAATGAAAATGCCTTTTCTCCATAACTTTGACTAAATGCATTTAAAAAAGTTCCGTTTAAAGATTCGATACAATGTATAAAACAGTCCATTCCTGTATAAAACCATTGGTCTTTTGGTACATCTTTACTTAATTCAGGATCTAGAATGACTTGGTCAAATGGAGTAAAATCACTATTGATTCCTAACTTTCTTTCTGGTCCAGTTAATACTGTTGTTCGAGAAACTTCTGCTCCTGTTCCAGAAATTGTAGGTATTCCAACGTGATAGACTGCTTGATTTTTCACTAAATCCCAACCTTGATAATCACTTGCAATACCACTATTAGTAAGCATTATTGAAACTGCTTTGGCCAAATCTAATACAGTACCTCCTCCTATTCCAATAATGCCAGATGGTTTTTCTCTAGAGTTTAAAATGATGTCCTCTACTAATTCATCAACTTGTGAAGTTTTTGGTTCTTCATTTGCAGAAATATAAATTATATTATCTTCATAAGACAAAGGTATTCTAGAAGTCAACCACGCATTACCTTTAAATACATCATCAACTAAAAATACAAATGGTGCTTTAGTATTAATACGTTTAGGTGAAATAATTTCTTGCAACTGATTAAAACTACCTCTCCCAAAAACTACTCTTGGTACCATTGGAAAATTCTTATAACTCATTCAATTATGATATATATTAAACACTAAAATAGTGTAATTAATTATTATTTAAATATTGCTGGAAATTTTCTGCAAAATATCCAACATGCAAACCATCAACTAATGCATGACTTACACTTATTGATACATTCATTTTTTTACAATTTCCTTCTTCATAAACTTTACCAAAAGATAATTTTGGAACCGAATCTGATTTTCCAGAAAAAGCTTCTTTATTATTTGTGAAATTAACCCAAGGTAAAGCTGAACAATGAATACAATCCAGTCTATTTTCTGGAGGATAAAAGTCATCAGTACTTAAAATTCGTTGCTTTTCAGAATTAATATTTTTTATAAACTCTCTAATATCTTCAGAATATTTAATTGAAGATAAAGCAAATGTATTATTTACTCTCATTAATGTAGCAGAGGCATTAATAACATCAAACTCTACTACTTTACCATTCAATATTCTATATCTTAAATTATCTACACTATTAATTGCTCTCATGCAATCGTGCAAATATTTAGCAAAAAAACTAATGCCATTAAGCTTTGCAAAGTTATAAGCATAACTAACATCAAAAGGAATAGTAACCGCAAAACTAGGGTCTAAAAAATCCTTAAAATGATTATAGTGCTGCTTCCTTTCCCAAGTATTAATGTCAATATATTTCATCTACTTCAAAATATTAATTATATCATTAATCTTTGAAACCGTTTTGTATTGCTTTCCATTAGTTTCTTTCTCAGTAACTTGTTCATGAGCCCAAGTTGTATGAAAGGGAACATGTATTGCCTTTGCGTTAATATTTACTAATGGTAATATATCTGATTTTAAAGAATTTCCAATCATTAAAAACTCTTCTGGTTCAATATCTAAATGATTTAATAAACGTTCGTAATTTGCTTCTTTTTTATCACTTAGCACTTCTATGTGATGGAAATAATTAGTTAAACCAGACTTTTCTAATTTTCGCTCTTGATCCAATAAATCGCCTTTTGTTGCTAATATTAATCGATAGTTATTAGATAAAGTTTTTAACACCTCTTCCACACCATCCAATAAATCTACAGGTTTATTAATCATATCTTTTCCAATATTGAGAATTTTTTCTATAGTATCATTAGAAATATCTCCATTAGAAATTTCAATAGCTGATTCTACCATTGATAGTACAAAGCCTTTTACTCCATAACCATAGATATCTAAATTATCCATTTCTTTTTTAAAGAGCAACTGATCAACTTTATTTGCAGTCTCATAAGCACCTAAAAGCTTTGCAAATTCTAATTCTGCTTCACGAAAATAGGTCTCATTTACCCAAAGTGTATCATCTGCATCAAATCCAATAACTTTTATATTTGAATAATCTATTTCCATAAACGCTTAGCTCTTTCTAAATCTTCTGGAGTATCAATTTCTACACCTTCAATATTAGTTTCAACCATTTTTATTTTCTTTCCGTACTCTAAATATCTAATACATTCAATCTTTTCGGTAGCTTCAATAAACTGCATTGGCATTTTAGTAAAGTCTAACAATGCTTCTTTACGAAAAGCATAAATCCCTTTATGCTTAAAATATCTTGCTCCAGCTTCTTTATCTCTTGGGAAAGGGATTGGGCTTCTAGAAAAATATAAAGCGAAACTACGTTGGTCTACAATTACTTTTACAGTATTTGGGTTATTTATCTCATCCCAATCTTTAATTTCTACCATTAAAGATGCTAAGTCAATCTCTTTGTCGTTATCATCATGAAATACATTAAGTACTTTTTCTAGACTTTCTCTTTCGGTAAAAGGTTCGTCACCTTGCACATTAACAACAATATCACAGTCAACATTAGCAACTGCTTCTGCAATTCTATCGCTACCCGACTCATGCTCTTTAATACTCATAATGGCTTTACCTCCATTAGAGGTAATTTCATTATAAATTATGTCACTATCTGTAACAACATATACGTCATCAAATAAATTTGTTGCTACTGTAGCCTCATAGGTACGTAAAATAACCGTTTTACCTTCTAAATCTTGCATTAATTTCCCAGGAAAACGAGATGCACTATAGCGTGCCGGAATCATTGAAATTATCTTCATTTGAAATATTTCTTACAAATCAAAAATACAGAAATTTAATAGAATTTATGTCTTTGTGCTTTTAATCTTTTTGTAAATCTTAAAAATGATATATACAACTATAAGTACAAGAACAAAACCTAAAATTGGAACAAATATAGAGGCTATAGTCATAATAACTGAAGTACCTGTTTCTACAGTAGAAACAATTGGATTACCCACACCAGCGGTTGAAGCTGTTGATGCTAATCTTGTAGCACCAGAAGCACCAGAAATTGCAGCAGCAGTTCCTCCTCCAGCAATAATAGCCAATGCCCAAGTTATTTCTGGACTTAAATCTGCAACTGTGGATACCATAACAGCTGTTCCTGCAATAGCTGCTAAAGGAACAGCTATAGAGTCTAACAAATTATCTACATAAGGAATGTAATAAGCAAAAATCTCTACAATAGTTGCTACACCAAGAATAATTAAAGCGGTAATACCTCCAATCCACTCCCAGTTTTCATTAAGCTGCCAAATATTAAAATACGAAGCTAAACTAAGAGCAAATAATGGTAAGAAAACTCTAAATCCTACAGATGCTGCCAAACCAATTCCTAAAAAAATACTGATAATTGTTTCTGAAGTCATTTTACTAATTTAAGAAATTAGTTTCAAAAACTATTCCTCAAAAAAATCGTCTTTAAAACCAATAAGATATAGTTTTTCTTTAGCTCTTGTTACTGCTGTATACAACCATCTTAGGTAATCCTTATCTATACCATTTGGCAAATAAGGTTGCTCTACAAATACAGTGTTCCATTGACCTCCTTGTGATTTATGACAAGTAATAGCATAAGAAAACTTAACCTGTAATGCATTTAAAAAATTATTCTGTTTTACTTTTTTAAACTTTCTATAAGATGAAGTTTCATCTTCATAGTCTTTTAAAACTTCTTGGTATAACTTATTAGATTCTTCATAAGGTAATGAAGGTGTTTCAAGCTTAATAGTATCTAGCATTAAAACGGTTTCAAATGGTCGCATTCGTGGATAATCGACCATTCTTATTTTTACTTCGGCAAATCTAAAGCCATACAATTCTTTAATAGCAAATACTTCAAGAACTTCTATAATATCTCCATTAGCAATAAAACCAGCTTCACTTGATGGTTTTAACCAAAAGTAATTATTCTTAACTATCATTAAGTAATCACCAGCAGTTAACTCATGTTCATTAAATAAAATGCGTGATCTTATTTGTTCATTATATAAGTTTGCTCTTTTATTAGAGCGTACAATTATTGCTGTTTCCTCATTACCTAAATTAGAATAAGAATCGTTAATAGCATCCATAATTTCATGTCCATCTATTAACCTAACAATATCTTTAAAACCATTTAAGTTAAATTTAAAGCTTTCAAAAAAAGAGTTAGCTAAAGCTTCTC
Source organism: Pontimicrobium sp. IMCC45349 (assembly GCF_047219225.1). Lineage (GTDB taxonomy): Bacteria > Bacteroidota > Bacteroidia > Flavobacteriales > Flavobacteriaceae > IMCC45349. The sequence goes on along the minus strand of NZ_CP178208.1, from coordinate 2,980,765 downwards.
TTAATAATGTTGCATTAAACAAGATACCAGAATCTTGTTCTTGCCTAACTACTTCATCAAGCTCCATACGCTCTACTTCTTTATTGTAGCTCAGGCTTAAGCTATTTTCATTCAATGCTGGACTGATGTCTAGTTTAACTGGAGGTAATTGTGCAGTGTCTCCTATTAATAAGAGTTTACATTGATGTCCAGAATAAACATATTGCATTAAATCATCTAATAAAGAACCACTACCAAATAATTTGGCTTGACTTGGCAAATCTGAAATCATAGAAGCCTCATCAACTATAAAAAGTGTTTTTTTATGTTTGTTTGGAGCTAATACAAATGATACTTTACCACTCTTATCATGCCTTATGGTATAAATTTTTTTGTGAATGGTAAAAGCTTCTTTTTTAGAATAATTACTGATAACTTTTGCTGCCCTTCCTGTTGGAGCCATTAAAACAGCACTTTTTTTAGCCTTCCATAGATTAGAAACTATAGTTCCAATTATAGTAGTCTTACCAGTACCTGCAAATCCTTTTAAAACATATAACAAATTAGGTGATGTACTAAAAATAAAATTTGAAAGTTGCTGTAACACAATATCTTGCTTAGAAGTTGGTGCAAAGGGGAAATCGCCTTTTATGGTTGAATAAAATTCTGAAGAATTCATTAAATATTACAGCTGGTTTTATTTTTTTCAAATATAGAAATGATTTTTACTAACAATCACTTTCGCTAATAAAAAAAAATTGTAGATTTGCGTTAGACCATTAATTAAAATTTAATAAACTCACTATGATAATTATTGCTGCAATTGTTGTAATCTTACTTACAATAGCTATCGTTTGGTTAATCGATAAATTTGTTCCTAAAAAATTTAAACCTGTTATTTTAATCGTTCTTTGGGTAATAATTGGATATTTAGGTTATATAACTTTTATGTCTGTTTATGGAGAAATCCAATTTAATAAATTAAAAGACAAGCGTTATAAAGTAGTTATTGAAAATTTAAAGGATATTAGAGATTCTCAATTAGCTCACAGATCAGTAACTGGACAATTCCAAGGTAATTGGGATAACTTAGTAAAGTTTATTGACACTGCTGAATTTACGCTTACTCAACGTCGTGATTCAAGTATTTTAGATCAAGAAATGACACGTCGTTATGGTGTAGATACTTATAAAGACATTGTTATCATTGATACTTTAGGAACTGTTGGTGTTAAAGACTCATTATTTGGTGCTGATTCAAGATATAAAACAATGATGAATATTCCAGTTGGCAAAGCAGGTGAAAAATTTGAATTAAAAGCTGGTTTATTAGACCAAAACGGAATCAACATTCCTGTGTTTGAAGTATTGGCTAAAAAATCTGTTATCTTAGATGGTCAAGACAAAAACCTTATTGCAAAAGAAAACCAAGTAGTGTCTGTAGATGGTGTAAATGGTGATGCATTAAAAGTAGGATCTATGGAAGAAGTAAATACAAATGGAAACTGGCCAAAAAATTATTCAAAAGAACAATAACATAGACCAAAACCTATATAAATTGTCCATTCAAGTTAGCTTGAATGGACTTTCTTTTTGTGTATTAAATCTAGAAAACAAAACTATTGCCTTTTCTAAAACTATTAAGTTTGATAAAAGGCTTACACCAAACGAAACCCTAGATAAGTTAACACACCAATTTAATACTGAAGACTTTTTAAATAACACGTTTAGTCAAGTTACTATTGTTCACGACAATGAATTATCAACCTTGGTACCTAAAGCGTTATTTAATGAAGAATACATAGCAGATTATTTAAAATTTAATTCTAAAATTCTTAGAACAGATTTTATCACTTTTGACGAGCTAAGCATTAATGACTCTGTTAATATTTATGTACCATACGTAAACATTAACAATTACATTTATGATCGTTTTGGTAATTTTGAATACAAACACTACTCTACTGTTTTAATTGAATCTTTATTAAACAACGACAAGTATTCATCTGATGACAAAATGTATGTTAATGTAAATAACTCACATTTTGAAATATTAGTAACTCAAAACAATAACCTAAGGCTATATAATACGTTTGAGTTTCATACAAAAGAAGACTTTATATACTATATTTTATTTACTGCCGAACAATTAAACTTGAACCCAGAAGAGTTTAAATTATTGCTTTTAGGTGATATTAAAAAAGAAGATGACTTATTTAATATAGCATATAAATACATAAGAAATATTAGCTTTATTACAGCTAGAAAAAAGTATGCAATTCCTCAAAATATCGATATGACTATTGCTAAAGATCTAATTATTTTAAACAGTTTTTAATGCGTATTATTTCTGGAAAATATAAAGGAAGACGTATCACAGCTCCAAAAAAATTACCTGTAAGACCAACTACAGACATGGCAAAAGAAGCCTTGTTTAATATTATAAACAACCTTTATTATTTTGATGAACTTTCGGTACTAGATTTATTTAGTGGTACAGGTAATATTAGCTATGAATTTGCATCTAGAGGTACAGAGCAAATAACAGCAGTGGATCAAGATTTTGGTTGTATCCGTTTTATTAATAAAACTGCAGAAGAGTTTGATATGCCTATTCAAACAATAAAATCTAATGTCTTTAAATATTTAGAATCTACAAAGCAGAAACATTCTTTAATATTTGCTGATCCTCCATATGCATTTTCAGAAAATCAATTTGAAGAAATTAGCAATGCTATCTTTGAAAATGAACTACTTCACGAAGATGGTTTGTTGATAATTGAACATTCAAAACATACAGATTTATCAAATTTCAAGCATTTTAGTTATTCAAAAAGTTATGGTGGAAACATGTTCAGTTTTTTTGAAAACACTATTAAAGACGAAGAGTAAATTTCTGTATATCACTTTTTTTCAGTAACTTAGAAAATTCCTTAAGCACTTTCCCAACTCTTATTGACGTCTATTTATTAAATAATTACTGCTCAAAATTTATTATGTCTTATTACTTAGTAATGTATTAATTAGACTATTAATCAACTAAATAATAAACACATGAAAACTATTAAAAAAGTACTAGTTACATTAGTATTAATGGCTTTTGCCTTTAATATTTCAATCGCTCAAGAAAAAGAAGCCAAAGAGGAAAAAAAATCAACCATGTTATCACTACATACAGATAATGTGAATTTTTCTATGTTGCAAGAATACGAACGTTTAGCCAAAGAACTAAAGGAAAATTGCGAAAAACATAACATTCAAGGAATAAACTGGACAACTGTTTCTATTGAAGATGGACGTTATATATATGTAACACCTATTAAAAATATGGCCGAACTTGACAATAATCCAATGAGCGCTATTTTTGAAAAAATGGGAAAAGAAGCAGCTGGAAAATTATTTGATGATATGGACAAATGCTACGATTCACATAGCAATAGCATCACCCATCATATTCCTGAGCTATCACATATGCCAGAAGGATTTAGTAAAGAAGGAAAAAACCATCGTGAATATCATTTCCTTTACTATGCACCAAAAAATGGAAAAGCAATGTACGAAGCCATGAAAAAGGTAAAAGAAGCTTTTGCAGAAAAAGGAATTAAAAATGGATACGATGTTTACCATAGTGGATTTGGAGATGAAGAAAGTTATTTTCTAGTATCTGTTCCAGCAACAGACAGTGTAGAAAGTGCTCAAAATGGAAAATCCAATAATACTGCTTTAGGTGAAGATGGTAATGCTGCTCTTTTTGAAGTAATTAAATTAGCTATGAAATACGATCAAATTGAAGGAAGAATTAGACCAGATTTAAGTTATTATCCAAAATCAAATTAAACCATGAAAAAAACACTAATCTTAATTCTTTGTATTGTTCTTTTAGGATGTAAAGAACATGAAGTACGATATACACAAAACTCTCCTGAAATTGACGCATTAAAGGAGAATATAAAAAATTACAACGATAAAAATTGGGAAGCATTAACTAAGCATTATGCAGACACGTCTAAAACATTTTTTAATACAAGAAAAAAAGGAATGTCAACCAAAGAAATCATTGACTACCATAAAGCTAATGATGAGAATTATTCAAATAGAGGCTTTGATCTAAGTGAATCAGAATATGAAATGGTAGTTACAGATGAAGGCCATACTTGGGTAAACTTTTGGGGAGATTGGTCAGCAACTCTAAAAGGAAACAATAAAACGGTAAATATTCCTGTACATTTAACTTCACAATTTATTGATGGGAAAATTGTAAGAGAATCTGGTTATTGGGATCCAACCGAAATAGTATTAATGCTACAAGAAATGGAAGCAGCAAAAGCTGTAGATTCTACTTCAAGTGAGTAGTTAATAATTCATTTAAAACAAAAAGTGTGGTTAATACCACACTTTTTTTATGCTTAAGTAAATCTATAAGCCGAATCCTGTACTCTAAAAAAGAGCCCTTATCATTTATCTACATTTACTGTTACCAGCAAACTTTAGCTGCCTACCCTCCAACATCGAGCGTGCAGCCCTCAAACATTGGTATACATGACATTGCACCACATAGAGTTTACCTGATTTCACTACAGCATTACCTGTACATCCTTTCTGTTGCACTTTTCCTAACCTCGCGGTTGGTGGCTGTTAACCACTATGATTGCACTATGGTGTTCGGACTTTCCTAACTAAAACAAGTTTTAGCTCGATAAGGCGATTTACTTGTGCACAAAAGTAAATAATTATTTATGTTTTCTTTCGCTATTCAAGCATTAGATTTTATATTTACCTAATTAATAAATTCTTACATATAAATGAAAAAATCACTTACACTTTTAGTATTAACAATTTTTCTCTCTTTTCAAGCTAGTGCTCAATTTGGAATGCCTAAACCAGAAGATGCTAATAAAATAAAAGAGCGTACATTATTGGTTGTTTTGGATGAAGTAAATGAAAAATTAAAAAAGAAAATTGAAAAGAAACCTGAAAAATTTCAGAAGTATGCTGATGAAATTAACGCATACAATGAAAACTTAAAGCGTACTATAAAGAATACATGGAATTTTTCTAGTGATATTAGATATGTAACTAAATCTGAATTTATAAAAATTAGAAAGAATAAAAAAGACAGTAAATCTTATGCTTATTTCACGAATAACGTTCAAAGAAGCCCTGATAGACTCTTATCTAGCTCTAATTCTATAAGCACACCAGATATATACACTCTTGATTTAGGTTTAGCTGATGAGAAAAAGCCTTTTCACTCAATGATGTATACAACATCACACCCAGGTGAAGCTGACTTAACTTTTATATTACAACAATTTCAAAATTTACTTGTAGGCTTACAAAAATCTGAAGGCAAAAAAAGACCTTCAAGAAAAGAAATGAAAGCTGAGTTTGCTAAGAATGCAAAAAAAATAAAAGAAAAAACTTTACTGTTTGATAAAGAAAAAGTGGAAAAGAAACTTTTAAGTCAAATTTCTAAAATCTATAAATTTGATTACGAATTAACTGATAGAGAAACAATTGACAAAGCCATACTTTCAAGAGATTCTAAATATGCATATGTTAGAGCTTTTCCAATGTATCAACAAAATAGTTCAAGTAGTGGTAATGCAGGTAAAGTATCTGTAGGTTTTTCTGTTTCTAAGCTCATGTATGTTCAATACGTAGTAGATGCTGAAAATGGAGAATTATTAGCTTATGCAGCACCAGCGACAGTAGGTTTAGGAGGCAATTTAGCTACAAGTACTAAATCAAGTAATGAAAAAACTTCTGTTAAAGATTTAAAGAAAATAGTAGAAACGATGAAATAATCATTTTAACTATTTGATAAAAAACACTAGAGCTTTCAATTCATTAAAATTGAAAGCTCTTCTTTTTTGCTTACTTAAAACTTGTTAATAACTCATTTCAATTTTCGCTTTCTAAATTTCAAATTTTATATTGATTTTTTAACTTTGTTATACATTCAAAAGCATCATTCTTGATGCCTTAGCAAACACAGTAAATTTGGAACACTTTATAGTCTCAGCGCGTAAGTACAGACCTCAAACATTTAAAGATGTTGTTGGTCAGCAAGCTATTACCAATACTTTACTGAATGCTATAGAAAATAATCATTTAGCACAAGCACTTTTATTTACTGGGCCTCGTGGTGTTGGTAAAACAACTTGTGCACGTATTCTTGCTAAAATGATTAATGAAAGAGGTGATGAAAACATTGATGATGAAGATTTTGCTTTTAACATCTTTGAACTCGATGCTGCTTCAAATAACTCGGTTGATGATATTAGAAATTTAACAGATCAAGTTAGAATTCCGCCTCAAGTTGGCAAATACAAAGTTTATATTATTGATGAGGTACATATGTTGTCTCAATCGGCTTTTAATGCGTTTCTTAAAACCTTAGAAGAACCACCAAAACATTGTATTTTTATTTTAGCAACTACAGAGAAGCATAAAATAATTCCTACCATTTTATCGCGTTGTCAAATATTCGATTTTAAACGTATTACTGTTAAAGATGCAAAAGAATATTTAAAGCATATTGCAAAAGAACAAGGTATTGAAGCTGACGATGATGCACTTCATATCATAGCTCAAAAAGCAGATGGTGCAATGCGTGATGCGCTTTCTATTTTTGATCGTGTAGTTAGTTTTTCTGGAAAAAACTTAACACGACAAGCTGTTACCGAAAATCTTAATGTTTTAGATTACGAAACATACTTTAAAGCAACCGATTTAATTTTAGAAAATAAAATTCCTGAATTATTAATTCAATTTAATACAACTCTATCAAAAGGATTTGATGGTCATCATTTCATTGCTGGTTTAGCATCTCACTTTAGAGATTTATTGGTTTGTAAAACTCCTGATACTATTGAATTATTAGAAGTTGGTGAGCAAACAAAAGAAAAGTATTTAATTCAATCGCAAAAATCTAATCAATCCTTTTTAATTAAAGGTATCGAGTTAGCAAACGAATGCGATTTAAAGTATAAAACAAGTAAAAATCAACGCTTACTCGTTGAACTTTGTTTAATGCAGCTTGCCTCTATCACTCATGATGGAGAAAAAAAAAATACTAGTCACTACATAATTCCTGCATCTTATTTTAGACAAAAAGGTATTGCTCCAATAAAAGTAAATTTACCTAAGCAAGAAAGCACTAGTAAAAACACAATAACTACAAGTAGTAGTTCTGATGAAAAGAATAAAGCGCAATCTGCTTTTGCAGTAAAAGAAACTCCTAAAATTATACTTAACAAATCCAATCGAAAATCTTCAGGATTATCATTAAGTAGTATCAAGAAAAAAAAGGAGCATTTAATAAAACAAATGGAAGTTGTTGTTGATGAACAAAACTTACCAAGTGATGCTTTTACCGAAGAAGCTATGCAAGAAGTATGGAATGAATTTGTTCAAATTACCAAAAAACAAGGAAAACATATTTTAGCCTCCATTTTAGAAATTGATACACCTAAACTTATTAATGAAACTACAATTAAAGTTGCATTTCCTAATTCAACTAACAAAATTGAAGTTGAGCGTCAACAATACGATTTATTAGCACATATAAGAAAAAGTTTAAACAACTATTCAATTAGCTTAGAAATTGACGTAAACGAAGAGTTAGAAAAGCAATATGCTTTTACACCTCAAGATAAATACAATAAGTTAAAAGAGAGAAACCCTAATATAGATTTACTACGTAAAACTTTTGATTTAGACATCTAATGAAATACTATTTTATCATATTGGTTGTTTCTATAGCCTTCTTTACCAGCTGTGATGGAAAGGAAAGAGCCTATAAGAGCAATGACGAAAAAATTAATGATAGTAATTTATCTCAGTCATATTTTGAACAAGTCAACTATATTCCAGAAAATAGCTTTAAACAAGAAATAGATACTATTTTAGGCAATGGTTTTCATGTTAAAATTAAAACCTATACTGATTTAAATAACAATGTCACTTTTACAAAAACACAAGATACTTTTAAAAATATAGACCATTATAGAAATTTTAAGTATGACCTGTTTATTGAAAAAGATGGTAAAGTAATTTACAATGAAAGTTTTGATAAAGAAAAAGCTAACAAACTATTAGGTTATAAAAATGATTTTCCAGAAGAATCACCATATCATAATTTTAATGACCTTGCTGTTCTAAAATCTATAGAAGTTGATGATGAGCCAAAACTAAAAGATAAAGTATTAATTGATATTGTTTATGCAATACCTGAATCTAATCGTTATGCTGTTCATACCCTTTTTATAAATGAAGATGGAAAAACTAATGTTGTTCACGTTGAAATAAATTAATTATGTTAGGATTAAAACTTCCAACAGATCCTCGTTGGGTAAATATTGTAGAAAAAAACATTGAAGAAATATTAACTGACCATGCATTTTGTGAGCAAAAAGCAACAAGTACAGCTATTTCTTTAATAGTTAGCTTTCCTGAATATACAGAGCTTGTTCAAGAAATGACAGGTTTAGTTACTGAAGAAATGAGTCATTTTAAAATGGTACATGATATCATTATTGAACGTGGTTACACCTTAGGTAGAGATAGAAAAGATGACTATGTTGTACAGCTAATGAAGTTTTTCCCTAAAGGGGGCAGTCGTACAACTCAATTGGTACATAGATTACTTTATGCTGCACTTATTGAAGCTAGAAGTTGTGAACGTTTTAGATTATTATCTGAAGAACTTGAGGATAAAAAATTAGCAAAATTCTACAAAAAATTAATGATTAGTGAAGCTAACCATTATACAATGTTTTTAGGCTTTGCTAGAAAATACGGAGATCGAAAAGAAGTAGATCAAAAATGGAATGATTTACTAGACTACGAAGCCCAAATAATGAAAGACCTTGGTAAAAAGGAAACTGTTCATGGGTAATTTAAAGTATATTACTAGAAACCTTATCGTAATATAAACTCTTAATTATACCATCAGAAAGTCCAATTTTTGGTACATAAATGTGTTTCGATTTACTCCATTTCATTGCTGAAAGATATATTCTTGTCGCAGGAATAATCACATCTGCCCTATCATGATTCAAATCTAATTTAGATATACGCTCTTCATAAGAATAAGTTTGCAATGTTTTGTAATAGTTTGACAAATAGAAATATGTCAATGGCTTACCTGCTGCCTTTCCAGAAATTTTAAAAATCTTATTAATATTTCCACCAGAGCCTATAACATCTATTTTATCATAATCACTTGTATGCTCCTTAATCCACTTTTGTAAATTAGTCCAGGTCTTTTTCTTAACCATATCGTTAAGCAACCTAACAGTACCTATTTTAAAAGACTTAGATGCTACCTTCTGTGCTCGATGAATTACTGAAAACTCTGTACTACCTCCTCCAACATCTACATATAGATAAGTTTTATTTACATCTAAAAAATCATTTAAGTCTGTAGCTGCTATAATAGTAGCTTCTTCTTCTCCATTAATAATATCAATTTCTATCTCTGAATGTTTAAAAACAGCATCCACTACTTCACTCCCATTTGTTGCTTCTCTCATAGCCGAAGTAGCACAAGCTTTATACTTAACAACATTATGAGATGACATCAATAATTTAAAAGCTAACATAGTATCTTTTAAACGGTTTTGATTTTCAACAGATATTTCTCCTTTTAAAAACACATCAGCTCCAAGCCTAATAGGCACTCTAACTAAAGAGCTTTTTTTAAACCTAGCTGGTAAAGAATCTTCTTGAATAACGTTAGATATTAATAATCTAACCGCATTAGAACCAATATCAATAGCTGCAAATTTTTTTATGGATAGCATTAATGTTATATAATCTAGATTAAGTACTCAAATATATACTTCTAAAAGAAAAAAAACTATAAATCCTTAAGCAATCATCTAAAATGTTTTGGAAATAAAACCAAGTCAGTCTTTCCAGGTTTAAACTCTGACCAACTAGAAATATTAAATGTTATAGAAACGAGTCCTGATGTTGGTATATTATCTACATGAATATCTCCATACAAGTTTACAATCGATGTTAAAGCATAGTTATGTCCAAAAATTATAACATTCTCATAATCATCACTAATAGATTTAATAAAATTGATAACATTATTGCCTCCAAAATCATATAATTCATCTTCAAAACTTACTTTTTCTGATGAAAATTTTAAATTTTTAAGAAAAATATTACATGTTTCTCTTGTTCTATTTGCTGTACTACAAAACACAAATTCTGGCTTTATTCCGCTAACTTTTTCTAAACCAGAAATCAACGTAGCGTCAGCAATACCGCGCTTTTTTAAAGGTCTAAGCTTATCGGATACATCATATTTCCATGATGATTTTGCGTGTCTTATAAAAGTAATCCTTTTCATTTACTGTCGTTTAAATGCATATTTTATCGATTAAATGTTGTTTTTTTCCGTTTTAACGAGTATTTTAGCCCTTCAACATTTAAATTTGTTTACAAAACTGCTTATGAGTTGTTTTGTTTATATATAATTAAAGAATGATGACCCCAAATCTAATTCAAACTATTAATCCACAAACACTTAATACAAGTGTACTTCCCTCATTTAATAATAGAATTGGATCATTAAACCCATTTTGGTTAATGACTAATTATGTTATAAGATAATTAAATAAATTATTTTTTGTCGCTATAAACGCGATATATTTTGCTATATAAACCATTAAGGTATGAAAACAACAGCTACATTATTAATTTTGATGTGCTTCAATGTACTAAGTGTATTTAGTCAACAATCACTAGAACTATCTATAAAAGAGAATAGTGATGAGCCTACATCTAAAACCGAGCATTATTATCTTTTAGAAGTAAAAAACACTTCTAGACAAACAGAAATTTTTTCTATTGCTGCTCAAAACTCTGTATGTTCAGATAATGAACGTTCTGCTCAAGTAGAGCTAATTCAAGATATCTTTAATAAAGATAAGAGAACTGCTCTTAGTAGTATTTCTTTAAGAGCTGGTGAATCATACCAATTTTATGTAAAAATTTCAAGATCCCAAAATACTAAATTAGACAAATGGAACTGTACAAACATTAGTGCTGTATCTAGCTCCAGAGTACAATTAAGTAATGCCATTACTATAAAGACTTTTATTCCAAATCCAAAAAACTTTAATTAGTAAGACCCAATTAATCCAAAACAAAATTAGGACTTATGAAAACTGCTATTAATCATAACAAACTAAGTAAGGTAATATTATTTATTGCCTTTTTGTCATATTCGCTTGTAAATGCTCAAGTACTTGACCCTTTTACTGCTCGTTATAATGAAACACTAAAAGGTGATGTTACAATTATTGCAAACAATATGCTATCTAGAACCGCTACTGGTAGTTACACTGGTAATGACGGTAATCACGATTTTACTAATAATGTATATGTAGATATTGATAATGACAATTCTACATTCAATTCTAGTAGTGCAAATTTTGCGAATCCAGAACCACAATTAGTGTGTTTATCTATTAAAAAGGCACTTCTATATTGGGCTGCTGCAGATAGAGAACCTAGTGAAAATGGGGATAATCAACCTAACTGGAATTATAACGATGTAAAACTAATGTTACCAGGTGAAGCTGCATATTCTACAATTACAGCTGATGATGTAATTTTTAGAGGTCGAGATACTCACTTTAGTAATGACCCATACATTTGTGTTAAAGATATTACTTCTTCTGTTGTTGGATTATCAGACCCTTATGGAAAATATCAAGTAGCAAATGTAGAAGCTAAAACAGGTAGTTTAACATCTCACCCAAGTGGTACTACTGGTACTTCTGGAGGATGGCAAATTGTATTTATTTATGAAAGTCCTAAGCTTCCATCAAAAAACATTAGTCTTTTTGATGGTTATGCTCACGTAACTAGTTCTACAAATAACTTCGATATTGATTTTAGTGGGTTTCAAACTGTACCTACTGGTAATGTAAGCGCTAATGTTGTTATTGGATCTTTAGAAGGTGATAGAGATTTAAGTGGTGACAGATTACAAATTAGAAATACGTCTAACAACTTTGTTAACATATCTTCTACTCAAAGAAGTTCATCAAACTTCTTTAACAGTAAGATTACAGTTGATGGTGCAAATTTTGTAAACAGAAACCCTGCAAGTACAAATACATTAGGTTTTGATGCTGCAGTGTTTCCTTTATCAAATAGTAACAATTCTATTATTGGAAATAATCAAACATCTGCTACGCTTAGACTTACTTCAAACCAAGAAACTTATGGTCTTTATTTAGTTGGTCTTTCAGTAGATGTATGGGCTCCAGACTTAAATCCAATTCATATTACTCTAGACTCAGGAAACAACCCAGCTAATCCTGGAGATATAATTGGTTTTGATTTTAGTGTTTTAAACTCTGGAAATGATAATGCTGTAAACTTAGAAATTACAACTACTCTGCCTCCACAAGTAACTTATAACCCTACAGCTTTACCAGCAGGAGTTACATATTCCTATAACTCTAATACTGGAGAACTTACTTTTTATATAGATGATGGTATGGTAGATGTTGGAGACCCAAGTATTAATTTAAACTTTGACTTAACAATTCAAGATGAAAGTTACTTTTTAGAAGAGAATTGTGATTTATCATTTGATTTACAATTTACTGCTACTTATAATGGAGTACAAAACCCTAATCAACAAAACACTTTAAGTTCTGCTGGATTGGATGCATGTAATATTGGTAATTTAGAACCTTTAACTATTAATATTATAGAACCTGTAGCAACCCCTGTAATAAACTATACACAAAATAATATTTTATGTAATGGTGAAAGTACTGGTGAAATTAATGTGACAGTAAGTGATGGAGTTGCTCCATATACTTATAGTTGGACTGGTCCAGATTCATTTACTGCTAATACGGAAGATATCACAAATTTAGCAGCTGGTACTTATAATTTAATTGTTACCGATTCTAATGTTTGTGGAGCTTCTACTGTTCAAACTTCAATAACGATAACAGAACCTAATTCTACAACTTGTGATATTCATGTTTTTGATTGTCCTCCTCTTTTAACAGATACTTGTGCAGATACAGATACAGGGACTACAGTTTCTTGGACTCCACCAAGTTTCACTTATGAATGTTGTACAGCTGTCACTGGTGATGACTATTCTTTTTATGTAGAGTTTGATTTACCTGAAAATTCAAATGATTGTTGGGAATATAATAGAGTTCAACGTATTGGTAGTAATAATTTAAGACTCTTTCAATCTAATGGAGCTAATGTCGATTTTACTACTCCACTTCAATATTTTGACAATACTAATGGAACACCTGTAAACATGGATATGATTGTTCCAAGCGGAACTTTTGATTGGATATTACAAGTTTTAGATGGAACTAATATTATATATACACAAACTGTTACAGGAATAGCAAGTGATGGACTGCAAACAATAACAATTCCTAATACTGTTCCAAATGGAGCATATAAATTAAAATTTATTTTTGATGACAATGGAACAAATCTAGGAGCTAATAATCATATTGAAGTTGACAGAATTTATTATAATGCGACTTTACTTGATGCCGATTGCGCTGATGGAATTAATTTTGTAGTAACTTCTACTCATAATCCTGGTGACTTTTTTAATATTGGAAACACAACAGTAACATATACAGCTACCTATACACCTACTTCAGGTGATCCAGTTGTTTTAACATGTGATTTTGATGTAACTGTAATAGGTATTAATACCACGGAAATCACTAGTAATCACATAGATGTATCATGTTTAGGTGGTAATGATGGTTCTTTTTCAGTTAGTGCTAGTGGAGGTTCAGCTCCATACAGTTTTAGTTTAAATAATATTAACTTTGATAATACATCTGGAACTTTTACTGGATTAAGTGCTGGTGTTTATACTGTCTATACTAAAGATAGTAATGGTTGTGAAGATCCATCTCCTATTCAAATTACAATATCTACTATTGATACTGAGGATCCTGTTATAACAGCATTAACACCTATAACAATAGAAGGATGTGATGAAAATGATATTACTGCTTTAACTGCAAGATATCCTTTTAGTCTTACTCAATCTAATGATATACAAGATACTTATATAACTACAGGATATACAGCTTCTGATGATACTGAAATTAGTAGTATAACATATATAGACGTAATTACACCTAATTCAAATTGTCCTTTAGTAATAACTAGAACTTACACAATTGCTGATACTTGTGGTAACACGAGTACTGCTACGCAAACTATTACTGTAGTGGATACTACTGCACCTACTATCTCTGCGCCTGCAGATGTAACTGTGGAGTGTGGTGATGATACATCCTCTGCTAGTAATGGAACTGCTACTGGTTCGGATACTTGTGGTGATGTAACTATATCGGAAAGTGATGCTACTGTAGATAACTGTGGAAATACACAAACTATAACACGTACTTGGACGGCTACTGATGATTGTGGTAATACGAGTACTGCTACGCAAACTATTACTGTGGTAGATACTACGGCTCCTGCTATCTCTGCGCCTGCAGATGTAACTGTGGAGTGTGGTGATGATACATCGTCTGCTAGTACTGGTGTTGCTACTGGTTCAGATACTTGTGGTGATGTAACTATATCGGAAAGTGATGCTACTGTAGATAACTGTGGAAATACGCAAACAATAACACGTACTTGGACGGCTACTGATGATTGTGGTAATACGAGTACTGCTACTCAAACTATTACTGTGGTAGATACTACTGCCCCTGCTATCTCTGCACCTGCAGATGTAACTGTAGAGTGTGGTGATGATACATCGTCTGCTAGTACTGGTATCGCTACTGGTTCAGATACTTGTGGTGATGTAACTATATCGGAAAGTGATGCTACTGTAGATAACTGTGGAAATACGCAAACAATAACACGTACTTGGACTGCTACTGATGATTGTGGTAATACAAGTACTGCAACACAAACTATTACTGTAGTGGATACTACTGCACCTACTATCTCTGCGCCTGCAGATGTAACTGTGGAGTGTGGTGATGATACATCCTCTGCTAGTACTGGAACTGCTACTGGTTCGGATACTTGTGGTGATGTAACTATATCTGAAAGTGATACTACTGTAGATAACTGTGGAAATACGCAAACTATAACACGTACTTGGACGGCTACTGATGATTGTGGTAATACAAGTACTGCTACGCAAACTATTACTGTGGTAGATACTACGGCTCCTTCTATCTCTGCACCTGCAGATGTAACTGTAGAGTGTGGTGATGACACATCCTCTGCTAGTACTGGAACTGCTACTGGTTCGGATACTTGTGGTGATGTAACTATATCGGAAAGTGATGCTACTGTAGATAACTGTGGAAATACGCAAACAATAACACGTACTTGGACGGCTACTGATGATTGTGGTAATACGAGTACTGCTACTCAAACTATTACTGTGGTAGATACTACTGCCCCTGCTATCTCTGCACCTGCAGATGTAACTGTAGAGTGTGGTGATGATACATCGTCTGCTAGTACTGGTATCGCTACTGGTTCAGATACTTGTGGTGATGTAACTATATCGGAAAGTGATGCTACTGTAGATAACTGTGGAAATACGCAAACAATAACACGTACTTGGACTGCTACTGATGATTGTGGTAATACGAGTACTGCAACACAAACTATTACTGTGGTGGATACTACTGCCCCTGCTATCTCTGCACCTGCAGATGTAACTGTAGAGTGTGGTGATGATACATCGTCTGCTAGTACTGGTATCGCTACTGGTTCAGATACTTGTGGTGATGTAACTATATCGGAAAGTGATGCTACTGTAGATAACTGTGGAAATACGCAAACTATAACACGTACTTGGACTGCTACTGATGATTGTGGTAATACAAGTACTGCAACACAAACTATTACTGTGGTAGATACTACGGCTCCTTCTATCTCTGCGCCTGCAGATGTAACTGTAGAGTGTGGTGATGATACATCGTCTGCTAGTACTGGAACTGCTACTGGTTCGGATACTTGTGGTGATGTAACTATATCGGAAAGTGATGCTACTGTAGATAACTGTGGAAATACGCAAACAATAACACGTACTTGGACGGCTACTGATGATTGTGGTAATACGAGTACTGCTACTCAAACTATTACTGTGGTAGATACTACTGCCCCTGCTATCTCTGCACCTGCAGATGTAACTGTAGAGTGTGGTGATGATACATCGTCTGCTAGTACTGGTATCGCTACTGGTTCAGATACTTGTGGTGATGTAACTATATCGGAAAGTGATGCTACTGTAGATAACTGTGGAAATACGCAAACAATAACACGTACTTGGACTGCTACTGATGATTGTGGTAATACGAGTACTGCAACACAAACTATTACTGTGGTGGATACTACTGCCCCTGCTATCTCTGCACCTGCAGATGTAACTGTAGAGTGTGGTGATGATACATCGTCTGCTAGTACTGGTATCGCTACTGGTTCAGATACTTGTGGTGATGTAACTATATCGGAAAGTGATGCTACTGTAGATAACTGTGGAAATACGCAAACAATAACACGTACTTGGACTGCTACTGATGATTGTGGTAATACGAGTACTGCAACACAAACTATTACTGTGGTGGATACTACTGCCCCTGCTATCTCTGCACCTGCAGATGTAACTGTAGAGTGTGGTGATGATACATCGTCTGCTAGTACTGGTATCGCTACTGGTTCAGATACTTGTGGTGATGTAACTATATCGGAAAGTGATGCTACTGTAGATAACTGTGGAAATACGCAAACTATAACACGTACTTGGACTGCTACTGATGATTGTGGTAATACAAGTACTGCAACACAAACTATTACTGTGGTAGATACTACGGCTCCTTCTATCTCTGCGCCTGCAGATGTAACTGTAGAGTGTGGTGATGATACATCGTCTGCTAGTACTGGAACTGCTACTGGTTCGGATACTTGTGGTGATGTAACTATATCGGAAAGTGATGCTACTGTAGATAACTGTGGAAATACGCAAACTATAACACGTACTTGGACGGCTACTGATGATTGTGGTAATACGAGTACTGCAACACAAACTATTACTGTGGTGGATACTACAGCTCCTGCTATCTCTGCGCCTGCAGATGTAACTGTGGAGTGTGGTGATGATACATCCTCTGCTAGTACTGGAACTGCTACTGGTTCAGATACTTGTGGTGATGTAACTATATCGGAAAGTGATGCTACTGTAGATAACTGTGGAAATACGCAAACAATAACACGTACTTGGACGGCTACTGATGATTGTGGTAATACGAGTACTGCTACTCAAACTATTACTGTGGTAGATACTACTGCCCCTGCTATCTCTGCACCTGCAGATGTAACTGTAGAGTGTGGTGATGATACATCGTCTGCTAGTACTGGAACTGCTACTGGTTCGGATACTTGTGGTGATGTAACTATATCGGAAAGTGATGCTACTGTAGATAACTGTGGAAATACGCAAACTATAACACGTACTTGGACGGCTACTGATGATTGTGGTAATACGAGTACTGCAACACAAACTATTACTGTGGTGGATACTACAGCTCCTGCTATCTCTGCGCCTGCAGATGTAACTGTAGAGTGTGGTGATGATACATCGTCTGCTAGTACTGGTGTTGCTACTGGTTCAGATACTTGTGGTGATGTAACTATATCGGAAAGTGATGCTACTGTAGAGAACTGTGGAAATACGCAAACTATAACACGTACTTGGACGGCTACTGATGATTGTGGTAATACAAGTACTGCTACGCAAACTATTACTGTGGTAGATACTACTGCACCTGCTATCTCTACACCTGCAGATGTAACTGTAGAGTGTGGTGATGATACATCGTCTGCTAGTACTGGTGTTGCTACTGGTTCAGATACTTGTGGTGATGTAACTATATCGGAAAGTGATGCTACTGTAGAGAACTGTGGAAATACGCAAACTATAACACGTACTTGGACTGCTACTGATGATTGTGGTAATACAAGTACTGCAACACAAACTATTACTGTGGTAGATACTACTGCACCTGCTATCTCTGCACCTGCAGATGTAACTGTAGAGTGTGGTGATGATACATCGTCTGCTAGTACTGGTATCGCTACTGGTTCGGATACTTGTGGTGATGTAACTATATCGGAAAGTGATGCTACTGTAGAGAACTGTGGAAATACGCAAACTATAACACGTACTTGGACTGCTACTGATGATTGTGGTAATACAAGTACTGCTACGCAAACTATTACTGTGGTAGATACTACGGCGCCAACTGTAGATGTTAACGCTAGTAATATTACAATTGAATGTGATGGTAATGGAAATAATGATGCTATTCAAAATTGGTTAGACACTAATGGAGGTGCTTCTGCTTCTGATACTTGTGGTGATGTAACTTGGACAAATAATTACAACGGTGCAACTTCTGATTGTTCTAGTCCAGTTTTAGTAACATTTACTGCTACAGATGAATGTGGAAATACAACTTCAACATCAGCAACTTATTCTATTCAAGATACTATTGATCCTACCATTGATACACAAGCTACAGATTTAACAGTTGAGTGTGATGGAAATGGTAATATAAATGACTTAAACAATTGGTTAAACAACAACGGAGGAGCTATAGCTTCTGACGATTGTTCTTCTATTACATGGTCTAATGACTTTACTGTAATATCTGACGATTGTGGTCAAACTGGTTCTATTACTGTTATATTTACTGCTACTGATGGTTGCGGAAATAATACATCAACTAGTGCTACATTCACAATTCAAGATACTACTGCTCCAAATATTGATAATGTATCGGTAGATTTAACAGTTGAATGTGATGGAAATGGTAATATTGATGAGTTCAATAATTGGTTAAATACTTTAGGTGGAGCTAATGCTTCAGATGAATGTTCAACTATTACTTGGACAAATGATTACATTAAGTTTATTGATACTTGTGGAACTACAGGAAGTGCTACTGTAACTTTTACTGCTACTGATGAATGTGGAAATGAAAGTTCTACCACTGCTACATTCACAATTCAAGATACAATAAGCCCTATATTTGAAGCTCCTTCAGATGTTGAAATATTCTTAGATGAAAACTGTGCATATGATGCTTCAACAAGCATAACAGGTGAAGTAATGAACCTATCTGACGATTGTTCTAATAACTTAGCTGCTACTTATTCCGATTCTATACAAGACGGAATTTGTCCAGGAACATTTATTATAACTAGAACATGGTCTTTATCTGATGAATGTGGAAATGTTGCCAATGATCAAATACAAATTATAACAGTTTCTGATAATATCGCACCTACTGGAACAGCTCCAGATGGTCTATTAAACGCTGATGTTTGTTTTGGAGATGCACAAACAATCTTCCCGTTTGATCCTAATAAAGTTGCTGGAAACTATTCAGACAATTGTGGTTCAAACATAACGGTTAATCTTACTAATACATTATTCAGTGGTAACAACTGTGGTTGGACATTAGAATACGTGTTTAATGTTGTTGATGAATGTGGAAACAAATTAAATGATCAATCTATACAATATTCTGGTAGTGATCAATCTGCTCCAACATTTACTGTACCTAATGACATTTCAATTGAATGTGATCAAGATGTAACAGATTTAAACATTACTGGAGATGTGACAGATGAAGCTGATAATTGTGATTTAGAAGTTCAAGTAACTTATACAGATGCTACTACTGATGGTGCGTGTGCTGGTGAATATACTTTAACGAGAACATGGACTGCTACTGATGACTGTGGTAACTCTACTACTCATACGCAAACTATCAATGTACAAGATACTACTGCACCTACCTTTAACGAATCGTTACCTGTAGATGCTACAGTAGAATGTGATAACGTTCCTACTGAAGATACATTAACTGCTACTGATAACTGTGGTGATGCAACTGTTACTTTCAACGAAGTAACTACTGATGGTGCGTGTGCTGGTGAATATACTTTAACGAGAACATGGACTGCTACTGATGACTGTGGTAACTCTACTACTCATACGCAAACTATCAATGTACAAGATACTACTGCACCTACCTTTAACGAATCGTTACCTGTAGATGCTACAGTAGAATGTGATAACGTTCCTACTGAAGATACATTAACTGCTACTGATAACTGTGGTGATGCAACTGTTACTTTCAACGAAGTAACTACTGATGGTGCGTGTGCTGGTGAATATACTTTAACGAGAACATGGACTGCTACTGATGACTGTGGTAACTCTACTACTCATACGCAAACTATCAATGTACAAGATACTACTGCGCCTACCTTTAACGAATCGTTACCTGTAGATGCTACAGTAGAATGTGATAACGTTCCTACTGAAGATACATTAACTGCTACTGATAACTGTGGTGATGCAACTGTTACTTTCAACGAAGTAACTACTGATGGTGCGTGTGCTGGTGAATATACTTTAACGAGAACATGGACTGCTACTGATGACTGTGGTAACTCTACTACTCATACGCAAACTATCAATGTACAAGATACTACTGCACCTACCTTTAACGAATCGTTACCTGTAGATGCTACAGTAGAATGTGATAACGTTCCTACTGAAGACACATTAACTGCTACTGATAACTGTGGTGATGCAACTGTTACTTTCAACGAAGTAACTACTGATGGTGCGTGTGCTGGTGAATATACTTTAACGAGAACATGGACTGCTACTGATGACTGTGGTAACTCTACTACTCATACGCAAACTATCAATGTACAAGATACTACTGCACCTACCTTTAACGAATCGTTACCTGTAGATGCTACAGTAGAATGTGATAACGTTCCTACTGAAGATACATTAACTGCTACTGATAACTGTGGTGATGCAACTGTTACTTTCAACGAAGTAACTACTGATGGTGCGTGTGCTGGTGAATATACTTTAACGAGAACATGGACTGCTACTGATGACTGTGGTAACTCTACTACTCATACGCAAACTATCAATGTACAAGATACTACTGCACCTACCTTTAACGAATCGTTACCTGTAGATGCTACAGTAGAATGTGATAACGTTCCTACTGAAGATACATTAACTGCTACTGATAACTGTGGTGATGCAACTGTTACTTTCAACGAAGTAACTACTGATGGTGCGTGTGCTAGTGAATATACTTTAACGAGAACATGGACTGCTACTGATGACTGTGGTAACTCTACTACTCATACGCAAACTATCAATGTACAAGATACTACTGCACCTACCTTTAACGAATCGTTACCTGTAGATGCTACAGTAGAATGTGATAACGTTCCTACTGAAGATACATTAACTGCTACTGATAACTGTGGTGATGCAACTGTTACTTTCAACGAAGTAACTACTGATGGTGCGTGTGCTGGTGAATATACTTTAACGAGAACATGGACTGCTACTGATGACTGTGGTAACTCTACTACTCATACGCAAACTATCAATGTACAAGATACTACTGCGCCTACTTTAACCACCGAAGGTTTTGAAAGTGAAATTACTGTAACGTGTGGTGATATTCCAGAAGTTCCAAACTTAGAATTTGAAGACGCTTGTTCTTCTAGTATGACTGTAGACTTTGAAGAAACATCCACTTTTGATGGAACTGATAGTGATTATGAGATTTTCAGAGATTGGACTGTAACTGACGAATGTGGAAATACTGAAATCTATACACAAACAATTATGGTAATAGTTCAAGATGATGTGACTGGATCGTTTACTAATCTTTGTATTGGTGATAATTTTGAATATGATTTATTTGAATTATTAAGTGGTGATTACAGCTTAGGAGGTACTTGGACAGTAACAACTGGAAATGCAACTTTAGATGGAAGCTTATTTAACCCTTACGAATTAGAATTAGGAGAATATTCATTCACTTATAGTGATACAGAAAGTGCTTGTCCTAGTGACACAGAAGTATTTATTACTTTAAATGATGATTGTATTGTTTTACCATGTGGTGAGGAAGATGTTGAAATATCAAAAGCAGTAACTGCAAATGGTGATCAATGGAATGAATATTTTGAAGTAACTGGAATTGAAGACTGTGGATTTGTAATTGAAGTTCAAATATTCAATCGTTGGGGAGCTTTAATTTATGAATCTACAAACTACCAAAACGATTGGAATGGATATGCTCATAAAAGTTCAGTTGGTGGTTCTAATAAAGTACCAACAGGAACATATTATTATATAGTAAAACTCAAAAATAGTGGATTGAAACCATTTGCTGGACCAATCTACGTAGGAACCAAATAAATTTAACCTATCATGAAAAAGTTTATTAAGTTTAACATTATTGCCATTATTTTGCTTGGTTGTTCAACAACCTTTGCACAGCAATTGCCTCAATTTACGCAATACATGTACAATACGATTTCTATAAATCCAGCATATGCAGGAAGTAGAGAAACATTAAGTATAGTTGGGTTACATAGAAGCCAATGGGTTGGTCTTGATGGAGGTCCAACTACACAAACAGCTTCTATACATACACCTTTAACAAATGACAAAATAGGTTTAGGTCTATCGTTTATCAATGATGAATTAGGATATCAAAACTTTTCATACATCTATGGAGATTTTTCATATACAATTCAAGTTGGTAAAGAAACAATGTTGGCATTTGGTCTTAAAGCTGGATTTACAGCTTATAGTATAGATGCTGAGTTAAGACAAGCAGAATTTGATGACCCTTCTATTTATGGAATAGAAGATCGTTGGAGTCCTAATATTGGTGCTGGTGCTTATTTACATACTAATAGATGGTATTTTGGTTTATCTGCACCAAGAATTTTAAATACTGACTATAATGGTGAAGAAGATTTTGAAGCTTTAGAAAGAATTAGTTACTATTTTACTGGAGGTTATGTTTTTGATATTAACAAAACCACAAAATTTAAACCAGCATTTTTAGTAAAAGCTACAAATGGAGCTCCAATTTCTTTTGATTTAACTGCTAACTTCTTATTTAATGAAAAGTTTTGGTTAGGAGCTGCTTATAGAGTTAATGAATCTGCAGGCGCATTAGGTGCTTTAGTAGATTTCCAAGTGTCTAAACAATTAAGATTAGGATATGCGTATGAGCATCCAATTTCTGATATTAGACCCTACTCTGATGGAACACATGAAATATTATTAATGTTTGAAATATTTAAAAGCAAACGAATTAAATCTCCAAGATACTTCTAAAATATACCTATTATGAAAACAAAAGTTTTACTAATCATATTAGCATTATTTAGCTCACTGAGTTTCTCTCAAAAAAAACTTGCAGACAAGTTCTTTAAAAACTTTGCTTACATCAAAGCAAGTGAGTTATACGAAAATGCCGTTAAAGATGGTGACAGTAGTCAACATGTATTAACACGTCTAGGAGATTGTTATTATAACAATTCAAACTCAGAGAAAGCTGCAGTTTGGTATGAAAAGGCATTGAAAAAATATCCTAAAAAAGTTAATTCTGAATATATATTCAAATACATTCAAACTCAATTAAGTTTAGGCGAATATGAAAATGCTCAGAACTGGTTAACTAAATTTAATGCACTTCAAGACGAAGACAATAAACTTAAGTTAGAAGTTGGTGATTTAAGTATATATGAAAATTTAGCCTCTACAGATAAAATATATGTAGAGATTAAAAATCTTGATGCCAATACTAGCTATTCCGACTTTGGTACTTTTATTCATAAAGACAAAATTTACTTTGCTTCTACTAGAAATACATCTGATGCTGAAGGGAAGAAAATTTATACTTGGAATGAGCAACCATATTTAGATATTTACCAAGGAACTATTGGAGAAAAAGATGGTGAGATTACTATTAATGGCATTGACTTTATTGATGCAGAAGATATTAATACAGATTACCATGAAGCTTCAGTAGCAATTACAAATGATGGCAAAACCATCTATTTTACTAGAGATAATGTAAACAAAAGAAATAAGCTTGATTATGATAAAAAAGGTACATCACACCTTAAAATTTATAAAGCAAGTTTAAATAATGATTCTTGGTCAGAAATTGAAGAACTACCTTTTAATGATGATGTATTTTCTACAGGACATCCAACTTTAAGTCCAGATAACAAAAAAATGTATTTTGTTTCTGATAGAGATGGAGGTTATGGACAAACAGATATTTACGAAGTAGATATTGATGAAAATGGAAATTTTGGTACTCCAAAAAATCTAGGAGCATCTGTAAATACTTCTGGTAGAGAAATGTTTCCATTTGTAGCAAAGGACAGTACATTATATTTTTCTTCAGATGGATATATTAACTTAGGTTTATTAGATATTTTTAAATCAGATGTCTTAAAAAACTCTGAATCAACTAATGAACCAGAAAACCTAGGAGCTCCATTTAATAGTGGTTATGATGACTTTGCTTATTTTGTAAATTCAGAAGATGGTAATGGTTATTTTTCTTCAAATAGACCAGGTGGAAAAGGAAATGATGACATTTATAGTTTTGCTTCTTACGAATGCAAACAGATAGTAAAAGGTATTGCTAGAAATAGTAAAACAGAAGAACCTCTAAAAGAGGTTAAAGTTCAACTGATTGATGATTCTGGAAAAATAATAGAAGAAGTTACAACTGATGAAACTGGTGCTTATACTTTTGAATTAGAATGTGATAAAACATTTTCAATATTAGGAATAAAATCAGATTATAAAGATGATTTAAAAGAGGTTTCTAGTACTAGTGAAAACAACTTTGAACATAATGTTGACTTACATTTAGTACCATTAATTAACGATAACCAAATAGTTATTAACCCAATCTTCTTTGATTTTGATAAATGGGATATTCGTACAGATGCACAATATGAATTAGAAAATATTGTAAACGTAATGAGGGATCATCCAACTATGGTTATTAAAATTGAATCTCATACAGATAGTAGAGGTAGTGACAGATACAATATGAAACTATCTGATAGAAGAGCAAAATATACAAGAGATTATCTTCTTTCAAGAGGTATTGAAGCTTCAAGAATTGAAAGTGCTATTGGATATGGAGAATCTCAATTACTAAACGAATGTGCTAATGGTGTTAAGTGTAGTAAAGAACAGCATCAATTAAACAGAAGATCTTACTTCTACATTCTTAAAAATTAATATCAATATTATATTTAATTATATAATCCATGGATAAAATAAGTTATAGTCTTCCCTAACATAGAAGTCACAATGAGTTTACTATATTTTGTTACTCATAATAACTTATAAAGGTTACCAATTTGGTAACCTTTTCTTTTTTATATTATTAAAGCATTACCACTTACCTACTTTATCGATTATTACTAAAAGAGTAAACTCTACCCTTGATAAAATTATAAGCTAATCTCCTTTATAATTTAGTATAATAAAAATAACGAGTATGTAAAGCCTATATTTTTTTTCTAATAGCACATTTTTATTTAGAGTTATACCAATATTTTAAAGCGTGACTAATTTTAAAGGCAAATAATTGTATTAAATTTTCTATTAATCACTTTAATCAAAGCATAAAAAAAGAGCTGTAAAAACAGCTCTGACAAAATATAATTATAACTCTAACTATAAACTTTATTTCTTGATGAATATATTAGTATAATACCATTTGCCATCAATATCTTTTTCTGCAGAAATATCAAAATTTGTATAATCTCCTTCTATCACATTTCTATGTCCTTCACTATTTAACCAAGCATTAACTACAGATTCAGCAGAACTAAAAGCATAAGCTACATTTTCAGCAACTGTAATAGCTCCAGCAGTGTTTTGTAGGTTTTGTTTTCTTTGGTAGAAATTATCATGAGATACTTCATTATTATCTATCATATAATCTGTATGACCAAAAGCTTGTGCTTTAATTGCATCCATATTATTTAATGCATTCAATCCATTAGTTATCCTATGGTTATTAATTAATTCTAATATTTCGATTTCCATAGACTTCGCTTGAGGAACGTAAGAAGATGTTATAGTTTCAATTTCTTCATCTACTGAATCAGTTGAACACGAGAAGGAAAACATCGCTAACAATGCCATTAAAGGCAACAAAGTTAATCGTTTCATTAGTAGGGTATTTTAGATTTGGTGTAGTAAAATTACACGCCTACTTAGAACTAACTGTTAAAGAAATGTTAAAATCGATGAAATACATGCATTTCGTCGAAATTTTAAGCCTTTTAATCGATGAAATGCACTTTTTTTGGTTTTTTATTGCTTTTAATCGATAATTAAAAGCATTTAAACGATGAAATTAAGGTTCTAATCTATCAATTTTCCAATTATAATCTTCTTGTAATTGATACCTTATTCTATCATGCATTCTATTAGCACGACCTTGCCAAAATTCTATTTCAACAGGTTTTACTATATAACCTCCCCAATGTTTAGGTCGCTCAATAGTCTTACCAGAATACTTTTTCTCTAATTGAAAAAGCTTATTATCTAATGCTTCTCTACTTTCAATTACTTGACTTTGATTAGATGCTATAGCACCTAATTGACTTCCTATTGGTCTAGATTCAAAATAACCATCACTAAGGTTTTCTAGTATTTTCTCTGCTTTTCCTTTAATAATTATTTGTCTTTCTGCTGAATGCCAAAAAAAAGAAAGACAAACATTTTCATTATTAGCAATTGCTTTTCCCTTTTCACTATCATAATTAGTAAAAAAGATAAACCCCTCATACGTAAACTTTTTAAGCAGCACTACTCTACTCTTTGGATAGCCATCTAATCCTATAGTAGATATAGTCATAGCATTTGCTTCATCAATACTATCAGAATTATCAACTTCATGAAACCATTTTTGGAATAATTCTAACGGATTTTCTGGTACATTAGATTTCAACAAAGCTCCTTTTTCATAAGACATTCTATAGTTACTTAAATCTTTTTCCATGAAATATATTTTACTAATTATGTGTTACAACTTATTGGTATCAAATTTACGGAAAAAGCTGTTCTATAAATACTCAATATATAGTTGAATTTAAATTTTTGTTTATTTTAGTCATCCCTAACCTAATTATCATGACATTCGAAAATTCTATTTTCGCAAAACAGCTTAACTTTAAGAAAATTAGCCTCTCGTTTGGTAATTTTTACCTATTAGACAACTTTACTATTGCCGAAATTAATGAAGGTATTCATCTAGATTGGAACAAAATAGAAGAACTAATAAACCACTTAGTACTTCATTATGGAGAAGATATACGCATTGGATATTTAACAAACAGAGTTAATTCCTATTCTATTGAACCTCAATCTTGGATAAAATTTGAAAAAGAATATGGCTTTATTGTAGCAAGTGCAATAGTAGTTTATAATGATTTTGCATTTATTAATGCTACTTTAGAAAAACAATTTGCTAAAAGTAGTATTAAACGTTGTAATAGCTTAGATCAAGCTATATCTTGGATGCAAAACTTAAAAGAGTTTAAGTAAAATTGAAAGTTTTACCATCTTCTGCCAATTCAATTTTATCAAACACTTCACTAGCTTCTTCACTAAATAACTCATGATTATCATAACGTGTTGAGTAATGACCTAAGATTAATGTTTTAGCATTAGCTTGTTTTGCTATACTAGCAGCTTCTTTAGCAGTACAGTGTTTTGTTTTTTGTGTAAGATGTGCTTGACTATCCAAAAAGGTTGATTCATGATACAACACATCCACATCCTTAATAATTGGAATTATATCTTCTTTATAAGCTGTATCACTACAAAATGCATAACTTTTTGGTTTAGGACCATCTTTAGTAACTAGCTCATTCTTTATTAATTCTCCATCTTCATTTTTAACATCAAATCCTTGTTTGAGCTTTCTAAAATAAGAAACATCAATATTTGCATCATTAGCCTTATTAATGTCTAAAGTACGCTCTCCTCGCTTTTCTTTGAACAAAAAACCGTTTGTATAAACACGATGATCTAATGGAATAGTATGTACTTCTACTTTATCATCTTCATAAATTAGTTCAGACTCAGTTGATGTTAACTCATGAAAAATTAATTTGAAGTTTGTCCATGAATCAGACAATTTCATTTGAAGCGTAATTACTTCTTTTAAACCCTTTGGTGCATAAATGTGTAAATCGGCTTCTCTGGTTAATAATCTAAGTGTAGAAATAAAACCAACTAAACCAAAATAGTGATCACCATGTAAGTGTGAAATAAAAATATGTTTAATCCTTGAAAACTTAACCTTATAACGCCTTAGTTGCACTTGAGTACCTTCGCCACAATCTATTAAAAAAATATGATTACGCATCTCCAATACTTGAGATGTTGGATGCGTATTAATTCGTGGTGTGGCACTATGACAGCCAAGGATAGTTATCTTCAAAATAAAATATTAAAACCCTAAATCACGTTCAATTTCTTCCATTTCAATAATATCGTACGCTTCTTGAAGTGTTGGTACAATTATTAATTCGTCAGGAATATCGTCTTGATCTATTTTACTAGTAACAATTACAAACGAATGTTTCGCCTCTCTATGCTGATTAGAAATTTGTAAAAACTCTACAATATCACTAGTAGTAATTGGTTTAAGGCTCGTTAAATTAATAATTATATTATCGTTACTGTATCTAGCATAGATAACTTGTAGTTTTTTAACAAGTTCAATAATAGATACTTTTTCTTGGGTAATTACAACAGTATTACCATTCTTGTCAAAAATCATAATCTTACTTTTTTATCTTTGAAGCTAATAAATAAATTACTGCCATCCTAATAGCAACACCATTTTCTACTTGATTCAATATTATTGCTTGGTCAGAATCAGCAACATCACTAGTAATTTCTACACCTCTATTTATTGGTCCTGGGTGCATGATAGTAATTTCTTTATCTAAAGATTCTAGAAGTTCTTTTGTAACTCCAAATTGTTGTGCATACTCTCTTGTAGAAGGAAAATAACTAATATCCATACGTTCATTTTGCACACGTAACATATTAGCTACATCACACCAATTAAGCGCTTTACGTAAGTTAGTTTCAACTTTAACTCCTAATTTATCAATATACTTTGGAATTAATGTTTTTGGACCACAAACCATCACATTTGCGCCTTGAAGTTGTAATGCAAAAATATTTGAAAGCGCTACTCTACTGTGTAAAATATCGCCAACTATAACTACATTTTTACCTTTTACTTCTCCTAACCTTTCTCTAATAGAATACGAATCTAATAATGCTTGCGTTGGATGCTCATGAGCTCCATCACCAGCATTAATTATTTTTGCGTTAACATGTTTAGATAAAAACACACCTGCTCCAGGGTTTGGATGACGCATAACTACCATATCTACTTTCATAGATAAGATATTATTTACAGTATCTATTAATGTTTCTCCTTTTTTTACAGATGATTGTCCAGCTGAAAAATTAATTACATCTGCAGACAATCTTTTTTCTGCTAATTCAAATGAAAGTTTAGTTCTAGTCGAGTTTTCAAAAAAGAGATTAGCTATAGTAATATCTCTAAGCGAAGGCACCTTTTTTATTGGTCTATTTATTACCTCTTTAAAGTGATCTGCAGTTTCAAAAATAAGCTTAATATCTTGTTCATTAAGATATTTAATTCCTAATAAGTGGTCTACACTTAACTCGCTCATAATATTAATTATTTATTAAGTAAACCGAATCTTCTCCATCGTTCTCAATCCAATTTACTACAACTTTTTCTTCGTTTATAGCATCAACTTGTCTTCCTCGATAATCAGGTTGAATTGGTAAATGCCTACTAAATCTTCTATCTATTAATGTAAGTAATTCAATTTCTTGTGGTCTCCCAAAAGATTGAATAGCTGTTAATGCAGCACGAATACTTCGTCCTGTATATAAAACATCATCTATAAATACTACATTTTTATTTTCTACAATAAAATCAATTTCTGTAGTATTTGCTTCAAGTGTCTTTTCGCCTCTTCTAAAATCATCCCGATAAAAAGTAATATCCAATTGTCCTAATTGAATATTTTTAATACCATATTCTTCAACAAGCATTTTTGTTAAACGTGCTGCCAAAAACTTTCCTCTTGGTTGAATTCCAATTAATACAGTATTACTAAAATCGTTATGATTTTCAATAAGTTGACAAGCCAATCGATGTAGAATGATGTTTACCTCTTTTGCGTTAAGTAAAACTTTTTGACTCATATATTATCCAAACTTATTTGGAATGCAAAGTTAAGCTAAAAATTTAAAATTATTTTAATAGATTTTTAATATTTATTTTAGCTTCAAAATTGAATGCTATATCATGCAATACTCATCTGTTACAGTAACTAACAAATCAAAACTAAAGAAGTTTTCGCATCAAAAACGTTTTAAAGTTGCTACCAAACTTTTAAAACTAGATAAGAATGATGATTTTTTAGATTTTGGAACTGGTGATGGCTATTTATTAAATACTTTAACTATAACTTATCCAAACTCAAAAATAAGTGGTTACGAGCCTATAGAAAGTATGTATAATCAACTAAAGTTAAATATTATTTCACCTGAAATAAATTTAATAAACGATTTAGATACTATTAAAGGTAAGAAATACACTAAGATTGGTTGTTTTGAAGTATTGGAACACTTCAATGAAGAAAATCAAAGACATCATCTAAAAGCTATGAAAGCTGTTTTAAAAGAGGATGGTGTTATTATAATTTCTGTACCAATTGAAATAGGCATATCTTCACTTTTTAAAAATATAGCGCGATTATTATTAAAGCAAAAACATGGACTTACAACTCGTAGAAATATTTGGAAAGCTTTTTTAGGGAAAAAGATAGAACGCTTACCTACATACTATATAAATTCACACATTGGTTTTGATTATAAAGAACTAGAAAAAGCATTTTTAAAGGAAGATTTAGAAATTATAAAGAAAACTTACTCACCTTTAAAGTACTTATACAGTCTTTTCAATTCACAAGTTTTTTACATTTTAAAGCATAAAGCATAAAAAAAGCCTTCTCAAATTGAGAAGGCTTTTTAATAAATATCATTTAGGAAAAATTAAGCTTTTCCGTCCATTTTATCTTTAAGAGCTTGTAAAGCATCATTAGCATCACCTAAAGTTGGTTTTGCTTCTGCAGCAGCAGCTTGTGCTTTTTTAGCAGCAGCTTTTACATTTTTAGCTTCTTCAGCTTTGAAAATTGCAGTATGAGATGCAACTACACGCTTAAACTCTTTGTTGAATTCAATAATTTTGAAATCAGCAGCTTCTCCTTTTTTAAGCTTTCCACCATCTTCTTTTTCAAGATGTCTACTAGGGATAAATGCTACGATATCTTCATTAAATTTAACAGTAGCTCCTTTGTCAACAATCTCTTCAATAGATCCATTGTGAGTTGTATCTAAAGCAAATTCAGTTTCATACTTGTCCCAAGGGTTTTCAGTAGTTTGTTTGTGACCTAAACTTAATTTACGTCCTTCTACGTCTAACTCTAATACAACAACATCTAACTTATCACCTACAGCACAGAACTCAGATGGATGCTTAATTTTCTTAGTCCAAGATAAATCAGAGATATAAATTAATCCGTCAATACCTTCTTCTAATTCAACAAATACACCAAAGTTAGTAAAGTTACGTACAACACCAGAGTGCTTAGAACCTACAGGGTACTTAGAAGTAATGTCTGTCCATGGGTCTGGAGTTAATTGCTTAATACCAAGAGACATCTTACGATCTTCTCTATCTAAAGTTAAGATTTGAGCCTCAACTTTATCACCTACAGCTACGAAATCTTGAGCTGAACGTAAGTGAGTTGACCAAGACATTTCAGAAACGTGAATTAAACCTTCAACACCTTCTGCAACTTCGATAAATGCACCATAATCAGCGATTACAACTACTTTACCTTCTACTTTATCTCCTACTTTAACTTCTTCACCTAAAGCATCCCATGGGTGCTTAGATAATTGCTTAAGACCTAATTGAATTCTTGACTTGTTTTCATCAAAATCAAGGATTACAACGTTTAATTTTTGATCTAATTCAACAATCTCACTTGGGTGGTTAATACGTGACCAAGAAAGATCTGTAATATGAATTAATCCGTCAACTCCTCCAAGATCCATAAATACACCGTAAGAAGTAATGTTCTTAACTGTACCTTCTAATACTTGACCTTTTTCTAATTGACTGATAATTTCTTTCTTCTGAACTTCGATATCTGCCTCGATAAGTGCTTTATGAGAAACAACAACATTTTTAAACTCGTGGTTGATTTTAACAACTTTGAATTCCATAGTTTTGTTTACATATTGATCGTAATCTCTAATAGGCTTCACATCGATTTGAGAACCTGGTAAGAATGCTTCAATACCAAATACGTCAACAATCATACCACCTTTAGTACGACACTTAACAAATCCATTAACGATTTCACCTGAATCATGAGCAGCGTTAACGCGATCCCAAGCTTTAATTACTCTAGCTTTACGGTGAGATAATACTAATTGTCCTGTTGCATCTTCACGAACATCAATTAATACTTCTACTTTGTCTCCAACTGCTAAGTTAGGATTGTAACGAAACTCGTTTAATGAAATTACACCTTCTGACTTTGCATTAATGTCAATAATTGCATCACGATCTGTAATGTGAACTACAACACCTTCTACAACTTCGTCATCTAATGTGTCTACAAAGTTCTCTGCTACTAATTTTTCAAACTCTTCTAATTTAGCATCTTCTACAGGATCAATTCCTTCTTCGTAGTTGTGCCAATTAAAATCTTTTAAAAATTGTTCTGGATTTGCTTGAGCTTCAGATACTACTGGAGCTTCAACTTGTTTAGCCTCAACAGTTGCTTCAGCTTTAGTTTCTTTATTTTCAGCCATTGCTGATAAAAATTTGTATTCTGTACGTTCTCGAAAAGTTTAAGCAAATAACACACAGAAGCGTTATAAAAATTTAGTTTTGACCCTTTTATCTTTTCGACTATTCGCTAAAAGGAGCGCAAAAATAAACATATTTTGTGAATTTGCCTAATTTAAAGCTAAAGAAATAAATGTTTTAAATTACTGATTATGAAAGTACTATTCTTGGTTCTCGAGTGTAATTTTAACCAAGTTCATTATTTTTTGAAACTGTTCATCTAATGTAAGGTTAGAATTATCAATTTCTATAGCATCATCTGCTTTTACTAATGGCGAATCATCTCTATTAGAATCGATATAGTCACGCTCTTTTACATTGCGTAAAACTTCGTCAAAATTTACTTCATCTCCTCTACCTATTAACTCATCATATCTACGTTGTGCTCTTATTTGAGCAGAAGCTGTCATAAACAGCTTTAGTTCTGCATCAGGAAATACTACAGTACCAATATCACGTCCATCCATTACAATACCTTTACCCTTGCCCATTTCCTGTTGTTGCTTTACCAATTGGTAGCGCACTTCTGGAACAGCAGCTACAGCACTAACAAAACCCGAAACTTTCATTGTACGTATTTCTTTTTCAACATTTTTATTGTTTAAATACATCTCTGAAAAACCTAAGTCTTTATTAAACTGGAAAGATAAATTTATGTTATGTAATTGCATTACAAAATTGTTAACATCAAAATTATCTTCATTAATGTATCCATTTTCTAAAGCATATAGTGTTACAGCTCTATACATGGCTCCAGTATCAACATAAATATAACCTAATTGATTGGCTAATTGTTTTGCTATGGTACTTTTTCCTGTTGATGAAAAACCGTCTATGGCTATAGTAATATTTTGCACTATTGTAAATCTATTTGTAATCCAAAAAAGCTTGTGTTGGATGCTGTTGAATATCTTGCATGCGTATAACTAAAACGCATTTTATTTAGTTTAATACCTATTCCAAAAGACAATCCAGAAAAATTTCGTTGTTCTAAAATACGTAATTCTTCTGCTCTTCTAAAATTATACCCAAATCTTAAATTAAATCCTTTATCCGGAAATAACTCAGCTCCAAGAATAGTATGACGCATTAACTTATTAAAAAAACCTACTTTTTCTTGAGTTTGATTACCATCTAAATCTGTAGTAGCTCTTGCTGGATTAGACACACCAATTGGCCATTTTTGAAGATTTTCAAAAGTAATATGCCAACGTAAAGGCACATGCTCAAGTGTTTGTGATAAACCTAAATCTATTTCTAATGGTAAAGGTTCATTTTGACCTGCATAAGTAGTGATTTGTGTTCCTAAGTTTCTAACAACTAGTGCCGCTTGAAACTCTAAATACTCATCGATGTAAATTAAACCAACATCTACAGCAGCTCCAATAGAATTATATTGTTCTAGCTTTGATGTGATTAATTTTACGTTTCCACCTAAATAAAAATCGGAATAGCCTATTTGTCTAGCATAACCAAAAGAAAGTGCTGCTTCGTTACCTGTAAAACTTCCTGTTGCATTACCATTTTCATCATAACCATCAAAATTACCATAGTTAACATAAGTCATCCCTACATGGAAGGTTTGCGTACGTCTATCCAAAGTATAAGCATAAGCAGCAGTACCATAACTAATACCTCCTAAATAGCTAGAGTAATTTATTGCTAATTGATTATCCATCTCTACATTAATAGTAGCTGGATTATACAATGCTTGTGTTACATCATAATCAATATTGGTTAACACTTTTCCTCCTAAAGCGGCTTGACGAGGAGATGATACTAAATTTAAAAATTGATATGTAGCCTCTCCTCCTAATTGAGCATATAGAGGGAGCATACTAAGTACCAATAAAAAAGTAGTAATCTTTCTTTTCATAAAGCTGCAAAAGTAACTAAATCTATCTTAAAACGATTGTAGTAATATTTTATTTTTTGAGGATAAAAAAAACCTCGATAATTCGAGGTTTTAAAATTTATAATGTTTTTGCATTTTTTACTTTTTGCTTGGTAATTGCAATATCAATTACCTCACTCATTTCGGTTACATAATGAAATTTTAAACCTTTTAGGTATTCATCCTTAATTTCATCAATGTCTCGTTTATTTTCTTTACAAAGAATTATTTCTTTAATCTTAGCACGTTTTGCAGCTAATATTTTTTCTTTTATACCACCTACTGGTAATACTTTACCTCTCAAAGTTATTTCTCCAGTCATTGCAATGCTCTTCTTTACCTTACGCTGAGTATAAAGTGAAATTAAAGACGTTAGCATTGTAACACCTGCACTTGGTCCATCTTTTGGTGTTGCACCTTCAGGTACATGAATATGTACATTATACTTTTCAAAAATTGAACTATCTAAACCAAACTCATCTGCATTAGCCTTTATATATTCCATAGCGATAGTTGCAGACTCTTTCATAACCTTGCCTAAGTTACCTGTAATAGACATTGCACCTTTTCCTTTTGACAAGATAGACTCAATAAATAAAATATCTCCTCCAACACTAGTCCAAGCTAAACCTGTTACTACTCCAGCAACATCATTATTTTCGTATTTATCTCTTTCAAGTTTTGGACTGCCTAATACTTCAATTATATCCTCATTACTAACTTTAATGTTATAAGTCTCTTCCATTGCAATATTTTTAGCAGCATTACGCACCATTTTTGCAATTTGCTTTTCAAGACCACGAACTCCAGATTCACGTGTGTAACCTTCTACTATTTTTTCTAATTGAGGCTTTGCAATCTTAATATTATCGTTAGTTAAACCATGTTCTTTAATTTGTTTTGGCAATAAATGTTTTTTTCCTATTTCAACTTTTTCTTCAATAGTATAACCTGTAACATTTATTATCTCCATACGATCTCTTAAAGCTGGCTGAATTGTTGCTAAACTATTAGAAGTAGCAACAAACATAACCTTAGATAAATCGTAACCCATTTCTAAGAAGTTATCATAAAATTCTGAGTTTTGCTCAGGGTCTAAAACTTCTAACATAGCAGATGATGGATCACCTTGATGAGAGTTTGATAGCTTATCAATTTCGTCTAAAACAAATACTGGATTAGAAGTTCCTGCCTTTTTTAAACTTTGAAGAATTCTCCCAGGCATTGCTCCTATATAAGTTTTTCTATGCCCTCTAATTTCAGCCTCATCTCTTAAACCACCAAGTGAAACCCTAACGTATTCTCTACCTAAAGCTTCAGCTATAGATTTTCCTAAAGATGTTTTACCAACTCCTGGAGGTCCATATAAACAAAGAATTGGTGATTTCATGTCATTACGTAATTTCAATACTGCTAAGTATTCAATAATACGTTTCTTAACATCATCTAAACCATAATGATCTCTATCTAATATCTTTTTTGCACGTTTTAAGTCAAAATTATCTTCGCTAAACTCATTCCATGGTAACTCTAAAAACAAATCCAAATAGTTTCTCTGAATTGAATATTCAGCTACTTGCGGATTCATACGCTGTAATTTAGAAATCTCTTTATCGAAATGTTTAGCAACCTTTTCTCCCCATTGTTTCTTTTTAGCACGTGCTTTCATCTCTTCAACTTCTTCCTCATAGCTAACACCACCAAGTTCTTCTTGAATGGTTTTCATTTGTTGATGTAAGAAATATTCACGTTGCTGTTGATTCATATCGCTTTGAACTTTTGACTGAATGTCATTTTTAAGTTCTAAACGTTGGTATTCAACATTCATATGCTTTAATGTAGCCAAAGCACGTTCTTGTAAATCGTTAATCTCTAAAAGTGTTTGCTTTTCTTCAACCGAAAGATTCATGTTTGAAGACACAAAATTTATTAAAAACGAATTACTTTCAATATTCTTAATTGCAAATGAAGCCTCACTTGGAATGTTTGGACTTTGCTTAATGATTTGTAAAGACAAGTCCTTTATAGAGTCAATTATTGCTGAAAACTCTTCATTAGTTTTCTCTGGAGACGTTTCAGCTACCTCACGTATAGTCGCATTCATATAAGGCTCTTCTGTAATCATTTCTGCTATTTGAAAACGCTTTTTACCTTGAATGATTACAGTAGTATTTCCATCTGGCATCTTTAACACCTTCAAAATACGAGCTACAGTTCCAATAGAATGTACATCATTAACCGTTGGATCTTCAACCAACTCATCTTTTTGAGAAACAACTCCAATTACTTTACTACCATTATTAGCATCATTAATTAGTTTTATAGATTTGTCTCTTCCTGCTGTAATAGGAATTACTACACCTGGAAATAGTACTGTATTTCTAAGCGATAAAATTGGAAGCGTCTCTGGTAAAGACTCATTTCTTATTTCTTCTTCATCTTCAGAAGTCATTAAAGGAATTAACTCTGAATTTTCATCAAACTCTTGCAATGACAAACTGTCAAGAGTGGTAAATTTTGATCTTGCCATAATATAATCAAGTCATTCTGTCATAAAAAACAGAACAATTTTATTTTTTATCTTTATTTAAAATTACTGTTACTAAATGTAAACCAAGTAAATAGTAGGTTTTAACAGCTTTTATCAACCTATTAAGGTCAATTGTTATGCCATTATAATGGGGTAACAAATAAATAAATTGAAACTTTTTTATTTAAAACTGTAACACTTATGTTTTATTATACTCTTCTTAATAAACAATTTGTTTTGTGACACTAACCAACCACAACATAGAGCAGTTAATACAGCTATGTATTTCTGGCAACCAACAAGCGCAATTGGAAGTCTATAATAGATATTATAAGGCTATGTATAATACTGCTTATAGAATTGTGAAAGATAGCTTTGAAGCTGAAGATATCATGCAAGACTCTTTTTTAACTGCATTTACAAAGTTAAAGAGCCTTAAAGATACAGTGACCTTTGGTGCATGGCTAAAACGAATTGTAGTAAACAACAGTATTTATCATTATAAAAAAAATAATAAATACAGTGAAGTTCCTTTAGATGATGTGTTATACAAAGTAGAAAATCAAGAAGGCATTTCAAGTGATTTAGAACTTAATAATATTAAAGTAAAACAAGTACTAGACACTTTAAAAACGCTAAAAGACAACTACAGAGTAAGCCTAACACTTCATTTAATTGAAGGCTATGATTATGAAGAAATCAGTGACATATTAAACATGTCTTATGCAAATTGTAGAACAACAATCTCAAGAGCAAAAGAAAGTTTAAGAAAAAAATTACAGCTTGTAGCTGAGTATTAAAAAAATAAACATGGATAATTTAGAAAAGCTTTTTAACGACTTAGAAAACAACTTTGATATTGAAAATCCAAAGTCTGGTCATGAAGCACGCTTTTTAGAAAAATTAAACAACCAAGACAACAAGGTTGTGAAGCTTAATTCTAAAAGAAACTTCTGGAAACCATTTATAGGTATTGCTGCATCAATAACACTATTATTTTCATTATTTATTGGTAATAGTCAAAGTAATGAGCCTAGAGATTTAGCTAGTATATCTCCCGAAATGGAGCAAACACAAACATTTTTCACTAATGCAATTCAAGAAGAATTAAGTAAGTTAGAAAATGAAACTTCAGAGGAAGCTCAAGCCATTATTACTGATGCGTTATCCAGAATTGAAAACCTTGAAAGCCAATACAAAAAACTACAGCTTGATTTAGAAGAAAGTGGAGATGACAAACGCGTGATTTACGCAATGATATCAAACTTTCAAAATAGAATAGATTTATTACAAAACGTATTACAACAAATTGAAGACGTAAAACAACTTAAAAACTTAACTAATGAAAACAGCTCTACTTTATAAAAGCATATTAGCTCTATTAATGCCAGTATTTTTATTTGCTGGAACAGGTAACTGGAAAGGAAAACACTCAAAAGATAAAGTTATAAAAGAAACTTTTTCTGTGAACTCCAATGCAACTCTAAAGGTTGATAATAGCTATGGAAATATTGACATTATTACTTGGAATGAAAACAAAATTGATATTGAAGTAATTATAAAAGTAAATGGTAATAACGAAGAAAAGGTTCAAAAGAAATTAGATGAAATATCTGTAGATTTTGAATCATCTTCAAACGAAGTTCATGCTAAGACAATTTTTAATAAGAACAAATCAAAATCTTGGTTTAGCTGGGGAAATAGCAATGTAAACATGAAGATTAATTACATTATCAAAATGCCAATTACCAACAATGTTGACCTTAGTAATGACTATGGAAGCATTAATCTTGATAAACTAGAAGGACGTGCCGAAATAAGCTGTGATTATGGAAAAATCACTACTAAAGAATTAATGGCAGATAACAATGTGATTAAATTCGATTACACTAATAACTCTTACTTTGAATACATAAAAAGTGGTGAAATAGTTGCTGACTATAGTGGTTATACAGTTGCTAAAGCAAATAAGCTTGCGATTAAAGCAGACTATACCAAGTCTAAAATTGAAATCGCAGAAGACATTGTGTACAACTGTGATTATGGTGGTATTACAATTGAAAAAGCAAATAATATTACAGGTAAAAGTGCCTATTTAACAACCCGATTTGGAGATGTTTATAAAAATGTGGCTGTAAAAGCAGATTATGGATCGCTTAAAATAGATAATATGACTAGTAATGCAGGAGATGTTGCCATACA
The DNA here is from genome assembly GCF_047219225.1 of Pontimicrobium sp. IMCC45349. Lineage (GTDB taxonomy): Bacteria > Bacteroidota > Bacteroidia > Flavobacteriales > Flavobacteriaceae > IMCC45349. The sequence continues at coordinate 2,941,194 of NZ_CP178208.1, read as the reverse complement.
ATCAGACTACATGAAAATTACTATAGGCTATGATGCAGGTTATAATTTTAACTTTGATTTTGAACTAGATTATGCATCGTTAAATGGTAAAGATAATTTAGAAATTCAAAAGCAACGAATAGAATCTGGAGATAAATATTATTCTGGGTACTATGGAAGCCCTAACTCAGGAAATAATATTACTATAAAATCTGACTATGGGAGTGTTACCCTAAAAAGAAATTAAATCATCAATAAAAAACAAACATTATGAAAATCAAAAAATCAATCTTATTAGTACTTGCATTAACATTAATTACATCAGTAAACGCAAGTATATTTGGAAACAAAAATGTAAAAGGAAACGGAAACGTAATTACAGAAACTAGAAACACTGAGAGTTACGATGGTATTAGTTGTGCAGGATCAATGGATTTTATTTTAGTTTCCGGAACAGAGGGAAATATTAAAATTGAAGGAGAAGAAAACCTGCTTGAATATATTATTGTTAAAGTAAAAAAGGGAAAACTTATTGTAAAAGTTGATGATGATGTAAACTTAAAACCTAGCAGAAACAAACAAATAAAAATTACAATTCCATTCCAAGATGTAAATGTTGTTGCTTTAGCAGGTTCAGGAGATTTATGGAATAAAGATGTTATTACTACTAATAACTTGAAAGTTGCTTTAGCTGGTTCTGGTGATGTTGTATTAGATATAAAAACAACAACTGTAGAAGGTAGTTTAGCTGGTTCTGGCGACTTAACCTTAAAAGGAGACACAAATAATCTTGAAGCTAAAGTTGCAGGCTCTGGTGACTTTCATGGTTTTGACTTAAATGCTAATCACACTGAAGTATCTGTAGCTGGTTCTGGTGATGCTAAAGTGGTAAGTAACGAATCGTTAAAAGCTAGAGTTGCTGGCTCAGGAGATATTAAATATAAAGGAAACCCAAGTAAAGAAGATACAAAGGTTTCTGGTTCTGGAAGTATTAGTAACTAAGATTATAAAATTGATATAGAAAAAGCCACTCAAAATTGAGTGGCTTTTTTTATATCGAATAATTCTTAATTTAAAGAATATGAAATAAGCTCTTGTACCGAGTTACTTGTTATTCCATCATCTAAATCATTAATTGTACCATCTACTTTAACCACTCCTACATCTTTAGCGAAGTAATAAATATAATTAGACTGTGAACCTGCACTAGGGTCTCCTTGAACAGTTACATTAAATATTTGACGAACTTTAATTACAGAATCATAAGTTTCACCTTGAACTTCAATTGTTAAGTCTTTGTCTAAAATTTCAAATTGCATATCGTAATTACTTACTGTTGTTGGCAATGCTTCACCACCTGGGATAGATACCTCAAAAGAAGTTTCAACTGACATTGTGTGCGACCAAGTTCCTCCTATATCTAAATAATCTTTTAAAATAATATATTCATAACCTTCTTGAGTAATTTGATAAAGTCCTAATAAATCAGCAGTTAACTCTCCTACTTTTATTACGTAATCACCACCATTTTTTCTAGAATATACATTTACAGACAAACCTTCAAATCCTGTTCCGTCTGTTGCTGTAACATCTCCAAAAAATGTATCATATTGATAATATAAATTATTACTAATAGTTTCAGTTTGCACAATATCCATAATAGAATTATCTTGTGTTACACCATCTTCTACTACACTATACGTCCAAATATTTCCAATAGCCATTGGCCAATAATCACCTGTAGTCTCTCCTCCTGGATCACCTATAACATTATTATTACCTCCATTTGTATTATCAAAATCACCTTCTAAAGGTTCATTATCGCAAGTAAAAGCTGATAATAAAATAAAACATGATAATAACATTCCGATTTTTCTCATAATAGTTTGGATTTAAATTGTTCCACAAACATAATAAATTATTTTACATATTTGGTTGCTTTCATTTTACTTAACACAAGTAATGCAACTACAAAAAAGATTGCTAAACACAATACAGACCATTGCATTGAACCTGTTAAAGAAATAAGCAATCCAAACACAAACATTCCAAGAACAATTGCTATCTTCTCAGTTACATCATAAAAACTAAAATAAGTAGCATGATCATGCGTTTCTGGTAATAATTTAGAATATGTAGAACGTGATAAAGATTGAGTAGCTCCTAAAACAAAGCCTAATAAACCTCCTAAAGTATAAAAGTAAATATCTATATTCTCTTGTGTTTTATCTAACATAAAAGCAACAAAACAAACAATTCCCCAAATTGCCAATGTTAGTTTTAATGCTTTAAGATTCCCTATTTTATTAGATAGTCTTGAAAAAACAAATGCACCAACTATGGCTACAATTTGAACTAATAAAATTGTCATAATAAGATTTGTTGTTGGCAAGCCCAATTCCTTACTTCCAAAAATTCCAGCCATCAAAACAATGGTTTGTACTCCTACACTAAAAAAGAAAAAAGAAATTAAAAATATTTTCAGTTCAGGATGATGAGACAATTCACTAGCTACTTTTTTCAATTCTCTAAAACCCTTCCAAATAAAATCTTTTTCCGGCTTTCTATTAAATACATTGTTTGGTAATTTACGATATGTAACTTGAGCAAATCCTAACCACCAAATACCAACTAATAAAAATGTAATTCTTGGTGCTAATGCTGGGTCTTCAATTCCAAACAACTCTGGTTTTTCTACCATTATCAAACTAAATAATAATAAAATAATAGAACCAGTATAACCAAAAATAAATCCTTTAGCGCTCACATTATCTTGCTGTTCAGGAAATGCCACTTCAGGTAAATAAGCATTATAAAACACTATACTTCCCCAAAACCCTATACTAGCTGTAACAGTAAAAGTTAGAGCTACCCAAAGTGTATCTTGTCCTGTAAAGAAAAACAAACTCATTACCGACAATGACCCAAGTAAACAAAAGAACTTTAAAAACTTAAGCTTATTTCCTGTGTAATCTGCAATACCAGATAATATTGGAGAGATAAAAGCAACTATTAAAAATGAGAACGACAATGTATAATCATACAATGTTGTTGGATCCCATAACGTACCTAAAAAAGATATTTTATCATCAATCTTATCAAATGAATCTGTTAAACTACTATAATAAATAGGAAATACTGCTGTACTAATTACTAATGAATATACTGAATTTGCCCAATCGTAAAACGCCCAAGCATTGGTAAGTTTTTTACTTCCTCTTTCTAATACTGCCATAATAAAAAAGCTGCTCATTTTTTTGAGCAGCTTCTAAAGTAAACATTTATTCTTTAATCCAAAGTTAAATTACTCTCTAAACGATGTAACTCCAAACTTTTTTGCTTCTTCCTTAGCTTTAGGTGCTAACTTAGTTAAGTTTTCTATTCTTGAATCATTAGAAGGGTGTGTGCTCATAAACTCTGGTGGTGCTTGTCCTCCACTATTAGCTTTCATACGCTTCCATAATTCGGCAGCTTCATCAGGATTATAGCCAGCAATTGCCATTAAATAAACACCTATTTTATCAGCCTCTGTTTCATGAGCTCTACTAAAAGGAAGCATTCCTCCTACTGTAGATGCTGCTCCATAAGCTTGCATCCACATTGCCTGTTCTTCACTACTTTGATTACCTGTAGCTACAGCAACTCCAACAGCCCCAACTTGCTGTAACATACCAGCACTCATACGTTGTTGGCCATGATTTGCTAAAGCGTGAGCAACTTCATGTCCCATAATTGCAGCGACACCAGTTTCACCATCTGCTATTGGTAAAATTCCAGTATAAAAAACAATCTTACCTCCTGGCATACACCAAGCATTTACAGTCTTATCATTTACTAAATTATATTCCCATTGGTAATCTTTTAAATAACCTTCATAACCATTTGCATTTAAATAACGTTCTGCTGCTACTGCTATTCGCTGTCCAACTCTAGTAATCATTTCTGCATCAGCTGTTCCTTTAACTACTTTATTTTCGCTCAAAAACTGATCATATTGTGCAAATGCAGTTGGAAACAATTGAGCGTTAGACACTAATGCCATTGTCTTCTTTCCTGTGAAAGGATTTGTAGCACAAGACAAAAACAGTAATACTGTACTAAGTGCTATTAATTTATTCTTTATGTTCATGGTTAATGATTATTTTGATTAGTATAAAAATACAAAAACGTATCTTACTATTTAGTAAGACACCATTTTTTTTTAGAGGTCACAATTTATTTAAAAAATAAATAGCTTTTGTAATTAACTAAAAATCAAAACGACCACATCAAAAACGCTATAATAAAAAATCCTATGAAAAAAGTATTAATGATATGTTTATGTGTGTTTTACTTTAGCTGTAATATTAATGCACAAAAAAACAAAGAAGAAAGTCCAAAAGTCTTTAAGATTTCTAAAACAAAAGCTGAATGGAAATCTCAATTAACCGATTTACAATATTATGTACTTAGAGAAGCAGGAACGGAAAGACCATTTACGAGTCCATTAAATAAGAATTACGAAGAAGGAACCTATGTTTGTGCTGCTTGCCAAACACCTTTATTTAAAAGTGAGCATAAATTTGATTCTGGTAGTGGATGGCCAAGTTTTGATAGAGAAATTAAAGGAAATGTTGCCTTTTCTGTAGATTACAATATAGGCGTTGCACGTACAGAAGAACATTGCGCAACTTGCGGTGGACATTTAGGGCATGTATTTAACGATGGTCCAAGAAATACTACTGGAAAAAGACATTGTATTAATGGTGCTGCTCTAACTTTTATTCCTAAAAAGAAAAGTTAGTGAGCTATCAAACTATAAATTATAGTTATCAATAGCACAAACACTCTTTACTTAATAACATTATATTTAGAGTATGAAAAATTCATACTTAACAAGTACACTAAAACAGTTTCAGTATTATAAATTACTTGGAGAAAAAACAATCGATCAATTAGACGATGAGCAAATTCATTGGCGTTACAATAAAGAGTCTAATAGTATTTCTATTATAGTTAAACATCTTGTTGGTAATATGCTATCTAGATGGACAAACTTTTTAACTGAAGATGGAGAAAAAAAATGGAGATATCGTGACGAAGAGTTTCTTGATACTTATAAAAACAAAAAAGAACTTTTAAACGCTTGGGAAAAAGGTTGGCAATGTCTTTTTAACGCTATAACACCTCTTAATTATAGTGACTTGGAAAAAATTATTTATATAAGAAACCAAGGGCATTCAGTTACAGAAGCAATAAACAGACAACTAACCCACTATTCTTACCATATTGGTCAGATCGTTTTTTTAGGTAAAATGCTAGAAGATGAAAAATGGGAATCTTTGTCCATACCTAAAGGTAAATCAACCACTTACAATCAAGAAAAATTTTCTAAAACAAAAGGAAGAAGACATTTTACTGAAGACCTTTAATATTACAGTTAGGTTTCGTAAATTTGTCGCTTCAAATTAAGATTTAAAATTATTCTCATGAGTAAATACGATATTATTGTTCTAGGAAGTGGCCCTGGAGGTTACGTTACAGCCATTAGAGCGTCACAATTAGGATTTAAAACAGCAGTTGTTGAAAAAGAAAACCTTGGTGGTGTTTGTTTAAATTGGGGTTGTATTCCAACTAAAGCCTTATTAAAATCTGCTCAAGTATTTGAATACTTAAAGCATGCTGAAGATTATGGTCTTTCTGTTAAAGATGCAGACAAAGACTTTGATGCTGTTGTAAAACGCAGTAGAAATGTTGCTGATGGCATGAGTAAAGGTGTTCAATTCTTATTGAAAAAGAACAAAGTAGATGTTATTAATGGTTATGGAAAAGTAAAACCAGGAAAAAAAATAGATGTTGACGGAACTGAATATAGTGCTGATCACATCATTATAGCAACTGGAGCACGTTCTCGTGAGTTACCAAGCTTACCTCAAGATGGTAAAAAAGTAATTGGATATAGAGAAGCTTTAACACTTAAAGAGCAACCAAAAAAGATGATTATTGTTGGTTCTGGTGCTATTGGTGTTGAATTTGCATACTTCTACAACTCTATGGGTACAGAAGTAACAATTGTTGAATATATGCCAAAAATTGTTCCTGTTGAAGATGCAGATGTATCAAAACAACTAGAACGCTCTTTTAAGAAAAGTGGAATGAAAATTATGACTTCTGCAGAAGTTACTTCTGTTGACACATCTGGAGAAGGCGTAAAAGCAACAGTAAAAACTAAAAAAGGAGAAGAAATTCTTGAAGCTGATATTGTATTATCTGCTGTTGGTATTAAAACTAACATTGAAAACATTGGTTTAGAAGATGTTGGTATTGTAACTGATAGAGATAAAATATTAGTAAATGATTTTTATCAAACAAATATTCCAGGATACTACGCAATTGGAGATATTACACCTGGTCAAGCATTGGCTCACGTAGCATCGGCTGAAGGAATTTTATGTGTTGAAAAAATTGCTGGACAACATGTTGAAGCTTTAGATTACGGAAACATTCCTGGATGTACATATTGTACTCCAGAAATAGCAAGTGTTGGATTAACTGAAGCACAAGCAAAAGAACAAGGTTTAGACATTAAAGTTGGTAAATTCCCATTCTCTGCTTCTGGTAAAGCCAGTGCTGGAGGAAATAAAGATGGATTTGTAAAAGTAATTTTTGATGCTAAATATGGTGAATGGTTAGGCTGTCATATGATTGGTGCTGGAGTTACAGACATGATTGCTGAAGCTGTACTAGGACGTAAATTAGAAACTACTGGACACGAAGTACTAAAAGCGGTTCACCCTCACCCAACAATGAGTGAAGCTGTTATGGAAGCCGTTGCTGCTGCATATGATGAAGTAATTCATATCTAAATTAATAATTATTTGACTTCATTCTAAGAAGTATTAATATAAAAAAGCTCCAGAAAATCTGGAGCTTTTTATTTTTATATAATATGGTTAGGTTAGCTTTAAATAAAACTCTGAATTGCTAATTCATAACTCTGTAAACCAAAACCAAGAATAACACCTCTAGCATTGGGTGAAATATACGACTGATGTCTAAATTCTTCTCTTGAAAAGGTATTAGATATATGCACCTCTATTACTGGAGTTTCTATAGCTTTCACAACATCTCCAATTCCTATAGATGTATGCGTATATGCTGCAGCATTTAAAATAATTCCATCATAAGAAAAACCAACCTCTTGAAGTTTATCTATTAACTCTCCTTCTATATTAGATTGATAATAGTCTAGCTCAATATTTACATACTTACTTTTTACCGTATCTAAAAACTCCGTAAAACTCAAACTTCCATAAATATTAGGCTCGCGCTTGCCTAAAAGATTTAAGTTAGGACCATTTATAATGATTAGTTTTTTCATATTGTAAATGTAAAAAAAATAGTATAAAAAAAGCCGAAGCAATAGCTTCGGCTTTTTTATCTAATGTTTTACTTATTAGAAGTGTAAAGCAAATCCAATACGGAATTCAAAAATACCTTCATCAGTAAAATCTTCGTTTAAAGACATGTTATATCTTAAACCTGGCTCAATACTTACGTTGTCAGCAACAAACCAAGCATATCCACCTTGAAGACCTAACCATAATGGAGACTCATCTCCAAAAACATCATCACCAGATGCACCAGTTAAATCAAGTTGTACAGGAAATTGACTTGCAACATAATACTTAGCACCTAATTTATAACTAAATGATGAAGCACCATCTAAATCATTGTAACCTAAACCTAATTTAATAGCTAAGTCATCCATTACAAAGTAACCACCCTCAGCACCAATAGACCAAACAGTTGTTCCGTCAACAGAAGTTAATCCAAATCCTGTATTAGCAGAGTGCCCTACTGCACCACCACCTCCACCGAATCCAGTGTTAGCTTCAATTAAAATACTTCCTTTAGATAATGCGCTTCCATTATCTTCATCTTGTGCATTTACATTTGTAAATCCTAATACTGCAATAGCAGCAGTAAGTAATAATTTTTTCATAATAAAATTTGGTTTAAAATTTTGAACTGCAAATAAATACCAAATTTTCGAAAGAAAACACTTGCGTATTAAGAAAGATATTTTACATATAATAAAAAAGGGAAAAGCAATGCTTTTCCCTCTTAAATTTATTTTAAATTTTTCTTAAAATCTATATCCTACACCTATTGTTAATGTATTAAGCTCTCCTTCAACATCTCTAGACACCTGAATACCATATCTAGCTTCTACGAAAAATTGCTCAGTAATATTATATCCTGCTCCAGCAGCAATATCTAATCCAAACTCACCTTCTTCAATATCTTCTAATATATAGTTAACTTGAGGTCCTGCTTGTAAATTAAAATCTTCAGAAATGTTATATTTTAACATTACTGGAATATAAAGAGAGTTTAAATTATCTACAGCACTATACAATACAGAAGGTTCTACATCTAACGTTTCACTTACTTCAAATTCATAACCAGCTCCAATGTAAAATCCACTTTCACTAAAACCTTCAAAATCAAGACTATTAAATCCTGCTTTAGCACTAAAACCTTGAGCTCCTGCACTAAAAGTAAACGCAGCCATAACTGCAACTAACAATAATTTTTTCATAATTTGTAAATTTAGTTTTTGATTAATTTACTCAAAGTAAATAAAAATTATTAACAATAACCAAATAAATTGTTGAAAACTTTCAAATATACGCAATTTTACGTATGTTATAGAGCGTAATATATAACTTACACATTGTTAATAAGATAAGAATTCAACTATGACTTGGGACAGTGCTTTACAAGACTTTTGCCATTACTTAAAAATAGAAAGAGGTCTTTCAGACAATTCAATTACTAATTATAGTCTTGATGTAAAAAAACTTATAAGTTATTTAAAAGAGCATGATATAAAAACATCACCTATTAATATAGACAATGCAATTGTTCAACAATTTATATATGAAATAGCTAAATCAGTAAACCCTAGGTCACAATCACGTGTTATTTCTGGTTTAAGAAGCTTCTTTGACTATCTTATTTTCGAGAATTACAGAGAAACCAACCCTTTGGCTTTAATAGAATCACCCAAAATTGGTCGTAAACTCCCTGATACACTATCTATAGAAGATATAGATACAATTGTTGCGGCTATTGACTTAAGTAAACCACAAGGCGAACGCAATAGAGCCATTATAGAAACATTATATAGTTGTGGCTTACGTGTTAGTGAACTTATTAATTTAAAGCTCTCAGACCTCTTTTTTGAAGAAGGATTTATTAAAGTAACTGGGAAGGGTGACAAACAACGTTTTGTACCTATTGGTAATTTAACTCAAAAATATATCAATATCTATAAAAACAAAGTAAGAATACATACTCCTATTATTGATGAATATAGCGATACTTTATTTTTAAACAGAAGAGGTAAACAACTTACGAGGGCTATGATTTTTACAATTGTAAAACAATTAGCCGAAAAAGCTGGTATAAATAAAACTATATCACCACATACCTTTAGACACTCTTTTGCAACACATTTACTTGAAAACGGTGCAGATTTAAGAGCTATTCAGCTAATGTTAGGTCATGAAAGCATTACGACTACTGAAATATACATGCACGTAGATAAAAGTCATTTAAGAGATGTTATAGACACTTATCATCCTAGAAAATAAAAAAGCACCTAAAAACGAATTTTAGATGCTTTAATAAATATATTAAATTATACTATTTAGCGATATTTACAGCTCTAGTTTCACGAATAACTGTAACTTTTACTTGACCAGGATAAGTCATATCAGTTTGAATTTTTTGTGAAATTTCAAATGACAAGTTAGCTGCTTTATCGTCGCTTACTTTTTCACTTTCAACTATAACACGTAATTCTCTACCTGCTTGTATTGCATAGGCTTTTTTAACTCCAGTAAATCCAAAAGCAATATCCTCTAAATCTTTTAATCTTTGGATATAAGAATCTAACACTTGACGTCTAGCTCCAGGACGTGCCCCAGAAATAGCATCACAAACCTGAATTATTGGAGACATTAATGATTTCATTTCTATCTCATCGTGGTGAGCACCAATAGCATTACAAACTTCTTTTTTCTCACCATACTTTTCAGCCCATTGCATACCTAAAATAGCATGAGGTGTTTCCATATCAGTTTCAGCATCTGGCACTTTACCAATATCATGTAATAATCCAGCACGTTTAGCTAGTTTAGGGTTTAAACCTAGCTCTGCTGCCATAATACCACATAGTTTAGCAACTTCACGTGAGTGTTGAAGTAAATTTTGTCCATAAGAAGAACGATACTTCATGCGTCCAACCATTTTAATTAATTCTGGATGTAAACCATGAATTCCTAAATCTATCACAGTACGCTTACCAACTTCAATAATCTCCTGCTCTATTTGTTTCTTAGTCTTCTTAACTACTTCTTCAATTCTAGCAGGATGAATACGACCATCTGTTACTAATTTATGTAATGACAAACGTGCAATTTCTCTTCTTACAGAATCAAAACATGATAATATAATTGCCTCAGGTGTATCGTCTACAATAATCTCTACTCCTGTAGCTGCTTCTATAGCTCTAATATTACGTCCTTCTCTACCAATTATTCTACCTTTAATATCATCAGACTCAATATTAAATACAGACACACAGTTATCTACAGCTTCTTCAGTACCTACACGCTGAATAGTGTTAATGATAATCTTTTTAGCCTCTTGTTGTGCAGTTAATTTAGCTTCTTCCATCTTATCTTGCACATAAGCCATTGCATCATTTTTAGCTTCTCCTTTTAAAGATTCAACCAACTGTGATTTGGCATCTTCAGCCGATAATCCTGAAATAACTTCTAACTGTTGTACTTGACTTTTATGTAATTTTTCTACTTCCTCCTTCTTTTTCTCTAGGTAATCAAGTCTATAATCATAATCTTTTATTTTGCTTTCTACTTCTGTATTAAGCTTTTTATTCTTTGAAAGCTCTGAAGATATTTGAGACTCCTTATCTCTCGTTCTTTTTTCAGCTTCAGCCATTTTTTTATCTCTTGCTAAAATCACTTTTTCATGCTCTGATTTTAACTCAATAAACTTTTCTTTAGCTTGTAATATTTTATCTTTTTTAATGGCTTCGCCATCATGATTAGCATCTTTTATAATAGTTGCAGCTTCCTTTTTGGCGCTTTTAACTATTTTAGAAGCATTATTCTTCTCAAGGGTTTTTGCTATAACAAATCCTATGATTAGTCCTAATGCTGTTGCTCCTACAATTATTAAAATTGTGTTAGTGTCCATTTTATATATTTAGTTTATTTATAAAAAAAGCCTACATCAGTCTTGGTTTTTGTATAAACTCCTTAAAAACAAGTTTAGGGCTAACAAGCTGATCAAGTATCTGTTCAAAGACAGCCCGCTTTTACAACTTAAACTCACCCTTTTTAAAGAATTAACGTTGAGTTTATCAAAAAAAATAACTAATGTAGGCAGTAACCTTTTTGTATTTAAAGAACTTATGAGTTTAAATACTCTCCCAGAAGTTTATCTAAAGCAACTAGCTTTTCTTCCACTTCTTCGTTTAAATTATTATTATCTATCGTTTTTTGTTCTGTTTGAGATGCAAATTGTAAAGCACACATAGCTAATACATCTTGTTTATCTCTAACGGAATAACTTTGCTCAAATTGTTTAATCATAGCATCAATTTTCTGAGCTGCTTTTCTTAATCCTTCTTCCTGACTCGGTGGAATTGTTAAAGGATATACTCTATTTGCTATAGATAGCTTTATTTTAAGCTTGTCAGACATTATATACTATAAACATTATTCAGAAAGTTGAGATATACAATAATCTATCTCTCTTATTAATGCATTTATTTTGAGCTTTGTTTCTCTTTTACTCTCATTACTGCCTAATATTGAATTTGCAATCTTTAGAGTTTCATATTTTTCAGCCCAATCACTAATAACTTGTTCTTGTTCTAAATTCTTATTTTGAGCAACTTCTAATTCTTCACTTAATTTAGCGTTAGTTTGCTTTAAAACTTCAAGCTTATGCAAGACTTTACTAATTCTATTCTCTAAAGAATCTACAATTGACTCAATATTACCCATTTACATTTTCAATACTAATTACACAAAGTTAACATACCAAACTTTAAATAACAATTGTTTTTAACTAAAATTTTAAATAGTTTAATTTTCAAGCAGTTACAATAATATGGCTTAGTATTTGTTATTGTGTTTGCAGATTAATTTCAAATTAATAAATTAGCATTAATAACTTACTTATGCGTAAAACCCTCACATTGTTTTTTTTATGTTTTTTGCAGCTAATTAGCGCTCAAAATCCGTATCCTCAAAATTACTTTAGAAACCCTTTAGATATCACCTTGGTTTTATCTGGTACTTTTGCCGAATTACGTTCTAACCATTTTCATTCTGGATTAGATATAAAAACACAACAAAAAGAAGGTTTAAAAATTTATACTGCTGCCGAAGGCTATGTAAGCAGAATTAAAATTTCTCATTATGGTTATGGTAAAGCATTATACATAACACATCCAAACGGCTACACTACTGTATATGCACACTTAAAAAAGTTTTCACCTAAAATTGAAGCTTTTGTAAAAAAAATGCAATACGAGCAAGAATCATTTACACTTGAACATTTCCCAAATCCAGAAGATTTAGTTGTCACTACAGATGAAATGATTGCATATAGTGGCAATACTGGAAGTTCTGGAGGTCCTCATTTGCATTTCGAAATTAGAGACAAACAAGAACGCCCTATTAATCCAATGTTATTTGGACTAGACGTAAAAGACACTAGAAAACCTACTGTATTAAACGTTTTTGCGTATCCAATTGGACCAGAATCACATGTCAACGATACTAACAAAAGAACGAAACTAAGGCTCATACCTCAAAAAGATGGTAGTTATAAAGTTGAACAAATAAGAGCTTATGGGAAAATTGGCTTTGGTATTGTATCACATGACAGACAAGATTTTGCTGCCAATAAAAATGGTGTTAATAACATTCAAACTTTTTTTAATGGTAATAAAAGCCTTGAAATTGACTTCAAACGTTTTTCATTTAGTGAAACAAAACACTTAAACAGGTTAATTGATTACGAATATTTCAAAAACAATAAATCTAGAATACAGAAATTATTTATTCAACCAAACAACCCTTTAAGTCTTTATAAAGATGCTGATAATTCGGGGTACATTATAGTAGAAGATAGTACTGCTTCAGTATATAGAGTAAAAGTTAATGATTACAAAAACAATGACTCTTGGATTACTATTCCCATTGAAGGTAGAAAGAGTGATTCTATAACTCCAAATCACATAGAAGTAACCGATCATTTTCTTTATGCAGACCAAGCCCTAACATTACAAGAAGAAAATGTAACTGTTGAAATTCCAAAAAACACATTTTACGACGATTTTTTTATCGATTTTAAAGTAAATAACGATACACTTGTATTACATAAAGCTGAAATACCAGCTCAAAAAAGTTTTTCTATTCAATTTAACATAGACCATTATACAGGTGAAGACAAAGACAAGTTATTTATTGGTGTTTTATCTAAATATGGAAATAAGGTTTATTATGCTCCCACAACTAAAAAAGGAAATATTTTAAACTGTATTACCAAAAATTTAGGCACTTATACTTTAGCCACAGATATTGAAAGCCCTAAAATAAAACCAGTAAATTTTAGTGATGGCAAATGGTTAAGTAAATATCGTTACTTAAAAGTCAAAATTTCTGATAAACTCTCAGGAATAAAAAATTATCGTGCAACCATAAATGGAAAATGGATTCTTATGGAGTATGATCCAAAGAAAAATATGTTAGTACACGATTTTAATGATAATATCGTTACTGATACTAAAAACATTTTAAAGGTAATTGTTATCGATAATGTTGGAAATAGTTCTACATTTGAAACAACCTTTTATCGAAAATAAAAAACATACATCTTTTGAGACAAAATAAATCACTTTTAAACATATTATTGTTATTGCTTCCTCTAATTAGTTTAGCACAAACAGCAACCTTAAAAGGAATTATATTAAATGACAGCAACCTTCCAGTAGAAGGTGTAAATATTAAATCTCAAACTACTGGGACTTCTACAAACAAAAACGGTTTTTATTTATTAAAAATACCTGCAAATACCGATGTGGTTATTGAATTTACACATATAAACCACAAAAAAATAGTAGCAACATTTAACTTAAAAAGTGGCGAAGAATTTGAATTCAACCCTATTTTAAAAGAAGATATTGAACAAATTGCAACCGTTGTAGTGAGTGGTAATCAGCGAAAAGCAGTTGAAGGTGTTATTACCATAGAGCCAGAAATGATTAGAACCATTAAAGGCGCACAACCTGGAGTTGAAAATTTATTAAAAACACTTCCTGGAGTAAATATTTCAAACGAATTAAGTACACAATACTCAGTACGAGGTGGAAATTTTGATGAAAACTTAGTATATGTAAACGAGATAGAAGTTTATCGCCCTTTTTTAGTTCGTTCTGGTCAACAGGAAGGTTTAAGTTTTGTTAATACCGATTTAGTTCAAAATGTTGAATTTTCTGCTGGTGGATTTCAAGCTAAATATGGTGACAAACTATCTTCTGTTCTAGATATTACTTATAGAAACCCAATTAAATTTGGTGTATCTGCAGATTTAAGTTTATTAGGAGGAAGTATTGCTGCCGAAGCAGTATCAAAAGATTCAAAACTTTCTGGAATTGTTGGTTTACGTTATAGAGATAACAGTTTACTTGTTGATGCTAAAGAAACAGAAACAAATTATGATCCAAAATTTGCTGATGCGCAAGCATATTTAACTTATAAATTTTCAGATAAATTCCACTTAAGTTTCTTAGGAAATGCATCAATAAATAAATACAATTACGAGCCAGAAACTAGACAAACAAACTTTGGTACTATCGATAACCCTCTTGCCTTACTTGTATTTTATGAAGGTCAAGAAAAAGACCAATACCAAACCTATTTTGGAGCATTTAAAGGTACTTATTTTGCTAATGACGATTTAACTCTAAAGTTAATTGCTTCTACCTACCATACTACGGAAGAAGAATACTATGATATTTTAGCACAATATAGATTAGGTGAAGTAAACAGTAATATTGGAGATGAAAATTTAGGAGAAGTTGAGTTTAGTGAAGGTATTGGAGCACAATTAAGTCATGCAAGAAATGACTTAGATGCATTAATAACAAACATTGAACACAAAGGAAACTATAACGTTGAAGATAATCATTTTGAATGGTCGCTAAAATATACTCACGAAGACATTAGAGATCGTATTGTAGAATGGGAAGTTATTGATTCTGCTGGTTTTTCTATAAACCCTCCAAATATTGATAGCTTTAATGAACAACCATACGAGCCATATCAAGGACCATTAGTTCCATTTGAGAATGTTCGCGCTACTAATAACACACAAATAGACAGACTTCAAGCTTATGCTCAATGGAGTAAGCGTAGCGAAATAGGTAATCACGAAGTGTTTTACAATGCTGGTGTAAGAATGCATAGTTGGACTGTAAATGGTGATGGAATTGAAAGTAATTCACAAACAGTATTTAGTCCAAGAGCTCAATTTGCAATTAAACCAGATTGGAATAAAGACATGCTATTCAGATTGAGTGGTGGACTCTACTACCAACCACCATTTTATCGTGAGCTAAGAGGAAGTGATGGTGCTGTAAATCCAAAGGTAAAAGCTCAAAAATCTTTTCATATTGTATTAGCCAATGAGTATAGTTTTAAAATGTGGGAAAGACCATTTAAACTAGTATCTGAAGCATATTACAAAAAACTAAATGACGTTAACCCATACACTGTTGAAAATGTACGTATACGTTATGCTGCTGATAATAATGCAGAAGCTTATGCTTATGGATTAGACTTAAGGCTTAATGGTGAATTTGTTCCTGGAACCGAATCATGGTTTAGTTTTGGTTATTTAAAAACTGAAGAGAACATTAACAACCAAGCTTATATTGCGAGACCAACAGACCAACGTTTAAAATTTGGAATATTATTTCAAGACTATGTACCAAATATTCCAGATTTAAAAATGTACTTAAACCTAGTGTATAACACTGGAGTTCCTGGAGGATCACCTAGCTATGCAGATGTGTATCAATACCAAAATAGATTACCTGATTACAAACGTGCAGATTTGGGGATTTCGTATGTATTGGTTGATGCTAAAAAACCAGCAAAATCTGGATGGAAAAGTAAGTTTAAAGAACTTACCTTAGGTATCGAAATATTTAACATGTTTGATGTTCAAAACTCTATTACCAATACTTGGGTTAGAGATGTTTACTCAAAGCGCCAATATGCTATTCCAAATTATTTAACACCACGTGTATTTAACGTTAGAGTTGGTATGCGTTTTTAATTAATCAATTAGTTTTTTCTTAGCCAACCTAAAACACTTGAATCGTCTATAATCCATTTAGAGTCTTTAGTTTCTAAATCTATTTTTTCGCGCGATGTTTTACCAACATTCTGTTGCACTATTTCAATATAGTCCTCTCCTACTTCTGAAATAATAGCAACATGTCCATAGCTATTAAAGATATTTCCCTTAAAAACAATTAAATCATGTACTTTAGGTTTGCTTTTACTACTATTAGAATATTGTAATAAGTTTCTATCACGATTTAATTTCCCATCAGCAATTGATGGATTAAAAAAATCCTTTGCATGTCCATAAGTATTAGGCATTTTGTGGTCTAAATAATCATGATAATAACGTTTAACAAACTCTACACATTGCCATTTTAAACCAAGATTGTAACCATCATTTGTAAGATGTCTACCTGAAGTATTGTTCATACTTTCATTATAAATCACATACACATCATTAAACACATCTAATGTGTCTCCAATTTTCAAGTGTTTTTTAACAATAACTTTATTGTTTTGAGCTAATGGTTTATTCTCTGGTTTATTTACAATATTATTACATGCAAATAAATTAAAAATGAAAAGTAAAAAAAGTAGTTTGTTATGCATTCACCAGTTCTTTCAACACATCTACAACGTAATCTATTTCAGATTTAGTATTATAAATGCTAAAAGAAAAACGAATTGAAGGCTTGGATATATCTTCTTCCGATAAAATTTCTGCTAACACATGCGAACCTTTTGAACTACCACTTTGACAAGCACTTCCTTTAGAACATGCAATACCTTTTAAATCTAACTGAAAAAGTAACATTGAAGACTTATGAGCAGCTACAGGTAAACATACATTAACTAATGTATATGTGCTCTTTTCTAAATCGCCAGAATATGCATTAAACTTAACATTTGGCACTTTATCATTTAACCGTTCTGTAAAATAACGCTTTAATGATTTTACATACTCTTTTTCTTCATCAAGCTTAGAATAAGCCAAATATAACGACTCATCTAACCCAACAATATTATGTATACTTTCTGTTCCTGCACGATATCCACGTTCTTGTTCACCTCCAAATATTAAAGGTTTTAATCCAGAGTTTTTTCTAATAAAAGCAAAACCAACACCTTTTGGTCCATGAAATTTATGAGCACTTGCAGCAAAAAAGTCTAATGCAACTTCTTGTAAATCTAACCTATAATGTCCTATAGACTGAACAGTATCACTATGAAATAACGCATTATGCTCTTTACACAAATCGGCTGTCTGTTTAATATCTAATAAATTACCAACTTCATTGTTTACATGCATAAGCGTTACCAAAGTTTTATGAGTAGTGGATTTAAGTAATTGTTCTAGGTTAGAAAAATCAACAAAACCATTAGCATCTAAATTAACATAACTTACCTCAATATTATATTCTTCTACCAATTGGTCAATGGTATGTAAAATTGCATGGTGCTCAATTTTTGAAGTAATAATATGTTTAATCCCTAAATCTCTAACTGCACTTCTTAACACCAAATTATCAGCTTCGGTACCACCAGAAGTAAAAACAATTTCGGAAGCAGAGACATTAAAATGAGATGCAATACGCTTTCTACAAGACTCAACTATTGCTTTAGATGACCTACCATAACCATGTGAAGATGATGGATTTCCAAAATTATTTTTTAATGCATTGCTCATTGCTTCGATTACTTGGTTTCGAATAGGTGTAGTTGCTGCATTATCAAAGTAAATAGGATCCATCTCTTAGTTTTAGTGCACAAAAATACTTGAAATAAAATTATTATCAATAACCTACGTTATAAATAACAATTCCATTATTTTTGCTAAAAATAGAATCGTATGCGTCGTATATTTTCAATACTTTTTTCAGTTGTCTTTTTATTAACTTCTTGTGATGATGGTGATATTATTACTGTAGATTTTCAATTTGATGGATCTTTAGAATTATGTGGAGACGAAAACAGTAATAACTATGTAATTTACGATATTAGAACCGACCCTTATGAGTCGCTAACTTTACTATTCCCTGTTAACTCTACTAATAATTTAATATTCAAACCTACTACCTCTGGCTATTCAAACAGTTTTGATCTTAGTGGCAGTACAACTGGCTCAAATAGATTTAACTATAGAACTTATGATGGCGATCCTGAAAACACTTTAATTTGCGCAGAAATCCCATCTTCTGATGTTAATGTTATTGATGATTATTTAGCTGCTGGTGGAACTGTTGTTCATACTTCTACTTTTGTGGATGACGACAATGATGGTATTCCTTCAGATTTAGAAGATATAAATGGAAATGATGATTTAGAAGATGATGATACAGATGGTGATGGCATCCCTAATTATAAAGATGACGATGATGATGGCGATAATATACTAACTAGAAATGAAAATCCAGACCCTAATGAAGACGGAGATTTTAGTGATGCTCAAGACACTGATGGTGATGGAACACCTGATTATTTAGATAATGACGATGATGGAGATGGCGTACTTACACGTTATGAAGACGAAAACCTAAACAAAAACCCTTTAGACGATTTAGCTGATGGTGCAATTATTGCACGCTATTTAGACAATACAGCTATAGATATTTTTGTAGTTGACGAGTTTAACAATAATACTTTTACAAGAACAGTAACTGTAGAATTTGTAATTAACAATATAGATTTAGAACTTTTTAGTGACGATAATCTACCTCTTGGTACTTTTATTAATTCTTATGAAATTGAGACTGAGATAGAAAATTAAACGTTTTGATAAATATACACCTCAGTAGCTCCTAATCCATATTTTTGATAGTTAGCATCGTAATATTTTAAGTTGTCGTATCGCTTAAACAAATATTCTAGCTCAAGCTTTAATACACCTTCACCTACTCCATGTATAAATACAATGCGTTGAGTACGCTTATTTATAGCAAAATTTAATTGACGTTTTGCTGTATCTAACTGTAAACTTAACATATCATGCTTAGTCATTCCTTTAGTAGAATTGGTTAACTGATGAATATGTAAATCAACCTCCATTGTTGGTTGATAACGCTCTTTAGGTTTAACTTTAACAGATTTTCTTTTCTTAACTTCTTTTTGAGCTACAATATCATTAATAGATGCATTATTAAAAGCATTGGCACTAAGCTCAGTATTTCGTCCAATTTTAACCAGCTCTTTTTTGTTAAATTCTAAATCAAAACCATCATCAGTTTCAACAACGACCAAATCAGCTTTAATCTGTTTTATAACACCAAAAATATTATCATCTAAAGTTTCAACCTTATCTCCTATTTGCAACATTACTCTTCGTCCTTTTCAGTTTTAACAAATTCTTCATCTTCTTCCTTTCTATTAGGAATAGTACTTGATAGCCTAAATAAACCGAAAGCTAAAACTATAATACCTCCAATTAATATATAAGCATTTTGCTGTTCTTGAGCATCTGCATAAATAGCAACAGCAGCTCCTATAAGTATCAAAAAATAGTTAATTCCTTTCATTAAAAGTAGATTTTATATAATTTTACCAAAAACTAATACTGTCTTGAATTTTAATAAATTAAAAATAGCCATCATTTTTGTTTTAGGCATTAATTACTCTTTTGCACAACTAACAGTCAAAGGTAACAATTATGTTTATGTTAACAACGAAGTATTAACTGTAGTTGATGATTTAAATTTAAATGATACTGATAGCAGAATTTATTTACGTAATGAAGGTCAATTAGTTCAAAGAACAACTGGAACATCAAATAACTCTGGTATTGGAGAATTAAGTATCTATCAAGAAGGTACAGTTAATTCTTATGCATTTAACTATTGGTGTTCTCCTATTGGATTAAAAACAGCCAATACAACCAACAATACATTTGGTATTCCACTATTATACACTCCAACAGATGTCACAAACTCAAATGCTGTAACTTATAATCACAACCCAGATTATAATGGTGTTGGAGGAAATCCTATAAATATTGAGCCTTACTGGATTTACTCTTTTGTAAATTCAAACCAGTATAGTGAATGGGTTTACTTAGGCGATGCTACAACTTTAGCTCCTGGATTAGGTTTTACTATGAAAGGTGTTACAGGAACTACAAATCAACAATACGACTTTAGAGGAAAACCAAATGATGGTACTATTTCTAATACTGTATCTGAAGGTGATTTAACATTAATAGGAAATCCATATCCAAGTGCTTTAGATGCTTATGATTTTATTTGGGACTCTGAAAACCAAAACGCCATAACTGGTGACTTATACTTTTGGGAACAAGATGCTAGTCAAAGTTCACATTATATTGAAGATTATGTTGGTGGTTATGCTACATACACTATTTCTGCTGGTGAAATAGAATCTTTTGTGCCAGCAACATTTTCAGCGTACATGTCTAATGGTACTCCAGTATCTCTTCCTGCTCCTGAAAGTGGTGTGAAAATTGCAAAAAGATATATTCCTATTGGCCAAGGTTTCATGGTTGAAGGTAAAACAGCAACAACAGGAACTGTAAAAACAAAAAATGCTCATCGTGATTTCTATAGAGAATCTGGTTCAGACAGTTACTTCTTTAGAACAAGTAATACTAACTCAAGCAGTAACAGAACCAACGATAACACTACAAACGAATATGGTTTAAACATTGTACCTGAAGATTATAAACGCTTTAGGATAAATGTTATTTTTAACGATACGTATACACGTCAATTATTACAAAATTTTCATACTACTGCAACTGAAGGCTTTGACTATGGTTTAGAAGCAAAGAGTCCTTTAGGTGTCGACAATGATGCGCATTGGGTTTTAAATGATGAGCCTTATGTAATACAAGCTTTTAATTTTGAGCAAAGCTTAACCATTCCTTTAGTTGTTAAAGTTACTGAACAACAACCAGTAAATTTTAGCATTTTTGATATTCAAAATTTTGATGATAACCAATCAATTTTCTTACATGATATTGATGCTGGTTTATATGTAGATTTAAGAACTCAAAATTACGACATCAATCTTGAAGCTGGAACGTATACTAATAGATTTGAAATTACCTTCACTAACGACGAAGACACTCTATCAATACCTGAAGAAACACTTAACAGTCTAGTTGTTTTTCAAAATAACAATGCTGGCGAACTAACTATCAAAAATCCTAATTTAGCTAACTTAAATACAATTAGCTTATTTGATATGGCTGGAAAGCAAATTTTTAATACTTCAGATTTAGCCTTAACAACTAAACATACATTTTCTACTAGAAGTTTGAGTGATGGTATTTATCTTGTAACTATTAACTTAGAAGCAAATAAAACAATAAATAAAAAGATTATTGTTAAAAACAATAAATAATATTTTACTTTATACATTTGTAAGAAACAACTATCTATGATATTAACATCTTCTCCTGAAGATTATATGCTACCTTGCCTAAACAAAAAACTTTTTGGCTTAGACTGTTTAGGATGTGGTATCCAGCGTTCATTATCACTTATTTTTCAAGGTGAATTTATAGCTGCATTTAAAATGTATCCAGCTATTTATACACTTATTTTATTAGTATGTTTTTTAATATTCAATATCTTTTATAAATTTAAACATGATTATAAGATAAAAATGGGATTAATCATCTTAAATGTTCTTATAATTGTAGTTAGCTATATAATTAAAATAACCAATTAAAAATTCAACTTATGGAACAACAAAAATTACCTAATTCAACTCTAATACTTGTATTTGGAATCATCTCAATAGTAACTTGTTGCTGTTATGGTGTAATAGGATTAATATTCGGTATCATAGCTGTAGTACTTGCTAGTAAAGCTACAAAAGTGTATGCAGAAAACCCTGAGCTATATACAGGTTTTAGTAATGTAAAAACAGGGAAAATATTAGCAATTATTGGTATTGTATTAAACCTAATTTACATAGGTTATGTAATTTGGATAATTTCAGCATTTGGAATGGAAGCTTTACAAGATCCAGAATTAATGCAAGAAAAACTAAGAGAACTTCAAGGTCTATAATTAATAGAGTTTGCATCATAAAAAAAGGCGACCAATATTGGTCGCCTTTTTATTTATAGCTTATTTTTATTTAAGCTTCAAATTCTTCTAATGTTTTAGTAATAATTGACACACAATCTAATAACTGAGCTTCTGTCATTACTAAAGGTGGAGCAAAACGAATAATGTTACCATGAGTTGGCTTAGCTAATAAACTATTATCCCTTAGCTTTAAACAAATATTCCAAGCAGTATCACTATCCTCATCATCGTTAATAACAATAGCATTTAGCAATCCCTTACCTCTAACTAAGCTTACAATATTGCTCTTTTCAATATACTTGTTCATTTCTGCTCTAAATATTTTACCTAAATATTCAGCATTTTCAGTAAGCTTTTCTTCTTTAATTACTTCAAGAGCAGCAATAGCTACAGCAGCAGCAACTGGGTTACCTCCATAAGTACTACCATGATTACCAGGTCTAATAACATTCATAATTTCGTTATTAGCTAATACTGCAGACACTGGGTAAATACCTCCACTTAAAGCTTTACCTAACACTAAAATATCTGGTTTTACATTTTCGTGATCAACTGCTAACATACATCCTGTTCTAGCAATTCCTGTTTGTACTTCATCAGCAATAAATAATACATTATACTTTTCGCATAACGCCTTTGCTTTTGCTAAATACCCTTCACTTGGCACATAAACACCAGCTTCACCTTGAATTGGCTCTACTAAAAACCCAGCAATATCAGACGAACTCTCTAAAGCATCTTCTAAAGCTTGTAAGTTATCGTATTCAATTTTTATAAATCCATCTGTATAAGGTCCAAAGTTTTTACGTGCTACAGGATCATTTGAAAATGATATGATTGTAGTTGTACGTCCATGGAAATTGTTTTCGCAAACAATAATCTTAGCTTTATTAGTATCAATACCTTTTACTTCGTAAGCCCATTTTCTACATACTTTTAATGCAGTTTCTACAGCTTCAGCTCCAGTATTAATTGGTAATACTTTATCAAATCCAAAATACTCAGTTACGTACTTCTCATACTTTCCTAACATATCGTTATAAAACGCACGAGATGTTAAAGTTAAAGTTTGTGCTTGTTTGTTCATTGCTCCAACAATCTTTGGGTGACAATGCCCTTGGTTTACTGATGAGTAAGCAGATAAAAAATCATAGTATTGCTTACCTTCTACGTCCCAAACATGTACGCCTTCTCCTTTACTCAACACTACTGGAAGCGGATGATAATTTTGAGCGCCATATTTGTTTTCTAATGCCATCGCTTCTTGCGATGAAATGTGGTCTAAAACAGCCATTTTAAAAATAATTTAAAGGTTTATGCCTTTTTAGTAAGACATCGTTTAATATCAATTGATACAAACATTAATAATTAAATCTCGCTAAGCGAGTAAAATAACCATTCCTACTGTACCTTTATCCTTTCGAAAAGACTCGAAAATTCAGCGTGGGAGAGAAATCATCCCTAATAGCTCGCAAATTAATAAAACTTAACTGCTTCTTAAAATCTAATTATGATATTTTTCCAGATAAGGATGAAATTTGCAACTCTAAACGCTTAATTTCTCTTATTAATGCATTTTTATCCATTTGCATCCAAGCAAATACTTTTAACATACTTACTCCAAGTAAAAAAGCTAAACTTCCAACTCCCCATTTAATTAATTCATTAGTTTCTTCTACTCTAAAGAATTGTATAATACAATATAGAAAACAACCAAAAAATACTAATGTCATAAAGTTCATTAATATAATTATCCATTTATTCTTACCTCTAAACATGCCAATTAACATTCCTACAACTCCTTGTTCCTCTAAATCATCATAAAATTTAGCCTCTTCTTGAGATAATGTCTCTTTAATTAGCTTATCTATATCTTCCATGTTCGTTTTCATAATTCTTCTTTTTAATAATTAATTTTAATTTTTCTCTTGCGTGAAACAGTCTTGATTTAGCTGTTCCAACAGATATATTCAATATTTCGCTTATTTCATTAAGCGAATAAGATTCTGTATAAAACAGCTTAACAACTACTTGCTGTTGTACAGAAAGTTCTTTAATTGCCTTTAATAACTTTGCTTTTAGTAATTTATCATCATTTTGATCATCTATTGCTTTTACCTGTTCATAAAATAGATCTTCTTTTTGTTTTCGTTCTCTAGCCTTATTCTTTAAAGCGTCTAGTGATTTATTATAAACTATTCTTAAAGACCAACTACCAAAACTTGAAACATCATTTAACTCACTAATTTTTGTCATAATTACTTGCCAACTATCTTGTGCTATATCTTTTGATAGTTCAGCATCTTTAACAATCCAATAAGCCTTTTTACAAAATGTAACATGCCATCGCTCTATTAATTTTGTTAAAGCAAATTTATCGCCAGATTGAAAGGCTTTAACTAGATCTATATCTTTAGATTTCTTGGTCTTCAAAAACTAGTATCTTACTTATTTTTCATATTTGCTTCTTAAAATCACCACCCAAAAACTATGCTTAGTACTCTTTTTTTCAACAGAAAAATGATTTTCCAACTTATCAAAAGCATCTTCAATCAAAGCATCATGTAGCCAACGTATAGCAATTATCCATTGTAAGGAAGCCCAAAAAGATGTAGACATTTTTATACGATGAACAATCTCTGTTTCTTCGTTTGAAATTTCATTTAAATATAACTCATGTATACCATTAAAACCTAATGGCTTAAAAAAACTAAACCTAATTAGCTCTCCCTTTTTATAATCTTTTATAGCATACCTAATAGGGCCATGTCCACCTTTTGAACCTACTTTTACACCTTCTTTAAATTTAATTGCTGGCCACTTTTCAATAGGCCAAATAGCATCATTATGAGTAGCCAAAGTATTAAAAACAGCTCCTACATTTGATTTTGATTGATTAATAATTCTCCTGTGAATATTTATTACTTTCATACTAAGAAGACAACAAAAAATAAAAAAGGTTCATTTTTAAGAGAAAAAAACAGAAAACTTATAAAAGATAATTCAAATTAGCACAGCATTATTTATTGCTATTATTATTTTTGCAGCATGCCAAGAAGAGAGAGAAATAGATTTGTAAAAAGAGGAGAAATCTTAGAATTGAAAATCGAAGATTATGCCTTTGGAGGAAAAGGGATTGCAAGAATACACAATGACGAAGGAAGCTTTGTATTATTTGTACCTAATACACTCCCTGGACAAAAAGTAAGTGCACGTGTTGTAAAGTCTAAAAAAAGTTATGCTGAATGTAAACTTATTGACATTTTAGAAATGTCGGAAGACGAAGTAGCACTTAAATATCAGGAAATTCCTGGAGCACCTTACATTCAACTACCAATAGACAAACAACACAACTATAAGTACACTAGTACTATGGACTTGTTTAAAAAAATTGGTAAAGTCCCAAATATTGAAGACTACTTTGATGAATTTGTGACCTCTCCTAACCTATTTCATTATCGTAATAAAATGGAATATAGCTTCTCTGCTATTGGTTATGACAGAGAAAATAAAACTGATGTAGACGAATTTACACTTGGCTTTAAACGTCGTGGTACTTGGTGGATTGGAGAAAACCTAGATAATGATAGTGGTATTTTTGATGAAGAACTAGAAAGCCAGTTAAGAGAAATCAGGAATTATTGTGAAAAAACAGGGTTACCTCCATGGCATGCTCCTAAACGTGAAGGTTTTTTTAGATATCTAGTCATCAGAAAATCATTTAAAACTAATGAGCTATTATTTAATTTAGTAACTACTTCTCATGGTTTAGATAATTTTAATTTAAACAAGTTTGCAGAATATCTAGTATCTCTATTCGGAAATAGAGTCGCTGGTTTTTTACATACTATTAACGATGAACAAGGTGATAGAACCATTGCTACAAATGGCAGCATTGAATTAATTTACGGAAAAGACAAAATTGTTGAAGAGCTATTAGGGTTGAATTTTGAAATTAGTATGAAAAGCTTCTTTCAAACCAACCCAAAATCGGCAGAAAAATTATACTCAAAAGTTGTTGATTATGCATTAGAAAATAAAGAAGCTGTAGACAACTCTATAGTTTTAGATCTATTTTGTGGTACAGGAACCATAGGACAAATTATTGCTTCTAAATCTTCAAATGCAAAAATTGTTGGTGTAGATATTGTAGCTTCAGCTATTGAAGATGCTAAGAAAAATGCACTACGTAATAATATTGAAGGTGTTGATTTTTATGCAGCTGATGTTGGTAAGTTTTTATTCACACACCCTCAATACAAAAACAAAATACGTACAATAATTTTGGATCCAGCACGTTCTGGAATTGCACCAAAAACCCTAAAAAAAATCATAAATC
Organism: Pontimicrobium sp. IMCC45349; assembly: GCF_047219225.1. Taxonomy (GTDB): domain Bacteria; phylum Bacteroidota; class Bacteroidia; order Flavobacteriales; family Flavobacteriaceae; genus IMCC45349. The sequence goes on along the minus strand of NZ_CP178208.1, from coordinate 2,914,387 downwards.
TAAACGCTGAAAGAATGGTTTATGTATCTTGTAACCCAGCAACACAAGCTAGAGATACTGAAACAATTATGAATGCAGGTTTTAAACTAAAAAAAATAAGCCTTGTGGATCAATTCCCACATACTGCACATATTGAAACAGTTGTTTTATTTGAGAAATAATATGAAAAAGATTTTTTTACTAAGTTGTCTATTAGCATTTTTTGCTTGCGAAAAAGATGATATCTGCTCTGAAGCAACTCCTACCACTCCAAGATTGTTTTTAGAATTTTATGATATCTCTGATCCTGATGAAACAAAAAACGTAACAGAATTAAATGCCTACGGTATTAATGATGATGAAACTACTGTTCCGTTTTTAAACCAAACAATAACAGCTTCAGAAATATTAATTCCATTACGTACAGACACTAATCAAACCAAGTTTGTATTACATCAAAACTTTGAAATTGACGATTTAGGTACCGAAACAACTGATGACGATGTTGTTCTAGGTAATCCTGAAATAGTAACTGTTACTTACGAACGCGAGGAAGTTTATGTTTCTAGAGCTTGTGGTTATAAAACTGTTTTTAAAAACATAGTATTTAGTGTTGAAGGCGATGAAGATAATTGGATTATAAATTCAGAAATTTTATTAGAAAATGTTGAACTTGAAACCGAAACACATGTCAAAGTATATCACTAGTTTAATACTTGTGATGCTGACAACGGTTTCGGCTTATTCACAAGAGGACAATACTACAGAAAACGATTCAATTACTTATCAGCAAAAATATGGTTTACGTCTAGGAGTAGATTTAAGTAAAGTAGTAATGACACTAATAGATGAAGACTATACTGGTTTTGAAATTAATGGTGATTATCGCATCAAAAAAAATCTATATATCGCTGCCGAAATAGGTACTGAAGAAAAGACAACTACAACCGATTACTTAAACATAACTGCACAAGGAAGCTACTTAAAAGCTGGTATTGATTACAATATGTACAAGAATTGGTTTGGTATGGAAAACATGATTTATAGCGGTTTTAGAGGTGGATTTAGCACCTTTAAACAAACTTTAAATAGTTATACCATTTACGATACTAACAATCAAACTTGGGGACAAACTATAAATACTGATGCTACAGAATATGATGGTTTAAATGCGATTTGGGCTGAACTAATTTTAGGTATGAAAGTAGAGGTGCTTAACAACTTATACATTGGTGCCAATGTGCAATTAAAAGGTCGTATTTCGGAAACTGAGCCTGATAATTTAGAAAACCTATACATTCCAGGTTTTGGTCGCACTTACGACAGTGGAAGCTTTGGTATTGGTTTTGGTTACAATATTTCTTATCTTATTCCTTTGTACAAAAAGGATAAATAATGGATAAAGAAGCAATTGCTGAACTTCTAGAAACTAAACATCAAACACTTTTTAATTGGCTCCAACAACACGATATGGAAGCTTGGGAAAATGGACCAGAAGGCAAATGGACTACTGGACAACATACTTTACACTTACTACAAAGTATAAAACCCTTAAATACTGCCTTAAGCTTACCTAAGTTTATTCTTAAATTTAAATTTGGTAAAGCCAATCGTGAAGTACGTGATTACAACAGTATTGTAGCGCGTTATCACGAACGACTAAAAGGTGTACAAGGAAAAACTTATGGACCTTCAAAAAACATGAAAGTACCAAAACCTAGTGATAAAAAATATTTAATCAATCGATTAAAAATCCAAAACAAAAAACTACAACATAAACTTAATAAGTGGAAAGATAAAGATCTAGACAATTTTATTTTACCACACCCTTTAATGGGAAAAATGCCTGTTAGAGAACTTATTATGTGGACTGCCTACCATGTAGAACACCATACAAAAACACTACAAGAAAATTACTAAATCATTTGTATTCTTGCTTCATGAATCAAAAACCTGAATCACAAAAAAACAAATTAAAAGAAGTTGCTGCTTTATTTTTTAAGTTAGGTTGTATTGCCTTTGGTGGTCCTGCTGCTCACGTCGCTATGATGGAAGACGAAGTAGTAAGAAAACGTAAATGGATGACCCAAGAACATTTTCTAGACCTCATGGGAGCTACAAATTTAATCCCTGGACCAAACTCTACCGAAATGACTATGCATTGTGGTCATGAACGAGCTGGTTGGAAAGGACTTTTTGTTGCTGGTATTTGCTTTATTTTTCCTGCGGTAACCATCACAGCACTATTTGCATGGTTGTATCAAGAATATGGTCAACTACCAGACGTAAAACCATTTATATATGGTATTAAACCTGCAGTAATTGCCATTATTATTATGGCTGGATTTAGACTTGGTAAAAAAGCGGTAAAAAATACAACACTTGCAATTTTAGGCATTATTACTTTAGGAGCTTGCTTGTATGGAATACCAGAAATAGCTGCTTTATTTGGATGTGGATTTTTAGGACTCCTACTCTACTACATTCGTAAAAACAAAAACAACCTGAATACATTTATACCAATAATACTAGTAGATCTCGTAGGTAAATTAGAAATAGATACACTTCGCGTATTCCTAACTTTTTTAAAAGTTGGTGCCATTTTATATGGTAGTGGTTATGTACTTTTTGCCTTTTTAGATTCCGAATTGGTTACTCATGGTTGGCTTACACGTCAAGAATTACTAGATGCTGTTGCTGTTGGTCAATTTACGCCAGGACCAGTTTTATCTACTGCTACTTTTGTTGGTTGGCAACTTAATGGTGGTTTTGGGGCTTTAGCTGCAACATTAGGTATCTTCTTACCTTCTTTCTTGTTTGTGCTTTTTCTCAATCCTTTAATACCAAAAATGCGTAAATCTACAGTCGTTAGAGCATTTTTAGATGCTGTTAATGTCGCTGCTGTTGCATTAATTGCTGCTGTGTGTATAGATATGGCTAAAGAAACAATTATTGATTGGCGTACAAGTTTAATTGCTATAATAAGTCTTATCATAGTGTTTGTTTTTAAAAAACTTAACAGTGCATTTATTGTTTTAGGAAGTGCTTTTTTGGGTTATCTATTATACCTAATATAGTTCTCAAATAATAATAACACATTACCTGAATAAGCAAATACATTTTTGTATTTTGGATGAAAATTCACCAAAATGATTCAATCCTACAAACAAAAACCTAAATTACAAGACACTTACGATACTATTATTATTGGCTCAGGAATGGGAAGTTTAGCTACGGCTGCAATACTTGCCAAAGAAGGACAAAAAGTGCTGGTTTTGGAGCGTCATTATACTGCTGGTGGATTTACTCATATATTTAAACGCAAAGGCTACGAGTGGGACGTTGGTATTCATTATATAGGTGAGTTACAACGCGAAAACAGTATCCTTCGTAAACTATTTCACTACGTTTCAAATGGTGAGTTAAAATGGGCTGATATGGGAGACGTGTACGATAAAATAATAATTGGTGACAAGCATTATAATTTCGTAAAAGGCGTTGCTAATTTTAAAGCACAATTAATCGAATATTTTCCTGATGAAGAAGCTGCAATTAATACATATGTAGACTTAGTTTTTAAAGCTGTTAAATCTAGTAAAAACTATTATTTCAGTAAGGTACTCTCTCCTATTGCTAATAAACTTGTTGGAGGCTATTTAAGAAAACCATTCCATAAGTTTTCCGATAAAACAACTTACGAGGTTTTAAGCAGTCTCACTAAAAACGAAACACTTATTAAAGTATTAACAGGTCAATATGGCGATTATGGTTTAGCTCCAAAACAAAGTAGTTTTTCCATGCATGCTTCAGTAGCTAGACATTATTTTGATGGTGGTAATTTTCCTATTGGTGGTTCATCGCAAATTGTAAAAACAATTGACCCAGTTATTGCTGCTTCTGGTGGTACAATTTTAGTAAGTGCCGAAGTAAACGAGGTTATTATAGAAAACAATAAGGCAATTGGTGTTAGTATGAAAGATGGAAAAACCTTTTATGCAAAAAACATTATTAGTAATGCTGGTGTTATGACTACCTATAATCAATTATTACCAAAAGTAACAGTTGAGAAACACCAACTAAATAAGCAACTACAAAAAATAAAACGTTCGGTTGCACACGCAAGTTTATATATTGGTTTAGAAGGCTCACCAGAAGAACTAAATATTCCAAAAACTAATTATTGGATTTATCCAGAAGATGCAGACCACGACACATGTGTAGAGCGCTATTTAAACGATCTATCACAACCATTTCCAGTTGTGTATTTATCGTTTCCATGTGCTAAAGACCCTGATTTTGTAAACCGTTACCCAGGAAAAAGCACTATAGATATTATTACACTATTACCTTATGAAGCATTTGCTGAATGGTCTGGAACCTCATGGAAAAAACGAGGCGACACATACGAAGCTACCAAAGAAAAAATAACACAACGCTTACTTGATGAGCTTTACAAACAATTACCTCACCTAATAGGAAAAGTAAGTTATTACGAACTCTCTACACCTTTAACCACACAACATTTTGTAAACTACGAAGAAGGTGAAATTTATGGTTTAGACCATAGTCCTTCTAGATACAGACAACAATTTTTAAAACCAAAAACACCAATTAAAAACTTTTATTTAACAGGACAAGATATTGTAACTGCTGGTGTTGGAGGTGCATTATTCTCTGGTGTGTTAACAGCCACTGCAATTACTGGTAAAAATGTATTGAAAAGGGTAATGTAATTATGATGCATAGCTACAAATAGCTTATACACTTAAACTTATAAGTCTGTAACTGTAACATAAAGTTATTTAATACTAACAATAAGTATGCCTTTAGATGGAACATATGGTAGATTAAGTGCACACAAACAACGTGTGCAAGAAATGCGTCGTAAAAAAGAAATTAGAGAAAAGAAAACTCATGCGTTTAGGTATAAATCTAATAGTAAGGTTCACTTTAAAAGTGTAGACAAAAACAAAGAAGAAAACACTATAAAACGCATTCAACAAGAAGCTAAACAAAAACGCATCAAAGAAACTACAATACTTATCATATCAATAATAGCTGTAGCTTTATTTGCTATATGGTTTGTTAAAGCCTAATATAAGAACTACTCATTTTTAGTTTAACAGCAAACAAATTGATTTGCTTAAAAATACGTAATTCTACGTATTGTTTGGTATTATATAAAATTTTACTTTAGAGAAGCGCACAAATAGTGTGTCAAATAAATCACTAGTAAGCAACATGTAAATAACTTTAAAAGCAATATGTAAAATGATATCTTCTGTATTATATATTATCATTTCTTTAATTGGAGGATGGATACTATGCAGATTTATTTACCTTAAATGGAAACAAAAACAATACAAAAAAGCTTTTATTGAAACTTATAAAAACACTAAAATAACATTACCAAAATTTATAACAGGATACAATTCTAATTTTGTGAATTTTGAAGTTATTTACATTAATAAAGAGCAATATAAATTAGCAGAACGCTTAGGCTTAAATAAAGTTTTTGAAACTAGAATTCATAAAATACATCAAAAGATAAACAATTATAAAACCAACATTATTGTGTATTTCTCTTGGGAAACAAGGACATTTAATTTCTCTCCATAACAAACAATAGCAGCAACCCCAAATAAAGTGAGTGGGAAACCTTAATTGGTTTCCCTTTTTTTTGTAAGTAAAACCTAACAAATATCATAGTTACTCTCTTTTTGTTTGCAGATCTTTATAGCTAGTTAATTATTTACTTTAGTATAAAAATTACGTATTTCTACGTATTGTTTAGTGCTTTGTAAATAGATAGATTTATATCACTTTTTAAAACAAAAAAATTATGCCCTTAGCTTTTGGACCAATACAAGTTATTTTAATACTCACCTTACCAGTTATATTTTTTGTTCTCGCCTTTTTTATTGGTAAAAAAGTAGGATATAATAAAGGTTTAAAAGAGGCTAAAAAGAACTTATAATGTTTTATGCAAGCCAAATAAGATAAGTACTTAAGTGAAACATACAACTTATAAATATTAATAAATAAAAACATAATCCTTATGGCAAGATGTACAGCCCCAGTAAATGGTCATCGCACAGCAAGTGGTAAAGCTAATTGTCCAGCCTGTCGAAACAGGTATAGTAGATATAGGTCTAATTATTCATATCCATCATATGATGACTATTCTTTAAGTAATAGGGCAACTTCATCAGGAAATTACAATAGTTCTAAAGGCAGAACGCGAAAAGCCTCATGGTCGAAATCTGGTTCATCAATTTTTTATACTACAGCTGAAATAAATACTCTTACTCCAGTTAGAAAAGTTGTTGAAAAGAAAGCAGAGAAACAAGATGTAAAAGATATATTTCTTTGTCATGCTTGGGATGACAGACGAGAATCTGCATTAGATCTATATAACCTCTTAATATCCAACAGTGTTACAGTTTGGTTCAGTGAAAAAGATATACCATTAGGAACTTCATTCCTCAGAGAAATTGATAAAGGTTTGGCAAAATCAAAAATTGGAATTGTTTTAGTAACTCCTAGCTTTTTGAAAAGGGTACAAAATGAAGGCGTAGCTGATAAAGAATTATCTGCTTTACTTGCTAGAGACCAACTTGTACCCATTGTACATAATACAACTTATGATGAATTGAGAGATATAAGTCCTTTATTGGGTTCAAGAAATGGTTTAGACACTCAAGAAGACACAATGGAAAATATTGCTAAAAAATTAGCTGAATTAACTACTATCTAGAGATGATAATCATCATTTTTAATTATTAAAATTAATCGCATAATTTCTAAGACAAAATAAAAATCATTGAACAATAATATTACATACCCAATTGCTTATAACAATATAACAAATCAACTTGTTGAAATTCAAAATGTAACAAAAGACAATAAAGAGAACTTAATTTGCAATGAATGTAAAGATAACTTTGTCGCAGTAATAAATCATCAAACACCACATTTTAGGCATAAACCAGATTCAAATTGCATAGGTAGCTTAGAATCATATATACATTGGGTATCTAAAGAAATATTTAAAACCATTCAAGAAATTGAAATACCTGAATTAACAATTGATGAGCTTCCAGAAAAACAAAGACAGAAATTTCAAAAAATGTATAATGAAATTTTAGACCAAAATATACACGATACGCTAAGGTCTAGATTTAGAAAAAGTTTTAAAAATAATCTAACTGAATCTAAAAGAATAAAAATTTACAATATTGAAATTGAAAAACAGTACAAAACACCAATTGGAGATATAAGAGTAGATATTGTTTCAAACTTTCAAAACAAAGAAATATTCATTGAACCTTTTTTCACAAATTCAATAGATAAAACAAAAAAAGCTAAATTAGAATTATTAGAAACATCAACTTTATCAATCAACTTAAAAAAGTTTATTGAATATTATAACTCCAATTATTCTATTCAAATTTTAAAAGATTATTTAATATCAAAAGAAAGTAAAAAATGGGCTTTCTTAAGTAATAAAACATATGATAAATGTATAAAGGATTATAAAGAATATTTGAATACTGAAATCAAAAAAAATGAAGAATTAATTAATTCTCATACTATTAAATTAGAAGAGTTTTCATCTCTTATGCTACAGAGAAATAAACTTGAAATTAATTTAAACCAAATCCAAAATAAAATTAGTGAATTAAATATTAAGCTAAGAGAATTAGGAGAAGAAGTAGGTATTCCTTACGAAGACTGGAGTTAAAACTTTTTATTTTTTTAAATATCAAAACTTTAACAACCTCAATTAAGCCAAACAATTCAATTTACTCAAATCATAAAAATTATGAATAAGGATAAAATATTACACTCAAAAGAAAAATTAGAATTTCTCGAAGATTACAGTGACCTTAATGACAGTGAAACACTAAAAGAAATACTATACTATCAAAAATTACAACTAAAAAAAATGGAGCAAGTTAGAACAGACACATCCAAGCTTGTTTGGTGGCTTATTGCAATTCCTATTATTGTAACCATACTATTTTTTATATATGCTTATTCACAGGTTGGTTAATAATCCAATAATTTATTGCTCAAGAATTACTTCATTCAGTTCGCTTTGATTGTATTCTTAAACCTTAACTATAAAAATTACATATACAATATAAACCTAAATTAATATTCATGAAAAAAATCATTCTAATTATTGCAATTATTTGTACATCAAACCTAAGTATTGCTCAAAATTTTACACAACTAGCTAATTATGAATTTAAAAATGTAGAAAGCTATAAAACTGAAGAATCGAAAGTATTGTTATGTGCAAATTACCTGTTCAACAATCCAGCCAACGTTTCAGAATTAAACCGATTAACTTCTGTTCAATATATTATGAAATGGATGATGGGAACTCCAGATTATTCTTTTGAAATTAGTGAAGAATCATTAAAAATCACAAAAGGAAATGACGATTTATTAGGCTTATACATGGCAGCAATGACAAAAGTGGTTTTAGAAAATAAAGGAGATAAATTGGATAGTGCTCAAATTCATAATCAAGCAAAAGAAATATTAATTGCGTATTGCTCTAATTCTGAAAACAAAATGAAACCTTCTAAAGAAATAAAAAGAATTATAAAAAGTAGAAAAAACTAATCCCATAAAACAGACTTTATATAAGCTTGTTATAAGCAATTAAAAAAACTTTAGTATGAGAGGCAACCTAATTATTCTTTTTCTTTTTTCAATTTCAATCTCTGTTTATTCACAAGATTATCCTAAAAACACAAAGCATGTAAAAACAATTCATTCTACAGTATACAAGAAAAAAGACACCTTAGATTATAGAAAATTAATTACTTATTATGATAAAGATTGGAATCAATTAACAAATACTAACACGCTTTCTTCTGCATTAGATAAAGGTTCTAAAACAGTGACTATTATTGATACTGATAAAAAATTTGTACAAGCTATCATTACTTCAAAAAAAGATACCTTAGACTACATTGTATATCTCTATGATGATAACGGAAATAGAACTAACTATTTTCAAATACGAAAAGGAGATACTTTAAATGATCAAAAAAGAACTTATGACAAAAAGGGGAATAATTTAGAGCTTTATAACAAAAAAAATGGCAAATACTACCTAAGTTTCAAAGCAAGTTACAACGATAAAAACAAAATAACTTCTAGACATTGGTATAATTTATCAAAACAACTAATAAGAGTTGAAGAGTATAAATACTCAAAAGATGGAAAAGTTACAGAGTATTATAGAACAGATAAAAATGGAAACTTAAGCTTAAATAGTAAAACTACCGAAATAGAAACAAATAAGCATAGAATAGATTACTTTAAAGAAGCCAAAGGAATAAACTATGGAATTACTATAACCAAAAAGAAAGGATATTATTCAATCGAAGAAAGAGGTGAAAATAACAACCTTATATCACTAGAAATTTTTGACAAAAGAGATAGATTAACAACATCAGTTTATATTTCTTGTAGTGAAATAAAAAATCATTAAGCTAATTATAACAAAGACTATAATTCATTATTATGAATAATAAATTACGTGATTTTTCTACAATGAAATTCTAAAAACTTTAACAACCTCAACTGACAATTATCATAGTAATTACGCCTTGATTTAAAGACATTTATAAGAGTAACATCAATCTTATAAAACCTTTAATCATGAAAGCAAAATATATCTTAAGCACTTTAGCTTTACTGTTTGTTTTTGGTTGTGCATCAACTAGTGCTGTACTTGCAGACTATGATGACACCATAGACTTTAACCAATACTCTACTTTTGTACTGTGTATTGACGATTTATTTGTAGAAAACACCAATTATCCAAATTACGATAATAATGAAGTACGTCAATTAATTGGTGATGCTATAGAAGCAGAAATGGAACTTATTGGTCATAAAACCAATGTACTAAATCCAGAGTTACAAGTAGGGTTTCAATTAGTTATACAACAAAAGGAAGCGACGTTTACCAATTGCGAATCACAAGGCGATTATAACTATTGGCACGAATGCAAAATAGATACTATTGTCTATACAGAGGAAACCTTAGTTATTTATGTTTCAGATTTTAATAAAAACCAAGTGATATGGCAAGCTTCTGTACAGTGTGATTTAAACCGTTCTAAAAGCAAACTTAAACCTTATGTTAAGAGTTTAATAGAACAGTTGTTTGATGAGTATCCTAGATTATAACTTAAACTTTTAAATATTTTACAATAAAACCTCATCAAGTAGCAAGAAACTACTTGATGAGGTTTTATATACCTGAAAAGTTAGTCTAAAAATAGTGTCTATCTTTTTTGTATCTTACATAGTGCTGTTTTACAGCAAATTAAACACTTACTAACAAATCCAATTTTTATTAATTATGAGTAAACAAGCTAGCACTAACAGAAGACAATTTATTAAAAACACCTCATTATTAACTGCTGGACTTTTATCTGCTCCACTAATTAATATGGCACAAGAATCACAAGAAAACACATCTGATAGTATATACTTAGTTGGACCACAAGAAGGCTATTCGCCTCAAATAGGAACATTACTATCTACCATGACAATGATGCGAACATGGGTTATTAATACTGTAAAAGATTTAACAGTTGAGCAATTGGATTTTCAAATTGACGATAAATCAAACTCTATTGGAGCTATGCTTCTACACTTAGCTGCAACTGAAAAGTATTACCAATTAAACACTTTTGACGAAATGGAATGGGGAACTTGGAGTGATGAGATTAAAACAGAATGGGATGTACCAAGTGGCTTAGGAGAAAAAGGTCGTGAGCTAATTAAAGGTAATTCTATTGATTATTACTTAACAAAACTTGAAGAAGTAAGAGAAATCACTAAAAAAGAGTTTGCCAAAAGGGATGATAAATGGATTATGAAATCAGAACCATTTTTTGAAAACAAACCAACTAATAATTACTGTAAGTGGTTTCATGTATGCGAACACGAATCTAACCACAGAGGACAAATGAAATTTATTATTCAGCGTATTCCAAAATAATAAGAAACTAAGAATCTAATTGCTGCTTCTTAGCTTTTTTACTACCTGCGTACATTTCGTATTTCACTAAACGTGACTCCAACTTAGCGTTAAATAGTTTTATCTTTCGTGATGGACGTAAACCTACATGTTTTAACGCTTCTAAATTAGATGTAATAAACCAAGCGTGCGTACCTGGATAACCATGTTTTAGCGTTGTACCAATATCGGCATAAAACTTTTCCATATCAATATCTAAACGCTCACCATAAGGTGGATTAAACACCATATGCAAATGCTTATCACCTCCTTTTTGGGTTTTAAAGAAGTCTTCGTGCTTAATTTTTATAAACTCATCCAAATGAGCATTCTTTACATTGTCTTGTGCTTTACGTACTGCACTTGGCGATTTATCGTAACCAATTATTTTATGATGGAAATCTCTAGTTTTCTTTAATAAAGATTCTTCAATTTTTTCAAATAAATCCACATCCCAATCTTGCCAACGTTCAAAAGCAAATTCTTTACGCATTAAGTTTGGAGGAATGTTACAAGCAATCATAGCAGCTTCAATCATAACTGTTCCACTACCACACATTGGATCCATAAAATCGCTTTGTCCATCCCAACCAGACAACATAATTAAACCAGCAGCTAACACCTCGTTAATTGGTGCAATATTAGTGGCTGTTTTATAACCACGTCTGTGCAAAGATTCGCCGCTACTATCTAACGAAACCGTACATAATTGTCTATCAATATGTATGTTTACTTTTAAATCTGGAAAACGTAAATCAATATTTGGTCGCTCACCTTTTACCTCTCTAAAACGATCTACAATAGCATCTTTAGATTTTAAAGCAATGTACTTTGAATGTGTAAAAATATGGCTATGTACAGTAGCATCAATAGCTAAAGAACCACTTTCAGACAAGTACTTTTCCCAAGCAATACGCTTAACTTTATCGTATAAATCTTGTTCGCTTACTACTCTAAAGGTTTTTAAAGGTTTTAAAATTTTAATAGCAGTACGCAATCCTAAGTTTGCCTTATACATAAAACCCTTATCTCCTACAAAACTAACGTTACGAACACCTACTTTTACCTCTTGTGCACCAAGGTTACGTAACTCTTTTGCTAAAAGCTCTTCAAAACCAAATAAGGTTTTGGCAACCATCTTGAAATTATTATCCATTATTCTCGTCAAATAGATTGCAAAAATAAAGTATTTTTGCTCTCACCAAGAAGAATGTATGATAAAAGACAATAAACAATGGTTTACCTCGTGGTTTGATACGCCATTTTACCATATTTTATATAAAGACAGAGATGATAAAGAAGCACAAGCTTTTATGGAATCGTTATCGAGCTATTTAAATATTTCTGAAGATGGTGAAATTTTAGACTTAGCATGTGGTAAAGGTCGTCATTCAATCTATTTAAACAGTATTGGTTATCATGTTACTGGTTTAGACTTATCTAAAGAAAGTATAGATTTTGCTTCACAATTTGAAAACGACACATTGCATTTTGATGTGCATGATATGAGTAAACCATATCACAAACAATTTGATGCTGTCTTTAATCTGTTTACAAGCTTTGGTTATTTTGATGATGAAGCAGATAACCTCAACACTATTAAAGCCATAAAAGCAAATCTAAAACCCAATGGTGTTGGTGTAATTGATTTTATGAATACAAATTTTGTACTTAACAATTTAGTATCTGAAAACACCAAAACAGTTGATGGTATTACCTTTAACCTAAAACGTTTCGTTGAAAACGGTTATTTAATAAAAGATATTAGCTTTGAAGCTGAAGGAGCGCATTATAATTTTCAAGAACGCGTAAAAGCTTTCACACTTGAGGATTTTAAAGCTATGTTTGAAAAAGCTGGTTTACAGCTATTAGATGTGTTTGGCGATTATAAACTAAAGAAATATCATCCAGATTTCTCTGAGCGTTTAATTATGATTTTTATGTAGTATGAATAAATACTTTTTCCCAATATATGCAGTAATTATAGGCTTTTTATTTGTAAAGCTTACCAGAAATACCCAATCCAAAAACATAAAACTATTACTAGCGTTTAGTGGTGCTTTTTTATTATCACTAACAGTTTTTGATTTGTTACCAGAAGTGTATCATCACTTAGATGCTAAACAAACTGGACTATGCATAATGATTGGTATTTTGGTGCAAATATTTTTAGAATTTTTCTCTAAAGGTGCCGAACATGGTCATGTGCATATACATAAAAACAGTACAGTATTTCCTTGGTTACTATTTATAAGCTTGTGCCTTCATGCCTTTTTAGAAGGGTTTCCAATACACCAACATAATGATATGGTTTATGGTGTATTAGTACACAAAATACCTATTGCTATATTAATTACTACATATTTATTTCAATCGGACTTTAAGACACACCAAATACTTATTTTCTTAACCTTATTTGGTCTTATGACACCTTTAGGAACCATCATTTCAAATAATGTAGATATGGTTTCTGGTTATCTAGATTATATTAATGCAATTGTAATTGGTATTTTTTTACATATAGCAACTACTATTTTATTTGAAAGTAGTGAAGGCCATAAATTTAATTTAAGTAAAATTCTAGTGATTATTTTTGCAATCGCTATAGCTTATTTCATGTAATGTTTAGTAAAGAAGAATCACGACAATTAAGAGAAGAATTTTGGACCAGTTTTGGAAAGTCATTTCCAAGAAAATGGATTTTATATAATACCAAAATTAAAGGACTTAGCTTCAAGTTTTACTTTGATACTAAAAAAGCTTTTGTTACTTTAGATCTAGAAGACGACTTAGAAAACAGAGTGAATTGTTGGGAAAAACTGGAAGCGCTCAAGAGTATACTTCACGACGAATACTTACCTAAAGCTATTTACGAAGAAGAGTTTTATCTAGATAATGGTAAAGAGATATCACGTATATACGTGCCTTTAGTTAACCAAAAAGTGTCTATTCATAATAAAAACACATGGCGTGATGTAATGGAGTTTTTAAACAACACTATGCATCAATTTGAATTGTTTTTTGAGGAATATCGCGATATTATTAAAGGCTAACCTAGTATAATTCTAAAGTAAAATCCCAAGTCTTTCCTGTAATATTTTCAGCAGTTCCTTTAATAATAGAGGCGTTAATTAAAGTTCCTGTATAAGTAACGTACTTATCGTTTAAGTGAATAATAACTTTATTGCCTGTTTGTTTCCAAGAGTTGGGAGAAATACCTACCATATAAGGATCTTTACTTGAAATACGTCCATTAGACTCAAGTGTGAAATAGAAAATATTAGTATTCTCAGTATACTTCCAACGCTTTCCTTCTACACTTGTTATTACATTACTAAATGTTATTGGAGGCTCACTTTGTAAACTAGTTGTCTTTTTCACTTCATAGAAACGTTTAAATGTAATTCTAAACTCTATTTCTTTATCATCCTTTTTTTCTTTTGCGCTTAATACTAAACTATCACTTGTAAAGGTTATGAAGCTTAAATAAATTGATTCTTCATTCTCAGTTAACAACATCTTATTTCCATCAATCTTCCAAGTTCCTGTATCTTCATCTCTTTTGGTACAGTCACTCCTAAATTCGTTAGCAACAAACTTACCTGAAGCCTGAAAATGAACATAATCTTGACAATCTTCATTTACTATTTCAATATTAGAATCAGTTAATTCATTATCAACAAATTCTTCAGTTTTAATAATTGTCCACTTACCTACTAAATCGGAATCATTATATACTTGTGCAAATCCAATTTGAATTGTAAAAACAAGCATAAAAAGTATTATAAAACGCTTCATATAACAATAATAAGTTTTTGATTAGATAACATGAAGTAAAATCATGAAAAAATGGCAAATGGCTCCAGCCAAAACAAACACATGCCATATAACATGATTGTATGGTATTTTACTAATAGCATAAAACACAATACCTACAGTATAGGCTAATCCACCAGCAAAAAGCAACAATAAACCATTTGCATCCATAACACTAGATAAGGTTGAATAATCAAATACAATTAGCCATCCCATTACTAAATACAGTAATGTAGAAAACACTTCAAATCTTCCAGTGAAAAATAGTTTTAAAAACACTCCAAAAGCAGCAATTGCCCAAACTATCCAAAACAATAACCAACCCTTACTATGCGCCAACAGTAATAATAAAACTGGTGTATAAGTACCTGCTATTAGCAAATAAATACTAATATGATCTAAAATTCTAAAATAGTGTTTACGACGCTCTGTTCTAGCAGCATGATATAAAGTAGAAGCAGTAAATAATATGATAATTGATATACCATATACAAGTACACTAAATAAACTCCATGGTTCATTAGCTTGCATTACAATTAATAACACTAAACCAGCGACTCCTAAAACAGCTCCAATAGCATGTGTATAGGTATTTAATTGTTCTTCAAAATTAGTTTGAGATCGCATTAGCAGTTTTCTTCTTTTTGGAAGGCATCCATTTTTCAGTAAGTTCATAAAAATCAAACTCTACAGCTGATTTTTGACGCTCTAAAGTGCCACTTTGAAATTGGCGTTGCAGTATATCTTCAATCAAGTAATCTTCTTCTACATTGTGAGGGTCAAACTCTCTTTTAAGCGAGATATTAAACAAGCTAGCTGTGTTATTAAACCAAAAAGCACGCCAACCATTACGCAATTCTTTTATAAGTTCAAATGTTGTTTTTCCTGTTTGTCTATGGATTAATTTTATTAATATTTGACCTTCGGTTCTAGTAAGCTTTTTTAATTCTTCCGAAAACTCTCCTTCTATATACTTCTGAATTTTTTTTGCATAACGTTTTCTATCACGCTTCTTCTCCATTCTACCTAAACGTACATTTAATGTGTCTAATCTAATTGCTGCCAACTTTGCATAAGGATATACCTTTATGGTTTTTCGTCTTAAAATTAAATAACGTCGTCTCTCTTCATTGTTATTAAATTTAAGCTTATGCAACAGCATCACTTCTTCTAAATCAATAGATGTTTTAGGAATAGAGTCACCTTCAATAATCAAATATTTAGTTTCTGTTGTATCAACCTCTTGTTCGCGCATTTGCGCAAAAGCAACACTAGAAACTAAAAGAAATAAGAATGCAATTTTTTTCATAATAATTTTTGCAGCGAAAATCGTTCCGAAATTCTTTTTCAAAATTACGAAATAACGTAAAGCTAACTGTAAATTGTGGTTGATTATTGCTATTTTAGTCAAAATTTTTTTCAAATGGCAAAACAAAAAATTCTTAACAAGAAGTCTATGGACTTCTTAGAAAAATATTTAAATAATGCAGCTCCAACTGGTTATGAATGGGATGGACAAAAAATATGGATGGATTATCTAAAACCTTATGTCGATGAATTCATTACTGATACATACGGAACTGCTGTAGGAGTAATTAACCCAGAAGCAAAATACAAAGTAGTTATTGAAGGGCATGCTGATGAAATTTCGTGGTATGTCAACTATATTTCTGACAACGGACTTATTTATGTTATTAGAAATGGTGGAAGTGATCACCAAATTGCACCAAGTAAAATAGTAAACATTCATACTAAAAAAGGCATTGTAAAAGGTGTATTTGGTTGGCCAGCAATACATACACGTTTACGCACAAAAGAAGAACCACCTAAGCCTGATAATATTTTTATTGATGTAGGTTGTACTACTAAAGAAGAAGTTGAAAAATTAGGTGTTCATGTAGGTTGTGTAATTACTTATCCAGATGAGTTCCATATTTTGAACAAAGACAAATTTGTATGTCGTGCTTTAGATAATAGAATGGGTGGCTTTATGATTGCTGAAGTAGCGCGTTTATTACATGAAAACAAAAAGAAATTGCCTTTTGGATTGTATGTAACCAATTCTGTTCAAGAAGAAATTGGTTTACGTGGTGCCGAAATGATTACTCACACTATTAAACCAAATGTTGCTATTGTTACTGATGTAACACACGATACAACTACTCCAATGATTAATAAGAAAAAAGAAGGTCATTTAGAGTTAGGTAAAGGTCCTGTAGTAGCCTATGCTCCTGCTGTACAACAAAAATTACGTGATTTAATTACTGATACTGCCGAAGCTAAGAAAATACCTTTCCAACGTTCTGCTTTATCGCGTGCCACTGGAACAGATACTGATGCTTTTGCTTACAGCAATGGTGGTGTTGCATCTGCTTTAATATCGTTACCATTACGTTACATGCATACAACAGTAGAAATGGTGCATAAAGATGATGTTGAAAATGTTATTCGTATGATTTACGAAACGTTATTAAACATTAAAGAAGGTGATACATTTAGTTATTTTGACTAATTAACTATACTAAATAATAAAAAAGGCTACTCAATTGAGTAGCCTTTTTTATTATTGTTTTGGTTTTATCTCTAATAAAGTAGAGGATTTAACAATCTCATCTTTATTTAGAAGCATCTTTCTAAATTCACCTTTATTATACATTTCGGCTTGGTCATCATAATGTTTACTAAACGGATTTCCTGATTGTCCAGTTGGTAAAATACTAATGCTATTTTCTACATCTGAAAAATCAATAATACGTCTTGTAGATGGACCTGCTTTTACTGGATACAAACCACTATTATTAAAATCGAATGCTTTATTATCTATAACTTCTTCTGTACCTCCCACTTCAAAAGGACCAACATTAAAATATGGTTTCAATGACTCTACAGCTCCTAAAGCATGAGGATGCTCAAGCGTGTGTACTTTTCCCCATTTCCAATTAATAATATCTGCTCCCATTTCTGTTTCCAAAGCTGTCACAGCTTCTATAAATGATTTATTAACGATATCAGACATTTGTTCTTTTGCATCTGTAGTAACATCGTCCCACCAAACCGAGGTTTCATTATTAATTTGTAATGCTATGGAGCGTTTTATTAAATGTGTTTTTAACAACTGATTAAACAACTCTTCTCCTAACTCATCTTTAAATGTGTTTTCCAAATAACGAAATACAAAACGTTGATATATAGTTGGAGCTATATCATCAATATTATTGTCGCCTTCCCAAAGCTGCAACATATCCATAGCACGTTGTTGATTTTTGGTAAGACTATTATAGTTTAATGCCTTAGTAAGTGCTTTTACATTGCTTGGTATTACAGCAGATGTATTATCGTTAATCATTTTAGAAAAACCTTCCTTATCCCATTTTTTTGTACGTTCTAATAAATGTACAATACGTTTTGCTCTATCTTCTGGTAAATAATAACCTGGATATAACATATTAGCTATCGAATCGGGTTGGTTATTCGCTGAATACACATAGTGCCATTCTGGGTTTTCAGCCATAGGATTTTCCTTAAAATTGATATACTCAATAGGTTCGTGATTTCCAGAAGCTCCATCAAGAATAAATTTAGGATTTACATCTTCATTAAACTTATATAATAATCCAGCAGCCCACCATGCAACGTTTCCTTTGGCGTCTCCATACATCACATTTAATCCAGGTGCATGAATTAGAGATGCACCTTCTTTAGCATCACTCATACTTTTTGCATGTGATAATTTATAAACTGCCTCTAAAACTTTTATATCATGTTTCGTATAAACCCATGATAAAGCTATAGGTGCTTCTTGAGAAATCTCATCTTGTATACCATTCATTATTGGTCCATGATGTGACGATTTAACTTCTACAACAACAGGTTCATCGTCTTTTACCTTTATAGTTTTTGAAACCATTGAATAATCAACATATCCTTCTGATGTTTTATACTTATTAGCATTAGAAGGATGATTTGTTTCCTGATAAAAATCGATATCATCATTTTCAAACATGGTTAATCCATAAGCATAATCTCTATTGTGCCCTAGCAACGGAAAAGGTACTCCTGCTAAATGATAACCATACATTTCATAATCTGGTGTAGCAATGTGTGCTTCGTACCAAACAGCAGGTTGCGCATAACCAATATGAGGATCGTTAGCAAAAAGAACACTTCCACTTTTAGTTTTTTGTGGTGCAACTACCCAACTATTACTACCTATAAAAGCAGGAATTGGTAATTTATTTGTTATGGAAGCAATATCAGTAGAAAGCGCTTCAACTGCCTTTATATCAGGATTACTATTATGTATTAAAGTACAATTTGAAGTTGGTTCAACATCCAAATCTTTTAAATATTCAATACCAAGTTTTTCTTGAATAGCACTTAACATAGGATCAGTTTTTTGAGCCATAGCAAAACTAAAAGCCATATAACCAAAAATGTTGTATACATCCTTTAACTCATAATGCTCTTTTTCTACACCTACCAAAGTAAACTCTATTGGAGTACTACCATCATCAATAAATTGATTTACACCATTTAAGTAAGCCATACTTAACTTATATGCATCACTATTTTTATCTAAATTATCAATGGCTTTTTTTGAAGCTTCTTCAATACCTAAATGCACAAAAAATGTATCTGTTTTCAATAGGTCTTTTCCTAAAATCTCTGATAATCTTCCAGGAGCAATTCTACGCATCAATTCCATTTGCCATAAACGATCCTGAGCATGTACATACCCTAAGGTTGTGTATGCATCTTCTTGGTTTTGCGCATATATATGAGGAATACCATAAGTATCAAAATATGTTGTAGTTTCTTGCGATATATATTTTAACTCTAGGCTTCCCGAATATTGTGGTTTAGAAAAATTCATATAAGCAAATCCACCTATAACAAGTAGTACAACCAAAACACCAACAATAACTAATACTTTCTTTAATATACTTTTCATTTAATAATAATCGTTTGTCTCAAATATAGCATATATTTGAGTAGCAATTATAGAATAATAACTTTGGAAGAATATTTAGATATTTGGGATGAAAATGGACAACCAACAGGCAATGTTTTGTTAAAGACTGTTGCGCATAAACAAGGACTATTTCATCCAACTGTTCATGTTTGGTTTTACACACCTAATAAAAAAATCCTTATGCAACAACGTGGTGCCAACAAAGAAACGTTTCCTAGTCTTTGGGATGTTTCGGTTGCTGGACATGTTGGCGCTGGAGAAACTATTATCGAAGGTGCTTTACGTGAAGTTAAAGAAGAAATTGGTATTCTAATTTCAAAAGAAGATTTAACTCAAATTGATGTTAGGAAAAACATCAACATTCATCCAAATGGTATTCATGATTGCGAATTTCAACATGTGTTTTTAGTAGAATTAAAGCATGATATTTCACAATTAACTATTCAAGAAGAAGAGGTTGATGGTTTACGATTATTTACTTTTGATGAAATTGCTTTATGCATAACTAAATCTCATAAAACATACAGTATAGTTCCTGCTGACATGAATTACTATCAATTTATTATGGATACTATAAACTCAATACTTTAACTATATGATTATTTTAATTTCAGCATTAGTTCCTGTAGCATTAATCATTATTTATATTTATATAAAGGACAAATATGAAAAAGAATCCAAACGTGATTTAGCTATTGCCTTTTTTCTTGGGGCTTTTTTGAGCATCATAGTTACATTAATACTATCGATGTTCACTCAAATAATCTTACCGCTACCAGACGATTACAGTATATTTCAACAATTTATTAAAGCCTTTTTTGTTGTGGCTTTAATTGAAGAATTTAGCAAGTACATATTTGTTAGATTTTATTCTCAGCCTAAAAAATATTTTAACGAACCATTTGATGGTATAGTTTACGCAGTCATGGTATCTATGGGTTTTGCTGCTATTGAAAACATAGCATATGTATCACAAGGTGGCATGGGAACAGCAATAGTAAGAGCCTTTACAGCAGTTCCTGCGCATGCAACATTTGCTGTGCTTATGGGTTACTTTATGGGGTTAGCAAAATTCGCACCTTCAAAAAAGCAAAAACGTAAGCTTAATTTAATAGGTTTAGCATTAGCTGTATTATTTCATGGTGCATACGATTTCTTTTTATTTATAGGCTTTATTCCAGGAATATCTATTGGTGCTTTTGTATCATTAACTATAGGAATTATATTATCTAACAAAGCTATAAAACGACATCAAGAAAATTCTAAGTTCAAACTATAGCAAATTAGCATAAAACATGATAAGACTCATACATTTAGAGTCAATTTTTATCTAATTTAGTAGCTATGAAGAATACCATAGCTGAACGCATTTATGATTTCTTAAAGGACTTCCCTCCTTTTAGTTTCCTATCAGAAGACAATTTACTTACTATCTGTAAAAATGTAAAAGTTGTGTATTTAGAAAAAGACGCTTTTCTTTTTCAAATAAACGAAAAGGTAAAAAATGAATTTTATGTAGTAAAAGATGGTGCCATTGGGTTAACTAGAGATGAAAGTACTTTTGTAGACCAATGTGATGAAGGTGATATTTTTGGACTTAGAGCACTGGTAAGAAAAGACCAATATGTATTAAATGCTAAAGCATTAGAAGAGAGTATTATTTACAGTATTTCTTCGCAGTTATTAGATGAGTTAATTAGCTCAAACATTAAGGCTAACAAATACTTAATGGCAAGTTTTGTCACTAATACAAAACAACCTTACCAAACCGAACATAAAGATGCGCTTTTTGCTAATGATATAAATCTCCAAAAAGATTTATCAAGTTTTACCGAAGTGCAATCGGCCGAATACTCTAAAAACCCTGTTACTTGCAGTCAAGAAACTAGTATTAAAGATGCTGCAACTATAATGACCAACAAACGTGTTGGATCCATAGTTATAACACAAAATAACAAACCGTTAGGAATTATAACAGACAAAGATTTACGTACTAAAATAGCCACAGGTCTATTTAATATAGAAGATTGTGTAACTAAAATTATGTCGTTTCCAGTAATTACTTATCCTGAAAATATTTCTGTTGCTGAGGCACAAATAGGTATGCTTCAAAATCGTATTACACATTTGTGCATTACCAAAGATGGTACTTCAAATTCAGAATTATGTGGTATTCTTTCCGAACACGATATTATTGTTATTAGAGGAAATAACCCTTCAGTATTGGTTAAAGAAGTAAAACGTGCTAAAGATGCTGAAACCTTAAAATATATTAGAGATAAGGCTCAAGGGCTTCTACAACGTTATTTAAATCAAAATATTCCCATTGGTTTTATCTCTAAAATTATTTCGGCTATTAATAGTACTATTACCAAAAGAGCAATCGAGCTTTCTATCTCTGAAATGCCACAAGAACCACCTACAACTTTTGGATGGTTAGCTCTTGGTAGCCAAGGAAGACAAGAACAACTATTACTTACAGACCAAGATAACGCCTTAGTTTTTAAAGATGTTTCAGAGGATAATTACAACTCTACCAAAACGTACTTCTTAAAACTATCAAAACTTATTACTCAAAAATTAAATACCATTGGTTTTGAATATTGTCCAGCAAATATGATGGCAAGCAATACTAAATGGTGTTTATCCTTAAATGAATGGAAAAAACAATTCAATAATTGGATTACACATCCCGATGAAGACAAAATAATGCTTTGCACCATATTTTTTGATTTTGATTTAGTGCATGGTGATGCTTTATTGATTGAAGAAATGTCCGAAAGCATTTTTAAAGCTATTGACACCTATGAAATTTTCTTAAACTTCCTAGCGTTAAATGCCTTAAAAAACCCTCCACCTTTAAGTTTCTTTAGGCAATTTTTAGTAGAACAAAGTGGCGAGCATAAGAATGAATTTGATTTAAAAGCAAGAGCATTAATGCCTTTAGTAGATGCAGCTAGACTTTTAATTCTATCTAAAAACATTAAAGACTGTAATAGTACTATTCAACGATATGAAAAAATGGCAGAATTAGAGCCACAAAATAAAGACTTATATATTTCGTGTATCAATGCATTTAAAGTCCTATTGCGATTTAGAACTGTTGATGGTTTAAAAGACCATGATTCTGGTAGGTTTTTAGATTTAAAAACTCTTGATAAAGCAAACAGGTTAAAACTAAAAAGCGCTTTTAAACCTATAAAAGATGTACAAGAATTAATAAGTACACGCTTTAAACTTTCTCAAATGCTATAGTATGTTAAATTGGTTTAATAACAAATCGTATCCTGAGTTTTGGAATAACTACACTAGTTATTTCAAAAATGCACAAGAAACCAACTTAGAGAAAGTACGATTTGTTGTTTTTGATACCGAAACCACAGGATTAGACATAATAAAGGACAAGGTACTTTCTATTGGTGCTGTAGCAGTAACTGGAAACACTATAGATGTTAATGATAGTTTTGAAGCATATCTTAAACAAGAAAAATTCAACTCTGAAACCGTTGAAATCCATGGAATTCTTAAAGAAGGAAGTATCGATAAAATCGATGAAAAAAAAGCATTGATTTTATTTTTAAACTATATAAAAAATGCGATTTTAGTGGCGCATCATGCAGCCTTTGATATAGCTATGATAAATCAAATTTTGAAATCGCATAATTTACCTAAACTAAAAAACAAAGTTTTAGATACTGGTGTGCTTTACAAAAAAACACTATCGTCTCAAACCATCAATAAACACTATAGTTTAGATGAGTTAAGCGACATTTTTAAAATAAAAAAACATGATAGACATACGGCTTCTGGTGATGCATTCATCACAGCTATAATTATGATAAAAATCATAACTTTATTACGAAAAAAAAACAACCTTGCACTATCAAATTTGTTCTATAATTCTAGCCGAAGAGGACTTATTTAAAACTGCATAAAACAACATAATATAAACGTTTAAATACAACTCAAATGAGTGAAAAATTTAAAGTAAAAGTCAATAATTCGAAAGAATTTGACGTCACTGAAAATGATGTTTCCAACTTAGATGCCATAAGTACTTCAAACGGAAATTATCATGTTTTAAAAGATAATACTTCTTTTAAAGCAACAATTCAAAATGGAAATTTCAATAAAAAGGTCTATGCTGTAAAAGTGAACAACAACACTTATAATGTCAATATTGCTAATGGTCTTGACCAGTTGATTAATGAGATGGGATTCTCACTAAGTGCTGCAAAACATGTCAATTCAATTAAAGCTCCAATGCCTGGACTTATATTAGATATTAACGTAGAAGTAGGTCAAAGTGTTAATGAAGATGATAATCTTTTAATATTAGAAGCTATGAAAATGGAAAATATTATCACGTCTCCTAGAGAAGGTGTTATCAAATCCATTTCAGTAGAAAAAGGTAATGCAGTAGAAAAAAACCAATTATTAATTGAATTTGAGTAAGATGAAAAAGATATTAGTAGCCAATAGAGGTGAAATAGCCATAAGAGTAATGCGTACAGCAAAAAAAATGGGTATTAAAACAGTTGCAGTGTATTCTACAGCTGACAGGAATGCGCCTCATGTTAAATATGCAGATGAAGCCGTTTGTATTGGAGAAGCACCTTCAAACCAATCGTACTTATTAGGTTCAAAAATAGTAGATGTAGCAAAATCATTGAACGTTGATGGTATTCATCCAGGTTATGGATTTTTAAGTGAGAATGCAGATTTTGCAGAAACTGTTGAAAATAACAACATCACATTTATAGGTCCAAGATCAAAAGCCATTAAAATGATGGGAGATAAATTAGCTGCAAAAGATGCAGTTAAAAATTATGACATCCCAATGGTTCCTGGTGTAGATCATGCAATTACAGATCCTAATGAAGCTGTTGAAATTGCAAAAAAGATTGGTTTCCCAATATTAATAAAAGCTGCTGCTGGTGGTGGTGGAAAAGGAATGCGTGTTGTAAATGAAGAAAAAGATGTTGTAGAACAAATGGAACGTGCCATTAGTGAAGCAACTTCTGCCTTTGGTGATGGTTCTGTTTTTGTAGAGAAATATGTTACTTCTCCTCGTCATATTGAAATTCAAGTGATGGCAGATATGCATGGTAATATTCTTCATTTCTTTGAACGTGAATGTAGTGTACAGCGTCGTCATCAAAAAGTTGTTGAAGAAGCACCTTCAGCTGTGTTAACACCACAATTAAGAGAGCGTATGGGACAAGCTGCCATTGATGTAGCACGTTCTTGTGATTATATTGGTGCTGGTACTGTTGAATTTTTATTAGATGCAGACCACAACTTCTACTTCCTTGAAATGAATACACGTCTACAAGTAGAACATCCAGTATCCGAATTAATTGCTGGAGTGGATTTAGTTGAATTACAAATTCGTGTAGCTAGAGGCGAAAAGCTAGATATTAAACAAGAAGACTTAAAAATTAATGGACATGCTCTTGAATTAAGAGTATATGCCGAAGATCCTCTAAACGATTTCTTACCTAGTGTTGGAAATTTAGAAGTTTATAAACTTCCTGTAGGGAAAAATATAAGAGTAGATAATGGTTTTGAAGAAGGTATGGACATTCCTATTTATTACGACCCAATGTTATCAAAACTGATTACTTATGGAGAAACACGTGATGAAGCCATACAATTAATGATTCATGCTATTGAGAATTATCATGTAAAAGGTGTACAAACTACACTTCCGTTTGGAAAATTTGTTTGCCAACATGAAGCTTTCCGTTCTGGAAATTTTGACAC
Source organism: Pontimicrobium sp. IMCC45349 (assembly GCF_047219225.1). Classification (GTDB taxonomy): domain Bacteria; phylum Bacteroidota; class Bacteroidia; order Flavobacteriales; family Flavobacteriaceae; genus IMCC45349. The sequence goes on along the minus strand of NZ_CP178208.1, from coordinate 2,888,798 downwards.
ACACTTTGTTAAAAAATATTATTCTCCAGAAAAACTTGAAGCGCAACATACAGAAGAAGCTCAAATTGCAGCATTAATTGCAGTTAAACAATACTTAGAAGATCAAAAACTATTAAGACTACCAATACAATAAGTCATGGACGATAAAATAAAAGGATTAAATGAACGCTTACAAAAAGCCTATTTAGGTGGAGGTGAGCAACGTATAGAACGCCAGCATAAAAATAAAAAATTAACAGCTAGAGAACGTGTAAACTATTTACTTGACGAAGGTTCGTTTGAAGAAATTGGTGCTTTAGTAACACATAGAACTACCGATTTCGGTATGGCAGATATGCAGTTTTTTGGTGATGGTGTAGTAACTGGTTATGGTACTGTTGATGGTAGATTAATTTATGTATTTGCACAAGATTTTACTGTGTTTGGTGGTTCACTTTCTGAGACACATGCCGAAAAAATTTGTAAAATAATGGACTTAGCCATGAAAGTTGGTGCGCCTGTTATTGGACTTAATGATTCTGGTGGTGCTCGTATTCAAGAAGGTGTACGTTCGTTAGGTGGTTATGCAGATATTTTTTACAGAAATGTTATGGCATCAGGAGTTATTCCACAAATATCAGCCATAATGGGACCTTGTGCAGGAGGTGCAGTATATTCGCCAGCAATGACAGACTTTACAATTATGGTACAAGACACTAGTTATATGTTTGTAACTGGGCCAAATGTTGTAAAAACAGTAACTAACGAAGAAGTAACTAGTGAAGAACTAGGTGGTGCATCTACCCATTCAACAAAATCTGGTGTAGCTCATGTAACATCAGCAAATGATGTAGAGAGTCTTGAAGATGTAAAAAAACTATTAAGCTACTTACCTCAAAACAACAAGGAAAAACCAAAAGATTTACCTTTTGAATTTAAAGATGAAATAAGAGATAGTCTTAGCAATATTGTACCTGATAATCCAAACAAACCTTATGATATGCATGAGGTAATAAATGGTATTATTGATGAAGATTCATTTTATGAAATTCATAAAGATTTTGCAGAAAACATCATCGTAGGATTTGCACGATTAGGTGGTAAAAGTGTTGGTGTAATTGCTAATCAACCAATGTTTTTAGCAGGTGTACTTGATGTAAACAGCTCAACTAAAGCTGCACGTTTTGTACGTTTTTGTGATGCCTTTAATATTCCTTTACTTGTATTAGAAGATGTTCCAGGATTCTTACCAGGAACTGACCAAGAATGGAATGGTATTATAGTTCATGGTGCAAAATTATTATATGCATTTAGTGAAGCTACAGTTCCTAGAATTACTGTTATTACACGTAAAGCTTATGGTGGTGCTTACGATGTTATGAATTCTAAACATATTGGCGCTGATATGAATTTTGCGTGGCCAACAGCCGAAATTGCTGTAATGGGAGCTAAAGGTGCAGCAGAAATCATCTTCAAAAAGGAAATAAAAACTGCTGAGAATCCTGAAGAAAAATGGAAGGAAAAAGAAGCAGAATATGCCGAAAAGTTTGCCAACCCTTACAGAGCAGCAAGACGTGGATTTGTTGATGAAGTTATTTTACCAAAAGAAACAAGACGCAAATTAATTAAGGCGTTTAGTATGCTTGAAGATAAAAAAGCAAAAAATCCGAAAAAGAAACATGGTAATATTCCATTATAATTAAAAAAAAGCCACTCATTTGAGTGGCTTTTTTAATCTATTTATTTAATTAAAACTCGTATTAACTAAAAAATTCGACCATAATAATTCAAGTCTATTAACTCACCTTTAGTAGTTTTATAATCTCTACGAATAGTACCTTCTAACTCAAATCCATTTTTTACTGCTACAGCAATACTTCCTTTATTTGTACTACTAACACGACAAAGTAACTTCTTAAAATTATACTTTTTCACTACATGGTCAATAACAGTTCCTAAAGATTGTGTTACAATTCCTTTACCCTCATGCTTACTATCAACAAAATAACCTAGTTCAGCTTTTTGTGTATCCCAATCAATATTCTTTACATCAATCCAACCTACAAATTCTTGGGTATCGTCTTTAACAATAACGTATGGAAAATACTTTTTTTGAATAATCTTACTTTTAATTACATCGCAATACATTTTTGTAGCTCCCAATGTTTTAGTTCTGGAAACTGTACCTGCAAAATAATCTTCTAAATTAACCCTATTGTCGTCTATAAGTTTAAAAAAAGATTCACTTTTATTGGTATCAAATAATGTAATGCTGTAATTTTCTATAGGTTTCATTTTAAAAATCTAATAATCGTCTGTGGTAGTTAATCTGTCCTAAATGGTATGCTAAATGCATACTTAAATGCACCAAAAAGTATTCTGTAGTCATAGTATCTTCAAAAACACGACGTGAATATTCTTTTTGTAAATCGTCTTCAGTTAAGCTTGATAAGGTGTTTTCTACTATGGTAATTACTTCCTTTACTTGGGCTACCATATCAGTTCTTGGTACGTCTTTTAAAGAGAATTCTAAGTCTCGCTGTCTTATATAACCAGTATTACCAAACTCAGCTCCTATAAAGGTACTCAAATTTCCGATAATATGTAAACATAAATTTCCTGCAGAATTAGATACTTCTTTAGATGTTAACCATAAATTAGATTCATCTTTATATAAATTAACCTCTGTAATAAGTTTATTTAAATCTCTTTTAAAAAGTTTTATTAATGTTTGAGTAAGCATAATGATAGTGTTTTATTATATTTTTTATCCTTTTATTATTTGCGCATTGTACATAAACTTGTCTTGCCAACGCTCAAAACGTTGGTCGTATTTTGTTGAAAACACTAAGTATTGACATTTACTAATACTTTCTGGAGTTCTAGAAACTTCGGCAAGCATATTTGACGTAAATAAAAACTCCGCATCTTCAACTATAAACAACTGTAATTTCCCTAAGTGAATTCCATTTAAATAAAATATTCTATTCAAACGCTTTGGAGTTGCAATAATAATATCTGTTCCCATTGATATTTCTTCACGTTGCACATCAATATTATGTTCTTCGTAAGCACAATACACACGTAAGTCTGTACCCTTTATATATGTATTAAACTCAGCCTCTAATTCTTGAGCTGCCTTCTTATCTTTTACAAAAATCAATGCTCTTGGTGAATCTTCTACTGCTTGTGCCCTTAGCTTTTGAATCACACTTATAATTAGAGTCGATGTTTTACCACAATCTTTTGGTCCAATTCCAAACACATTAGCACCACCTTTTATCTTTGATATAATAGCCTTTTGAAACGGTAAAGGCGCTTCAAAACCTTTACGAGAAATAGCTTCTTTTAATGGTTCAACTAGTTTTTTAAATGGCATAAAATTTAGGTTTAAGTTATTGTCGATAAAGGTAACTATATAATTACAACATATCACGTTTTAATTAACTACTCTATTAAGAATTCGATTACATTTGTACCATGCAAGACAAACAATCTTTTGAAGTAGAATTTGTTGCCTTAATGGCTTCATTAATGTCTATAGTAGCTTTATCTATAGACGCACTACTTCCTGCATTACCAGAAATAGGCACTTATTTAGACGTCGAAAACTCCAACGACAACCAAATGTTAATCACGATGATTTTTCTTGGTTTGGGTATTGGGCAGCTTATTTTTGGACCATTATCAGATAGTTTTGGACGTAAACCAATAATATATGTTGGTTTTTTTCTATTTGTCATTGCTAGCTATATATGTATTACAACCAAAAGCTTTGAAATGATGGTTTTTGGACGTGTGCTTCAAGGCATAGGATTATCATCACCACGAACTTTAAGCATTGCTATGGTTAGAGATTCGTATAGTGGCGACTTTATGGCTAAAGTGATGTCGTTCATAGTCATGGTTTTTATTTTGATACCAGTCATTGCTCCTACTCTTGGACAGTTTTTACTTAACTTTTATGATTGGAAAGCTATATTTCACATTCAAGTAATTTTTGGAGTCATTGTTATCCTGTGGTTTTGGAGGCGTCAACCTGAAACTTTAGAAAAAGAAAAACGCATAAAGTTTACACCTAGAGTATTCATTACTGGAACTCTTGAATTCTTAAAACATAAGCAATCCATAGCATTTACGCTTATTTCTGGATTTATTACAGGATCATTTATGGTGTATTTAAGTACATCTCAACAAATATTTGAGCAACAGTATAATCTAGCCGAAAAGTTTCCAATCATTTTTGCAAGTTTAGCCATTGCTATTGGCTTTTCTACTTATTTAAATGGTATGCTTGTCGTAAAATATGGTATGAAACGTATTGCTTATGTATCGCTTATAGCCTATTGTATTATTTCGTTGGTATATGTTGTTGTATTTTGGAGTAGTGATAATCCAAGCTTAGCAGTTTTATTAACCTTTTTTGCCTTACAGTTTATTGCTGTTGGTTTTATGTTTGGCAACTTAAGAGCTTTAGCAATGCAACCTATTGGTCATATCGCAGGTATAGGAGCCGCAATTAATGGATTTGTATCTACAGTTATGGCTGTACCAATTGCAACTTATATTGGAAGTTTTGTTTTTGATTCTGTATTACCACTTTTTATAGGATTTACGGTTTGTGGTATGATTTCTTATGCTATCTTTTTAAGACTGAATGCCTACAAATGCTAATGCACTCATTAAGTATTGAAAAACACTAATTACATATTAGAGACAGAACGTTTGTACTTAAGAGAATTAACAGCATTGGATGCCAAAAACTTCTACATGCTTAATCTTGATCCTGAAGTGATGAAATACACTGGCGATGTGCCTTTTAAAAGTATAGATAGCGCCAAACAATTTCTAGAAAACTATAGTGATTATAAAAATAATGGTGTTGGTCGTTGGGTAGTTATTTTAAAATCTACACAAGCGTTTATTGGTTGGTGTGGTATTAAATATACTTCAGAACTTGATGAATATGATATAGGCTATCGCTTTTTTAAAAACCATTGGCACAAAGGTTATGCTACCGAAGCTGCTAAAGCCTGTATTGACTTAGGTTTTAAAACACATAACATCAAAACTATTGTTGGTCGCGCCATGACAGAAAACAAAGCCTCCATTAAAGTATTAGAAAAAATTGGACTTGCTCACGCTAAAAACTTTGACTTTGATGGCAATGATGGAGTGATTTATAAAATGAATAATCCTTTTACTAAAAACACAAAAACTACGTAGAAATACGTATTGATTTTCTTACTCAAAAAGGCTAACTTCGTTTAACAATTTATATAAACAATTAAAACGTGTTTATATAAATACATTATCTACAATTACCTGAATGAAATTATTTGGAAGAAATAAAAAAGAGGGCACTTTGAAGTTTGAGTCATTTCCCAAAATTGAAAGAACCAGAGTTTTACAAGGGCGATTCGTTCCTGGAGTAATAAATAATGGGGGAAGCCATTTCTTTATTAATCTTCAAGTATTCGAAGATGGACTTGTTGATTGTTGGGAAATGGTCGATTTGGAGTTGTTTAAGAAGAAATTAAATTCAGGTTGGGTTTCTCCAAAAATCCCTAATGGAAAACAACTTTCTATACATCATTTAGGAAGTTGGACTGTAAAAAATGGGGAATGGCTTTTTGATAAAGAATCATATTTTGAACATATAAAAGAGGTAGTTAAAGATTTAAATCCTGAGTTAAAGAATCTTTATAACTGTTTCGGAACAACCACAAAAAAAGTTGGAAAGACTAATGTTTCTTTGTTGGGAATGGCGAATGGGAAACCTGTTAGGACAGAAGATCCTGAAAACTATTTTTCACCAAAACATAAAGGAGATAGTTTTCATGGATTTCAAAAAAATGATGATTTAAATTATAATCTTATCAATATAAACGTCTTTGCAGATTCTCGAATTCAGATTTCTGGAATTGAAAAACCTGAACTTGTTTCAATTGATGAATTTACGTCACAAGTAAAAGATGGGACAATATCAACGGAAATACCTGAAGATTCCACAGTTCACATATACGGATTTGGAAAATGTACCGTAGGTACTTGTCAATATTCTGCCAATATAGAAGAAAAATTAAGCGAGATTAATGACATTATTTCTCAACTAAATGGAGATAAAACAACTTCTGAGATTTGCCGAGAGGTTTATGAAGAGTATATCGAAAATCCAACTGTAAGACTAAAGGATTTACTGAAAGTTGCTTACGAAAATATTCCTGAACATCTAAGAACCTATGTGTTAGGTGATATGGATGCTAAGGATATTCCAGTTAGAATGATTATTTATGGAGAACAAGAAATTGAAAAATGGTCTCATTACCTCATTTCGAAAGAAAAGGGATGTGAATTACCCCATTTGAATGTTCCTAAACCAAAAGATGAATAAAAAGTAGATAACACTGTATATAAAATCATAGCCGCCTATCGGCAGGCTACGCTTCATATACTAACCGTTAAACGAACTTCCTAAAATTAAGCGCGTTTAATTTTAATAACACCAACTTTCTCTAGTACTACCATAATACAATAAGTAATATCTATTTCGTGCCAACGCACTCCAAAATTAGCACGTCCACCATGTTTGTGATGGTTATTATGATAACCCTCTCCCATCATTAAAAAATCAAATGGTAATAAGTTTTTAGAGGTATCACTTACTTTAAAATTAACATAACCATAAATATGTGCAAACCAATTAATAATCACACCATGTATTGGTGCCATTAAAAAAGCAATTGGTAATAATAACCATTGCCACCAAGCGGTTGCAAAAACAGCAAAAAAAGTAGTGTATAATGCTGCCCAAGTTAATCTTGATATACGTGAGCTAGCAAAGGCATCAAAGCGTTCCCATTGTGGTACATTTTTAGTAAATTTTGCATCTACTTCAACACGTTTTTTATTAATATCTTGATAGGTATTTTTTGTACGCCACATCATTGCTAGCAAATTTTTATCGTATTTAGGAGAATGCGGATCCTTCTCTGTATCTGCGTAAGCATGATGCATTCGATGCATGACACCATATCCATAAGCACTTAAATAGTTAGAACCTTGGCATAACCATGTTAATACAAAACATACCCTTTCACTTAATTTAGACATCGTAAACACTTGATGTGCTGCATAACGATGTAAAAAAAAGGTTTGAAAAAACAATCCAGAATACCATAAAATGGTTACAAATAATACGACTTTCATGCGCCAAAGTTTTGGCGCAATAACTAACAAAATTCAGACAAAAAAAATGAACCCAAGTTAAGAAATGCGCTTTCTAATTCGACTTAGTGCTTGTGCTGTTACACCAATATAAGAAGCAATGTATTTTAATGGTATTTTTTGTATTAATTGTGGACGTTCTTTAAACAAATTAAGGTAACGCTCCTCTGCTGTTTCGGTAAGTAAGGATAACTCTCTTTTTGATTTTAATATAAATAAACGCTCTGACGATAAACGTCCTACAACATTACCTATTTTGGTTTTATTATATACCTCTTGCAAATCTTTATGAGTAATACTCCACATAACAGTGTTTGTTAATGCTTGTAACTGGTAAGTTGAAGGTGTTTGGGTTAAAAATGAATCGTAAGCGCTTACATACTCGTTGGTAAAACAAAAGCCAAAAGTAAGCTCCTTTTCAGGTGCTTCATGCGGAATTAATAATCTTACAATACCACTTTCAATAAATGACAAATAAGGTTCTACCTTTTTTATATCAAGAATAATCTCTTTTTTATTAAACGTACGCTTTATCAATTTTGAAGCAAAAAAACGCCAATCATCTTCACCAATATCAACAGTTTCTTCTATATAAGCTCTTATATCTTTCATAAGTAAAATTACCATACAAAGAAACGGAAATTAGATGGTTTTGATTGACTTTATTCAACAATAAACACGTATTTATACGTATTGATTCTATTACTCAAAAACATTAACTTCGTTTAGCACTTTATATAAGCCATAAAAATGTGTTTAAATTAATACAACGAACCGATTATGAATTTAGCAAGCATTAAAACACCAGGTGTTTACATTAATGAAATAAATGCTTTTGGAAATACTGTAGTACCTGTAGCAACAGCTGTTCCAGCTTTTATAGGTTACACACCTCAGGCATCTTATGAAGGAAAATCTTATTTGAATGTTCCTCAAAAAATAACATCTTTTTCTGAGTTTCAAGCTATTTACTGTTATCCAGACAAAAACAAACAATACAATCCAGAATACTATTTGGTAAAACAAAAAAGTCTTCCAGAAAAAGGAAATTTTATGGAAATAGAAGGCGATTATTATTCTATTGTTCCAGATGCTAATACTATTTATCATTTATATAATAGTATTAAGTTATTTTTTGAAAATGGTGGTAGCGATGCTTATATAGTATCTGTTGGGTCGTATGGAGCTCCATCAGGAAAACCAATGACTCCAGGAGATCAGATTATTAATCTAAACGTACAATTAAAGGATTTAACTAATGGATTAGAGTTATTAAAAAATGAAGAAGAACCAACCATGTATATCTGTCCAGAAGCTACTTTGCTTTCTGTGGCAGATAACGGTACATTAATGCAAAAAATGCTGTTACAAAATGAAGAAATGGGAACAGCAATAAGCATATTAGATGTTATAGGAGGAAGAAATCCAGACCCAAACACATACACCAATGACATTCAGACATTTAGAAACAATACAGGTTCAAATGGATTAAAATATGGGACAGCGTATTATCCATTTATTGAAACTACTGTAATGCAAAATTCAGATATTGATTACACCAATTTATTTGGAGGAGACACCAAACAGTTAGAAGCATTAATAAATCCTGCTGACGCACCAAATCCTGCTGTAGCTACAATTATAAGCAATTTAGATGCATTAACAGTTAGCCAAAATCAAGTTGCTTTAATCAATGCAAGTAAAACGTATGCAGAAGTGGTTAAACGTATTCTTTCAGATGCTAATACCTTACCACCAAGTGGAGCAATAGCAGGTGTTATTACTACTACAGATAACGAAGTAGGTCCATGGCAATCACCTGCAAATAAATCTATTGTAGGAGCAGCTAATTTGCCAATTAAATTATCAAATAGTCAACAAGAAAATTTAAATGTAGATGCAGTTTCTGGTAAATCTATTAATGCAATAAGATTTTTTAATGGATTAGGAATACTAATCTGGGGAGCAAGAACATTAGATGGTAATAGTTTAGATTGGAGGTACATTTCTGTAAGACGTACGATAACTTTCATAGAACAGTCCTGTAAGTTAGCAACACATGCTTATGTATTTGAACCAAACGATGCAAATACTTGGAAAGGTGTGATTTCAATGATTTCAAGTTTCCTTACAGGAATATGGAAACAAGGAGGTTTACAAGGTGCTACTCCTGCAGATGCATTTAGCGTACAATGTGGTTTAGGAACAACCATGACTTCAGAAGATCTTTTAGAAGGGTTAATGAGAGTAACTGTTAAGGTAGCAGTTGTTCATCCAGCAGAATTCATTGTATTAACATTTGAACAACAAATGGCAAAATCATCGTGATTTAATTAATTTTAAAAACACTTTAGATACCACAAACTAAACTATTTAACAATCTATATAAAAATTAAGTCACGGATAACTTAAGTAATAATAACTTCTCATATTACAGCAAATGGCTTATTTCTAAGTCTATATAGTAAAACTCGAAAAGGCTAAAAAATCTTATAAAAATCTACATTTTAAGTAAATAGTTGTAAATTAATTCGACTATTAAATTCCTAACTTAGTTCAAAAAACATACTGATTTTACATAAAAAAAGTATATTTTGGATTGCTATTTAATGAAAAAAGAATCAACTCTAGATGAAAAAGGAAAAACTAAAACTGCAAAGTCAGGTGAATTTAGAAACAATTTACGGCAACTTTGAGATATCTACTTTTACAGATTCAACCAAAGATTTAATGCCTCATATTGTGTTATTTACAGACAAAAAACAATGGAGCAAAGACTTACCTGTTAGAATACATTCGGAATGTATGACAGGTGATTTATTTGGATCTAAACGTTGTGAATGTGGCGAACAACTACAAAGCTCTTTAAAATATATTCAAGAAAACTCAGGCATACTAATTTATTTAAGACAAGAAGGTAGAGGTATTGGGATTATCAATAAGTTAAAAGCTTATTGCCTACAAGATGAAGGCTATAATACTGCTGAAGCTAATAAAATGCTTGGTTTTGAAGAAGACCAAAGACAATATAACGATGCTGTAAAAATTCTAGAATATTTTAAGGTAAAAAACATAAAACTACTAACAAACAATCCTGATAAATTAGATTTTTTTAATGATAAAGTCATTAATGTAGTCGAAAGAATTCCTATTGAGTCGCATCCAAACGAGACTAACTACGACTACCTTAAAACTAAAAAAGATCATTTCGGACATTTTTTGACAAAACTATGATTATAAGTGATAAACTTTGGCAAGAATTACTTATTCTAAAGGACAAGTCTGTAACTAATACTAGTTTAGGGTGGACATTTGATGGGAATACATTTTCTGAAATATGTGATACTTCAAACTTAGATGCTAGTATTATTGGACTGCTACTAAAAGGAGATAATGACATTGAAAAATTAAGTGTATTATCTCACTATAAACTTATAAAAACGCCTTTTGAAGAATTATCATTATATGTCAAAAAAGATATAGATAAAGCCCTTTTAGACTGCTTGCAAAACTATTGGCCATTAAGTGTGTTGTCGCATCTTCATAATGACGTTCCTCATATTTTTATTCATGCTGCAACCTCATTAGATGGCTATTTAGCAACTTCGTCAGGACATTCTAGATGGATTGGTAACGAAGAAAATTTAATTCATGCGCATAGGCTTCGTGCACTTACTGATGCTATTTTGGTTGGAAGTAAAACAGTTATAAACGACAAACCTTTATTAAATGTAAGACATGTTGAAGGAAAAAGTCCAAAAAGATTAATCTTATCTAATAAATGTAAAGACCTTTCTTCGCTTCAAAAAAATCCTGATTGCGATACTTTTTTACTTAGAGATTCGGAGTATAATTATGATGACTGTACCAATCATTTTGATAAGATTATAGCTTTTAAAGGCACTTCAAAAAAGGAGAAAATACTAGACTTGCTTAAAAAATGTAAAGATGAAAACATATCATCTATATTAATTGAAGGCGGAGGAAGTACCCTTAGTGCATTTATTGAAACAAATTTTGCAAAAGTTATTCAATTGCATTTATCTCCAATGTTGTTTGGAGATGGTATAAAAGCTGTAAAACTCCCAAAAAGCAATCTGGTAGATGATACACTTAAGCTAAAAGATATGTACATGACTCAAATAGGAAATTCGTTTATGATAACTGCTGGTATTGTATGATAAAATCTTTATGGCATACTCAAACTACAACTGAACTTAGATTGCAAAATACTCCTGATTTAAGTGCTGCACAATCTAAAGTTATAAGTAAGTATTCCATGATTAGTCTTGGTACTGAAACATTAGTGCTAAATAAAAAAATACCAGAAACTATAAAAGAGTATATGAAAGTGCCTCATATGGAAGGAAATTTTGACTTGCCTATTAAATATGGTTATGCCTTATCTGGTGTTTTAAATAATGGAGAAAAGGCACACCTTATGCATCCTCATCAAGACAACTGTTTTGTTGATAATAAGGCGATTTTTAAATCTTGTCAAGAACTTCCTCTAACACGCATTCCACTAATTAGTAACATGGAAACGGTTATCAATGCTATTTGGGATAGTAATGTAACTAAAACCGATAGTATTGTGGTTTGTGGCTTTGGAAATATTGGTTCCCTCCTAGCCTCAACACTTAAACATCATTATAATTTTGAAGTTAAGGTTATAGAAACCAATGTATGGCGAAAACAAAAAGCAATTGAGTTAGGGTTTGAAATTTATAACGATAATAATGGCTTTGATATAGCTTTTAATACAACTTCTAATGAAGAAGCGCTACAATTTTGTATTGATAATGCAAATGAAGAAGGACAAATTATTGAACTTAGTTGGTATGGAAAATCAAACACCTCACTTAAACTAGGAGAAAATTTTCATAAAAACAGACTACGACTCATTGCGAGTCAAGTCTCAAAAATACCAATACAAAAACGCAAAGAGTTTGATTATTTTAAAAGAAAACTCCTAGCTGTAGACATCTTAAAAAATAAGATATTCGACAAATTAATTACTAATATTATTCCGTTTGACGAAGTACCAGATTTCTTTGAATTGGTAAGAAAAAATAAAACTCCAAACGGACTTATTTATTTAATAAAATATTAAAAACATGTATTCTGTAAAAGTTAGAAACTCAATTATGATTGCGCATTCGTTACCTCATGACTTTTTTGGTCCTGCCCAAAATATGCATGGAGCGACTTATGTAGTAGATGTAACATTTTACGCCGAAAATTTAGATCCACATAATGTTGTTATAGACATAGGTAAAGCTAAAGACATCACAAAAGAGGTATTAAGTCATTTAAATTATAAAAATTTAGATGAGTTGCCTCAATTTAAAAATAAGCTCACTACAACAGAGTTTATTGCTAAATACATACACGATAAAATTAAGGAAGAAGTAAGTGCTTTTTTTGAAGGCAGAATTAGTGTTTACTTAGGAGAAACCCATGATGCATGGGGAAGCTATTCTGGATAGAAAATTATAAATGGATAAATTGATTAATCAACATATTGAAACTTGGAGCTTGTATAATGCGTTTGCTTTATCTATAGCTTTTATTGCTTCATTAGTTACAATGCAATTAAACATTTTGCTTTTTGTGTTTTCAATATCTTTAATAGGATTAGTCTTTTTAAACCGAAAAAAGCTATTTTATTCTAAACCTTTTTTTGGTGTAGCAAATACCATAACCTTAACTCGATTTATCTTAATAATACTGGGTTTTCTATTTATAGAATTAGATAATACATTATTATTATTCTACTGTTTATCTATTGCTGTTGCATTAGATTTTTTTGATGGACTTGCAGCGAGATATTTTAAAGAATCATCTTTTTTTGGGCAATATTTTGACATGGAAATTGATGCTTTCTTTGTCTTAATTATGTGCTGTTTTTATTATACACATATTGGTATAGGTTGGTGGATTTTAATTCCTGGAGTTTTAAGATATGTTTACAGACTATATACTTTTTGCTTTCCTAAACCCAATATTAAAGAAGAGAAAAAGACTTACGCAACAGTTATTGCTGCTAGTTATTTTGTAATCCTTTTAATAGGATTAATAACAACTGGCATTATACAATCACTAATTTTATTGATAGGTTCTTTAGCTATTTTAGTGTCATTTTCAATAGGTTTTATTCAATATCAAAAACAATAAGACTGATGAAACTTCAATTTTTAAATAAACTAGCTTTAGATGTTGTTTCTGGTGGAAATATATATAACAAAATAATTATTGAAGGATTAAGGCAAAAGAACATTACTGTTGACTATAACATTGGTCATACTAATAAAAAATACGACTTCGCTATTGTTGATAGTCTTTACATGAACTCTATTGATAAAGAGACGCTTTTAAATCAAAACAAACAAATATTTGCTTTAATACATCAAATACCTTCACTTAGTAAGGATGCTCTATTATTTTATAAAACCAATGCTAAATTTATTGTTACTGGTGAACCAACAAAACGTAACTTAATCAATAATTGGAAAATAGATAATGAAAACATAATTATTATAAGACCTGGAATTTCTAAAAACTGGAAACCAAAAATTGAGTTTAGCGATAAACCAAAGCACATAATAATAGTTGCTAACCTTGTCAAGAATAAAGGATTTGAAATGTTTATTCGTATTTTAAAACGTATAAATCATTTAAACCTAACTTTTCATATAGTTTCAAACAATGAACTAGATAAAACATATGCAAATGCTATTATTAACCAAATAATAAATACAAGTGACAAAGTAAAGTTTCATTTTAACTTAAACAGAGATGAAGTTTATGAACAGCTAATTAAGTCTGATGTTTTTTTAAGCTTATCAGAATCCGAAACCTTTGGAATGGCTTTATTTGAAGCACTTAACTTAAACATACCTAGTATAGCTTATAAAACAGGTGATTACAACTGTTTTAGTTCTTTTAAGAATTATTTGGTTCATAATAAGTATTTAGATGATTGCTTTATAGATACAATTGAAACATGGATAAATAATCCGAATATTTATAAATCATATTGCAATACTTATAATCAAATTAAAAGAAGTTGGGATGATACCATTGAAGAATTTTCAAAATGTCTTCAAAAAAATACTATCGCATGTTAAAAACAGTAGTCAACATAATTATCATACTATTCTATATTTCATTATTTATAGAATTATTCTTTTATAGTATTCCTAGTGTTGTAACTACAAAAAAGATGCTCTCTCCTCGCCTATCACAATCAAACCTTTTTTCTGATAATGTAAAAAGAGTTTTAAACTGGTCTTTATCCAAAAAAATAATCGTCTTTTTTTTACCATTAATAGTGATTTATATACTTCATGCATTACCTGCATATTTTCTTTTTCAAATAAATTATAATGACCATTTATTAGATAATGGGAGCTTTACATTTTATCTAGGTATATTTTTGGTAATACTTGGTAGAGTCATAAGCCATCGCTATCTAAGAGATATTAAAAAAATTAAAACAAAGGCTTTTGATGGTTTTGTAGCTACAGGACTGTTTAAGTTTAGTAGAAACCCAGGGCTATTAGGCTTATATACTAGCTTTTTTGGTTTTTATCTTATGACACCTTCAATTTTCTTTCTCTTATGCCTTATTATTTACATTGCTCATATGCATTATAAAATAATAATGGAAGAAGATTATTTAATGAATAAACATAAAGAGGATTATAAAACCTATCTTCAAAAAACAAAACGTTACTTATGAGTAAAGAATTAGATAATCAAGAACAAATAATTCAATGGTTTAATAATACTTATACCAAAAGAGGGTTTTGGTATTTAAGACCCAAAAAGGCTTATTATATCTATTTAGAAATCCTAAAAGCACAGCCAAATCAAAAACTTCTGGATATTGCTTGTGGCTTAGGACGTTTATTAGAAGCCTCTAAAGATTATAATGTAAAACCATATGGAATTGATATATCTTCTGTGGCAATTATGAAAGCTAAAGAGCAATTTCCAGATTTTAATCTTAGTATAGCAAATGCCGAAAAATTACCTTTTGAAAACAATACCTTTGATATTATTACTTGTATTGGCTCCTTAGAACGTATGATTAATACTCAAAATGCACTTAAGGAAATGCTGCGTGTGGGAAACAAAAACTGTAAGTTTTGCTTCTTGGTTAGAAACTCAGAAACAACAAGTTGGCAGTTTTTCAAAACTTTTTTAGGCTTAAAAAATAAAAAAGGACATCAAGATGCAAAAAACCTTAAAGAATGGACTGCTATTTTTAATACTGCTGGTTTTGAGGTTATAAATGTTTTTCCAGATCAATATCCACTTCAAAAAAGATTAAGACGTCGTAGTTTATGGCTTAAAAAAGTAAACTATAAACAACTGGTAAATAATAATGAGCCTATTGAAAAGGCTAATGAATTTTTATTTCTATTAAAAAAACATGACTGAAAAGGCTATCCAAAATATCTATAATAATCTATTTCATTGGGAAGGTAAACATGCTTCACAACCATATCCTATTCATAAAAAATTAGACTCTAAAAAATTTGGTTATACTGATATTTACAAATGGATAGCAAACACTTATAAATTAAATCCAGAAACTTATATATTGGACGCTGGCTGTGGTGTTGGTTATGGCTCTTTATACCTTTCAAAATATTATAACTGCAACGTAAAAGGTATAAGTTTAAGTGATGCCGAAGTAAAAAAAGCAAATACATTTGCAGAAAAAGAAAACCAAGACAACAAGGTTAATTTCAAACAACAATCATTTGACAATTTACAGCCTAACACCTATGATTTTATAATTGCCATAGAATCTATAAAACATACATTAGACATTAACAAGACACTTAATTCGCTTAAAAATGCTCTAAAAACAAATGGCACTTTAGTGATTATAGATGACTTTTTAGTAGAAGAAAATAATAGTGGCTCATTAAAAAAATACTCTAAAGATTGGAAACTTAAAGTACTCCTAAAAAACAATGACTTTTCACAAGACTTCTCATTGAAAAAAGATCTTACTCCTGTTGTAAGGACAAAAAATAGCATGACGCTTTACCTTAGTATATTAATATCAAGCATAATGAAACCTTTTATAAAAATAGCTTCGATAATGAGAGGTGGTTTTTATTTAGAAAAACTATTTAAATCTGGTGCTATGAAATATTATGTCTTAGAATATAAAAAGCTATAAAATATGGGAGTAATTATCATTTTCATATTAAGTTTTTTAGGTATTAATTTTTTAGTATTTCTACCAAATTGGCTAGTTGGTTTGTTTTCTAAAATAGATTATCCCAAAAAATCTTTTTTTAATGACACGCCATACTTTATATTAAAAAAAATATTGTATCAACGTTTTTCAGATGACTGCTTCAGACTCATTTTTGAAGTACAAATAATTACATTTTTATTATTACTCGCAAATGGTGCTTATACAACAATCTTTAAGGTTGTTCTTAACTTTTTGATATTACTTTCTTTTATATATATAACATACATCTCAGTTATAATAAAGGTTTTTAAAAAAGAACCTATGCTTATTAACGATGTAAATTTTGCCAAAACTGGATTAATGGTATATAAAAAAAAGGTGCCAATAGCCCTTTTAGGTATTGTGTTGGTGTTAGCATTTGTCTTTTTATTAAGCAATACTTTAGTTGGTATTTTGATTACGTCTAGTCTAGAGATTAACTCTTCATGGCCTTTATTATTAGTTTTATTTTTGAGTATAATACTTTCATTATTTTCTATAAGAAAGGTTAGTTACAATTTTTACCATAGTTGTGTTAGCTTTTCTATAGTGAAACACATTGTACTAAATTTAAAAAAATGTAGAACGTTAAAAGCTTCTTTAAAAACCCTTAACAACAACTTTCCTTACGAGTATATAAAAAATATTAAACTAAAAAAGCAGCCCAATATCATCTTTATTTTCTTGGAATCGTATGGAAGTTTTGCGCTTTCAAACACAGAGTTTGGTATAGCCTTAAAAGAAAAAATGACTAAAATTAGTGCTTCTTTAAATAATAAGAATATAAAAAGCATTAGTACACTTAGCGAGTCACCTGTATCATCTGGAGGCTCATGGTTAAGTCATTCTAGTATTTTGTTTGGAGCTAAAGTAAGAGACATTGCAGCACACGAAGTTATTTTTAGTCATACAGATTATGTTTCCAAATTAGAATCATTACCTAAACATTTTGAAGCCAAAGGTTATAAAACTACCATGACATCTACACTTTCGTACGATAAAAATGAAGTAGACTGGGAAAAAGTAAAAAATACCTACCCTTTTGAAGACATGATGTTGTATAATGATTTTAACTATACGGGAAAAAATATACCAATTTTTGGCGACAGGTTTTCACTACCAGATGAGTATACTCTAAACTATGCCTACAACAAACTTATTGGTAACTCTCCATTTTTTTTATCAGTAAGTACAATAAATTCACATTACAACTATATATCTCCAATTACACCTTTAAACCATTGGAAAGATTATAATAAAACAAGTTTTCCATTAACTGATGGACTCAAAAAAAACAATCTCAAAAACTATTTTACTGCTATTAATTACCAATTAGATTATATTCATAATTTTTTAATTAATCATGAACTAGAAGACACAATAACTGTTTTAATTGGCGACCATCAACCTCCTTTTATTACACCTGCTAATATTGATAAAGACACACCAATTCACATTATTTCAAAGAATAGCGATTTTATAAATGCCTTTAAAAAATTTAATTATTCTGAAGGTTTAATACCTAAAAACCAAACGCAAAAACATGAATCCTTCTTTTCTAAGTTTTTCTATGCATTAAACACAGCTTACGGTGAAAATAAAAATTTAGAAATACCAATTTTTGAAGATGGAATATCTTTATATTAGTCTATGAATTTTCTTAAAAAAAGAGAATCACTTGTACTTAAAACACCCCTTATTTTTAGTACATTAGCACTAGCACTAGCACTAAAATACGTATTTATACGTATTGATTTCCTTACTTAAAAACGTTAACTTCGTTTTACATTTTTTATTATAAAATAATATAGCAACGTCATGGACTCAAAGTATTCATTAATTATTTTTTTATTAATCTCTAGCTTATGTAGTTCTCAGACTCTTTTTGAAGACAAAGCTTTATTAGATCACAAAGGTGATATCAATAGACTAAAAGACATAAACATAGTTGATATCGATAATGATGGAGACCTAGACATTGTTTCAATTTCTTCACCTGACAATAAATTAGCATGGTTTGAAAATTTGGATGGACAAGGCAGTTTCGGCAATATCCAATTCATAGATAATAACCTCGTAGAACAAGGTCTTTCTTATTCTATAGACTTTGAAAAAGTTTATACATCTGACATTGATGGTGATGGTTTAATAGATATAATTTCGAATGCTAGTGAAACGAATGAAATTTCATGGTATAAAAACCTTAATGGAGTTTCACAATTTGGCAACAAATTAGTAATTTCTAACAATACTGAAGGAAATGGATTTGGAGTACCATTTGATATTGATAATGATATTGATATTGATATAATTTCTAAATCAAGTAGCAATTTGGTATGGTATGAAAATATTGATGGGAATGGTAATTTTAGTAATGCTATAAGTATACCAAATACAGAACCAGGAAGAGTTCATTTAGCTGATATTGACAACGATAATGATTTGGACATAATATCTAGTAATGATTCTGGAAGTTCAGTACATTGGTATGAAAACCTTGACGGTTTGGGAACTTTTGGAACTCAACAACTAATTTCAATTTATGGAGAAGGAGGCTATATAGTAAGAAGTTCTGATATTGATAACGATGGTGATTTAGATATAGTAACATCTAATAGTTCTGAACAAAGAATTTATTGGTATGAAAATATAGATGGTGGAGGTAATTTCAGTCCTCTCAATGTAGTTTCTACTACTATATCAAATTGTTATTCTATTAATATAATAGATATAGATAGTGATGGTGACAATGATATCTTATCTTCTACAACAAGTGGTATAGCATGGTTTGAAAACTCTGATGGACAAGGTACTTTTAATTCCATGCAAATATTAGTTAATAATATTGATGGCTCAAGTATCGTTAATGTAGCAGATATTGATGGAGACAACGATAATGACATTGTCTCATCTGGACAAATAGCAGATGCAATCTCTTGGTATAATAATGTGGATGGATTTGCAAGCTACTTTATTGAGCATAATGTTACTTATGATTATAATTATTCGCACATAGATAACACTTTTGGAGATATAAATAATGATGGTTATCCTGATTTAATTACTAATAGACATTGGTTTAAAAATATTGATGGAGAACTTAGTAAACCTAATATTTACAACACTAACATTGGATATACTTCATATTTTAGTGCAGATATTGACAATGATAACGATCAAGATATTATTGGTTTGGATTATGATTCTAATAATGATTTAGCAATAATTTATTTTTCAGAAAACACTGATTTTGGTAATTTTATTAACCCACAAATTCTTTTTACAATCCCTAATTTTGAAGGTTATCAAGACCAAATTAAAAAGTCTGACCTAAATGGTGATGGTTTAATGGATATAATATACATAGATGATCATGAAGGACTATCTTGGTATCAAAATCTAAATGGAAACTTGTCATTTGGAACTGAACAATCCATTGGAACAAGCTCAAATAGCAATTATAATATAAAAGACTTAATAACTAAGGATATTGATGGTGACACAGATATTGACTTAATAGTTTCTGCAAATAATTCAATTACACTTTTTCGTAACACAAATGGCGATGGTAATTTCGATGCGGGTATTACTGTTAATCAGCACCTCACTAATCCTTTTGTATTCATTTCGGCTTCGGATATTGACTTTGCAGATTTTGACGGTGATGGCGATTTAGATTTGTTAACTTCTGGTGTACAAGGTGAAAGTGATCCCTGGGGTTCTCCAAATTATCAAAGGTTTTTAGCATGGCAAGAAAATTTAGATGGTAATGCATCATTTGGTGAAAAGAATATCCTCTACAGTTCAAATGGATCACCTGGGTTTGGTTCAGTTTATTCTTTTGCATCTGATATGGATGGTGATGGTGATTTGGATATCGTTTCAGCAAAACAGTTTCTAGTTTACGATGGTTTTTTTCACTTCGATTGGTATGAAAATACAGATGGAAATGGTAACTTCAATATTCATTCATTACCTTTCGATGACAACTTAAACTTCTTAAACTCAATTAATAGCATAAAAAAAATTCAACCTTTAGATTTTGATAATGATGGTGAAATGGATATAATATATCTTGTTGATGGGAATTACTTCTCTTTTATAAAAGATAAATTATTATGGAAAAAAAACGTAGGTAGTAATTTAAGTATTCCAGAAAATGAAACCTTAAATTTTTCAATTTACCCTAATCCAGCAGAAAACAGGTTATTCATAAAATCAAAAATACCAATAAGCCATATCCAGATATTTGATTTAACAGGTAGTTTAATAATGGAACAATTTTACAGAAACCTTCCTGTGGATATAACTAAACTATCTAATGGAATGTATATTATTAAGTTTTTGGGAGCAAATGGATATTCTGAAACCATAAATTTTATAAAAAAATAAATACTATTACTAATAACGTATAAGCTTTAAACCATGCAATCAAATTATATAAAAGTATTTTCGTTACATGTAACCCACTCTTACTTTAAAAATAATATTGATTCCATTTTTACACTTACCCCAAATACAGCTACACAAACACTAATGGACCAATACAATTTTAAACTTATCCAAAGTGAAAACAGTTTTCAATTTTATGCAAATACAAACAATTCTATTAGTGATTTGTTAAGCTATATATCTCAAAAAAATGACACTAACTCTTTTAGCTTTAATATAACAATTAACAATTCTGAATTTTATCTTTTTACAGAGCTTCCAATAAACTTTATAGGAAAACTAATGTACTCTAGTAACGATAGCTTAAACAAAATTGAAGACGAAACCATAATACTACAACAAAGATTAACTCAAGAAGCTATCCAAGATAATTCTGGAAGTATGAAGCTGCATTTTTCAGACTTACAAAATACCACTCCTACAAACTTTAAAATTAGTTTTGAAGCTCGTGCTACAATTTGGCAATACTACATTATTAATAAAAGTCATTTAAACATAGATAATTTACAGATAAGGAGTAACTCCAACATTCAATTTAGCGAATCTAAAAAAGTTACACTACCTAATGGTGAAGAAGCCTTAGTATTCACTAGCAAGTCATTAATAACACTAAGTAACACACCTCAACATAAGTTTGATTTAATTGCTAGAAGTACTGAAAAAACTATCTTTTCAGGTTTACCTACTCCAAATCCAGCTCAATTAATAAACTCTCAAAATCAAGAAGACACAAAATTGTATTCACCAATCTATGTTTACATATAAGTAACTATATATTAATGTTATAAGCAAAAAAGAAATAGCAATAATAAGCGGACTAGCTAAAATATAAAAAGCATCCATTTCTAGATGCTTTTTACTATCAATCAACCAATTTCCACCAATTTGTGGTGTTCTTAATATCTTTATCTATAATTACTGCTTCACCAATTTTTGGAGTTAACATTTGTATTTGCGCATTCTCTGCTGTTTCCGATGCTCTCTTTACTGGATCATCCCAACTATGCAATGCCAGCTTAAAAGCGCCCCAATGAATAGGCATCATCGCATTTGCTTTAACATCTATAGTGGCTTGTACAGTTTCTTCTGGCATCATATGAATTTGTGACCATTGCTCGTCATATTGTCCGCATTCCATCATTGCAAAATCAAAAGGTCCATACTTATCTCCTATTTCCTTAAAATGTGAGCCATAACCACTATCACCACTAAAATATATTGAATTATGCTCTGATTGAATTACCCATGAACACCACAATGTTTTATTTCTTGAAAATCCTCTCCCCGAAAAATGTCTTGCTGGAGCAGACACAAATTCAATTCCGTTTAAACTAGCATTTTCCCACCAATCAAACTCTTTTATTTTATCTGCTTCAATTCCCCAAGATGTTAAGTGTGCTTTAATACCAAGAGGCACATAAAACTGTTTTACTTTATCTTTTAGTTTAGTAATAGACTCATAATCCAAATGATCGTAATGATCATGAGAAATTAATACCAAATCTATTTCTGGTAAGTGCTCTATAGCTATTGGTAATTCTTTATTAAAACGTGAATTTCCAAGCATAGGATGAGGTGCTGGAACTTCACCTAACATCGGATCTATAAAAATATTCATCTCCTCCATTTCTAGAAACAATGCCGAATGTCCAAACCAAGTAATTCTTGGTTGTTTAGGCTCTGAATCAAAATATGCTTTAGTAATCTTTTCCTGTGGCAATGCTTTAGAAGGCACCTTATTATCACTATTGGTAAAAAACTTAGGAATACTACTTAATTTCATTCCTGTACTCGCCAAAGTAAGCTCTAAATTCTTAAAAGCACCATCATCATTATAGTTTGGTGAATTTTCTATTCTCACTAAACTTTCCTTAGAAGGACTACCACCAAATTGCGGACTAGTATTCATAAAAATAAATCCTGTAATTACGAGTAATAAAACAATTCCTAAAATTCCAATCAACATCTTTTTAAATATTTTTAATATCGTTTTTATCATTTACAAATAACTTTTAGTTACGAATAACTAGTTAACTTCTTGCATTTGTCGTATTTGCTTTAATACCATTTTTTTGGGTGTAAACGGAATCATTCGCATCATTACCTTTTGCATTGGCTTTAAACCAGAAACTACATCTAGCTTCCCTTCTATCATACCATTGTAACCATCTAACGCTACCGAATGTGCCGAAACTGTATTTTCAAATAAGTCGGTTTTATCCATTTTAGATACTTTAGCAAATTCTGTTTCTGTAGCTCCAGGCATTAAATTGGTTACAGTAATATTTGTATCGTGAAGCTCTTCAGCAATAGCGTTACTTAAAAAAGTAACATACGATTTTGTTGCAAAATACACAGCTTGTAATGGACCAGGCATAAAGCTAGCTGTAGAAGATACATTTAGTACTTTTCCACTATTGCGTGCAACAAATCCTGGTAAATACAACTTAGTTAATAAGGTTAATGCTACTACATTTAGGTTTATCATTGCTAAATCTTCTTCTAAACTTCTTTCGTGAAATTTTCCATGGCCTCCAAATCCTGCATTATTAATTAAATAATCTACTTGAATTCCTTTTTCCTTTACTTCATCATAAATCTCTTGAGGTGCATTTAATTGTGTTAAGTCTTTAGAGATTACTTCTACTTTAACATTGTATTGCTTTTCTATATCTAACTTTAACTCATTAAGCTTTTCAATTCTACGTGCCACTAACACTAAGTTTCCACCTCGTTGTGCATGTATAATTGCTAACTCCTTTCCTATTCCACTTGATGCTCCTGTTATTAATGCTGTTTTTGACATTGTAATATTTCTTTTAAAATTATAGTACAAAGTTATGCAGCTTACCAACCCTTAAGTTGTCTAAAAGTGTCAAGCTTACTTGTCTAAAAATGTCAGACTAATGATTGATAAAATTGTGAAGGCGTTATATCAAAGAAACTTTTAAAGGACTTACTAAAATGTGCCAAATCTTCAAAACCAGCTTCAAGATATACTTCGCTTGGTCTTTTGTTTTTGGTAATCATCATATTTCTAGCAAATTGCAAACGTTTCTTTTTAATCCACTTATGTGGTGTATCATTAAACAAAGCTCTAAATTCCCTATTAAATGTTGATAGACTTCTACCAGATTGCTTTGCTAAATCATTTAAAGGAATATTAAATCTAAAATTATGAGTCATTAATTGCTCTAAATCTGCACGTTCAGAAATAGCAAATTCTTTGAATACTCCATACAATTTCGGATCTGCTTTTACCAATGCATGCAACGCTTCTAAAGTTTTTAGTTCCATAGTTTGTGGATCTAAATCTATACCTTCGTCTATATATGCAATTAACGATTGCATTAAACCTTGTAATAAAGCTGTAGGTGGCAAATTAATAAGACGTTCCTCAACAGGTGGCACATCTTTAGGCATTTCTATATTATGAATAACACGCTTAATAAATTCATTGGTTAAAACAAACATATATGTCTTTGCTTGTCCTTCTTCTGGCGACCACGATTTAAACATTTCGCATTGCGTATACTTTCTAAGTAAACCAAACTGTCCTTTAGTAACTGTTAACAATTCTTGATTTAACTTCACATTGATTTGTCCTTCTTGCGCAAACATTAATAATGTAGACGGAAAATAAACTTCGGTGCTTTCATTACTACTAGCCTCACAAGATGCTGCTACTTGTAATTCGTTAGAGTTAATAAACTTTATCTTATGTGTATCCATTTGGCAAAATTAGACAAAAACTATTATTACAACTTGTCAAAAAATGTCAAAGTGCTTTTAAAGCCATATTTCTATTAGCCTTATTTTTTAATAACGTAATTTTGTAATAGTAAACAGTAAAAATATGGAAGCTAAAAACAGTGTATTTATTGCTCAAAGTATTGATGGTTATATTGCTGGACCAAATGGAGAAATAGATTGGTTAGATTTAATTCCCAATCCTGATGGAGACGACTTAGGTTATTTTGATTTTACAGCAAATATTGATGCCTTAGTTATGGGAAGAAATACTTTTGAAACTGTTTTAGGTTTTGATGTTGATTGGCCTTATAAAAAACCTGTATTTGTATTAAGCAATTCCTTGTCTCATATTCCAGAAACACACAAAGACAAAGCTTTTTTAGTAAAAGGTACGCTTACTCAAGTTTTAACAACCATACACAACAAAGGCTTTAAACGCTTATATATAGATGGAGGAAGCACCATTCAAAGTTTTTTAAAAGAAGATTTAATAGACGAACTTATCATAACAACCATTCCTATTGTTTTAGGTGGTGGAACACCTTTATTTTCTGAATTAGAAAACAGATTAGTATTCGATTTTGTAGGTTCTAAAATTGGCTTGAATACACTTGTACAATCGCACTATAAGCGTAAGCGATAAGTCATTTATAAAAAACTACTCTTGTTTAAAAAATTGTTTTTTATACACTTGTCCTAATGCTTTTTCTATAAGCAGTATTTCTGGTTTATCTTTTCGTAAACCCACTTGCCAATCATTAAATATTTCCCAGTTATCATCCACAAAAATAGGTTTACCATATTGTTCAATTAAAGCTTGACGTATTCTATCCTCCTCACCTTTGGCTGTTAAAATCCATACAACATTTAGTTTCTCATCTCCAAAGCGCGCTTCTACTTTACGCGGAAACCCTAAATAGTTAACTCCAAAAGCATTTATTTGTAATTGTGCATTTGGGTCTTTACCATCCAAAACTTCTTTATTACTAAATTGACTATTGGTCTCTAAAACTGGTTGCATTTCACTTAATGAAGCTCCCATTTTAATAAATTCTGGTATTGCTTTGTTAATTGGTAATGCGTTTGATTTAAAATCGGATTTTAAATAAGGATTTTCCCAAGTAAACAAATTTACATGCATTGCTTCGTCATTAATAATCCAAGCTTGATCACTCGCATTCTTAACAAACAATTTATCCTTTAAATACACATCGTAATCCATATACGTACGTGCTGTATCTTGTCGTTCACTAGTTAATGCTAGTACATTTCCTTTTGCTTCAATATACACTAACTTATCGTCTGCAAACGTAAACACCACTTTGTCTATAGTACCATTATTAGTTTTAAGATTTGTACATAATAAGTGTGATTCCCTTGCTTTTGCTAACGGAAATCGCGGAATAGTATTGGTAAAAACATTTTGTGTAGCAGATATTTCACTTGTTTTTTGAGTGACTTCCTCTAACGAATCGTTAAGTAAGGTGTTATTAAAAAGTGCTTCTGCTTGTGCTAATAATAACATTGGTAACATAACAAGCATGCTTACAAGTGATAATTTACGATTGGTCATAATGATTGTTTTGATTGATTATAATACTATTATAGACTACAATACACTTTAATTGTTACAGTTATTAAATACGTATTTCTACGCATTGATTTTGTAATGTAAAAAAGCTAACTTCCTTTAACATTTTATAACGAAAAGTAATATACTACCTAAAAAGTTTATCTATATTTCCTTTATAAGTTTGCCCTATTGGTATTTTGTGTTCATTAACAAAAATTCTATTACCTTCAATTTGTTTGATTTTGTTTTTAGCAACTATAAAAGACTTATGTGTTCTTATAAAACTAGATTCAGGTAAAAACTCCTCTAATGAAGAAATTTTCTCATGGCTTACAATCATTTCGTTTTCTAAATATACTTTAGTATAATGTCCATAAGCTTCAATAAAAAGTATTGATTCTAAATGAATTTGATGATGCTTTTTATCTCCTTTTAAAAAAAAACTATTGCTTTGTATTTCACTGTTATATGTATGACCTATATCTGTCTTAGGTTTACTTTCAGAAATACCAATTGTTTTATTTATAGCCTTTATAAACCGGTCAAAACTGAATGGTTTTAGTAAGTAATCGGAAATATTAAGTTCATATCCTTCTAATGCAAATTCTTTGTAAGCAGTTGTAATAATAATTTTAGGAGGGTTCGATAACGTTTTTAAAAAATCGAAACCCGATAATTTCGGCATATTTATATCTAAAAAAAGCAAATCAATAGTATAATCATTCAAAAAGTGCATCGCTTCAAAAGCATTATAACAATTCCCCACCTTTTTTAAATGTGGTAAATTATCGCAATATTTTTCTATGATACGATGTGCTATAGGTTCGTCATCTATAATTAAATAATGAATCATTTGGCTTCTAGTTTAAGGACGAATTTATATACAGAATTAGTACTTTCAATAATAAGTTGATGTTTTTTTGGATATAATAATTGCAAACGCTGTTTTAAATTATCCAACCCAATTCCAAAATCTTGTTTTGATCTTGGTTTTTCAAAGTTATTTTCTATTTCAAAAAGAATAACTCCATCATTGGTACTAATATGAATATGAATATATGCGTTCTCTGTTAATTTTTCAGCACCATGCTTAAATGCATTTTCTAATGCTATAATATACAATAAAGGTGCGATTTGGTAATCTGATAAATTGGAATACGTAAATTGAATATCTACTTTTTTTTGATACCTAATTTTATGTAATTCAATGTAATTCTTTAAATAGTCAACTTCATCTTTTAAAGAAACAAAATCCTCCTTAGCCATATAAATTGTATAACGCATCATGTCTGATAATTTTAAAACAACATTTGGAGCATCATCAGATTTTTCAACCGTTAAGCCATATAAGTTATTCAGTGTATTAAAAAAGAAGTGTGGATTTATCTGATTTTTTAAAAGGGATAGTTCGGCTTTGGTTTTTTTTGATTCTAATGTTTTCATCCATTTCCATTGCTGAAAAAACCATCCTAAAATCAATAAAAAAAAAGGAATAGTTAAGATGATTTTGATTTCCTTTTCTTGCTGTAAATACACATTTATATCATCTATATATACTCTTAAGTAGATATAATAACTTAAACTCAATACATAAAATACTATTGTAAATAGAGCGTATTTTTTGAAAAATTTTGAAGCAACAATTGAGGTGAAAAGTAAACCAATACTTATGATTCCAATAATGGTAATTGGATTATCTATCATCTTAGAATTAGCATCGTTGACTAAAACAAGAATAAAAAAAACTATAAGACCAAAAAACTTAAAACTATTGGTTTTATGTTTTTTCAAAAATGGAAAGTAATATATTGGCAAAGAGAATAATAACCAATAAAAGATAAAACTCAAAGTATTAGATAAGTATTCAGAATTATCAATATGTACGAAATTGAAATATGATAATACCACAACTACAATCCTAAAAATTATGAGTCCGTAAACAAATGCTTTATATTTTTTTAAGAGTGCAATCATACTGTAAAACTAATAATCTTAAAGTTATTCATAGAATGTTTTGCACCAACATACCAAAAAGCTTCACAAACGTATTATTAACAGACGCAAGTTTAGTTAGTGACTAAAACAATCATATGTGTGTTTAAAAGATATGTAAACAAGAAATTAAATTCAATGGTTTACAGATTGACTATAGGTTTGTATCAAATTTAAAATCGGTCAAAATGAGAAAACAAATTATAACATTAGTATTATTGTTTCTAGCTCTATTAAGTCTTAAAGCACAGAATAAGGAAATCACTAATAAGGAAAAAACTGAAGTAATACAGTTGATTTCAGAGAATTTATTGGAAACATATATAGATTTAGAGATTGCCCAAGAAA
This sequence comes from Pontimicrobium sp. IMCC45349, assembly GCF_047219225.1. Lineage (GTDB taxonomy): Bacteria > Bacteroidota > Bacteroidia > Flavobacteriales > Flavobacteriaceae > IMCC45349. Next base: position 2,860,212 of record NZ_CP178208.1, on the reverse strand, counting down.
TGAACTCTGTCTTAAAATCTAATTTAAAATCGAACAAGTACAAGTTGGTTACAAACCCTAAAGATTTTGTAAAACTAGTTACTCAAGATTTACAAAACGTAAGTCATGATCTACATTTAAAACTAAATTATGCTTCAAAAAAAATAGCACAAAGTAAACATGTTATGCCAGAAGAAATGAAAAAACAAAAAGAGAGAATGATAGCAATGAAAATGGCAGAAATCAATTATGGTTTTACAGAAGTTAAAGTTCTTAAAGGAAATATTGGCTATTTGAATTTACGTATGTTTACAAGCCTTGAACAAGGAAAAGATGCCGCAACCTCTGCGATGAACTTTCTATACAATACCAATGCTATTATTATAGATTTAAGAAAAAATGGTGGAGGTGTTCCAGGTATGGTACAATTGTTATCTAGTTATTTTACGGATCCGGAACCTGTTTTGTTGAGTAATTTCTATGAGCGTAAAACGAATGAAAAAACACAATTATTCACCTTCAAAACTATCGATGGTAAAAGGATGACTAATAAACCTTTATATATATTAACAAGTAAAAACACATTTTCTGCTGCAGAAGCTTTTACCTATTCATTAAAACATTTAGATAAAGCTGTTGTCGTAGGTGAAGTTACTAAAGGAGGAGCTAACAGAACAAAAACTATAAATTTAAACGATAACTTTTCTATTTCGTTACCATACATTCAAGCAATACATCCAGTAACAAAAACAAATTGGGAGGGCAAAGGTGTACAGCCCAACGTTAAAACCAATAGTAATGAGGCTTTTGTAATTGCTTATATTAATGCTATAAACAAAACAGTTACTAGAAATAAAGGAAATGTATTCAATAGTATTGGCTATGGATTTCTACAAGATAAATTGATCAATGAAGCTATTATTGTATTTCAAGAGAACACAAAATTATTTCCAGAGGATGCCAATTCATGGGATAGTTTGGGGGAAGCGTATTTCCAAAAACGCGATAAAATGAATGCTTTAAGGTCATACAAAAAGGCATTAGAATTAGATCCAAGCTCGACTTCAGCAAAAAGAATGATTGATAAATTAGAAAACATCAAATAAATGAGAAAGAGAAAAATTATAATATCCTTGCTCGCATTTGGTATTGCATGTTTTACATATTTACAGTTATTTAATCAACCAAAGTTAGTTGAAGGTAATTATCTTAAGTTAAAAGAAACGTTTAAAGATCACTCTGGTGATGTTTGGGAAGTGAAATTTTTACCAAACGATACACTCATGATAAGTGGGGGCATAGATTCCAATACTAAAATTTGGAATAGAATTACAGGTGAAACAGTACATAATTTACCACATGAAACGGGCTCACCAGCTGTAGATTTTAATATAGATGGGACATTAGTGGCAACTGGAGCTTATGATGGTAAAGTAAGACTTTGGAATGTGAGTTCTGGAGAGCTTTTAAGAGTGTTAGATGGTAATGAAGGTACTATTTGGTCGGTAGATTTTAGCCCAAATGGTCATTTAATAGCAGCTGGTAGCAATGATGATAAAGTAACTGTTTGGAATATAAATACTGGAGAAATTAAATATGAATTTACAGAATCTTCACATAATATTTGGGAGGTTGTTTTTAATCACACTGGAGACTATTTAGCGGCCTCAGGCAGTGATAATGCTATAAGAATATATGATGTGAAATCTGGAGCGTTAATAAAGACAATTTTGGGACATTCATTAGTTCCTCTATCGATGGATTTTAGTCCAAATGGTGAATTATTAGCAAGTGCAGGAGATGATAAAACCATTAAAATTTGGAATACCAATACTTGGGAATTAATGCATACATTAAAAGGAGAAAATAAAGCTCTTCATTCAGTTGTGTTTGTTGGAAATAATAGAATTTTGGCAGGAGGAACAGATAAAAAGATGCTAGGAGAGCTGTTAGAATATCATTTTGGTTTTAAAGGATATACAATACCTGTTATAGCAACACTATGGGATATTGAAAGTGAAACCATTCTTCAAACAATAACTGAACATAAGGATGACATTGGTTTGGGGATGGATGTAAGTTCGGATGGAAAGTTAATAGCTACACCTAGTAAAGATAAAACAGTGAAGATTTGGGAAGTTGTCAAAGAATAAACGTTTTACAACACCGTGTATAATTAATTGCTAGTACTCGCCTACTTACTCGTCACGATTTTCTATTAGGCTTGATTTGCAAAATTAGTTGCTGAAACACGCAACTAACCATACACAAAACCGTTAAACGAACTCCTCATATAACTTATAGCTATAATTATACAATTCATCATTAAAATTCTGCAATTCAGAAACTAAAAAATAAAACTCTTAATATTTATTCGGTATTTTGCTTTCGTAAAATTGTAATACGCTTGTATATTAATCACAATTGTAATCATGAATATCTCTAAAAAAACAATATTAAGAATCATACTATTTGTTGGAACTATCACCTCTCTTTTCTTTGTGCCTTGGCTTTTGGTTAAAGCATGGATTTTACCTTTACCTGATACAGTTCAAGAACAAACAGAGCAAGCTATTAATCATGGTTTTGATGGTATGGTTGTTTATATAGATAAAGCAGGAAACACGCCGCAATATGCTGCTTCTGGCTGGCATAATCGCGATACTAAAATAGCTGCAAAACCAAATGCTTTATTTAAAATAGCAAGTATTAGCAAACTCTATGATGCTGTAGCTGTTACCAAATTGGTAAGCAAAGGCAAACTATCATTAGATAAAACCATCGCTGATTATTTACCAGAACTTGTTGGTAAAATTGAAAATGCCGATAAAATTACACTACGCTTAATGATACAGCATAAAAGTGGTATTCCAAACTTTACAGACACGCCAAATTTTTGGTCTAATCCAACAAGAACTTACGAAGAAAGTCTAGCACTAATTACCAACAAACCTGCTAACTTTCAACCAGGTGAAGATTATGAATATTGTAATACCAATTATTTATTAATCAATAAAATTATGGATAATGCATTAGGCTATAACAACTTTCAATTTGTACAAGAAGAAATCTTAAAACCACTAAACCTAAACAATACTTTTGGGTCTTTAAAAGAAGTGAATTTAGAAGATGTCATGAGTGGTTACCATGTAGACTATCCATACGATTTAAAAGAAGACGAACATGGTATGTTAGCCACTGCAGAAGATGTTGGTATATTTCTTAGAGCATTAAACGATGGTTCATTATTAAAACCTGAAGAGCAAAAGATATATGCTTCTATTTACGAATTTGAACATGCTGGTTGGGTTCCTGGATACCAAAGTTTTGCAAAATACTATAAAGATATAGATGCAGTTATTGTTGCATTTTACAACACTACTGATAAAGAGCTTTATAATTGGAACTTATCAGAAATTATAAATAATAGAATTGCTAAAATATTGGAAAAAGAAAACAACCCTAACTAACTAAAAAACAACAACAAAACTAATTTCTATGTTTTAATATTAATTATTTTCACTTACTTTTGATGTAATCAAAATCATTCAATAATGAAAATAATTTATCCGTTAAGACTTTTAATTATTCTTTGTTCTTTTCTATTGCTTAATTCTTGCATTGCTGCAGCAGTAATGGCTAATCAAAAAAATGTAGCCGAAAAGCATATAACTACTGAAAACAATGCTATTCCTCCAGAGTTTGGTAAAGACAATTCTACTTTAATATGCGTACTAAAAGGCAGAAATAGTAGAGATAAATACATGAAAAAGCATTTTAACGAAAACTATAAAGGCAAATTCATTTTCGTTTTAGAAGAAGACCTTGAAAATGAAGAGTATGCAGACCTAGATAAATACAGGTATATTTTTGATTATGATGCGGGAAGTACTGCTTCTGCTGGATATGGAGCCTCTGGAGAATTTAAAACTAGAAGCGCACCATATTCTAACTATTACATGCTAGATCGTAAAACTGACGAATATTATTATAGTGATGTAAAAACTGGTTCTTTTGGCAAAGTTATATTGACTTATGCACAAAAGCTTGAGAGTTTACGATTACAAAATTTATAATATAAAGAATCACAAAAAAAGCATCTCTTTCGAGATGCTTTTTTAATACTTAAAAATCAATCAATAAAAAACAGATAATGTTATAAGGCATTATCCATAATATCTTGTACTACCTCTGGATTTAACAATGTACTTGTATCACCTAGATTAGAAGTATCTTTATGTGCTATTTTACGTAAAATACGTCTCATAATTTTTCCAGAACGTGTTTTTGGTAATCCTTGAGTAAACTGTATTTTATCTAGTTTAGCAATTGGCCCAATATGCTCTGTAATAATCTGGTTAATTTCTTTACGTAAATTATCGTGGTCTCTGCTTTCGCCTGTATCTTTTAAAGTTACATAACCATATAACGCACTTCCTTTTACATCGTGAGGGAAACCTACAATAGCAGACTCAGCTACTGCTTGATGCTCATTAATAGCATCTTCAATTGGTGCTGTTCCTAAGTTATGTCCAGACACAATAATAACATCGTCTACACGACCTGTAATTCTATAATAACCAACCTCATCACGTAAAGCACCATCACCTGTAAAATACTTATCCTTATAAGCCGAAAAATAAGTATCTCTATAACGCTCATGATTTCCCCAAATAGTTCGTGCCATAGATGGCCAAGGAAATTTTACACATAAGCGACCATCTACTTGGTTACCTTTTATTTCTTCTCCATTTTCATCCATTAATGCAGGTTGAATTCCAATAAATGGCAATGTTGCATAGGTTGGTTTTGTTGGTGTAGCATAAGGAATTGGTGTTATCATAATTCCTCCTGTTTCTGTTTGCCACCAAGTATCTACAATTGGTGCTTTTTTCTTTCCTACATTATCATTATACCAATGCCACGCTTCTTCATTAATAGGCTCACCTACTGAACCTAAGGTTTTTAAAGAGCTTAAATCATACTTATCAACTAACTCTGTTCCTTGTTTAGCTAAAGCACGAATTGCTGTTGGTGCTGTATAAAACTGATTTACTTTATGCTTTTCAACAATTTCCCAAAAGCGTCCAAAATCTGGATAACTAGGCACACCTTCAAACATAACTGTAGTAGCTCCATTGGCTAATGGTCCATAAACAATATAACTGTGTCCTGTAATCCAACCAATATCAGCAGTACACCAATACACATCATTTTCTCTATACTGAAATACATTTTTGAACGTATAAGCTGTATACACCATGTAACCACCTGTAGTATGCACCATTCCTTTTGGCTTGCCAGTTGAACCTGATGTATATAAAATAAATAATGGATCTTCGGCATCCATCACTTCTGCTGTTAATTGGTCTGAAGCTGCATCTAATAAAGGCTGTAACCATTGGTCGCGACCTTCTTCCATATGAATATCTGAGTTAATACGTTTTGCTACTAAAACAGATGCTACACAATCACAATCAAGTAACGCTTCATCAACAATTCCTTTTAAATCAATAGTCTTTGCTCCACGATAAGAACCATCGCTAGTAATTACCATTTTACAATCGCTATCATTAATTCTAGTTGATAATGCAGTTGATGAAAATCCTGCAAATACTACTGAGTGAATTGCACCTATACGAGCACAAGCCAATACAGAAATCGCCAACTCAGGAATCATCGGTAAATAAATACAAACACGATCACCTTTTTTTATACCTTGAGCTTTTAGCACATTTGCAAACTTGTTAACACGATGATATAACTGTCTATAACTAATGTGTTCAGCTGGATCATTTGGGTCATTAGGTTCAAATAAAATAGCTGTTTTATCACCTCGAGTTGCTAAATGTCTATCAATACAATTTTCTGTAATATTAAGTTTTGCACCTTCAAACCACTTTACTTCTGGTTTAGAAAAATCCCAACTCAATACATTATCCCATTTTTTACGCCATAAAAAATGCTCTTCTGCAATCTCTTCCCAAAACCCTTCAGGATTTCGTACAGATTTTCTATAAACTTGATAGTATTCTTCTAGATGTTTTATATGATAATTACTCATAATTCTATAATTAAAATTTGTGCTTGATTAGTGTTTTTATCACCTCCTCTAAGCTAGTAAAATATTTTTGTTTTTATTTTTTATTTCTACTAATGACATTAAATTAACTCTAAATGACATTGTGTGATTTATATACGGTTTCTATTTCTCCAATAATGTTTATATCATCAATAGTTGAAGGCACCTTATACTCATTTTTATCTGCTATGTTTCTAAGTAGCTTTCTTAAAATTTTTCCTGAACGTGTTTTTGGTAGTCTATCTACCAATATTACTTGTTTTAAAGAAGCTACAGCTCCTATATGATGTCTTACCTCTTTTACAATATCTTCTTGAATTACAGATTCAGCCATTATATTATCAGACTTTGTAACTGCCAATGCTAAAGGCTTTTGTCCTTTTAAATCACAATGAATACCAATAACAGCGCACTCAGCCACTGAATCGTGAGCAGCTACAACTTCTTCCATTTCGGCAGTAGATAATCTATGACCTGCCACATTTATAACATCATCTACACGACCTGTTATATACACGTAATTATCTTCATCTTTATAGCCTCCATCACCAGAAAAATAATAGCCTGGAAACTTTTCAAGATAACCTGCTTTAAAACGCTCTGGATTACCCCAAATATTTCTTAAGTTTCCTGGTGGTAATGGAAGCTTAACAGCTACATAACCTTCGGTACCATTAGGTACTACTTCGCCTTTTTCATTTAATATTTGTAAATCATATCCACATACGGGAAATGTTGCTGATCCAGGTTTTACTTTTTGCAATTCTACTCCTGCCATATTTGCTAACATTGGCCAACCACTTTCGGTTTGCCACCAATGATCAATTACTGGAACACCTAGTTTTTCTTCAGTCCATTTAAGTGTAGATACATCGCAACGTTCACCTGCAAGGAACTGATATTTTAGGCATGATATATCGTATTGTTTCAAGAACTCTGCATTTGGATCTTCTTTTTTTATTGCTCTAATAGCTGTAGGTGCTGTAAACATAACACGTACTTGATGTTCACTAATAACTCTCCAAAATGTAGAAGCATCTGGTGTTCTAATAGGTTTACCTTCAAACAACACTGTTGTATTTCTATTTAATAAAGGACCATAAACTATATAGCTATGACCAACAACCCAACCTACATCACTAGCAGCCCAATAAACGTCTCCTGATTCTACTCCATAAACATGCTTCATCGAAAATTTTAAAGCGGTTGCATAACCACCTGTATCTCTAATAATCCCTTTTGGTTTACCAGTAGTTCCAGAAGTATATAAGATGTATGAAGGGTGTGTAGAATCAACCACTACTGGTTCTGCTGGTATAGCGTTTTTAACTGCTTCTAAATAATCTACATCATAAGGTTTTGCAGGAGCATCTGCTCCTAAATGTCTTTGATATAACAATACCTTTTCAGGTTTATGCTGAGATAATACTATAGCTTCATCTACATAAGGTTTATATGGAATAATTCTATCAACTTCAATACCACTAGATGCTGTAATAATTACTTTTGGTTGACAATCATCTATACGAATTGCCAACTCATGAGGTGCAAATCCTCCAAATACGACTGAGTGTGTTACACCAATACGTACACAAGCCAACATTGCATAAATGGCTTGAGGAATCATAGGCATATATATAATTGCTGTGTCTTCTTTTTGTAAGCCTAATTCTTTTAAAGCACCTGCTAACTTTGACACTTCTTTTTGAAGCCTATTAAAAGTAATTATCTCTTTAGTATTAGTTACAGGCGAATCGTAAATAATAGCATTTTGCCTACCATAACCATCTGCTATATGTTTATCTATACATAAATAACTTAAGTTAAGTTTTCCATCTTCAAACCATTGATAAAATCCATCATTGTCTTTTGACAATGTATTGTTTGGCATTTTGTGCCAATCTAGTTCTTGTGCTTGTGCATTCCAAAACGTTTTTGGGTCCTGAATACTGCTCTTATAAAATTCTTGATATGTCATGATTTTGATTTTTTTGGTTTAAACAAACCGAACCAATTTGGATTTAAGAATTTTAACTTAATGAGTGCCCAAATAATCACAACAAAACCAATCCCTAAAACAATAGAGTTTACAGGACTTACAGGGTTTTCACTCTCAAATTTAAAACGAAGAAATAAGGATATAATAACATATACAGATATGAATATATCTGATGCTAACGGATTTAATCTTAATTTCATTTTCTACATACTTAAATTAAACATTGGTTGTTTGCACACAAAACCAAATATTAATTAAAGTAGTTCAAGTATTTCTGAAACTATTTTTTTTACTGAAAACGGCTTAGTTAAATATTTATCTGCTCCAAGTTTTATGCCTTTTTCAATATCTGAAGCTTTATTTTTTGCAGTTAAAAACACCACTTTCGTGTTGGTTAAACTGTCTGTTTCTTTAATATATTTTAATGTTTGATAGCCATCTACATTTGGCATCATTATATCTAATAAAACAACATCAGGAATATTGTTTTCTAAAATTTGTAATGCCTCACTTCCATCTCTTGCAATGAATACCTCAAAATCTTGTTTTTTGAAGGTATACTCTAAGGTCATTACAATATTAGGCTCATCATCAACAATTAAAATCTTCTTCTTCATATTAGCGATACAATTTACTCAAAAGGTAGCTTAAATCCAAAGGTTGCTCCAACTTTCTTACCCTTTTTTACCCAAATTTTTCCATGATGATTTTCAATAATTTGTTTACTAATTGCTAAACCTAATCCACTGCCCTGTGGCTTGATAGTATTTTGATCACTAGACTGGTAAAATTTATCGAAAATATAGTTAATATCTTCTTCTGGAACACCTTTGCCATTATCCTTTACATACACTTCTACAAAGCCATTTAACATCTTGTAATCAACTATTATTTTTCCTTTGTTAGGCTCACAAAACTTAATAGCATTTGACAATAAATTAGTTAATACTTGTAAAATTCTATCCTCATCATAACTAAATTCAAAATCGACTAAACTATCATTGGTAATCTCTATTTCCTTTTTAGATGCTATTTGACTTATACTTGTAATGGCTTTATCGATTGTTTTTTTGATTGTATGACGCTGTATATCTAATTGCTGTCTTCCTGTAGATAACTTTTCAAAATCTAAAATGTTATGAATCAATCGTGATAATCTATCTGAATCTTGCAGGATATTGGATAAAAACTGCGCCTTAATTTCTTTAGGCATATCTTCATCGTCCATAATTAATTCTGTAGCTGCTCTAATTCCTGTAATAGGTGTTTTTAACTCGTGTGCGACTGTATCTAAAAACTCATCTTTTTGCTTATCTTTAATAATCAATTCTTGATTAGCATCTTGTAATTGTCCTGTTAAAGACGTCAACTCATCCGATTTTTCACGAAGCAACTTATTACGTGCAATCGTTTCTTTAGACTCTTCCAAAATTTTAAGCACTTCTACCAAACTAATCTCTTCTTCCTTTACTACACTAGCAATTAAAATTTTGGCTGATGCACTACCAATACTTCCCGTTAAAAGTTTCTCTGAGAAATTAATCAATCTAGCATCTGCCATTTGAGTGTCTTGTGGCAGTTTATATTTCATAAAAAATAAATTTAAAGCACGCTCAGTACGTTTTTCACCTAAAAATTTATTTAATACATTTTTTATATCTGTAACATAAGCTTCCCCTTTCCAAACTAAAGCGTTGTCTTGTAAATTAGTATAGTTCTTACTATCTACAAACATTTCTGCATAATTACGTTCTCTATAATTCCCTTTTAATAACAAAGAAATTGAAAAATATGTAAGCACATTAAATAACATGCTCCAAAAAAACGCATGTGCTGGAGGTGACATAAAATCAATACCGAATAACGCATATGGTTTTAGAGCAGAAATTCCTAAAAGACCATACTCTGTTAAATCGTTAGAACCCGTAAAAGCTTCAATAGTAAATGGCAAAATAAGTGTGTAAGCTGTAATTAAAAAACCTACAATTATTCCTGCTATTGCTGCTTTTGAAGAACCTCTATTCCAATATAAGCCAACAAAAAACGAAGGTCCTAATTGAGACACAATCACAAATGAAATTAACCCTATAGAATACAATGATAATTCAATAGAAAAGTTCACATAAAAGACATAAGCTAATACAATAATTAAAAATATAGATACACGTCTGATATTTTTTATATACATCGCATTTTTTTCAGGATGACCTTTTATAAATTTATCTAAAAAGCCATAAGGAATTACTAAGTTATTACTCACCATAGTTGACAATGCTAATGTTGATACAACTACCATAGATATTACAGCCGAAAAACCTCCAAGAAAAACTAATAAAGCTAAAAATGTATTGTCTTGTTGTAATGGTAATAGCAATGTAAAATACTCTGCATTTACAGATTCGTTAAAAGACAATTTCCCTGCCCAAGCAATAAAAATTACAAATAAGTTAAAGAGTAATAAATACAGAGGAAAGAGCCAAATAGCTTGCTTCAAATGTTTTTCTCTACTGTTCTCAACTACTGACATTTGAAATTGCCTTGGCAATAAAAATATAGCCATAAAAGACAGCATAATCATATAAAACCAATTGAATCCATTTTCTATACTTCCTATTGAAGTTAAAACAGAGAAGTTATCAGTTTTTGAAATTTGATTATAAATATCATTTGTCCCATCAAATAAATAAAATGTCACATAAATACCAACTGCTAAAAAGAAAACCAGTTTTAAAACAGACTCAAAAGCTACTGATGCAACAATTCCTCTATGTTTCTCTGAGGCATCTGTAGTTTGTGTACCAAAAAATGTTGCAAAAACTGCTAATAATAATGCAATATAAAATGTAGAATCGTCAAAAACTCCTGTTGAAACATAACTTGACTCATCCGACATAATTTGAAATGTTTCTGAAATAGCTTTTAATTGTAATGAAATATATGGTACAGTAGCTACTACACAAATAAGTGTTATTAGCGCTCCTAGAAAACGATTATTACCGTAACGCAACGAAATAAAATCAGCAATTGATGAAATTTTATGCTGCTTTGATATCCTAATTATCTTCCTTAAAACCACAATCCATAAAGGAGCTGCAATAACTGGTCCCAAATAAATTGGCAAAAAGTTTACACCTGTATTAGCAGCAATACCTACGCTACCATAATATGTCCATGCAGAACAATAAACTGCTAATGATAATGTATACACAAAAGGATTGTTCACCCATTTACTTTTGGCATTTTTTTCAGCTAGAAAAGCGATATAAAATAATATCGCTAAGTATGAAATTATAATAATTACCAATGCGTAGTTACTCATAATGCCTTTTTAAAACTACATATGATACAATAATAGAGACTAACCAAACACTAAAAATTGAAAAATAAAAAGTAGGCATACCCAATACAACCCCATCAATGTTAAACACTAATAAAAAAGGCACATTAAGTACTACTAATAGTGCAAAGGAAAGTATAACTAATTTTTGTTCGTGTCTTTTTTTCATTGTAGTTTCTTGTATAAATGTAATAAAAAAACAGTATTGCTGTAAAAGCAATACTGTTTAACTAACTAATAATCTAACATTAATGGTGTGTAGCCTCTCCTGCTCCTGAAGGAATTCGGATGTTTTCAACTATTTCCTGAACATCTGCAGGCGGCGGAGACGTCATTCTAGATACGATAACAGACACAACAACATTTACTACCATTGCTACTGTTCCAAAACCTTCTGGCGATGTACCAAACCACCACTCACTAGCTGGTCTAGGATCCATCACACCTATTAATCCTGTTTTGTAACGTATCATATAGAATAACATTAACGTTATCCCAACTACCATACCAGCAATGGCACCTTGCTTATTCATTCGCTTATCAAAAATACCTAGTATAATTGCAGGGAAGAACGATGCAGCTGCCAACCCAAAGGCTAGCGCTACAACTGCGGCGACAAATCCTGGTGGATAGATACCAAATAAACCAGCTATAATAATTGCAAAAACAATTGCTATTCTTGCCCACATTAGCTCTCCTTTTTCGGAGATGTCTGGTTTTAATTGCTTTTTAATTAAATCGTGCGAGATTGATGTAGATATTACTAATAATAAACCAGCTGCTGTAGATAATGCTGCTGCTAAACCACCAGCAGCTACTAATGCAATTACCCAATTAGGTAAGTTTGCAATTTCTGGATTTGCTAATACCATAATATCTCTATCTACGTACAACTCATTTGCTGCATCATTAGCGTTTGAAATCATACGTTCACCACTTTTTCCTCTACCATCAATAAATACTGGTTTTTTTCCATTTAAGGCACTTCCAGCTACGTATTGAATCTTACCATCATTGTTTTTATCAGACCACGCTATTAATCCTGTATCTTCCCAATTTTTAAACCATTCAGGAATTCCAGTATACTCTTTGTTATTTACAGTTTCAATTAAGTTTGTTCTTGCAAATACAGCAATTGCAGGTGCAGTTGTATAAAGAATAGCAATAAATAATAAAGCTAATCCAGCAGACTTACGTGCATCTTTTACTTTTGGTACTGTAAAGAAACGTACAATTACGTGTGGTAATCCAGCTGTACCAACCATAAGCGCTAAAGTAATTGCAAATACATCCCAAGTAGATTTTGTTCCACTTGTATATTCGTTGAATCCGAGTTCTGTATGTAATGTATCTAATTTATCGAGTAAGAAGGCGCCTCCTTCAACCTTTCCTCCCATTCCTATTTGTGGAATTGGGTTTCCTGTCATTTGTAAAGAGATAAAAATTGCTGGTACCATAAATGCAAATATTAATACACAATACTGTGCTACTTGCGTATATGTAATCCCTTTCATTCCTCCTAAGAATGCAAAGATTAACACTACTGTCATACCAATAATTACACCTACATTTATATCTACTTGTAAGAACTGCGAAAATACAATTCCTACACCACGCATTTGACCTGCTACATAAGTAAACGATACAATTAAAGCACAAAGTACAGCAACTGTTCTTGCAGTATTTGAGTAGTAACGATCACCAATAAAATCTGGTACAGTAAACTTCCCAAACTTACGTAAATAAGGCGCCAAGAGTAATGCTAATAATACATATCCTCCTGTCCATCCCATAAGGAATACTGAACCATCATATCCCATGAATGAGATTAATCCAGCCATCGATATAAATGACGCTGCACTCATCCAGTCGGCAGCAGTTGCCATTCCGTTTGCTAATGGAGAAACACCTCCTCCAGCAACATAAAATTCTTTTGTTGAACCAGCTCTAGCCCAAATTGCAATTCCAAAATATAGGGCAAATGTAATCCCAACTAAAATCCAAGTCCATGTTTGAACACTCATAATAATATATTTTTTTGGTTATTAATTAAGATTACTCGTCGTAACCATATTTTTTATCTAGTTTATTCATAATTCGTACATACACGAAAATTAGTATTACGAATACATATATTGACCCTTGTTGCGCGAACCAAAATCCAAGTTTAAATCCGCCAAGTCTAATTTCATTTAAAGCATCTCTAAATAAAATTCCACATCCATAAGACACCACAAACCATATAACTAGTAAAATGGATAGGTACTTAATATTTTCTTTCCAATATGCTGAAGCATTGCTTTTATCTGACATAATTTTAAGTTTATAGGTATATCATTGCTTGAAGTGTAACTATTCCTGTTTTTGAGTCACCAAATTTTTGGTTTTTATACTCTAAGGTTAGTTTAGAATTGTGCCCGCTCATATAAGCATTAGCACCTATACTGAAAACATTTCTATTATCATCGGTTGCATCATAGCTATTAGAAGCATACGCAACATAAGGTTGGTATCTTGTTTTTTCCTTATCACCAGCAAAAACATATCCAACATGTGTATAAATCATACTTCCTGTACCATAAGCACTAAATAAGTAGTCCTTACCATAATCGCTTGATTGATAAGTAGCATATGCTGTTAAAGCACTACCATCATCACCAAGTGGTGTATCGTAAAAAGCATCTACAGCAAAAATAGCAACGTCCTCTCCTTTTAAATCAGGATTAACAACAGTTCCTTCGTTAATAACTGCACCATTTGGATGCAAGAAGAATCCAGCTCCTATGTTAAATACTTTCTTTCCTCCTAAATATGAACCTACTTTAAATGGTAAGAAGTTTGACTCCTGATCTAAGAAATGATAATCAAAATAACCTGCATATATTTTTCCAGCATCTTTAGAGCCTAAATACTCTCTACCTCCATAAACAGTTGTACCAACATAATCGGCATCTTCTGGATTTCTAGTATCCAAATCACTAGCAATAGCATCATTAATAGCTACACGATATTGAAGTTTTCCAAATTTACCCTTAGCAAATACTCCAATATGTCTAGCAAACTGATCCGTTAAACCTATAGTCGCCCATGATTGACGGTTATTATCTAAGGTCATCATATTTAATGTACTTTGATTATTTAACCTAGAAATACCATTAAAGTAATGTAATCCACCTCCAACAGCATGGTTTTTACTTAAGTTATATTGTGCCCAAACATCATGAAAGAATAATTGAGAACCATCTCCTTTTCCTACTGGATGCATTGTATTACTATTTAAGCTATTCAATCCAAAATGAGTAAGAATCATGAATTTCTCATTGATTTGAGCAAACATTAAAATACGAGCGCGTCTTAAATTAAAACTTGTACTACTCTCATCGTCTGGAACATCATCATTATAACTGGCTTGTACTTGAGCCCAAGAAATGAGACGAAGGTATTTTTTTCCTTCCTCATCAAATTTCACTTTTAAGCCTCCATTATAATCTGGAGAACCTTGTGCATACAGATTTTGAAAGCCTAAGAAGGCTGAACAAAACAGTATTAAATAAAGTTTTTTCATAAAATTTAAAGATTAGTTAGTAATAAAGTTTTGGTTTTGTGTGCACTACTAATCTCTAAAAAAGATAGAGCTAAATAAAAATCAATATACATAAATGGTAATTATATATACCTAATCTCTAAAGCGTTCCCATTTAATAAGCATAAACTTATCACCAAGCTCGGTTACAAGAACACCAGCTCCAGACAAGTTATTAGTTTTTTGAAAGTAATTTGAAAGCTCTGAAGCACTTAAAATTTTATAACTTGGATGGTAATTAGAATTATATGGTCGTTTGATATTATATTTTTTAACCCAATTCATAATACTTACATGAGAAATCCCAAGAATACGCTCAATTTCTCTATACGTAAGTCCTTCTAAATATAACTGTAATGCCTTATTTACATAATAATCATCTATACGTTTCCCCATTTTATTAACAGAGAAAAAATAACCACAAGACTTACACTTATAGCGTTGTCTGTTATTTACAATTCCACTTTTAGTGTAGCTTTCTGAGCTACAATTTGGGCAACATTGAATATCCATATATAATAATTTAGCATAAATATATCAATTTAGCAACAATAATCCAAATTGATACATTATTACGATAACTAGATTAAAAAAATAATTACCTGATTATAAATTGTTAAGAAAAAGGTTTTAGAAAATTAATTGAAAGTATATATTTACAATTGTATTAAACATTAACCTATGTCTAGAAACAAATTCTACCTTATTTTACTATGCCTTGTTTCGTATAGTGCATTTTCTCAAAAAAGTATTGAACCAAATTCAAATGACAAACTAGAAGCTAAATCACTTAAAGAAAAATATGAAGATGATCATATTGCATTACAGTTAAGTAAAGACTATATTTCGTTTGGTTTTGACCAAAAAACCAATAAAGTAACCGTTAACCACAAGCTTGACGAAAACCATATTAACTTAGACTCACGTGCAGATATTCAAAAATATTGTTTTTACGATGGTGAGTCTGAAATAACAGAGTTTTCCATTAAATACAAAAACAAGAAGAAAGCAGGGTTCCAAGTTATTGACGAAGCCTATACGAGCGAAGATTTATTCCATATAGATACACGAGTTAAGTATGCTAATGTAGACTTTCCTTTAAATGGTTATAAATACTACACTACTATTAGAAAAGAATACAAAGACATTAAGTACTTCACTAAAGTATATTTTAATAATTCTTACCCAACAGTAAAACGAGAAATAAAGTTTGATATTCCTAGTTGGCTAGACATTGAGCTTAAAGAAATGAACTTTGAAGGTTACGACATTAAAAAAACCGAATACAAAGATTCCAAAACAAAAAATACAATAGTTACCTATAAGATTGAAGATTTACCAGCTATGTATGATGAAGAACGCGCTCCTGGTCCAACTTATATTTATCCACACATATTAATTCTTGCTAAATCGCAATCTAAAAATGGTGACAAAGAAGCAATCTTTAATTCTACTCAAGATTTATATAATTGGTATAGTAGTTTAGCAAATAGTCTAGAAAACGACAGAACTCCATTTAAAGCAAAAGTTGCAGAATTAACCAAAAACGCTAAGACAGACGACGAAAAAATAAAAAATATCTATTATTGGGTTCAAGACAACATTCGTTATATCGCTTTTGAAGATGGTATTGCTGGTTTTAAACCAGATGAAGCTGCCAATGTTTATAACAAAAAATATGGCGACTGTAAAGGAATGGCAAACCTTACAAAACAAATGCTTATAGAAGCTGGTTTTGACGCTAGACTTACTTGGATTGGTACTAAACGTATTGCCTACGACTACTCTACTCCAAACCTTTCGGTAGATAACCACATGATTTGTACTTTGTTTAAAGATGGTAAAGCCATCTTTCTTGATGGTACAGAAAAATTTAATGCCTATGGTGAGTATGCCGACAGAATTCAAGGCAAACAAGTTTTAATTGAAGATGGTGAAAAATACATCTTAAAAACAGTTCCTTCTGCTAATCATTCTGAAAACAAAGAATATATAGCTTACAACTACACTCTTGACGGCGAAACCTTGAAAGGAAGTGTACAAAAAACCTATAATGGAGAAAGTAGAGCAAGCTTACTTTACTATTTCAGTTCTTTAAAAACTGATATTAAAGAAGAATTTTTAAAATCGTATTTAGAAAAAGGCGATAGCAATATTAAAGTATCTAACATTGTTGCTTCTGATGTTACCGACAGAGAAGCAAGCTTGAATTTTACAGCAGATATTACAGTAAACAATGCAGTTTCATCTTTTGATGGCGAAGTTTACATTGATTTAGATATTGAAAAAGAGCTTAGTGATTTTGATCTAAATGATCGTAAAACCGATTATATTTTCAGACATAAAAAAGACTTAGACTCCAAAATCACATTACAAATTCCAGCAGGATATAAAGTAACATACGTACCAGAAAACAAAACTATCTCAAAAGATAATTTTGACCTATCAATTACCTTCAAACAAGAAGGAAATGCTGTGGTTTGTAAAAAAAGTTTTGTGATAAAAAATGCTAAAGTAGAAACCTCAGATTTTGATGAGTGGAATACGTTCATTAAAAAACTAGATGACACTTACAAAGAACAAATAATATTAACCAAACAATAAAAAACACTTATGAAAATAAGAATTTTAACCATTGCGCTTGTAGCTTTTAGTGCTACGCTTTTTGGACAAAGCAAACTAGAAATTGAAGCTAAAGAGCTATTTTGGGGCGCCAATGATGCATACAAAAATGCTACAGATATTCCAGATAAATGGAAAAACGAATCTGCTGTAGTTATCTATAAAAACGAAAATTACGATTTTCATAAGTTTGGTAAAAATGTAACTTATAAAGTATCTATTAGAAAACGTATTAAGCTACTTGACAAAGCTGCTGTAGAAGAGTTTTCAGAATTTTCATTTAAAAAGCGCTTTAGATCTAATAAAGGTCGTTACTCTTGGAGAGCAAAAGGTGATAATATTGTAGGTGTAAAAATTATTAAACCAGATGGCAAAGAAATAGAAATAAATGTTGACGAAGAAGCTGTAGAGGTTGATGGCGAAACTAAAGTTGCAATTTCAAACCTTGAAGTTGGAGATATTATCGATTTTTATTTCTTTAAAGTAGAGCCTTTTAAATCTACTTACGCTTTTGGTTTTGACCCTGTTGAAACCGTTCTTTCTGAAGAATATCCAATTATGGATTTTAGACTGTTTTTTGAAACTGAAAATGATTTCTTTATCAATTTCAACTCTTATAATGGTGCACCAGAATTAAAACAAATCCAAACAAACAAAGGTAATTTTAGACGTTACGAATTAGTAGCTTCAGACATAGAAAAGAACG
The DNA here is from genome assembly GCF_047219225.1 of Pontimicrobium sp. IMCC45349. Taxonomy (GTDB): domain Bacteria; phylum Bacteroidota; class Bacteroidia; order Flavobacteriales; family Flavobacteriaceae; genus IMCC45349. Next base: position 2,841,904 of record NZ_CP178208.1, on the reverse strand, counting down.
AGTTTTCAAGATGGTCTTATCCACTTGTAGAATTACCTTGTTATAAGTTTCAGGTATATTTTGCACGTTCTGGGAAGTTTGAAGATCGCGCATTAGCTTTCCTTCCAAAAAAGGAAAGTATTATTAAGAAAAGTGTATCACAAGATGAAGTACTAGACCTTTACGATCATCGTTTTAAACCAGATGGAGATATAGGAGACTTAAAGCATTTCTTAAAAGGAAAATCATTTAAAAACGATGCTGATAAAGTCACACAAGCTTACTACTACATGCGCCATTATTACTTAACACGCTTTGTAGAGGCTTTTATTGCTGACGAAGCAGATATTGTATATCCATATTACTATTATGGCACTAATCCTGTTTTTATTCAAAATGAAAAGCAATTTGTAAAACACTTTACAGAGTTTTTAAGACGTCATAAAATCAAATACGAAATTGTTGTTGCTAAAAAACGTTACGATGGTAGTATTGACGATTTACTGATTGAAAAAAATGTGAACGTTTTACTTAAAGTTAATACAGCAGAACCACTTTATGTTGAATTTTTTGGACCTCATACGAGTGTAAATCAATATTCACCATTAATTGAAGGAACAGATGTGTTTTTACTTACTAAATCAAAAAATAAAATTGATGGTATTAAAAGAGGTAAACTTCCTGTGTCTTCACATTTAGATAATGTAAATAAAAAAGACATTACAGTAGCTTTTAACGAAGATTTTACTGTACTGGATATGACAACTTCAAGTTCGTTTAAAGGACATACCAAAGACGAATACCAATACGAATTCTTATTATTTACAGATTATATAAATGAAGATTATGCAAAGTATAAAACAAAAACATTAGCAGATCGTATTAAAAACAAGAAACAAAAGCTTAAGGTTACTAAAGAAATGAACGCCTTAATAGAAAAGCTAAAAGACAAACAAAAAGAAACTTTAAAAGAGTATGCCGAAAGTGATTTAGAAAGAAATGAAGTTGAAGATTATGAGTTTAAAATAATTAGTACAGGACGTTTTGGTCCAGATTCTGAATTGGCCTTTTCAGATAGTTTTAAAGCTAAAAACATATTAGTTAAAAAAGCTGGACCTAACCATATTTTTGAAATTGGAAAGCTTATTGGAGGTCAAATAGACCTTGAAGACAAAGAGCGTACACGCACAAGTAACGTTCACGCTTCTTATGCTAGAACCTTTAACTATAATATTACTATGACTATTCCAGAAGGCTATACAGTTGCTGGATTAGACAAGTTAAATAAAAATGTAGATAATGCTGCAGGTGCATTTATTAGTACAGCTACCATTGAAGGTGATAAACTAATTGTAACAACATCTAAGCAATACAAAAACAATTTCGAGCCAAAAGAAAATTGGCCACAAATGATGGCATTTTTAGATGCTGCGTTTCAGTTTACAAACGAAAAAGTACTGATTAAAAGAAAGTAATTACATTATTCTTAACATATAAAAAAACCACATCCAATTACGATGTGGTTTTTTCTTTTTTAAGCTTGGTAGTATACAACTTAAATGCTTCTACAACTTTTGGTGCTAAAATAATAGTAGACACCATTGTTGGTATTGCCATTAAAGCAAATACACCATCTATAAGATTTATCATCATATCTAGTGTCGTTGTGGCGCCTAGTATTATACTAATAATATAAAAGTAGTTGTAATAATGTTTATTGTGAGCGCCAAATAAAAACGACATACACTTCCCACCATAATACGAATACGAAAACAACGACGAAATACTAAACACTGCAATACACAATAACAATAAGTATTTACCATAAATTGGCATTGAAGTTCCAAATGCCGACGCTGTTAAGCTTACACCATTATCAGCAGTAGTTTCCCAAACTCCTGTCACTAAAATAGTAAGTGCTGTAAGCGTACACACAATTAAAGTATCAATTGCTGGTCCTAGCATAGCAACCAAACCTTCACGAATAGGTTCGTCTGTTTTTGCCGCACCATGTGCCATTGGTGCAGTTCCTATTCCTGCTTCATTACTAAAAGCACCTCGCTTTATTCCTAATAAAATCAATGCACCAACAACACCTCCAAGAAAAGGTGTTCCACTATAATTACTTGCGGCAAAAGCATCAGTAAAAATCATAGCTAAATATTTTGGTACAACATCTATATGTAAACCTAAAATTATAAGCACTAACACAAAGTAAAGTAATACCATACTTGGTACTAAACGCGCTGCTGTTTTACTAATACGTTTCAAGCCTCCAAGTACTACAATAGCAGTAATACTCACCAGCACTATACCAATGTATAAATTGGTAAAAAAGCTTACTTTAACACCATTTGGCTTTAATAAAATATCATTAATTGCTTGGGTTAACTGGTTAACATTAAAAACAGGTAAAGCGCCTATTAACCCACAAAAAGCAAACATAATTGCTAAAGGTTTCCAAGCTTTCCCTAAGCCTTGTGTAATTACATACATTGGACCACCTTGTATATTACCTTCGCTATCGTTACCTCTAAACATAATAGCCAATGTAGATGTAAAAAACTTGGTAGACATTCCTATTACTGCACTTATCCACATCCAAAATACAGCTCCAGGACCACCAATAGAAATAGCTACAGCCACACCAGCAATATTGCCCATACCTACAGTGGCAGATAAAGCAGTAGTAAGCGCTTGAAAATGGCTAATTTGTCCAGGATCGTTTGGATCATCGTACTTACCTCTAAGTACTTGTATAGCATGACCTATATATCTAAAAGGCAAAAAACGAGATAGTATTAAAAGGTATAAACCACCTCCAATAAGCAAAATTAATAATGGTAATCCCCAAGCATAAGCCGAAAATTTTTGCAAGACAACATCCAATACTTCCATAAGTTTTATTTAGTCAATGTATAAATGTAATCATTACAATTATATAAGCCTAAATACGTATTTCTACGTATTGATTTTCTTACTTAAAAAAGCTAACTTCGTTTAACAATTTATATAAACCATTAAAACGTGTTTATATAAATACATTAGGCATAAGCAAAAATTAAATCAAAAAAACAAATATAATGTCAGAAGACAACAAACCGGATTTAGATAAGCTATTAAAACACTTAAATGAGAAATGGGGAAATAGAGCTTGTCCAATGTGTAATTCTAACAGTTGGACTGTTAACGATACTGTTTATGAATTAAGACAATTTCAGGGAGGAAATATTGTCATTGGAGGAGGACCAATCTATCCAATAATTCCCGTAAACTGTAATAATTGTGGAAATACTGTTTTAGTTAACGCATTAGTTTCGCAAGCTATTGAAAAACCAAAAGTTGAACCTAAAAAAACTAAGAAAGATGAGTGATAATGGAAACAACTTTTCGGTATCTCAAGAATATGAATTAATGTCTCATCAAAAAGGCAAAGCTTATCCAATTGCTATAAGTGAATGGAAATTCATAAAAGATAAACTAGGAGAAATTGATATAAATGTTAATATATTTAATAAAATAGGATTTTTATTTCTTGGTGCTTGTGTTCCTTGCCTAATAACGTTATTGGGTACGGAATTTCAGGACATTCGATATCAATACTTAGTGATTGCTCTATTTGGAATATTTCTGGTTGGTGGACTACTATCTCTTTATTTTTCTCAGGAAAAACATAAGTCTGAAACCTCAAAACCTATTGATATATTAAATCAAATGAAATTAATCGAATCTCGGTTTGAATCAAGTGATAAAGAAGCCAATGCCTAACAACGTGTATAGTTCATGCTATCACATGAACTTCAATTAAATTTCCTAACTTTAAAGAAACAACAGAACACTCGGAATATTCCTCACGGAATATTCCGCACAAACCATACACGAACACGTTAAACGAACTTCCAAATCCTCCTCCATTTAAAAAGTTAAAAAAAACTTAATTTTTCTTGTAACATTTTTATCAATACATGCACTTATAAGGTAAACTTGTAATATTAATAAGTCTTGTAATTATATGATAATTCACCACTTATAATATGAAAAATATTACTTAATATTGTTTACAAGTTCTTACTTAAAAAAACCATCATTTAAAAAAGCCTCACGCATTGGATAACGTTATTGACATTGCCTTTTCTCAAGTAAACATAACCCTAAGTATTCTGGTTATAATTTTAATTCTCTATTGGATTTTCAATATGATTTCTGGTATAGATTTCGACCTAGATATAGACGTTGATGTAGATATAGATGCTGATGTTGACGTAGATGTCGATGCTAATCTTGATACAGCATCTTTTACAGATCTTGCAAATGCTGAAATAAATGAAGAAGATGTTATAAAAGACCCAAGAAAAAAACTAACATGGTGGCAACAGGTACTAGTTTACTTCAACTTTGTAGGACTTCCTTTTATGTTCACTTTTACATCTTGGATTTTTATTTGGTGGCTATGCACAGTAATAGCAACCACACTAACATCGTCTTATAACACAAATTATGGTTATACGCTTTTATTAGCAGGTATTGTACCTTCTTTAGTAATAACCAAACTGTTTACATCGCCATTTAAAGGTTTTTTCAAAAACTTAAATCCAGATGGTGATGCGCCAATTAATCTTATAGGCAGAAAGGGATTGATGCTCTCAAAAATCTCTAAAAACAAAATGGGATCTGCTGAGATAATAGTAGACGACAACCCAATTTCAATTTATGCGAAATCTCATAATGGAAATACGATTGATTACAAACAAGAAATTGTAGTCATCAAACAATCGGACGATAAAAACTTTTATTGGGTACTTCCAGCCGAAGATCCTAATGAGCGCATCGTTAACATCGAAGACATCAAATTTTAAACATATTAAATCTTAAACAAAACCAAATAATAAACATGGAAAACATCACACAAATTATTGGTATAGGCGTTGGGCTTATCCTCTTTCTAATCATCATTTATTTTGCAATTATTGCACTATTCTATAAAAAAGTACCTCAAGGTGAAGCCTTAGTACGTACAGGATTTAAGGGTACTAAAGTTGCTACAGATAAAGGATTATACGTGGTACCTGTATTTCATAAAGTAGAAATCATGGATATTTCTGTAAAGAAAATTCAAATAGAACGTATTGGAGAAAACGGATTGTTATGTAAAGATAACATGCGTGCCGATATTAAAGTAGCCTTCTTTGTACGTGTAAATAATGAAGTAGAGTTTATTAAAAAAGTAGCACAAACAGTAGGTTGCGAAAGAGCTTCAGATATTTCAACTTTAGAAGAGCTTTTTGAAGCTAAATTCTCTGAAGCATTAAAAACAGTAGGTAAAAAATTCCAGTTCGTAGAATTATACGAAGCGCGTCGCGAATTCCGTGATGAAATTGTAGATATTATTGGAACTGATCTTAATGGTTATACCTTAGAAGATTGTGCTATTGATTACTTGGAGCAAACCTCAGTACAGTTTTTAAAGCCTGACAACATCTTAGATGCAGAAGGAATTAAAAAAATTACAGAACTTACTGCTGAGCAAAACATGAAAGCTAACCTTATTAAGCGCGATGAGGAAAAAGTAATTCGTAAGCAAGATGTTGAAGCACGCGAAGCTATTTTAGAGTTAGACAAACAATTAGCTGAAAAAGAAGAACAACAAAAGCGTGAAATCGCTAATATTAAAGCGCGTGAAGAGGCAGAAACTATTAAAGTTGCTGAAGAAGAACGTTTAAAATCTGAATCTGCTAGAATTTCTACCGAAGAAAAAGTAAAAGTTGCTGAAGAAAATATGGAGCGTCAAATTATTGTCGCTGCAAAAAATAAGCAACGTACAGATGCTGTTGAAACTGAACGTGTAGAAAAAGACAGAATGTTAGAAGCTACCGAAAGAGAACGTATTGTTACGCTTGCTCAAATTGAAAAAGAAAAGGTTGTTGAAGTAGAAAAGAAAAGTATCCAAGATGTAATTCGCGATCGTGTAATGTTAGAAAAAGGTGTGGTTGAAGAGCAAGAAAACATGAAGGATATTGAAGCTTTCAAAACTGCTGAGCGTGAAAAACAAGTAAAAATTACGATTGCTGAAGCGAATGCTCAAGAATCATTAATTAAAACTATTAAAGCTGCTGAAGCTGAAAAAGAAGCATCTAAGCAAAAAGCAGAAGAAATTAATATTGAGGCAGAAGCTAAGAAACAAGCTAGTGAAAAAGAAGCAGAAGCTAGAAAAACATTAGCAGAAGCTAAAGCTAAAGAAGAAGCTACTATTGGTATGTCTGAAGCTCAAGTAATGCATGCTAAAGCCGATGCTAATGAGCGTCAAGGATTGGTTGAAGCAACTATTATAGAAAAGAAAGCTAAAGCGGAAGCTGCTGGTATCTTAGCTAAAGCAGAAGCGATTAAAGAAGAAGGTGTAGCACAAGCCGAAGTAATTAAAGAACAAGCCTTAGCTGAAGCTTCAGGAATTGAAGAAAAAGCTAATGCTATGAAGAAATTAGATGGTGTTGGTAAAGAGCACGAAGAGTTTAAACTACGCTTAAATAAAGAATTACAAGTTGACTTAGCAGAAATCAATATCCAAAAAGATATTGCAGATGCACAAGCACAAGTAATTGGTGAGGCATTAAGAGCTGCTAACATTGACATAGTTGGTGGAGAAACAATGTTCTTCGATCAAATTATTGGACAAATTACGAAGTCTAAAGGTGTAGATCGTTTAATTAATCATTCTGATAATATTACCGAAGTTAAAGAAGCTATTTTAGGTAGCGATGATGTAAAAGGAAACTTATTAGAAAAGATTAAAGAATTTGCTACTAAATATGGCATTTCTTCCGAAGACATTAAAAACGTAACTGTTGCTAATTTGTTATTACACTTAAAATCTAAAACAACAGATTCTGGAGAACTAAACTTATTTGAAAACCTATCAAATCTTGCGAGTGGCTTAGGTTTATTAGATAAGAAGTTAGGATAATATCATACACTCGCTTATAAGCGAGTGTATTTAATCTAATTTATTAAAAGGAATTGCTGTTACACAGATATAGAATAATAAAAAATCTAATTAAGATTTATTATCGTTCGTTCCTCTCATTTTCATAATGATTAAGTGTTTAAATAACACATCTTTTAAGATTTATACGTTTTAAATCCAATTACAATTTAAGAATGGAACAACCCAACGACGCAAATAACATACAACTTGATGGTGGTACTTATGAAATTATTCAAGGACGCCTACAAAAACAAAAAAGTGAACTTCTATCACGATTAGCGCAACTAAATGAAGCGCGTAAAACCGTTTTTGGTAATGTTGAAACTAAACTAATTGCTAATAATCGTATTAATACAGAAAACAACTGTATAGCACGTGATATTGTTACTATTGGTGATATTTGCCTATTTGGATATAACGTACATTTTGGACTTCGTACAGACATTACTTTAGACGATGTATTCAGCATCTATACCTACGAAGACAACCACTTTGTCAATCAATCGTTGGACTTATTGAACGATGCTATTTTTATTGACGATTTTACCAATCTGTACAAATATTATAGAAATACGGTTTTTTCAAAGTTTGCTATCGTTGGAAACTATCTACACATGGTTTTTCAATTAAGTGATAGTGTTACTGACGTAAAAACATTTAAATGGTTAATAAATGATGGTTCACTTAAATACATAGATAATCGAAGCGAACATGAATTTAAATTCCCAAATCAACACGCTTTTAATTGGGTAGAGCCTAGTAGAGACCAACACGTTTATGGTGAGCATCCACATATTTCTATATTAGATAAAGTATTTGTAGAAACTATTGGAGGCGACTTAACTATAAAAATAGAAGATAACACAGATGATGGTAAAGGTATTTATAGTGAGCTTGTTGAACACGCTGACCAAACATTAGATGATGGTCAATATCGCTATGCAGATTTAGGCAACCTTATTGCTCTAGAAATTAAACCTTTTCAAGAAGCACCTCGCTATTTTGTATACAACCATAAAATTCAGGAGGTAAAAAAAATAGATAGTATAGGTGATGCCTGTTTGTTATTACCAGATGACCAAGGTATTATTTTTGCCGGTGGTTATTATTTACAATCTGGTGATTTTAAACTTTTTGACAATGGTATTACTAATGTAAAGTTTAAAAAAACGGTGAGCTCTCCTAATGGAGAGGATTACTTATATGTTTTTTACGAAAGCACAAAAGGACTCTACATACTTATGTCCTACAATGTTATTGAGCAACAAGTAAAAACACCTATTATATGTAACGGTTACACCATTCTTAAAGATGGTGAACTATGTTACTTTAAAACTGAAGACGAACAAACTAAACACCACGTCATACAAATTTGGCAAACACCATTTGTTAAAGGTGAAGCCATTCCTTCGGAACATACAGATACTTTATTATATAAAATAGGGAATAAAGACATTGTAAAAGCCATGGCAGAATCTCAAGCTTTAGTAACATTACTAAACAAAGAGGATAGTTTTGATGGTTTATATGATGACATTGCAAAGGCCTCTAACGATATTCTTAGTAGCTATTATTGGATTACAGAACCAGATACATTCTTAATCAACGAACCACTTTTTGAAATCAATGCTGCAGCAAACTCTGCAATTGATGAGTTTGAAAAGGTGGTACAACTTCGTAAAACAGCTGCAAATATTACTAAAGAAACACAAGACAAAGCGAGTCATATTTTTGGTAAAATTAAAAGCAGTTCTTTTAAAAGTATTGAAGATTTTGTATTGGTATTATCACAGCTAAGAACATTAAGAGGCGAAGTTATTGGTCTTAACGATATTCGCTATGTTGACACTACTTTTATTTCCACACTAGAGGAAGAAATTGTTATTCAAAATGATAAGATTTCACAACGTTGTGTGCAGTTTTTATTAGATGAGAAAGCACTTCTACCCTATCATCAACGTGTCTCAGACAAAGAAAAAGCACTACAAGACATTAAAAAAGTAGTAGCTGCTAAGGCTTTAGAAGCAGAAGTAAATCAAATCGCTGCAGATTTAGAAATGCTTATCGATATTGTCTCAAATTTAGATATTGAAGATGCATCGCATGCTACTAAAATTATCGATAATATCTCATTGATATTTTCTACTATCAATCAGTTAAAAGCAGGCTTAAAAAACAAACTAAAATCGCTAGGAGAAAAAGAAGCTTCTGCCGAATTTGCAGCACAACTTAAGTTAGTTGACCAAAGTATTATCAACTATTTAGACATTGCTAATACACCTGAAAAAACAGATGAACTTCTAAACAAAGTTTCTATACAATTAGAAGATTTAGAAGGTCGCTTTGCCGATTTTGAAGATTTTATTTCTCTTATTATTGAAAAACGTGAGGAAGTTTACAACGCATTCGAAGCGCGTAAAAATGGTCTTATTGAAGCTAGAAATAAAAAAGCTATAAGCCTTGAAACTGCAGCTAATAGAATTTTAAAAGGTGTTGCTAAAAAAGCACTTAACTTTAAAACTACTACTGAAATTAATGGCTATTTCGCTTCTGACTTGATGATTAATAAACTGCGAGACATTATCGAGAATTTAAAAGATTTAGAGGATGTTGGAAAAGCAGAAGCAATTGAAACTGGTCTTAAAGTTGCTAAAGAAGATGCCATAAGAAAACTAAAAGACACACAAGATTTATATGAAGATGGCGAAACTATTATTCGTCTTGGAAAACACAAATTTGGAGTTAATAAACAACCTCTAGATCTTACTATTGTTTTTAAAGATGATACTTTAAAATACCATTTAACTGGAACCGATTTTTATCAAACTATTGAGGACACAACACTATTATCCTCTCAAAAATATTGGAATCAAGAATTAGTTTCCGAAAATAAAACAATTTATAGAGCTGCATACTTAGCTTATAAACTATTTACAAACGCATCTCAAAATTTAAATTCGCTAGACGAAACTGCATTACTTCAACTTATAAAAAATGAAAGTAGTAAAAACTATTCCGAAGGTTATATAAAAGGTGTTCATGATGAGGATGCAGCTCAAATTTTACAAGTTTTAATTAACAAGCATCATAATTTAGGGCTACTTCGCTATACACCACTTGTACGTGCATTTGGTCAGTTTTTCTGGTATAATTTGAATTCAGAAAATAAAGCGCATTGGAATCAAAAAATAAAAGCTTCTGGAGAAGTACTTTCTACATTCCCAGAGAGCAATGAATATAAAGTAATTTTAGAGGCTTTAAGTCATGAGTTAAAGCAGTCTACCGTTTACGACAGCTTATCTAAACACTATATTAAAAGTAATCAAACACTAGAGCTTGAAACAGCTTCCTATTTGTTTGAAGAATTACAAAGCGACAACACTTTTTGTATTAGCAAAACAGCTCAAGAGCTACACGATCAATTCACAAAAACGCTTGAAAACAAAAACGCTTTAATCACTTTTAATAATTCTGTAAAAACAGCGCTAAACGAACAGGTAATTTCGCAAGCAGCTGTTGAGTTAGTTGTACAATGGGTAAGTTCATTTATCAAACTACATGCACCACAAAAAACGGATTATATATATGAAATTGCAGCCTTAATACTTTTTAAAAGCGAAGCTACTTCTAATATAATTCAAGTAAATCCAGACGCAGTTATTCAAAATTTAAAAGGAACACATGAGTGCATTCAAGAAGGTAGTTTTAACTTTAACTATCATGATTTCACTCAGCAACTACAAACATTTCAAACTGTAGAAGTTCCTGCTTATAATGCTTTTAGAACTGCTAAACATTCGGTAACAGAAACACTTAAAGACAGTTTAAAACTAGAAGAGTTTAAACCTAGAGTTCTATCGTCTTTTGTTAGAAACAAACTTATTGATAAGGTATACTTACCATTATTTGGTGATAATTTAGCCAAACAATTAGGTAGCGTTGGTGATAACAAACGTACTGATAGAATGGGAATGCTTCTATTAATTTCGCCTCCTGGTTATGGTAAAACAACCTTAATGGAATATATGGCTAACCGATTAGGCTTAATCTTTATGAAAATAAACGGTCCAGCCATTGGTCATGAAGTTACTTCTGTAGACCCTTTAACTGCAAACAATTCGGCAGCAAGAGAAGAACTTAATAAGCTTAATCTTGCATTTGAAATGGGTAACAATGTTATGTTGTACTTAGACGATATACAACACTGTAATCCTGAGTTTTTACAAAAATTTATTTCGCTTGCCGATGGTACACGTAAAATAGAAGGTGTGTATAATGGTAAACCAAAAACTTACGATTTACGTAGTAAGAAATTTTGTGTGATTATGGCTGGAAATCCTTATACCGAAAGTGGTGAAAAGTTTCAAATTCCAGACATGCTTGCCAATCGTGCAGACATCTATAATTTAGGTGATATTATTGGAGATACAGCCGATTTATTTAAATTAAGTTTAATTGAAAATGCACTAACCTCCAACCCTATTTTACACCAATTAAGCAGTAAATACTTTGAGGATATTTACCAACTAATTGAAACTGTAGAGTCTGGAAATCGTGAAAATTTAGAACTAAAAGGCAACCATACCAAACAAGAAGTTGAAGATTATTTAGCCGTTTTAGATAAAGTGGTAACCATACGTAACACAGTATTAAAGGTTAATGAAACCTATATTAAATCGGCTGCTATGGACGATAATTATCGTATTGAGCCATCCTTTAAGTTACAAGGGTCGTATCGTGATATGAATAAATTGGTAGCTAAGGTGGTTCCAATTATGAATAACAAAGAACTACAAATACTTTTATTATCGCATTACGAAAACGAATCGCAAACATTAACTAGTGCAGCCGAAGCCAATTTATTGAAGTATAAAGAGCTTGCAGAGACTATAGATGCTAACGAGTTAGAACGTTGGGAATCCATTAAAGCAACCTTTATAAAAAACAACAAATTAAAAGGCTTTGGTAATCAAAATGGCATGACGCAAATTTTAGCACAAATGATGCAGTTTAGTGAGCATTTAGAAGGCATTCAAGATGTGCTTAAAAGTGGTTTAAATAAAAAGTCTTAGATTATACAAACAAAAACTGAAGACCATAAAATTGACTTTTCTTAATAAACAAATACCTTTTATAGCATCCTTAAAAGATAAATTATTAGTTGGTTTTATTTTAGGGTGCATATTGGCGTTTATTATAATATTTCTTCAGCCTTTTGATACCAACAACTATGAATCTAACTATAAAAACTTGATTTTATCAGGTTTTGGGATACTCTTTTTTTCAACCTTTTTTATACAAAGTAGTTTAGAGAACATTTTATATAATAGTTCTAATAAAATTTGGACTGTCGGTAACGAAATTATTTCTACAATAATCTTTTTTACAATTTCTGGAACTATAATCTATCTATATAATCATCGCTTTATAAATGGTGAAAGCTATTCTATAAAAACATATTTCCTTTACCTACAACACATCGTTTTAGTATTTATTCCAATTTTTTCACCTTTAGTAGTCTTTTTACGCAATAAGTTTGGGGAACTAATTATCCCACTTCCAAAAAACACAGTAATTATAACTGGTGAAAATAAGAATGAAACATTAAAGCTTAATAGAAAGGACCTACTCTATATAAAAGCAGTAGAAAACTATATTGATATTTTTTTTGTAAGTGATAACAATACTGTAACATCTAAAACCTTTAGACAAACGCTTTTAAAAACAAATCAACAATTACCTTTTTTAGTAAAGTGTCATCGCTCTTATCTTTTAAACATGGAAAACGTTAAAGAAGTTAAGGGCAATTCTCAAAATGCGAAAATATGTTTCAAAGATTTTGAAAACACTATCCCACTTTCAAAAACATACTATACTAAAATTAAAAGCAGTTTAAATGAAGCGTGATTATTTAGCGTATTCATTTGTCAAAATTAAGCTTGTTTCGTCACTTTTATTCAAACCACAATTGATTAGTGCTTTAATTTGATAAATAATTCAAACACTCAAATTATGCCTATTTTCAAGACAGGAAAAACACATTTTACAACTATAATTTTAATTTTCGTTTCTAGCTTTACACATAGTCAATCCAAAGAAATTAATATCAAATTCTTGGGAAACTGTGGCTTATATATAACTGATGGTACAACTCATATATACACAGATTTTCCATATAAATCTGGAGCGCATGGTTACATGGAATTTGATAGTACAGAACTTGATAGTATTAAGCACAATTCAATCTTTATTTTTACACATAAACATTCCGACCATTATTCTAAAAAACACCTAAACAAAATTTTAAAAGAAAAAGGTGGACAAAAATATGGTGTATCAAACATATCTGAATTAGAAAACCTAAACAACTCTTTAGATAACTTTGAAATTAAAGCATTTAAAACTACACATAAAGTTTTTGGAATTTCTTTTAGGCATTATTCTTACCTCATAACTTGGCACGGAAAAAGAATTTATTTATCTGGAGATACAACCAATCCAGAAACAATTGGAAAAATTAAAAATATGGACTGGGCTTTTGTGCCTTATTGGATTTTACTAAATGCAAAAGAACAAGAAATTGAAATTGATTCAAAAATGCTTGGTGTATACCACTTATATCCTGAACAAATACCTAGTGCTAATAAAAAATGGAGCAATATAGACTCTATTCAACCTATGACTGAACAAGGCGAAAAAATCACAATAAAACTATAACCATAAATACTCAAATTACGTATTTCTACGTATTGATTTTTAAGCTCAAAAATGCTAACTTCGTTTAACACTTTTATATAAACCATTAAAACGTGTTTATATAAATACGTTGTGTTTCATACTACCAGCCGCATATTTTAGCACTTTTGGTTTTTGCCAACGCTAATTTCCAATGCTCTAAAAACCAAAAGAGCTAAAATTTCCCAACGCTCGAAATAATCCGAATTAAAAGTTGGAAATCCAAAATGTTTTTATAAATTTGGACAATATTTGTCTAAAACAATTTTAACCAATGAAAACATTAGGCGACACTTTAAAATGTGCCAGAGAGGAAAAAGAATTGATACTTCGAAAAGTTGCAGCTGAAGTAGATATTGATCAATCTCTGATTAGCAAATTCGAGAAAAACGAAAGAAAACCGACAATGGAACAAATCGTAAGACTTGCAAAGTTTTACGAACTTCCCGAAAACGAACTTATCATAAATTGGTATTCGGAAAAAATTGCAGACGAACTAAAATACACGGAATCGACTTCCGAAATATTAAAAGTAGCAGAAGAAAAAATTAACTATTATAAAGCTCAAGAAAATGGAAAATAAGAAAATGAGAGTTGCAGAATTATTTGCAGGAGTTGGAGGATTTCGTCTTGGACTTGAAAAAAGCAATTACGAAGTTGTTTGGAGTAATCAATGGGAACCGTCAACCAAAACGCAACACGCATCAATGGTTTATGAAGCTCGTTTTGGAAATGAAAATCATTCTAACGAAGATATAAACGAAGTAGTAACAAGAAATGTAGAAGAAATTCCAGATCACGATTTATTAGTTGGAGGTTTTCCTTGTCAAGATTATTCTGTTGCAACTACATTGCATAATTCAAAAGGTTTAAAAGGTAAAAAAGGTGTTCTTTGGTGGTCAATTCATAAAATTTTAGAGAACAAAAAGAACAAGCCGAAATATCTTTTTTTAGAAAATGTTGATAGACTTTTAAAATCCCCAGCAAAACAAAGAGGTCGTGATTTTGCTGTTATGTTACAAAGTTTAAATGATTTAGGTTATGCAGTAGAATGGCGAGTTATAAATGCAGCTGAATATGGAATGCCACAAAGAAGACGTAGAGTTTTCTTTATAGGTTATCACAAATCAACTGACGTTTACAAAAGACTTAAAAAATCTAATAAAACAAATTGGTTAATAGAAGAAGGAACAATAGCAAATGCTTTTCCTGTTGCAAAAACAAATGCAATTCAAGAAGTTGAATTAAAAGGAGATTTAGTAGAAATAACAGACAATTTCAATAAGAATGGAAAGCTATCGCCTTTTCAAAATACAGGCTTATTAATTAATGATAAAGTTTTCACAACTAAAACAGAGCCAAATTACGATGGGCAAAAAACTGTTTTAGCAGATGTTCTACAAAACGGAGAAGTAACACCTGAATTTTTCATTGATGAAAACGACAAACCAAAATGGGAATATTTAAAAGGTGCTAAAAAAGAAAAAAGAAAAACAAAAGAAGGTTTTGAATACAATTATAGTGAAGGCGGAATGATTTATCCTGACGCTCTAGATAATGCTTCTAGAACAATAATAACAGGAGAAGGTGGAAAATCACCTTCAAGGTTTAAACACGTAGTTGTTTCTGATAGAGGTTTAAGAAGATTGACACCAATTGAATTAGAGAGATTAAATATGTTTCCAGATAATCACACCAAATTGGAAGGAATTACAGACACTAAACGAGCCTTTTTTATGGGAAATGCATTAGTTGTAGGCATAATTGAAAAAATTGGAGTAGAACTTTATAAACAGATAAACCAATTTGAATATGCTTGATATAACTTCGGCAGATTCAATAATAGAATTTGCAAAACAACTTAAAAACCAAACTTTAAGACAAGCTTGTGGAGTTGAAATTGAAAAACACGGTTATAAAGGAAAGGGAAATTTCGGTCAGATTTTAGAAAAATTCTATTTTGGTTACGAACCAAATTCTGATGCAGAACCTGATTTTAAAGAAGCAGGAATTGAACTAAAATCAAGTCCATTAAAAACTTTAAAAAATGGAGAATATCGTTCAAAAGAAAGACTTGTTTTAAATATCATTAATTATTTAGAAGTTCACAAAGAAGAGTTTGAAACTAGTTCATTTTGGAAGAAAAATGCCCATTTACTTTTAGTATTCTATCTACACGACAGAGATTTAAATTTACTTGACTACATAATAAAGTTAGTTGACGGTTGGCAATATCCGAACGAAGATTTAAAAATTATTAAGCAAGATTGGGAATTTATCAATCAAAAAATAAAAGACGGAAAAGCTCACGAATTATCAGAAGGAGATACATTTTATCTTGGAGCTTGTACAAAAGGCTCAACAGCTCTAAAATCATATAGAGACCAGCCATTTAATAATGAAAAAGCAAAACAAAGAGCATATTCTTTAAAACAAGGTTATGTCAATCATATAATCGCAAATATTGCTCAAGAAGAAACAGCTGTTTATGGAAAAATAATTGAGCAGCCAGAAATTTTAGAAAAAGTACGTTCAATAGAAGAAATAGTAATTCTAAAATTCCACCCATTTTATGGAAAATCCGCTGAACAAATTGAACAAGAATTGGGTTTAGAATTAAACCAGAAAGCTAAAAGTTATTTTGCAAATCTTACAAATGCTATTCTTGGACTTGAACTCGGTCAAAAGATAGAGGAATTTGAAAAAGCAGATATTCAAGTCAAAACTATTCGACTTAAAGAAAATGATTTACCAAAAGAAGATATTTCGTTTCCTACATTTGAATATCTAGAACTTGTTGAAACAGATTGGGAAGATTCAGATTTTAAGAACATTTTGGAAAGTAAATTTTTCTTCGTCTTTTATCAATTTGAGGGAGAAAATTTGATTTTAAGAAAAGTGAAATTTTGGAATATGCCCTACTCTGATATTGTTGAAGCCAAAAATGTTTGGCAAGAAATGGTAAAGACAGTTAAAAGTGGAGAAATCGTAAAAGAAGTAACTGAAAAAGGTGTGAGAAAAACTTATTTCCCAAAGAAAACTGAAAACAGAATTAGTCACGTTAGACCACACGCGAGAAATGCAGCAGATACTTATGAATTACCTGTAGTAGATAAATTAACAGGTTTGACTGAATATACAAAACATTGTTTTTGGCTAAACGCAAGTTATGTGAAAGACGAAATATATCTGAAATAAGCCAACGCTAAAAGCCATACACATTTGCAATTCGCTTCATCCACAGCTACACCAAAAATTGCAAAAGAGTATGGCTTTGCCAACGCTATCAGCAGAATGGAAAAATAAAGTACGAAAACACAACAACGTATATAAAAAATAGCTGTTTTAGTGCTTAAACGAAAATGAATTTTATAAATTTAAAGTCTGTTATATTCCGAAAAGTTAGTGTGTAAAATCCGCTACTTTTCATATACAAGACCGTTAAACGAACTTCCTCAAATCAAGTAAAAAATCATTAACTAAAAGCTAAATAATTATACGCTATAATTTAACATTTCTATAGTAACGTTTTATTGTAAGAATCGTCATAATTGCACATTCAATCAAAAAACACCTCATCATGAAAAAAATTAAGGCCATAATAATCTCATTTTGCCTCATTAGCATCTTTGGTAATAACATAGTAAATGCAAATACTACTACCATAGAGTTTGAAGTCAAACAGATTACTAACAATATTTACAGTATTATTTCACCTTCATTTGGATTACCAACTCCAGAAAATAAAGGTTGGAACTCTAATGTACATTTTGTAATCACTAATGATGGTGTATTGTTATTTGATTCTGGTTCATCTCAAACAATAGGTAACCAAATAAAAAAAACAATTCAATCGATTACTAATAAACCTGTACGTTGGATTATTAATTCGCATAGTCATGCTGACCATTGGCTAGGTAATGCTGCTTTTGCAGATACAGCTATTGAAATAATTGCTAGTGACAAAACCTTCAAAACCATGGAAAAATATGGAGAAGATGATGTTGCATTTTACAAACGTGTCACCAATGGAACTATTGGTACTACAAAACTTTCTTATCCAAACTTAATAATTAGCAAAAACGAAAAACGCAATTTTGGCAACTTAGAAGTAGAACTTATCTTTTCTAATGACGCGCATTCTCCAGGTGATATTTTAATGTGGTTACCTAAACAAAAAATCATTTTTGGAGGTGACGTATTAAGCTCTAACTGGATGCCTGTAATTACTGATCATGGCAATATTCCTAATTTACTAGATACTCTTAAATTTATCGTTAAATTAAATCCAACACATGTTTTAACAGGACATGGTAACACTACAAATGTAAATTCAGTAATTAGAGATTTAGACTTGTTATCTCATGTCTGGAAACAAGTGCAATCTGATTATAAGAATAATAAAAAGCCTAATGATACTATTCTAAAAGTTAAAACAGTATTGGGAGATAAATACAAATTACTCTATAATGATTTTGATGCAGAAATAGAAAGACATATTAAACTTATGTACAAGCTACAATAAATAACAGGTCTTTCCTAGACAACTTTATGTGCGAATAATAGCTAAAAAATCATCTCTATAATTGCTACTAATAGGAATTTCAATTTCATCTATAATAACACAATGTTTTTTAACTATTTCTATATGTTTAATAGCTACAATAAAGGAACGATGAATTCTTGCAAAAAACTGCTTAGGTAACAGCTCTATAACTTCAGATATCTTATAACGCGCTAAAATAGAACGCTTGGTTGTATGGAAGGTTACATAATTACCATCGCTTTCAATGTATTTTATATCTTGAATGGATAGTTGGTGAAACTCAGAACCACTTTTTATAAAAACAGTCTGTTCAAGTCTTTCTTGAGAAGTTTCAGCGTTTGACCTTACGCCTTCTGCACTTTGATTCAAAGCCTCTTTTGCTTTCATTACTGCTTGTAATAACCGCTCAAAACCAATTGGTTTTAATAAATAATCTATCGCTTTAAGCTCATAACTTTCTAAAGCATACTCTGAATAAGCTGTTGTAAAAATAATAAGTGGTGCTTTTTCTAAAAATTTAGGAAATTTAATTCCAGATATCTTTGGCATATTAATATCCAAAAAAAGAAGATCAACAGTGTGTTTTTGAAGATACTCAAGAGCATCCAAAGGATCTCTGAATGTTGCTTTTAACTCCATAAACGGAATCTTACTAAGATGAAACTCAAGAACATCTATAGCAGCGGGTTCATCATCAATTATTATATAATTCATAACACAGTTATTCTATTTGCAATTTAAGTAAAGAAACGAAATATCCATCTTCTTCTTTGGTTTCTATAGTATGTAAATTGGGATATAAAATAGTTAGTCTCTTCTTTAAATTATCTAAACCAAACCCAGAAGAAGTATCCTTCAAATCATACGCGTTTTTATGAACTGTATTGGTTACTTTATATACCAAGCTGTTTTCTATAACCTCCAAAGTTATGTTTATAACAGATTTAGTTTTAGGATCAATTCCATGTTTAATGGCATTTTCTACAAAAGGAATAAGCAACATAGGACTAATTTGCACGTTCTCAACAGTTCCTTTAACAGTAAAATTAATAAACACATCGTCATCTTCAGCAATACGTAACTGATACACCTGAATAAACTTTTTAAGATGATGGATTTCTTTTTCTAAGGCAATGCTATCTTCATTAATTTCATACACCATATAACGCATTAAATCTGCTAATTTAGATATACCATCTGCCAAGTCTGGCACATCATTTTTTAATGCCTTAGCATAAAAACTATTAAGTACATTAAACAAAAAATGAGGATTAATTTGAGTCTTAAGAAAAGTCATTTCTGTAGTTAACTTCTCTTCATATAAGGTTCTTTTTAATTTTTCATTTTGAAACCAATACTTAATTAAAGCATATGACAAACCTAATAAAAGTATAAAAAAGCTACTGATAGAATTATAACTCAAATAGGTTACAAAAGATTCACTCTCACTTGAAAAAAATCCAACCAACCAATAGTAATCTATAATGCTTTCCAATAAATTTATAAATACAAAAACACCTATTAAAGAGATAACTAGAAGTGCTATTTTTTTTAATCGTAAAAACTTTGGAACGATATAAAAAGCCGTAGTATAAAATAAAATTTGGTTCATAAACATTCCAAATAGTATGGCAAGCCAAAATGGACCTTCATCTTTTCTAAAATCGGAAATAGTGTTTATGAAATTTAAGATCAACACATAGGAAATTCCCCAAATTAAAACGTGTAGTATTGTTTCTAAATATTTTTTCATCCAAAGTGTTTAAATCTCAAAAATAGGGTTTTATATAGTTTTAAAACCTACAATGGGTTAAACTAAGTACTTAAAGTGACCAAACTCTATATTTATGTGAAGTATAACATATTTCACTTTATTTCATACATCTACCACATAGAAAGGTCTAGTAATCACATTCTTTTTAAACTACGATTATTAGATAGTATTCTTGCTTCATCTTAATTATAAAACCATACTAAAATGAAGGAATCTATAACAATTATAATGATCATATTTTTTATACTACAGACTTTTGGACAAACTAATCCTGACAAAGCTTTACAAAAAAACATTAATAATGTTTTTGAAAGTTATGCTCATTATAATCGATTTACAGGAAACGTTTTAATAAGTCAAAATGATAATATTATTTACAATAAGAGTTTTGGTTATGCTAATGTTGAAAATCACAAAAAGAATTCCAGCAATACTATTTTCAGCATTGCTTCTATCACTAAACCTTTGACTGCTATAGGAATAATGACATTAGTAGAACAAGAAAAACTTACATTAGAAACACCTATTAGTTCATTTTTCCCAAACTTTATCCCTGATTTTTCTAAAAAAATAACCATTCGTCATTTATTAAACCACAGTTCTGGTATGCAAGCCAATATTGGTAGAATTGATGATCAAGGCAACGGATTAATGCCTGTAAAAACTCCAATTACACGAAATGAGCTTTTTGAAAAATTCAAAGATTCAAAATTAAAATTTGAACCAGGAACTGGATACGAATACAATAATTTTGGATATACACTTTTAGCATATATCATTGAAGCTGTAAGCAAACAGTCCTATAAAGATTATATGGAACAAGCCGTTTTTAAACCTTCCAACATGACACAAACTGCTGTCAACGACTATAAAACATTAGATCAAAAAGCTTTTCCGCATAGCGGATTAGGAATGAATGAATTTAAAAAATTAACAAGCTCTATTCACCCTTCATGGATAATTGGAGCTGGAAACATTAATTCTACTACTGAAAATTTACACAACCTAATGACTGCTTTAGAAAACGGAAATCTCCTAAAACCAGCATCTGTAAATAAACTTTATAGTTATACACAATCTAGAGGTGTTAATAATTCAGAATACGGTTTAGGCTGGAGAATTGAATATAAAGATGGCGAAAAATGGGTTAATCACACTGGTTTACTTCCCGGTGTAGCCTCTATAATTGGGACATTACCACAAAAAAACATAAAGATTATCATCTTATCTAATGCCACTTCTACAGACTTAATTACAGAAAGTTCTTTTCAAGGTAAAGACCAATTTGTTGATGGAGAAATAATTGATGCCATTATTGCAATTTTTCAAGGTAAAGAACCAAAGCTACTCCCAAAAGTTACTAAGGTTAACAACTCAAATATTCCTGACTTTAATAAAACGTATACATTAGATGACGATCATGCTTTCATGCTAAAAAAGCAAAACAATACGTTTTATCTAGAAACAATTGGAAAAACACCTTGGTCTGTTTTTACTTATCAATTTTCAAGAGATGCGACAACAGACAATAAAGCTTGTAAAACCGCTTTGTTTTTTGCAAATGCTATGAGTACCCAAAATTTCAATGGACTTTCTGATTATGCAAATAAAGACATGAAAGACTTTTTAAGTTCTGAAAATGGCTTAAACCAGTTAAAAGGAATGTGGTCCTATTTTATTAATCAAGCAGGCGTTTTTAAATCTTACAACATCTATAAAATCGAAGGCAAAAAAGGTAATAAAACAGTAAATATTAGATTTCATTTTGAAAATGAAGATGTAGGTTTTGTTTTAGGAATCAACGCAGAAAATCAAATTCAAGGTATGTTTATGGATGATAACATAAGAACTAGCAGCATTAAAAAAGTAGAATTAACTCAGATTAATCAAAATGAGTTTTTTATCAATGGACATCAATATAATGGTATGCAAGATTTAAGAATAAAACTAACCGATCAAGAACTAATTTTAACAGATGATACTATGAATTACAAAGCCTCACTTAAATCTTCATTTTAGTCATGAAAAAAATCAACATTAAAGAAACTATTGAAATTGTATGTCGTTTTTATGTATTCTTTTTTCTTGCTGCATATGGACTAGGAAAAGCAATTGGCGGACAATTCTACACACCAGATTTAATACCTACTCACATAGAATCAATGCCTATAAAACAAATCCCAAATTTTGAACTAGCTTGGGTATTTATGGGACGTTCATATGGTTATGTATTATTTATTGGAGTTTGCCAAATTGTAGGTGCTACTTTACTTCTTTTTAATAGAACAAAGCTAATTGGAACCTTAATATTAATTCCAATAATGGTAAATGTAATTGTATTTGACATTTTTTTTCTTGATAAATACGGAGCATTAGCGAGCGCTATACTATATCTATTAATGCTAATAGTAATTCTTTACATCAACAAACCAAAAATTATAAACGTAATTAAAACTCTTACTCATTTTGATGGAACTCAAAAAACATCCATAAAAGAAAAGATTATCAAGTATTCTTATGTTTTAATAATAATTCTTGCTGTTTTTGTTATTAATCAATTAATAGTAAGTTGGCTTGGATACGGAAAAGGATAAATGCTCCTTCTTAGTTTGATACAAATTTGGAACAAATACTATAAAATTACGTATTTATACGTATTGATTTTCTGACGTAAAAACGCTAACTTCGTTTAACACTTTTATATAAACCATTAAAACGTGTTTATATAAATACGTTAGGCACAAGCTGAAAAACAAACTCTTAGAAATAAAAAATATGAATGGATACGAAACAGAAGATATAGATGACCCAGTAATTGATGTTGAAGAAAATGAAGATTCATCTTCACCTCAAATTTATGGAATATCAAGTTATGGAGCTGATTATGATGTAGAAGGACTTGTAAAAAGACTTAAAAGAGGAGACATTTTCATACCGCCATTTCAGAGAGATTATGTTTGGAATCAAGCTGAAGCTTCTAGACTCGTTGAGTCTTTATTGCTTGGACTTCCAGTACCAGGAGTATTTTTAGCCAAAGAGAGTGATTCTAATAAACTTTCAGTAATTGACGGACAACAACGATTAAAATCATTGCTTTTTTTCTATGAAGGCTTTTTCAATCCCAAAGAAGGAGATACAAGAAAAAAAGTATTTAGGCTCAAAAACGTTCAAGAAAAATTCGAAGGCAAAACTTATGAAGAGTTAGAAGAAGATGACAGAATAAATCTTGATGATTCAATTATTCACGCTACAATAATTAAACAAGAGACACCAACTGATGATAACACCAGTATTTATCACGTTTTTGAACGATTAAATACAGGTGGAAGAAAACTTACACCCCAAGAAATTAGAGCAGCAATTTATATTGGGAAGTTGAATGAATTAATTGCAGAATTAAATGATTATCCAGCTTGGAGAGAATTATTCGGTAAAAAGAATAATAGACTTAAAGACCAAGAAATGATATTGAGATTTTTTGCTATGTATAATTCGCTAGATAGATATAGTAAACCTCTAAAGGAGTTTTTAAATAAGTTTAATGGCCGTTATAGAAACCCAACAGAAGAAGAATTAGAAAGATTAAGTTCGATTTTTAAAAGAACTACCGATATTATACTTGAAAATATTGGCAAATCTGCATTTAGACCAGACAGAGTATTTAATGCATCAGCATTTGAGGTTTTAATGGTTGGAATAGCAAACAGAATAGATGAAAATATTGATTTTGAGGCATTTGCCCAAAACATAAATACTCTATATCAAAATCAAGATTTTGTTGATTCAATAACTAGAGCTACTTCAGATGATAAAGTTGTAGCAGAAAGACACAGATTGTTCAATGAATATATTAATCAATATGTTCAATAATCCCGAATTAAATATACAATACAATCGTATTCAGCAATTAATATTAAAAGCCAAGGAATTCGAACCTGATGACGAATTGAGGTCGCATTTAACAAAATATATTTGTGTTCTCTGTTCCGGATTTATAGAAAATTCTGTTTACCACGCTTTTACTGATATTGCCGAAAATAGTTGTGAGCCATCTGTTGTTTTGACTTATGCAAAATCACAACTCTATAAAATACAAAATGCTAATAGTGAAAAAATAAGAGCATTAGCAAAGTCCTTTAATCCTGATTGGCACGACTTATTACGGGATTACTTGCAAGAGGAAAATCGTGGTGCAGCTATAAATTATATTTTAAAAGACAGACATAATATTGCACACGGTAGAGATTCTGACATTACAATAATAAAATTGGAAAATTATTTAAACAAAACAATAGAAGTGATTAGGTTCATTGAAACGGAATTAAATCAAGAAGAAGCCAGTGCCTAACAATGTATAAAAAAAATAGGGCAAAAAGTGCTTAATCGAAAGGTCTGTGCGTATTTGTCAAGTCGCCAAATTTTTAAATTTGGTATATTAAAAGGAGAAAAGATAAATAACAAAATTTAAAAATTCGGCTTTAGCTTAATCCGAAAAGTAACGCATACAACTGCCCTACTTTTCTTATACTAGACCGTTAAACGAACCTTCAAAATAAACACAAAAAAAGCCCTTGATAATTCAAGGGCTTTTCATTTTATATTTCTTCTGTATATAAATTACTTTAAATACGCTAATACATTTTTTTCTATACGTACTTGTATGTTAGATACATCTGCTTTTACAAAAGTTTCTCCTGTAATATTCTCGTATAGTTCAATATAACGCTCGCTAACACTTTCAATGTATTCATCACTCATAAAAGGTACTGTTTGCCCTTCTAATCCTTGAAAGTTGTTACTAATTAACCATTGGCGCACAAATTCTTTAGATAATTGCTTTTGCGCTTCGCCTCTATCTTGACGTTCTTGGTAACCATCAGCATAAAAATAACGTGATGAATCTGGTGTATGTATTTCATCAATCAATACAATTTTACCATCCTTCGTTTTACCAAATTCATATTTAGTATCTACTAAAATTAATCCGCGTTTCGCAGCTATTTCACTTCCGCGTTGAAATAACTTACGTGTATAATCTTCTAACACTAAATAATCAGCTTCACTTACAATACCTTTTACTAAAATGTCTTCGCGCGAAATATCTTCGTCATGGTCTCCCATTTCGGCTTTGGTTGCTGGAGTAATTATTGGCTCAGGAAATTTATCATTTTCCTTCATACCTTCTGGCATTGGTACACCACATAACATACGTTTTCCAGCTTTGTACTCACGTGCTGCATGTCCAGACATATAACCACGAATCACCATTTCTACTTTAAAAGGCTCACATAAATGACCAACTGCTACATTAGGATCTGGTGTATCTAGTAACCAGTTTGGAACCAAATCTTCGGTGTCCTTCATCATTTTTGTAGCAATCTGGTTTAATATTTGTCCTTTATACGGAATCCCTTTTGGCATCACTACATCAAAAGCAGAAAGCCTATCTGTAGCTACCATTACAAGAACATCGTCGTTAATATTATAAACCTCGCGAACTTTTCCTTTGTAAACACTTTTTTGTCCAGGAAAATTAAAATTAGTGTCTGTAATTGTATTACTCATTGTGTTGTTTTTAACGCTTAAAAGAAACGTTATAGTTGTGTATAATTAGTTGTGGCGCAAAAGTAATATTTTAATAAGAAATACGAATGCGCAAAACCTAATTAGTTATGAGTTGGATATTAACAACAGCTCATACTATATTATAAAAACAGAAAACAGCTTTATTCCCTATTTTCTATACTCTTATAAGCCGAAATAATTTTCTTGACAAGTTTATGACGAATCACATCTTTATCGTCTAAAAAGATAATGCCAACACCTTCTACATTTTTAAGTATTAGTAAGGCCTCTTTTAAACCAGAAATAGTACGACGTGGTAAATCGATTTGTCCAGGGTCTCCAGTTAATAAGAATTTGGCGTTTTTACCCATTCTGGTTAAAAACATTTTCATTTGTGCATGTGTGGTGTTTTGACCTTCGTCCAATATCACAAAGGCATTATCAAGTGTACGACCACGCATAAACGCTAAAGGAGCAATTTGTATAATACCTTTCTCGATATAACTATCTAGCTTTTCAGCTGGAATCATATCACGTAATGCATCGTACAACGGTTGCATGTAAGGGTCTAATTTTTCTTTTAAATCACCAGGTAAAAACCCAAGATTTTCACCTGCTTCTACAGCTGGACGCGTTAATATAATACGTCTAACTTCTTTATTTTTTAAAGCTTGTACAGCCAATGCAACACCTGTATATGTTTTTCCTGTTCCAGCTGGACCAATAGCAAACACCATATCGTTTTTACGCATACTCTCTACCAATTTACGTTGGTTAGCAGTTTGCGCTTTTATTAAGCGACCACTTACACCATGTACCAAAACCTCACCACTAGATGCAGAAGTTTCATAATCGTCTTTGGTACGACTGGTAAGTACACGCTCAATAACGTTTTCGTCTAATTTATTGTACTTTCCAAAATGATTAATAAGCATAGACAAGCGTCTATCAAACTCTTCTAGCATTTCTTCGTCGCCAAAAGCTTTAATTTTATTTCCGCGTGCTACAATTTTTAATTTTGGGAAGTACTTTTTTAAAAGTACAATATTTGAATTTTGGGCTCCAAAAAATTCTTTTGGAGTAATTTCTTCAAGCTCGATAATAAGTTCGTTCAAAAGCAGTTGTTTTTAAAATACAAATCTTAACAGATGTAATAGATTTATGTCGTTTAATAATCTAATTAGTGTTGATAACAGCTCCCTAAATATATTAATTTTTCCTTCCAAATCTGAAAATAAAAACGGAAAAAATTATGTAGGTTTGTAAAACTCAAATGTAATCCATTTTACATCCAATAATTTAAAGAAATATCAACAAATTTGCCAATGGCAATAATTACCTTAACAACTGATTTTGGAGAGAAAGATCACTTTGCTGGCGCAGTAAAAGGCGCTATATATAGTGAAGTTCCAGATGTGAGAATTGTTGATATCTCACACTCTGTATCGCCATTTAGTATTCCAGAAGCTGCTTATATTATCCAGAATGCTTATAGTAGTTTTCCTAAAGGCACCATACATATTATTGGTATCGATTCTGAAATCAACCAAGAAAACAAACATATTGCATTAAAGCTAGACGATCATTATTTTATTTGTGCCAACAATGGTATTATGAGTATGATTTGTGCCGAAATTGCACCAGAAAAAATTGTAGAAATTAATATTCACGATAAAATATCTACAAGCTTCCCTGTGTTAGATGTGTTTGTGCGTGTAGCTTGTCATATAGCTCGTGGTGGAACGTTGGAGGTTATTGGAAAGTTAATAGACAAGATTAAACCTATAAAAAATATTATTCCGTTTGTTAATGCTGAGCAAAACCAAATTATTGGTAGTGTAATTTACATAGACAATTACGGAAACGTGATTACCAACATACGACGTAAGTTTTTTGAAAGCATTCAAAAAGGACGTCCTTTTGAAGTGTATGCAAGAAACCATAAGTTTAAAAAGATATATCATAAGTACAGCGATATTATCAATTTTGAAATTCCAGAAGACAAGCGTCATGATGAAGGTAAAGGACTTGTAGTGTTTAACTCATCAAACTATTTAGAAATTGCAGTTTATAAAAGTAACTGCGCCTCGGTTGGTAGTGCCTCTACACTTATGGGCTTAACTATGATGGATACTGTAACTGTAAACTTTTTAAAAGGATAATTTTATGTTTGTACGTATTGTAAAAATGAGTTTTGCCGAAGAAAACATTGATGCGTTTCTTGAAAACTTTCATAAAAACAAAAATGATATACGAAATTTCGATGGTTGTCGTTTTTTAGAGTTATATAGAGATAAGAATAATCCAAACATATTTTTTACTTATAGTTATTGGGAAAAAGAAAGTGATTTAGAAAATTACAGACACTCCGAACTATTTAAAAATGTTTGGGCTAAAACAAAACCATTGTTTAATGACAAACCACAAGCGTGGAGTGTGGATAAATTGGTGAGTTTAGAATAATCAAAATTAAGTTAGTTTGAATTATTTTTAAAAATGTTGAAAATATCGAGAACGAATAAACAATAAAATGAGATATCTCGACTGCGCTCGATATGACAGAACAAATAAACTTATAAACTAAAAATGTTAGCAATACTTAAAAAAGAAATAAATTCATTTTTTGCCTCTCCAATTGGCTATTTAGTTATTGGACTATTTTTATTGCTTAATGGTTTGTTTTTATGGCTATTTAAAGGCGAATTCAATATTTTAAATTATGGTTTTGCCGATTTATCATCCTTCTTTTTATTATCACCTTGGATTTTAATATTCTTAATTCCAGCAGTTACCATGCGTAGCTTTAGTGACGAAAAAAAACAAGGTACACTAGAACTGTTATTAACAAAACCAATTTCACATTTACATATTGTACTAGGAAAATACTTTGGTGCACTTATACTTATACTTTTAGCATTATTACCTACACTACTCTATGTGTACACGGTTTCACAACTAGGAAACCCAATAGGTAACTTAGATATGGGAAGTGTAATAGGTTCTTACTTTGGCTTGTTATTTTTAGTTGCAGCCTATACAGCTATTGGTGTGTTTGCTTCTACCTTATCAGATAACCAAATCGTAGCTTTTATAAGTGCCGTATTTTTATGCTTCTTATTTTATATAGGTTTTGAAGGTTTAGGCGACTTTACCTCAAGCACCTTTGTAGATAAATTAGGCATGAGTAGTCACTTTAAAAGTATGAGTCGTGGTGTAATTGACTCCAGAGATGTTATCTACTTTTTTAGTATTATTTTACTATTTATTGTCTTTACAGTAAAACGCATAGGCACTTCAAAAATAGATAAGAAAACTGCTATTACACTTGCAATTGTGCCAATGGGTTTATTGGTTATAAATATCTTTACACAATCTATTTACCAACGTTTTGATTTAACTCACGACAAACGCTATACGCTTAGTGAGGCAACCTTAGAGAGTATTAAAGATGTAGATTCGCCAATACTTATAGATGTATTTTTAGAAGGTGAAGGCTTTCCAACAGAGTTCAAACGTCTGCAAACAGAAACGCGTCAAATTCTAGAAGAATTTTCGGCATACAATAGTAACATCAACTTTAAATTTATCAATCCAATTGAAGATGATGTTACACGTCAACAAAACATTAATCTATTAGCACAACGTGGTTTAACACCTATGCAATTAAGTGTGCAAGAAAGTGGAAAAACGAGTCAAGAAGTAATTTTTCCTTGGGCATTGGCAAGCTATGGTGACGTCACTACTAAAATTCAGCTTATAAAAAACAAAATAGGTGCATCACAACAAGAATTAGTGAGTAATTCTGTTCAACACTTAGAATATGCTTTTGCTGATGGCTTTAGCAAATTAGTAAACCCTAAACGACGTAAAATTGCTGTATTAAGAGGTAATGGTCAATTAGAAAACAAATACATTGCAGACTTTGTAACTACCTTACGCGATTACTACTTTATTGCGCCTTTTACTTTGGATAGTGTTGCTTCAAATCCGCAAGAAACTTTAAAAAAGATAAAGGATTACGATTTAATTATATCAGCTAAACCAACCAAAGCTTTTACAGAGCAAGAGAAATTAGTTTTAGATCAATATACTATGAATGGAGGTAAGAGTTTATGGATGATTGATGCAGTAGCTATGGAAACTGATAGTTTATACAATCCAGAAGGTAAAAGCTATGCAGTAACTAGAGATTTAAACCTAACCGATTTCTTCTTTAAGTATGGTGTGCGCATCAATCCTGTATTGGTTAACGACCTCTACTCTGCTCCAATAACCTTAGCTAATGGTGATGGTAGTCAAGCGCAATTTAACCAACTACCATGGTTTTATACGCCTTTAATTAATTCGGAAAACAACCATCCAATTATCAAAAACATCAATTTAGTTAAGTTAGATTTTGCAAATCAAATAGACACCTTAAAAACAGCTAATAACGCTATTAAAAAAACGATTCTTTTACAAAGTTCTTTACTCTCTAAATTAGATGGTACACCAAGAGAAATTAGTTTGGAAATGGCAACTGTAGAACCAAAACCAGAGCAATACTCTAAGGGAAATCAAACAGTTGGTGTGTTATTAGAAGGTGAATTTACAAGTGTTTATAACAATCGTGTAAAGCCTTTTAAGTTAGAAAACGATATTACTAAAAGTACACCTTCAAAAATGATTGTCATTGCAGATGGTGACATCATAAAAAATGATGTAGGCAGAAATGGTCCTCAAGAATTAGGCTTTGATAAATGGACTGGACAAACCTACGGAAATAAAGAATTTTTACTGAATTCGGTAAATTATCTACTAGACGATAATGGACTTATAAACATTAGGTCTAAAGATTTATCTGTAGCCTTTTTAGATCAACAGCGTATTTCGGAAGAAAAAACAAAATGGCAAGTGGTAAACATAGCATTACCATTGACTTTACTAGCTATTTTCGGCTTAGGTTTCAACTACCTTAGACGAAAAAAATATACTGCTTAAATGTTAATAAGTTTCTTTCATAATTAAGCCTCAAAAAGATATATTTGTAGATAATCATTATTTAGAACATAAATACATTTATATAGATGAAATTTATTGTATCAAGTAGTTATTTGTTAAAGCAACTTCAAGTGCTTGGAGGTGTTATTAATAACTCAAACACGTTACCAATATTAGACAATTTTTTATTTGAATTAGACCATTCTCAGCTTACAGTTTCTGCAAGTGATTTAGAGACGACTATGTCTTCTACACTTGAAGTAGAAAGTGATAGTGAAGGCAGTGTGGCTATTCCGGCTAAATTGTTATTAGATACGCTTAAAACGTTTCCTGAGCAACCTTTAACCTTTATTATTGAAGACAATAATACAGTAGAGATTAGCTCTAACCATGGTAAATATGCATTAGCATACGCAAATGGTGAAGAATTCCCTAAGGCTGTAGCTTTGGAAAATCCAAGTGCTACAACAATCGCTTCAGATATTTTAGCAACTGCAATTTCTAAAACTATTTTCGCTGCTGGAAATGACGATTTAAGACCAGTTATGAGTGGTGTGTTTTTCCAATTCTCTACTGAAAACTTAACATTTGTAGCTACTGATGCTCATAAACTTGTAAAATATACACGTGATGATGTTGCTGCTAGTGAAACTGCTGAGTTTATTATGCCTAAAAAACCTTTAAATCTTTTAAAAGGAATTTTAGCTGGTAAGGAAGATGAGGTAACTATTGAGTATAACGACTCTAACGCAAAATTCTCTTTCGATAATTCTGTATTAATTTGTCGTTTAATTGATGGGAAATATCCTAACTACGAAGCAGTAATTCCAAAAGAAAACCCTAACAAGTTAACAATTGGTCGTAATCAGTTTTTAAACTCTGTTAAGCGTGTATCTATTTTCTCTAATAAAACAACACACCAAATTCGTTTAAAAATGGCTGGTTCTGAATTAAATATTTCTGCTGAAGATATCGATTACAGTAACAAAGCAGACGAGCGTTTAACTTGTGATTACCAAGGTGACGATATGCAAATTGGATTCAACTCACGTTTCTTAACTGAAATGCTTGGAAACCTTAGTGCAGATGATGTAATGCTAGAAATGAGTTTACCTAATAGAGCAGGAATCTTAACACCAGTTGATGGTTTGGATGAAGGCGAACATGTAACTATGCTAGTAATGCCTGTAATGCTGAATAGCTAATGTTTAAAACAATTCTTGGAGTTTTATTTTACATTTTGGGTTTGTTTTTCATTCTGAGTTTCATTGGAATAATAATTCAAATTGTTGCTGTAGAAAACTTCATTATTGATGGTCCTGTAATAGCTGCAATTCTATTAGACATATTTTTAGCATACGTTCTTTTAAAGTATGCCATTAAATGGACGATTAAAAAGAAACATAAAGAAATACCAAACATCGATGACATAGGAAAATCAGATGTTTAATTATAAAAAAGCGCACTTTTAAAAGTGCGCTTTTTACTTTCATTAAGAAAGCTTACTAAACTAAAATTAACCTAAACTACCTAATCTAAAGTGCTATCAGGAAAGTTAAAATACGTTCCGCTATAACTCGCACTTATTTCCACGCCATCTTGACGTAAAAAAGTGATAGATATTTCTAAAAATGTATCCGTTATACTATGTATTGTAGCATCAATTGCAGTAGCGGAAATTGTTGCACTATCATCTTCTAAAACAACTATTCCTTCATTTAATTCTCCTTCGTTGATAGTTGCATCTAATATAACTTCATATTCTGTTATTTCAGTAATACCATATATTCCAGATGCTAATGGATTTTGGTTAATCAATACATAACTGTAATTAAAATCATTTAACGTTACACCATTTTCAATAGCATTCATTAGTTCTGATTCTGATTTATTTTGAAAGTTTAGAATGGTATTATCATTTCTAGTTTCTATAAAAACTGAAGCGATAGGATACGTCTCGTCTCCTACTTTTAGGATATTTTGAGTATTGCTATTATTGTCATCATCAGAACTACAAGCTATAGTCATTGATAACACACATAGTATGAATAAGGATTTAAAATATTTCATATGTTTTTGTTAAGAGTACCTGCAAAACAATCACAGGTACTCAGTTATTAATTAATTTATTGTTTGATAATTTTTTTAGTTGTAGCACCTTGAGCCGTTTCTATTTGTAAAAAATACACTCCTAAAGGAAGATTTGAAACATCAACACTATTTTGAACTTCATTTTGCTCTAATACTTTCTGCCCATTAACACTATATAATGCCAAACGCTTTAAGTCTTGACCAAAAGTTTTAATATGTAGCGTTTCGGAAACTGGGTTTGGATACACCACAAGCCAATCTTCCATGTTAGAAATTTCATCTATACCTAAAGTTGAATTGTATTCATAAACACCCAAATCTATAGTAGTATTAAAAATTCTATCATTTCCTGATAAGTCTAAATCGCCAAATAGAGCTACATCGTAATAAGCATTATCACCTTGATCTATAATATAATTTGAAGCTACTGTTGGTTTGTAATCGCTGTCTAAATTCAAATTATCGGTTGCTGGGTTTAAAGTAGTGAGGTTTGTTGCCGAAAAAGTACCATAAGTTCCTGCGTTTGCTGGTACATTTGCAATAGAATTTCGAATAAACACATCGTAAGTCTGATCCTGTCCGTTGGAAATATCTCTAGTTGATGCTGCACCATTAACAGTATTCTGCCAAAAGATAGAATTATTAACATTTAGGTTTACACTACCATTACCTGATGCCGTAATAGAATTACCATAAGTACCGTTATAATCATTATTAACAAACGTACTATTATTAATGACAACATCTAAAGTGCTTCCATTACCAAAATCTGACCTGAAAATATGTAATGCTGAAAGATTAATATCGTTATCTGCAACCAAAACATTTGCCCAACGTGTAAAAATATAACCGTTTGTACTATCAGATTGTACATAAACCAATCCTAAGTTAACAGACGTATTATTTACAAATGTGGTGTTTTCTAAAAATAACCCAGCATTTAGTGTTCTCATTTTAAGCAAATAGCCGTTAGAATAGTTGTTTCTAAACACTGAATTTTTGATCTTCAGGTTGTTAATATTTACACTATTTGGTATAAATACTACACCATTTTCTTGTATGCCACCAGATTGAGAGGTGTCGTATATGTTTTCAAAAATAATACCATCAAAAGTGACGTTACTGTTTCGTATTTCAAATAAGCGCTCTGCATTATCGGTTTTATTAGATGTAAAATCTCCATCAATATCATCGCCATTGATATCACCAGTAAAAATGGTAGCATTTGTGGTGTGAATTGCCCTTAAATCTCTATCTGCTAAAGTTGTTTCTGTACCAGAAAAACCACCAATAATATCTACTTGGTTTGTATTAACAGCTATTGGTGTATTTTTGTCTACTAAAGTATACGTTCCTTTTGCTACCCAAACAGCATCATTTAAATTGGTAAGTGCTAAAGCGTCTGTTACGTTTGTAAAAGCATCTGCCCATGAGCTACCATCATTGGCTCCTGTTGCATTTGCATCTACATAATAAACTGATGGCATACAATTTTCACTATAGCTTGTTTGATTATCTTTAGTCCAACCTACAACATACTGACCACTGTTTGCTGGTGGCGAAAAGCCTGCATCAACTTGAATACAAATTAAACTTGGATTACCATAAGCTTTCATCCAGTTTATATTGCTGTTATTACCATTGGCTATATTTAATTGATCTAAAACACCGTTATTATGACATTGCATATCTGTAATCTGCGTATTGGCACTAATATCTATGGATT
The DNA here is from genome assembly GCF_047219225.1 of Pontimicrobium sp. IMCC45349. Taxonomy (GTDB): domain Bacteria; phylum Bacteroidota; class Bacteroidia; order Flavobacteriales; family Flavobacteriaceae; genus IMCC45349. Next base: position 2,807,529 of record NZ_CP178208.1, on the reverse strand, counting down.
GTATTTGATTATCAGCACAGTGTAAACGCGTTAAGGCTAAATTATTACTAACATCTATTGCGGTTAAATTATTGGTGTAACAATCTAAACGTGTCAAATTGGTAAAGGCTTCAATACCTGTTAAATCTGAAATTGACAAACCGTTAATAAGTAACTCTGTTGTAGCTTGTGCTTCGGCCACAGAAATTTCGGTATCACCATTAAGATTGATACTACTAGCGTTTACTAAATAATTTTTAAAATTAGTATCTGGAATGGTTACAATTTGGTTTAAAGTGGCACAATCAGCGTTATATTGTGCAATACCACCTTTGGTCCATCCAGGACTATAAATTCCAGCATCTGCAGGTGGCGTATAGCCTGCATCTATTTGAATACACGATAAACTATTACCATAGGCTTTCATGTAAGTGAAGTTACTGTTATTACCATTGGCAATGTTTAACTCTTGTAAAACCCCATTGTTATGGCATTGAATATCTACAATTTGCGTATTAGCACTAATGTCTAAAATTGTAATTTGATTACTAGCACAGTGCAAACGCGTTAAGGCAAGGTTATTACTAACATCTAAGGCAGTTAAATTATTACTGTAACAATCTAAACGTGTAATATTGACAAAGGCTTCAATACCTGTTAAATCTGAAATTGATAAACCGTTAATTAATAATTCGCCAGTAAAGGCTTGCGCTTCTGCAACAGAAATTTCAGAATCTGAATTGGTGTTAATTGCTGCATCTGCTAACAAATAGTTTTTGAAGTTAATATCGGGAATGTTTACATTTTGCGCAGTTATTGTGCAGCATGTAATTCCCATTAAGACATAAAATAAGAGTAATATTTTTTTCATTGTTATTGAGATATGAGTTTAATTTTGAATACAAAAAAACAGCCGTTTCGGCTGTTTTTGATTTGGTTTTTTCTGAATGTAGTTGATTTTTTTCTGAAGTAAATTATTGGCAATTCATTTGTTGTCCATACGGCATTTGTCCATGAATAATACCGCCAAACTCAGAACTACTATAACCACTTCCATTATACTGTTGTTTTATTAAAAATCCTTGCAAGTAACAGTCGTTGTTTTTATTTTTCTCGGTAAAAGCACCTTTTATCCAACGATACATAATGTGGCCTGTGTATTTGTTTTTTACAATGTTCCAATCGTTAGATTCTATATTAAGCTTTAATAATTTTGCACCATCTTTTGCTATAGTTTCTTCTACTTTAGTTTTAGCAAAATTCTTCAACGCTGTATCATTATTAAATGCTCCTGGTTTGGGCATTTTTATACTTGCCATGGTTGCTTTTTGGGCTTGTTTATAATTGTCTTCTAAAGTAGCTTCAAATTGTCTTACAATAGGTAACGCTTTTTCTAACCAATCTAGATGCAATTGCTGGTCGGCTTTACCTACTATATTTAAAACTGTAATATCATTTTGGTTCATGTAAGACGGCACATTAAACGCATGACCTCCTTCATGAGAGCCTGCATACACTATAAATAAATCCTCAGCAATAAACATACCTCTTACTAAAATAGGTTGCCCAGTACCTAATTCTAAAGTTTGTGAACGATCAGAACCAACCTTTGTGGTAAATGAACCTGATACCAACTCATAACCAATATAGCCTTCTGGTGACATGAGTTCTAGCTCTGGTGTGGTTAAAAATCGAAGCCATGCATACTCAGGATCATGTGAAGGTAAAAGGTCTATATTATCACCCATATCTGTCATTTGGCGACGTAGCTTTACACGATCTACACCTACTAAGCTCATACCAGACTGCATAGCAAAAGGATATGATAAGTATAACAGTTCATCCTCTGAGTGATCGTTTTTTTTGGAAGTATTCATTTTTTGTGAATTTTTAGGGTTATTTTCTTTTTTGCCAATTGCTTTTTCAACATTTGTTTTGGCTTTATTTTTTAAAATTTTACCTAACTGTGCTTGAGTAAAATTGAAACTCAACGCCACAAATAGTAATAAGATATTGTTTTTCATAATGAGTTGTTATTAATTTTCCAACCCAAAAAAATAATCTTATTGACTATAAACCGTTTAACTTTTTCTGAAAACTCTTATTTTTTTTCTTAAGCTCGCATTTTATAAAAAGGTTTCTCTAACGATCTCCAAAAATTGTTCTTTTTTAGATTTAGATATTGGTATTTTCTTTTTGTTATGCATCATTAAATAATCACCATCATCCTTTACTAATTCTTCTACATACTTTAGATTAATAAAATACGATCTATGACATTTAAAAAACATAGCGTTATTTTCTAATTGCTCCACAAAATGCTTTAAAGGCTTACAAATCGTTTTTTGTTTGCCATCTTTGAGCTGCACATTCGTGTACATACCATCAGCTTCAAAATAGATGATATCATCATGGGATGTAAATAAGATGCCTTTGGGAATTTCTAATGCAATTTTATCCATAGATAATTGCTTTAACGAATGGCGCAACTTGTTTAATTGACCACTCAAATCACTTGCTTTTATGGCTTCTTCAGCTTTTAAAACTGCCGTTTTTAATTCTTTTACATCTACAGGTTTTAGGAGATAATCTACTGCCGAAAGCTTAAAAGCCTCAATTGCATATTGATTATAAGCGGTCACAAAAATGATCTTAAAATCTATTTGCTCAGGAAAATACTCTAGTATGTCTAAACCAGACTGATTGGGCATTTCTATATCCAAAAACACCAATTGTGGTTTTTCGTTTTTAATTAATTCTACTCCAGAAATTAAATCAGATGCTTCTATTGACTCATCAATCTGAGGACAATAGGTCTTTAGAAGTTCTAGCAATAAATGTCTAGCACGTTTTTCGTCATCTATAATAATTGCCTTCATTTGCTTAAAATTTTATGGGAATGTAAATGTTTACTCGAGTTCCTGAAGCTGTTCCTTGTTCCTCAAGGTCTTCAATTATAACATTTATATCTTTTTTTAATTTCGTTTTATAAATATGTATACGTTCTGCATTAGCTTTAGTGGCAAAAGGTTTATGCATACGTTTATGTTCAGAAATGGTTTTTGCTTGTAGTCGTCCAATACCATTATCTTCAATTACAACTTTTAATTTATCTTCATCTTTTGTTGCAATGATCTGCAATTTGCGTTCGCCTTTTTCATGTAACAAACCATGTTTCAGAGCATTTTCAATATAAGGCTGAATGAATAAGGATGGTACTTTTATAGCATTTACATTTAGGTTATTTTCTACACTTATTTTATAATCTAGCTCATCTTCAAATCGTACTTTTTCAAGCTCTAAATATAATTCTAGTGCTTTTATTTCTTGCTGAAGTGTAATTTCGTTCTGCTGACTATACTCTAAATATATACGTATTAATCGACTGAATTTAACCAAATAGGTACTTGCTAGTTCTTTCTCATTTGAAATGATATAATCTTGTATAGAATTTAAAGCATTGAAAATAAAATGTGGATTCATTTGAGATCGGAAGTTCTCTAATTTTAAACTCGCCATTTTCTTTTCGAGTAAAATTTTATTGATCTCCTCTTCTCTTTTCTTCTCTTTGATTTGTAGTCTCCATTTGAAAATTAAAAACAGAAGTAATACAATAAATGCAAGTATCAATGTATAAAACCACCATGTTTCCCAAAAAGGAGATTGAATACTAAATGCCAATGATGCGCCTTTTGAATATTGCGAAGCAGAACTATGCTTTGCTTCTACTTCAAAAGTATATGTACCACTTTGAAGTTCTTTAAACTCCATAAAATTATTACCTCTACTCACATTTTGCCAGGTTTGATCTAGAGGTTTTAACTTATATCTATAATGCATCTGCTTGTTTGACAAATAACCATTAGACACAAAATCAATTCTAATTTTATTTTGATTATAATCTAATTGATAACCATCTTTCAAAATTGTGTCCTTATCATTTACGCTTAATGATTGTAGTTCAACATCAGCAGTAGTAATGTTTTTAAATAATTTAGAACCTTGTTTTGGCAGTCTATAAAAATGCGTTGGTGAAGTTAAAATCAAATCATCTTTTAACACTACAATGTGCTGTGGATTGAGTTCAAATCCATCTTGATAACTCAATTTAGAGATCGTACGCTTTTCCGAATTGTGCTTTACCAATCCATCTTTATGAAAAATCCACAAATATTCGTCATCTGATGTTATATTTTGAATTTCAACAGCGTCAAATTCCTTTTCTATTTTTAGCCTATTATTTTCCAAAGACCATAACGTAGCATCTTGTGATAACAACCATGTTTTGTCTTCAGTTTTTGTAATACTACTAATCATCAAAGAAACGTCTCCATCCTTTATTTCTTCAACACTATTTTGTTCTAGATCATATAAATAAAGACCATCTATAAATGCAACCAAAAGTTTATTATTTCCTAAATATTTTGAGGTTATCACACGTTTGGAACGCAACAATTCTACAGTATTATTAGTGTAAACTTTTGCTTCCTTATAATTTCCATAAAAGACTGTTTTCGAATTAATTACCTGTATACTTTTAGCTACTGAGTATTGATTTCCTAAATCTTTCAATTGATTTGTATTTAAGTCTAATACAAAAGATTTTGAATTATTACTACTAATAATTAAATGCTCATTATAAGCGTCATAAGAGAGTGAGTTTATAGTTAATGACGTTGGAAGTTTGTAAACATTTTCTATGATGTTCCCCTTGTAAAACAAAAGTTGACCGTTTTTTGTTCCTATTACAAAATTGTTTTGTTCTAATTTACAAACAGAGGAAAGCTTGCTAAAGTTTTGTTCTATTTTAACCTTTTCAAAATATAAATTAGGCACCACAAATACACCATTATCAATAGTTAAAAACCAATAATTAGCATTGAAATCTTTATGAATATCTGTTACAGATTCCTCTTTAAAATAAGTGTCTATATACAGTAAATTTCCTTCTATAAATTCATAAACATAAACACCTTTAGTAGTACAAAACCATAATTTACCATCAATAGAGATGATATTATATATTTCTAAATGTTGAATTAATTGTGGTGTTGGAATTTTTAGAAACGCATCGTCATTAGCATTAATGCTATAAAAATGATTTTTAAGATTCTCTTTATACTTAAAAAGAATTCTACTAGAATCTATTTCAAAAAAACCAGAAGATTCTATATTATTAATATTTAAAAACGTTACATTCTTCTCTTTTTTATCCTTAAAAACTTGAATTGAAAACGCCTTTGATTGCGAATAAAAGTAACTTGAGTTCTTGTTTATTAATGTTGAAACTATGCTTTGTTTTGAGAATTGTCGTATGTCTTTACTTTTGATAATGATTTCATAAATACCAGAATTAGAAAAAACTAAAATAGAATCCTCAAATACTTTGAAATACGAAAACTGACCATTAGTGATGTCGTTAACATCTAAAAATAATTCTAATTTCTCATGCTCAACATAAAATAATTGACCATACAAATTATTACACCAAACCCTACCTTTATTATCTTTTTGTAACCCAAATACAGAACTTCCTTTCTGTTTGGTATGTGTGTATTTTTTATAGTCATACCCATTATATACAAACAAACCTTTGTCTGCAGCTAACAGTATATTATGCTTATCATCTTCTATGATATCATAAAACTCAGTATCAGGAAGGTTTGATGTATGCAATAAATTATTCTGTACAGGGTTTTGCCCATTGATAACCATAGAAATCAATGAGAAAGTAATAATAATTAAATGCTTAAAAATCCTTTGCATAAGTATTGAATAGCAAACATAAGACATAGATTTATAGCTAATAATCTTTTTTTCTGGATTTAGTATTTTTTTTTCTAAACATAAAAAAACGCACCAATATTGGTGCGTTTTTTACCATCTCTTTCTAATAAACTAAACTAACTAATAAAACTAAGAGATAATATATATTATCGTATACATTACTTTAAAAACTCAATAGATAATGGATACGTTGGTATCTCACCATTACTCGCTTTAATTGCATTAATAATTGGAAATAATACAGAAATAATACCTAAGGCAATAAATCCTAAAATTCCAATACCAATGAATACTAAAGGCACACAAATAATAGAGTAAATTAATATACTCAATTGGAAATTGACAATGCGTTTTCCATGTGCATCCATTAAATGCACTCTATCTTTATTTACAACCCAAAGGATTAATGGTAATAATAAACTTCCAAATCCTATGGCTAATGTGATTAACTGACTTAAATGCGTCAAGACAATTAACTGTCTATCTTCTCTTAATACGTAATGGCTTTCTTGTCTCATGATGATTTTTTTGATTGATTACCTATTTGACGCTATCTAAATCAAAATGTTACAAAAATTTCATTACTATTTTTTGTTATTAGTCATTGCGAGTATAACGAAGCAATCTCATAAATAAAAACATCCAATTTTCTTCTTTATTCACAAATAAACAGATAGCCACGTCGTAAACTCCTCGCTAAGACGCTTCATTATTTAACCCTACAACCTTCTCCTTCGTTTTTTACACCAGCTTTGTATAGTATACGCTCAAGCAAACACCAATTTGTAATTCCTGATTGAAATAAATTAGCACCAACAAAAACCGTAAACCAATACCAATTTTCATTAACGTACATTCCTAGCAATACTGATGTTACTATAAAGATTCCTGGAATTATTTTCATTAATCGATCTCTCATGATTTATTTATTTTAATTTTTTGCGTCAGGTCGAGCGCAGTCGAGACCTCATTAAGAATTTTGTGGTCAATAGTTCTCGACTGCGCTCGAACAGACATTTATTTATGATTTTTTCTTTCTATTAAATAATACACTAATGGCACAACCAATAATGTTAATATCGTTGCAGTAATGGTTCCTCCCATTAAGGAAATGGCTAATCCTTGGAAAATTGGATCAAATAGAATTACAAATGCTCCAATAACAACTGTACCTGCAGTTAGCAATATTGGTGTTGTTCTTACTGCTCCAGCTTCAATTACGGCTTGTTTTAATGGTGCGCCTTCTTCTAATCTTAGATTGACAAAGTCAATGAGTAATACTGAGTTTCTTACCATAATTCCTGCTAAAGCAATCATTCCAATAAATGATGTTGCAGTAAAAAATGCGCCTAGCATCCAGTGACCCAATACAATTCCTACCATTGATAATGGAATTGCCACCATCATTACAATTGGTGCTTTGAAGTTTTGAAACCAACCAACAATCAGCATATAGATTATTACAATTACTCCTAAAAATGCCATTCCTAAGTCTCTAAAGACTTCTAAGGTAATTTGCCATTCACCATCCCATTTTACTGTATAATCATCCTCATGATCTGGTTGTTTGATGTACAATTCATCCATCTTATAACCTTCAGGTAATGGAATTTCGCTCAACTTATCTGCCATTCCAAGAATTGCATATGCTGGACTTTCAAGCTCTCCAGCCATATCTGCCATCACATATACCACACGTTTTTGGTTTTTACGATAAATACTTTTGGCTCTAACCTGTTCTTTAATTTCAGTTAAATCACCAATACTTACCATATTACCTCTACTAGATTTTACTTGCATTTGAGAAATATCACTCAATGTTGATTTTTCTTTTTCATCTAAAGCCAATACAATGCCTACTTGCTCTGAAGCATCTTCGTCATATAATGTAGATATTGCACTATCTCCTAAAGCCATATTCATCGCATACACAATTTGTTGTGGTGCAACGCCATATAACATGGCTTTTTCTTTATCAATAACAAAATCATATTCTATTTGGTCATCCTCAACCATCCAATCGATATCAACCACATCTTGAGTGTTCTTTAAAATATTCTGAACTTCATTAGCAACTTCAATCTGCTTGTCATAATCTGGACCATATACCTCAGCTACAATGGTTGATAAGACTGGAGGTCCTGGTGGTACCTCAACTATCTTTACATTAGCTCCAAATTTGGATGCTATCTTTTGTATATCTGGACGTAACAACTTAGCGATGTCATGACTTTGTGCTGACCTATCGTGCTTATCAGTTAAATTCACTTGAATATCAGACATATTACTTCCTCCACGTAAATCGTAATGTCTTACCAATCCGTTAAATGTAATTGGAGCTGATGCGCCAACATAACTTTGGTAGTTCACTACTTCTGGTCGTGTAGATAAGTATTGTGCAATTTCCTGGGTAACAACTGCTGTTCTTTCTAGTGTTGTACCTTCAGGCATATCGATAACCACTTGGAATTCGTTCTTATTATCAAATGGTAACATTTTCACGACTACAGAATTGGTGAAGAACATAGATAACGAACCTAATAATAATACAATAGTCACTCCTAAAAATGCCCAACGTTTCGTTTTGTTTTCAATTAATGGACGTTCAAACTTTTCGTATAATCGATAGATTAAAGTGTGTTCTACCTTGTTTTCTTTTTCTTCTTCTTCACCTTTCTTTTTCTTGTCTTTTTCTCTTAAAAAAATTACACCTAAATAAGGCGTAATAGTCAAGGCTACAAACAAAGACAATAACATAGCTATAGACGCTCCAATTGGCATTGGACTCATATATGGCCCCATTAAACCAGATACAAATGCCATTGGTAATACAGAAGCAATTACTGTAAATGTTGCTAAAATAGTTGGATTCCCAACTTCGTTAATTGCATATAAAGCTGCATCCTTAAATGGCAATCGTTTCATCTTAAAATGACGATGCATATTTTCGGCAATAATGATGGAATCATCTACCACAATTCCTGTTACAAATACCAATGCGAATAATGTAATTCGGTTTAAGGTATAATCGAGCATGTAGTAACTTAATAGCGTCAACGCAAACGTAATTGGAACTGATAAAAACACAACCAAGCCTCCTCTCCAACCCATGGCTAGCATTACCACAAAAGTTACCGCAATGATCGCTCCAATAAGATGCATTAATAATTCCGATACTTTTTGTGATGCTGTTTCTCCATAATTACGAGTTACTTCAACGTGTACATCATATGGAATCAATGTTCTTTTAAGATGCTCAACTTTATCTAAGATTACATCCGAAATTTTCATCGCATCAGCACCTTTTCGCTTAGCTACTGAAATCGTTACTGCTGGATATTCCGATTTATATTCTGTGGATTTTGGGCTCGCTTGTCCAAAACCTAGAGATACATAGCTTTTTGGTAACTCAGGACCATTATGAATTGTAGCTACTTGCTTTAGGTAAATAGGCTGATTTTGCTGAACTCCAACAACTAAGCTTTCTACATCTTCAATCGTTTCTAAAAAACGTCCTGTATTAACTAAAAACTCTGTGTCGCTACTATCAAAACTTCCAGCACTTAATTGTTGGTTATTGGCTTTTATCATTTCAGCAACAGATAAGAAATCTAAGCCACTTACAGCTAATTTATCTTTATCTAAAACCACTCTCAACTGACGATTTCTTCCTCCAATTTTCTGAGTAATCGATACATCGTTAATTTTTTCAATCTCATTATTCAGTTCATTTGCTATTTGCTTTAACTGAAAATCATCATAATTCTCACTCCACAACGTCAATCCAAGCATTGGTACATCGTCAATGGCACGTGTTTTTACCAAAGGCATTGTTACACCTTGTGGCATAATATCCATATGACGATTGATTTCGTTGTATAACTTTACAAACGAACGCTCAATATCTTCTCCAACATAAAACTGAACGATAACCATTCCTTGTTCTTTCATAGAAGTAGAATACACATATTCTACTCCTTTAATGTTAGATAGTAACTTCTCTAAAGGCTTGATTACTCTACTCTCAACCTCTGTTGGACTCGCTCCTGGATATCCAACAAAAATGTCTGCCATAGGAACATCAATTTGAGGTTCTTCCTCTCTAGGAATTAAGAACGAAGCATATACTCCAATGACCATGAATACAACCATTAAAAGTACAGTAAGCTTAGAACCTATAAAGCCTTTGGCAATTTTTCCTGCTAATCCTTCTTTCATAATTTTGCTATTGGATTGTTACTTTTGCACCATTAAATAATTTTCCTTCAGATGAGATGATATAACTTTCATCTGCTGATAAACCTGATAACACTTCTACATTATCTCCATACGTTCTTCCTAGTCGTAACCAACGCAATAAGGCTGTGTTGGTTTGACTTACTGTATAAATTCCAGATAATTCGCCTTTAGTAACTAAAGAAGCAACTGGAATTAAAACCTTATCATTTGCTTTTGTTTTCTCAACAGGAAATTGAACAGTAGCAAACATTCCTGATAGTAATTTAGCATCAGATTTGTCTAAAACCACTTTTACTAAATATTGTCCGCCTGTGTTTTTTGCAGAAGTACTTACTTCAGTCACTTTACCTTTTACAGCAGTGTTTAACGCCTTAATTTGTACATTAACTTCTGTATTGTTCTTAATTTGAGAGATTTCAGATTCTGGAACCATGGCCATAACTTGAAATTCTCCTGGAGTTTCTACTTCCAACAATGGCATTCCTGGATTTGCCATGTCACCTTCATTGATAAACTTGTTACTTACAACTCCACTAAAAGGCGCTCTGATATTTACATAACTAAATTGCGCCTGCACCTCATTCTTCATTTGATTTGCAGCTTCCAATCTCGCTTTAGCCATATTATAATGTGCTGTCATATCATCCAATTCCTTTTGGGACGCACTATTATCATTAAATAAGTTTTTGAAACGGTTATAATCCTTTTCAGCATTATTATAAGCAGCTTGTGCTTCAGTAATACTTGCATTGACTTGCGCTAATTTTGCAGATAAATCGGCATTGTTTACACTTAACAGTAATTGCCCTTTCTTTACCTTATCACCTACTTTTACATGAATCTTGTTCACGTAACCCATCATTCGTGTACTAAGATTAGAACTATTTACAGTTTGCACTTTTCCGCTTACAGCTAAAAATGGATGATTTGTATCAGCTGATACAGCACTTACTTTTACTGCAATTGCTGGCGAATTGTCTTGCTGTACTTCTGTTTTCTTTTCGCCACAACTTGATAGTAGCAAAGCAAACACAGTACTTATGGTTAAAATTAATTTTATCGATTTCATTGTATTGGTTTTATTTTTTAGGTCTCGACTGCGCTCGACCAGACATTTAATGTCATTCTGAGCTTGTCGAAGAATCTTAGTTTTTAGTTAAAAAGTTTAAATATTCTAAAGCATAATTATGTTGAAACACCGTATTGAAATACTCTAATTGTTTCTGAGCATATTGCGTTTCTGCCATTAGCAAGTCTGATGTTTTTTCTAGTCCTTCTTTAAATCTATTGGTTCTAATACGCAACGATTCTTTAGATTGCTCCAAGGCTAAGTTTGTTAACACCAAGTTATTCTTAGCATCTTGGAGCATTCTGTAAACACTATTTAGCTCTACCTGACTTTGTGCTTTATATTGTTCTAAATTCAGTTTAGATTTTTCGTATTCTGCTTTACTTTTTTGTGTTTTTCCAAAGCGTTTTGATCCTTCAAAAATGTTCCAACTTAATTGTGCACCAAATAAGTAACCATTAGCTTGTCCTTGGAAGATTTCATCATCGTGTAATTCGTATGTTCCAAAAGCATTTAGGTTTGGTAAGAATGTCGACTTATCTGCTTTATACATTTGTTTATAAGCTTCAGACACCTCTTGCATTGCTTGAATATCTGAACGTGACTCTGATAAATTCATAGATTCAGATTCCATAGTTTTTACTTCTAATTCATCTGCTGGTTTAATAATCGTATAAGATGTGTCATTCATTAACACTGACAAATAGTTCGATGTATTCTGAATATTACTTTTGGCATATTGTAATTGATTATTAATCTCAGTTACTCTCACTTCTACAGCTAACACATCTGCACGTTGTAAGTAACCTTGCTTAAAACTATTATCTGCTAATCGCTTATTCTCTTCAGCTGCTGCCTTAGCCTTTTCTAATACCTCAACCGTTTTATAAGCCAATTGCAATTGCATATAGGCTTTCTTTACTTCAAGGTTAATGTGATCTTTAGTTCTTTCGGACTGTAAAGACATAGCATTCAACTTTGCTTTTGCGGCTTTACGTTGAAATACACCATCCACATTAATCAAAGGTTGCTTCACCTCAACTCGAGTGGCATAATCTTCAATCTGTGAAGGATCATTAAGCAAATCTGGATTAAAATCATTTGCAGTTAGAATTTCCTGATTCAATTTAGAACCAAAAGACATCATGGGATTTGTAGTTGCCATCGCTGTATGTGATACCGAGATTTGTGGCAAGAAAATGCTATTAGTTTGCCTATAATCACCTTTAGCCATCAATACATCTTGTTCAGACATCTTGATATTAGCGTTATTTGTATTGACTGCTTCAACAACATCTTCTAAAGTCATGAGCTTCTCTTGCGAAAAGACTGAACTTATTGAAAACATTACTAAAGCTATATAAAACAATTGTTTCATGAGTTAATTTCTTTTGAAGCAAAATTAACATGAGAACCTGTGCTAGTCAGTAACATAAGACACAATTACTTGTAACTTATGTTACATTGTTATCCACATTTTTATAGTAGACTATAAGCTGATAAATATCATAGTTTACAGCTTTAAAAAAGGCAATTTTTGCAGCGCAATTAAATAGGATGATGTATGACTACTTTGGAAACTGCAAAAGCACAACTTGAAACCAATGGTTTTTTAGATATAGACACCTCAAATATTGATTATATAGCCGAAATCAAACGGCTAAAAAAAGAGAAGAATGCCATTTTATTAGCGCATTATTATCAAATTGATGAGATACAAAAAATAGCGGATTTTGTTGGTGATAGTTTAGCTTTAGCGCAACAAGCTGCAAAAACTGATGCTGATATGATCATTTTTGCAGGTGTACACTTCATGGCTGAAACCGCTAAGATTCTAAATCCTGATAAGAAAGTTATTTTGCCAGATCTTAAAGCAGGTTGCTCATTAGCGGATTCTTGTCCTCCTGAAGCATTTTCTGAATTTAAAAAACAGCATCCCAATCATAAGGTCGTAACTTATATCAACTGTTCGGCAGACATTAAAGCTTTGAGTGATATTGTTTGTACCTCATCAAATGCTAGAAAAATTATTGATTCTTTTCCTGAAAATCAACCTATCATCTTTGCTCCAGATAGAAATCTAGGTGCTTATCTTAACAAAGAAACAGGAAGAGATATGCTACTTTGGGATGGTGCATGTATCGTACATGAAGCCTTCTCTATGGAAAAATTGATTGAATTAGTTCAAAAGCATCCAGATGCTGAATTAATCGCACATCCAGAATCTGAAGCACATATGCTTAAGGCTGCAAAATATATAGGTTCTACAGCTGGATTGCTAAACCACGTCAAACAAAGCAAAAAGAAAAAATTCATTGTTGCTACAGAAGTTGGTATTCTGTTTCAAATGATGCAAGACAATCCAGATAAAGAAATAATTGCTGCGCCAGCAAAAGAAGACAATACTTGTGCTTGTAGTGAATGTGCTTTTATGAAAATGAATACCTTAAAAAAATTGTATTTGTGCTTAAAACATGAGCTTCCAAATATAGAAGTAGATGCTGAATTAAGTAAAAAAGCGATTATTCCTATTCAGCGCATGCTAGAATTATCTTAATAAAGGTCTGATGAATGCTGAAAAAACTAAAATCGAAACAGATTTTTTAGTCATTGGTTCTGGCGTGTCTGGTCTGTCTTTTGCCATTAAAATGGCTACTAGTTTTCCAGAATCTAAAATCGCTATCATTACCAAAAGTGAATTAAGTGAATCTAATACCAAGTATGCTCAAGGTGGTATTGCTGCGGTTTATAATAAAACTTTAGATAGTTTTGAACAACATATCAATGATACACTCATTGCAGGAGATGGTCAATGTGATGAAGCTGTTGTAAAAATGGTTGTTAATGAAGCACCTGAACGACTCCAAGAATTAATTGATTGGGGCGCAAATTTTGACAAAACTGAAACTGGAGATTTTGACTTAGGACGTGAAGGCGGTCATTCTCAACATAGAATACTACATCATACAGATGTTACAGGTGCCGAAATTGAACGTGCTTTAATTCAACAAGTACATCATTTACCAAATATTACAATCCACGAGTATCATTATGCCATTGACCTCATTACAGAACATCAAGTTGAAAAGAAAACCACGAAGCGTCATGGTAACATTTCTTGTTTTGGTGCATACGCTTTAGATATAAAAAGAGATACTGTAAGAACCTTTGTTAGTAAATATACATTACTAGCCTCTGGAGGTAGTGGTCAAGTTTATGAGACTACCACAAATCCAAAGGTTGCTACTGGAGACGGTTTAGGCATTGCTTATAGAGCTAAAGCTGAAATCTCTGATGTAGAGTTTATTCAATTTCATCCAACAGCTTTATACAATCCTGGTGAATATCCAGCTTTTTTAATCTCTGAAGCCGTTAGAGGATTTGGCGCAAAATTGCGAACTATTGATGGCGACTTGTTCATGCATAACTATGATGAGCGTGAAGAGTTAGCATCGAGAGATATTGTGGCTAGAGCTATTGATAATGAATTAAAGAAAAGTGGTGCTTCACATGTATATTTAGATTGTACACATTTAGATTTTGAAAAATTCAAAGCACACTTTCCTAATATCACTAGTAAATGTGCTTCCATTGGAATAGATGTACAAACTGATTTCATTCCAGTAGTACCTGCTTCACATTACATCTGTGGTGGTGTTAATGTTGATATGGAAGGAAAAACATCAATCAAACATTTGTATGCCTGTGGAGAAGTGACTAGAACTGGATTACATGGTGCTAATCGATTAGCCTCTAACTCACTTCTAGAAGGTATTGTATATGCGCATAATGCGTTTAAAAGTATTTCTAAAACCTTACATCATATAGACATTCCATCTCATATTCCAATTTGGAATGACAATGGTATGGTTAAGAATATGGAAAACATATTGATTACTCACGATAGAACTGAAGTTAAAACAATCATGACCAATTATGTTGGGATTGTACGTTCTAATGAGCGCTTATTAAGAGCAGAAAAACGCTTACAAGTCCTCTATGAGGATCATAAACGTTTGTATGATCATTCTATTTTATCTGTAGAACTTTGTGAACTGAGAAACTTAATTACGTCTGCATATTTAATTACTCAATTTTCAAAAAGACGAACTCAAAATTGTGGCGGCTTTTATAATCTAGATCTTGTTAAAAATTAAAAACCAATATTTAATATTTCACCACTTAATTGTAACAACTCTAGCTCTTTAAACTTAGCATTATACTTAGCTACATTCAATTCATTTTGAGCATTTAACAGGTTAATTTGTGATTGTCTAAACTCTATAGAAGATACTTGTCCTAGCTTATACTTTTCATTGGTTCTATCAAAATTGTTTTGAGCAGTATCCAAATTTTGTTGTTGCGCATTATATATGAACAACTTGTTATTATAATCTTCCCAAGTATTGGTTAGTGTATTTTCAATAATATTTACTTGTTGTTCTTTTAAAATTTCTTGATTCTCAAGTTGAATCTTTGCATTTGCAACTCTAGTTTTTGTAGAGCCTCCATCAAAAATATTCCATGTTAAGTTTAAGCCAGCATTTAAACCAGTAGTCGAAGATTCGGCTAAAAATGAAGTAGAAGGATTGATACTTTTATTCCATCCATAAGACGTTGTTAATCCTAATTTAGGTAAAAATCCTGCTTTATTTGCTTTTATACTGTACTTACTAATAGTGATATTTTTATCATTTTGCATTAGTACCACATTATTAGCTTTAGCTTTATTTAATAAAGCTTCAAGATTCAATAACTTACTAAAAACTACATCTGTTTCAACCTCATAGTTTACACCTTGACTAACACCTAAAACTATATTTAAATTACGCTTAGCATTCACAAATTGTTGTTTAGCATTTATATAGTTTATACTATCATTATTAACATCTACCTCAGCGTTTAAAACTTCTAATTTCGTATTCTGACCATATTCGTACTGATATTTTGCGCGTTCTAACCTTGACTTTGAAATTTGCAATGCACTTTTTAAGTTTTCGGTATTTTCAGATAATTGTGCTACTTGAAAATAAAAATCGAAAATCTCTAAATAAGTGTTTTCAATAGTTTCTCTAGCCTGTAATTCGGTCAAGTTTTTTGTTTCCTTTAACTGCTTGTAATTGTACTTTCTTCCTAATCCATCAAAAATAGTATAGTTTAGATTTACAGATGCGTTATAACTTTTTGTCTCTGCACCAGTTTCACTAGTAGCTGAACCATCTTGACGTACAATATCTTGATTACTATTATTATAATTGGCACCTGCACTTGTACTAACAGTCGGCAAATGATTTGTATTAAGAACACTAGCATTATTTTTAGCAACCTCAACATTGTTTTTTGCTATTTTAATGCCATAATTATGCTCTAAAGCTTGTTGTATAGCTTCCTCTTTAGTCAATATTTTTTGAGCATTAACAAATGTGATATTTGCTATTACTAAGACTATAGTTATTTTTTTAATGTAGCTCATTATCTTCATAATTAGATTCAATAATTGCACGTTCTACTTCTTCTTTTGTAATATTTCCGCCTTTTAGTATCCATTTAAAAAATACTTTTATTGAGTTAGAAACTGATAACATTAAAGGCAGCATAACTAATGTTAATACAGTAGCGATTCCTATTCCATAAGAAATAGAAACAGCCATTGGTTTTAAAAATTGGGCTTGTCTACTTCCTTCTAACAATAGAGGTGCTAGTCCAGCTATAGTTGTTAACGAGGTTAAAAAGATAGCTCTAAAACGCGATTTTCCTGCTTGTACTAAAGCCTCATCATATTTCATACCTTCTCTTAAATAAGTATTGAACTTCCCTATTAAAACTAAACCATCATTAACCATAATGCCTATTAAAGCAATGATACCTAACCACGATAAAATGTTAATTGGAAAACCATGAAAAAAGTGTCCCCAAACCACACCAATTAAACTAAATGGAATCATTAGCATTAACAATAATGGTTGACTATATGTTCTAAAAGTGAATGCTATAACTACATATATTAATATTAGAATAATGAGACCTACACTTTTAGCCGAATCCATTGTTTTATTAGCTTCCCTATTTTGACCTTCATACTCTGCAGTTACTGTTGGATACTTAGATATAATTTGAGGCATTATATTAGCTTTAATATCATCTAAAACATCAGAAGCACTATCATCAGCCGATTTCATATCAGCAGTAACTTGTATTTCTCGCTTACCTTCTAAGTGATTAATTGCAACGTCTCCTCTTTCTATTTGATACGTAGCAATTTCAGAAAATGGCACTTTACTTCCTGAAGGAGTGTTTATCCACATATCGTCTAGATTTTTAATTGACGAACGATCTTCTTTTTGATATCTTACCCAAACTTTTATTTCATCTTGTCCTCGTTGAAAACGTTGAGCTTGATAACCAAAGAAACCTGAACGCACTTGCGACATTATGGATTGTAAATTCAATCCTAAAATATAAGCTTTATCCTTTAGTTGTATTTGTACTTCTTTTATTCCTGCTGGATCATTATCTGATACATCCTTTAAAACAGAATTAGTATTTAGTACTTCTTTTAATTCTTTCTTTGCTGATTTTAATTCATCTATGTTGTTACTTAACAATGATACAGCAACTGGACTACCACCAAAATTACCTCCAGACCCAAAGGTTAGACTTTCTACGCCATAAATTTTCCCGGATTTCTCTCTAATTTTATTCGTGACTTCCAGTGAGGATAACTCTCCTCTTAATTCACCAGGTAATAAATTAACTGTTAGAGTAGCATTAGATGTTCCTGGGCCAATACGTCTTATTACATTTTGCACCACAGGTTCATTATTAAAATCTGCTACATCATATTCTTCATTAACCAACCATACTTTTTCTTCAATACTAGAAATGATAGAATCAGTAATTGCTTCGTTAGTGCCTTGTGGCATTTTTAAATTAATAGTAACTCTATCACTAGCAATTCTAGGAAAGAATGATGTATTTACAATACCTCCACCAATAGCTCCAATACTAAAAATTAATAATGCTAAAGGGATTGCAAAACCTAATAATTTGTGCTTTAAAAAGAATCGTAAATAAGGTACATAAAATGTATCTCTTACTTTAGATAAAAATCTATCTGATTGTTTATTTAAGTTTCTAAAGAATAAATCAACACGATTAAATTTTCTTCCTTCCCTTTGTAATGCTTTAGAATGTGCAACGTGTGCAGGTAATATTATTAAAGCCTCAACCATTGAAACTAATAATGTTATAATTACTACAGTAGCAACTTCACCAAAATACTCTCCAATTCTTCCATCTAAAAAGAAGAAAGTTGAAAAAGCTATCATAGTTGTAAGTAACGCAGAAACTACAGGTGGCAATACCTCTAAAGTTCCATCAACAGCTGCTCTAATTGGTGATTTTCCCTTTTCATAATGATGGTAAATATTTTCTCCAATTACAATACCATCATCTACAAGAATCCCTATAACGATAATCATTCCAAATAATGATAATACATTAATTGTTACTCCTAATTGAGCAGCAAAAATGAACATTCCGAAGAAAGAAATTGGAATACCTACAGCTACCCATAATGCTAATCTTGCATTTAAGAAAATAGCTAAAAACAATAATACTAATAAAACACCTACTGCAGCATTTTCAACTAATAACTCTGTACGTTGGGTTAATGTGATAGAAGAATCACTTGCAACATTTAATTCAACATTATCATGCTGTTGGTTAAATTTATCAATGTACTCTTTTACATCTTCAGCCGAAGCAATTAAATCCTCACTATTAGTATTACTTACCGAAATATTAATAGCCTTTTTACCATTAAAAAATATTCTATCTGGTGTTTCAGACCAAGTGTCTTTTACATCAGCGACATCTTTTAATCGTATTATATTACCATTTGCTTCAGCTCTAACAATAATATTAAACAGCTCATCACCATAATAAGAGCGGTTTCTTGCTCTAATTAAATAATCTTCTTCATCAGTTTTAATATTACCTCCAGTGATTAAAATATTAGACCTACTTACTGCATTTGCTACATCTTGAAAACTTAAATTAAAAGCTCTCAAATCATTTTCTCTTACAGATATTGCAATTTCTTCAGCAGGAAAACCAGAAAGCGTTACTTGAGAAATGCCTTCAAATCCTCTTAAATCATTTTCAACATCTCTAGCATATTGTTTTAATGTTGATAAAGGAATATTATCGCCACTTAAGGTAAATCTAATTGTTTCCCTTACTGCCTCTACTTTAGCAATAACTGGAGGTTCCATTCCTGAAGGGAATGATGGTACACGATCTACTGCATTTTTTACATCAGCTAATACAACATCAATGTTTTTTCCTTTTACAGTTTCTACAGTAATACTTGCAGAGTTTTCTTGAGAAACAGATGTAACTCTATCTACTCCAACAATTCCTTTAAGATTATCTTCTATCTTAAAAACAATACCTTCTTCCATTTCGGCTGGTGAAGCTCCAGGATACGCTAAATCAATACGAATAGTTTTAGAATCTACCAATGGGAAGAAAGATGACAACATTGATTTTGTACCTAAATACCCAAAAACAATGAATGACCACATTACTACATTAACAGCAACAGGAAACTTAATAAAATAATTTAGTAACTTTTTCATTGCTATTGCTTGTCTTCAAAAATTTTCACTTGCATTCCACTATAAGCACCAGGAGTAGGCTTAGATAATATCTTTGTGCCGTTTTCTAAGCCTTTAATAACTGCAGTTTCTGCTGAGAAATACACAGGATTTATATCTATTAATTCTAGCACAGAATTATCTCTAACAACATATAATTGTTTATTATCAATCAATAATTTTCTAGACACCTCTATAGCATTGCTTTCCTCACGAGCAGTTAACGCTGCTTCTAAGTATGCACCTTCTTTTAAATCGTCATGAGACACTTCTATATATGCTTTTATTGTTTGAGAAGTGGCATCAACCTTTCCATTAATTCTTACTATTTTTCCTAAGTATTCTTTAGTTTTTTCATGATTGTGTAAGACTACAGAATTCCCTTGTTTTAATAAATCTGCGAATTCTGCGTTTATAGATACTTCCATTTCATACACGCTAGGGTCTATAAACTCACCAAGTTTTT
The DNA here is from genome assembly GCF_047219225.1 of Pontimicrobium sp. IMCC45349. Lineage (GTDB taxonomy): Bacteria > Bacteroidota > Bacteroidia > Flavobacteriales > Flavobacteriaceae > IMCC45349. The sequence goes on along the minus strand of NZ_CP178208.1, from coordinate 2,787,329 downwards.
GACCAGCTCTAATTAATGTACCTGGAGTCACTAAAGCCTCAGTCAAAATACCTTTATAAGGTGCTCTCAAATTATATTTTCCAAGTTTTACCTCAAGATTCTTTAAATTAAAATAAGCTGTATTTATACCTCTACCAGAAATGAAATACTTTTCCTTATCCGAACTTATTACAGGTAACTTTGGAGTTGCTTTATTGATATCAAAATTATCAAGATATGTTTGCCATTTTTGATACTCATTTGGATAATCTAACCTTATATCAGGCATTATTGAAGTGATTGTATTATAAAAACTACTCTTTTGGGATTGTAAATTGGCATAAAATTCATCACTATTTATTCTAATAATGTTTTCGCCTTTACTATAACTCACACCAGCTTTAAACTCTTTACTAGATGGTTTTAAAACTCCTTGCACTTCAGCATATAACTCTATTTTATGCTTAGCAGTTAAATTACCACTAGTAATAATAGTAATTGGTATGTCCCTATTCTCTACCTCTTCTACAAAAACAGTTTTTACTATTTTTTCGAATTTTTGTTTTGGTTTTTTCTTATTATCTATTAAATACTTTGCAACAAAAATTGCTCCTACAATAAGTATTACAGCTAGTAATATTGATATTATTCTTCTCATGGTTATTTATAAAGTTTGAGATTGCTCTCCAAGGTTAGACTGTATTCTTTTTAGAAGGTTTATAATTATTGTTTTCTCTTCTTTTGTAATGCCTTTTTCAATAGTTGTAATTAGCTTTTTAATGATAGGTTTTGTTTTTATAAAAACTTCTTTTCCAAGTTGAGTTAAAAACACGTTATTACATCTTTTATCATCTTTACATTGTGATCTAGATATGTATCCTTTCTGCTCCATTTTTCGTAATAAACGAGCTAAAGATGATTTATCCCTTAATACTAAAAATGCTAATTCGTTTTGGTTAAGTCCATCTTTATCATGCAACTTTTTTAAAACAATCATTTGTTCTTTAGTTAAATCCAAACCTTGTTCCTTAAATGCTTTATGAAGATGATATTCAGTTATCTTAACTGTTTTTCCCATCCAAGGACCTAAAGAATTTTCAAAATCTATTTTATTTGACTCCATAATTGTTAATCAAAATTCTAATTCTTCACTTTGTTTTAGAAATATTATATACCAACTAAGGAAATGTATGGATAAACTCATAGCTCAACTCCCTCCTTCTTAAAAAGAATGTGATAAAATATTTTTGCAAAAGTATAGTAAAACACCTAATAGTTGCATATGCAACTATTTAAAGTTATGTTAAAAAAAATGCTGCTCATTTAAGAACAGCATCCAAAAATTAATATCTATAGTTTTAAACATTTAAACTATTAAGTTTTAGTTTATAATTCTCTAAATCAATCATAATGCGTGTTTGATTATCTATTTTATGTAATTCTGTTTTGAATAATTGCAGATAATAATCTATACCACCATTTAAGTTAGAAATAAAAGTCTTGAGATATTTTACTTCTTTTGGAGTTTTTAGAGTAGTTGCATCCTCAATCTTTTTTTCCAAATAATCCATGTAAATATGTAATTCTTTTATAAACATATTTGGTCTATCAGCTCTAGTGATATTTTTAGTAGTATCATAGATAGCTTTCGTAATTTCTTTCAAACTCATTTGCTTTGAAAAATATGCAATGTTTGGTCCAGGACAAACCGACACACCTTTTCCCTCTACTTTTGTATCCAAATCATATGCTAACAAAGCAGATGTGCCTAAACCTACACAAGTACAGGTTTTTTCAATGATTTTTTTGTATTGCTTATCATAATCTTCTTGAGATAAATTGTCTTGATCCAAAGCTTTAATTTTGAGATGTTGATATTGTCTAGAAGCAGTACAAATTCCTTTCTCAGTAAACTCTTTGTTAAGGGCAACAAACTTTTTTGGACATGCGCTTCCTGGACGCCCTTTGTCTATAAAGGTCTTTTTCTCTATATCTTTAGTATTCCCTCTTAAATTATTAAAAGGCACACCAAGTGGCGAAATATCACTTAAATATACATCATCCTCTTTAGCTTCGATAAGTTGATCTAAAGTCTTATTATCTACTGTTGTTGCTTCTGGAACTAATAAAAAAGGGGTTCCCCAACCTACTGAATCTATATGATAATACTCTAATAAAAACTGATGTTCTACTGAGGTTCCTACACCACCTTGTGCAGAGATTTTCAAATCCAAATCCACTTTAGGAATTATACAATCTTTATGTTTCAATGTTTGAAACAACACCTCTTGAATGGTTTTATGAAGCTCTGCTCTTTTAGATTTAAACTCTTCTAAAACTGGACCTAGTAAATAACCATCTGTAGCAAAAGCATGACCACCACAATTCAATCCAGATTCTATTCTATATTCTGAAACCCAAATTCCTTTTTTAGCTAAAAACTTCCCTTGTATCAAAGCCGAACGATAATCGCTTACTTTTAGAATAATTTTCTTTTTTATACGACCTTCTATATCAGGATAAAAGTCCTTAAATTGCTCTATATATGCATACAAACGTGGATTCATTCCTGCGGAAAGTACAACGGAAGAATTGACATTACTATTAGCAAAACCTCTTAATGCCGCATGCGCATCATTGAACTCTGTTGGTAACTTTTCATTCTTATGGTAGTTATCTTTATCTACCTTGGTCATGATATTTACATCAATAGCTCCCATTTTTAAATTGTCTTTCAACCAACCTCCAATTTCATTAAGATTAAACTTGGTTTTCGTCATTTTTAAAAACTCTTTTTTCAATGGCGCATCATCAGAAATCGTAGTGAAGAACTCATTAATATCATTCTTTGTTTTTATGGTTGCATTCTTAAATTCTTCAAACTTATTTTCAGAAAGTGTCTGCATTAAATTCAAGTAAGACGTAATACGTTTTGCCCTAAAATCTTCAATCTTATCTGTAATTTCATCATAAGGCATTTTTAATTTTTGGCAGTACATTTTACGCATCTTTTCTATTAAAATATCATCGACCAAAGAAATTACAGAATCAATACCAAATCTTGATACTTTTAAGGGAGAATCAATGGTAAACCCTATTCCCATCACAGGAATATGAAAGGTATGTGTTTTTGTCATTATATATATTTTGTATTAGTTAGTTTTTAAGCTGTTTACATATTATTTTAGGATTAAAACCAGTATTGAGAAAATTATTATGAAACCGAAAATAATCCCTTTCCATAGGATATGCGCCGATTTCATTTCCATAAAATAGAATGCCACTAAAAGGAATTTTAGTCCAGAAAAAATTATGATAATTTCAGGTAAGGATTTCGAAGCTATATCTGAAATAAATGCTATAACGACTGTAAACAAAATCAATATTATATAAGTCAACTTAAATTGTCTCATAACTTAAAATAATAAGTAAATAACAGGAAATATTAATAGCCAAATTAAATCGCACATATGCCAAAATGCAGCACTTGCTTCAAAATCTTCAATATTGATATTTGGTCCTTTTTTCTTTATAGCTGAATAACTGAACAGTAAAATAACTAAACCAACTATTACATGTATAACATGAAACAAGGTTAGCAACCAATAAAAATCAAAAAAAGTATTATATCCAAGTGTAAAACCTGCTTCAATTTTTAAGTAGTACTCTATACTTTTTAAAACTAAAAACAGTAAACCTCCTAACATTCTTAGGTTTAAAAACTTTAAGGACTCTATACTTTTACCAACTTTTATTTGATGTACTGAAAGTGACATAAAATAACCACTTGTTATTAAAAAAAAAGTATTAATAGTACCAAAAACTATATTTAATTGCTGGCTCGAATCATGAAACAATTCTGGTAATTGTTTCCCATAGTAAACCATTGCTATTAATGCTATACCAAATGTAATTAGCTCTAAAAAAATGATAATCCATATTAATATGCCTCCTGGTGGATAGTAAATATTTTTATGATTTATTTTATGAGTCACCATTAACTTTGATGTTTAATTTTTTCGTAGAGTTTAACAAGAGATTGTAAAAGCTCTACTGGAGTTGTTAATATTTGATAATGATTTTGACCAAACATTTGTGGTAAGTAATATTTAGCTTGTGCTTCAATTGCTAATGCATAAGAGTTTATTTGTCTTTCATTTAACTCTCTTAAAGCTTGTTTAACATCATTAATACCATATTTGCCTTCATACTTATCGTAATCGTTAGGTTTACCATCAGATAATAAAATTACCCACTTATTTTTTGTATCGCGCTTGTCTAACATAGCTCCAGAATGTCTTAAAGCTGCTCCAATACGAGTATAACCACTTGGTTCAATAGCACCTACTTTAAATTTTGCTTTGTTCCAATCTTCATCAAAATCTTTAATAGTTATGTAAGTCGAATGATTTCTAGTTTTAGAATAAAAACAGTCTATAGAAAAATCAATATTGAATTCACTTAAGATTTCACCAAATAAAATTGACACTTGTTTTTCAACATCTATCACTCTATTTCCTGCAGCATAACCGTCACTTGAAAGGCTTACATCTAGCAATAGTAAAATAGATAAATCTTTTTCTTTCTTTCTTTTTGAAAGGTATACTTTGTCTGATGGAGTGTGTCCAGAATGTACATCTACAAACAAATCGGTAACAGCATCTATATCTAATTCCTCGCCCTGAGGTTGCCTTCGTTGTTGTTGATATTTATTATTTACTGTGGTTAACATTTTTCGTAAACCAATAAGTGTAGAGCTGTTTTTTTGAAGTGTTTTTTTATAGTAGTTTACATCTGACTTGACTAATGATTTAGGATAAACTTTACAAAAGTCTTCCTTATAATTTCGTTTTGAATAATCCCACTCATCATATTTAAGATGATAACCATTAGTATCTGTTTCTGCACTTTCAGAAATGGTTGTGTTTTCTATAAAATCGGCTTGATATACAGAATGAGCAGTATCATCAACCCTAACTGTATATTTCATGTTTAAATCTTCTAGTGCATTTGAATGATCATCAAGCTCATCATCTCCATCCATATCACGCCAATTACCTCCAAACTCATCAGCAGTTTCAACTTTTTCAAATTGATGCTGAAGTACAGCATCTTCTAATTGCTTTTTATCAATTTCTACCGAAATCACTTCTTCAACAGCATTAGCCTTTATAATGGTTTTTGATTGTTGTTCTTCCTTAGATTTTACTTTATCAGTAAAGTTTTGTAATGTTTTCTTTGAGTCTTCAATTGAGCTATTACGCATCCATTTTCCATAAATAAAAGAATAATCTACTGGTATCTTTTTTTTGCTTTTACTTGAATAATGAGCTACAAATTTTTCGTAATATGTTTTGGTTATGGGAAACTGAATAAATAGTTCTTTTAAAACTATATGTGAAGTCTCTATAGCTTTACGTTGAGAGATTTTTAAATCATGTTCTTGGTCATCCTTCCAATTAAGATCTAAGTTTTTTTGAATAGATAAATAAAGTACTCTAAATAAATAAAAAGATAAGTTCTCCTCTACTGTATCAAATTCCAATATTCTTTTAGGTAGAAAAAAGTTATTATTTCTAAAACCTCCTTCTCTTTCAGCTTCATAAATTTCAATAGGTTCTCCAGTAATTGCTCTTGCAAAAATGGTTAAACGTGGTTTAATTTCAGATAAGTTAACAGCATGCTCTATTTGTGCTTCACGCTTCTTTCTCCTTTTCTTAAAAAAGAAGGCGAATTTGGTAAAAATATACTCATCTGGTTCAAACTCGAACATAAGTTATATCATTAAATCACATAAATCTTTTAGTGCACTTATAATTTCAATATCATCTGTAAGAGGTTCTACTATAGCAACATGAACAGATAATCGTTTAGGTAAGCCACCATGTATTAGTTTTGCTGCATCAACCAATAAACGTGTAGAAACGGTTTCGGTTAATCCTAACTCAGTTAAGTTTCTAATTTTTGTTGCTATATTAACTAGCTTCTTAGCTAAACTAATATCAACACCAGTTTCAGACTCAATAATTTTAGCCTCCACATCTGGTTTAGGATAATCAAAAGAAATTGCTACAAATCGTTGTCTTGTAGATGGTTTTAACTCTTTAAATCCACGCTGATAACCTGGGTTGAAGGATGCAACTAATGCAAAATTTTCATGGGCCTTTATAGTTTGCCCTAACTTATCTATAAATAATTCGCGTCTATGATCAGTTAATGAATGTATAGCTACGATAACATCTGGTCGTGCTTCGGCTATCTCATCAAGGTAAATAATAGCACCTTTTTTTACAGCGGTTGTTAAAGGACCATCTAACCAAATAGTTTCTGCTCCTTTAATGATATATCTACCTATTAAATCGGTTGATGATGTCTCTTCATGACAAGAAATAGTAATTAACTCTTTATTTAATGTATGAGCCATATACTCAATAAAACGTGACTTTCCTGTTCCTGTTGGTCCTTTTAATAAAAAAGGAAGTCGGCTTTTATAAGCTTGTTCAAAAACTTCAATTTCTTTACCTATGGCATGATAGTAAGGTGCTAAATTATCCATACTTGTTTAGTTTAATGAAAATAAAATTCCAGAGTTTAGGATGGTTCTAAAAGGAAATGGAAATGCTATAATCCTTAACTCTGGAATTAAAAAAAACTACTATTAATCTATTATTTAACTTAACTCAAGTTCTTGTTCTAATTGCTTAGCCTTTACATGAAGAATATTATTCTCTAAATGAATATGTTGATGTAAGTCTTGTTCAAACTCATCAAGCTTAGCATATAGTGCTCTAAATGTATTACATGCACCTTCTGGTGGTGTATAATTATTGGTTAATCTTGCTATTTCTTTAAAAATATCTCCAGCTGTTTCATGCTCTTCTTCCATCATTCGTACTGGATTATTAACTGTTTCAAAAGGTGGTCTTGCTACTTTACCTCCTTCTTTTTTTAGAGCTATCATTTTTTTGATATATGGAAACAAGATTAATTCTTCTTTCTTTAAATGAGAAGCTAACTCATTAGCTACTTCAGTAAATAATTTGTTAATCTCAATTACTTCTGAGTAATGGTGTCCATGAACTTTAGCCACTCTATTTGCATACTGAATTATTAGAGGAATTGATTCTTCAACATAAGTATGGTGCACGTTCAAAATATGATCTATTAAAAAATCTAGTTTCCAACTGTTGTAATTATATGCTTTTGGTGCTTCATCAACTTTTTCTAAATCACTCATTAGCGCTTCATAGTTAACAGCATTTTTTTCGCAAGCTTTATCTATTGTAATGCCTCCACCGCAACAAAAATCTATACCATATTTTTTAAATATGTGAGCTGTTTTAATATTATCGGCTACTACTTCTGCAACTGTATTTTCTTCTGTAATTATCATTTTATTCTAAATTTTCAACTTATTTATTCAACTATAAGTGCTTCATCATTAGGTTTACCATGTTTATAGAAATCTATTATATATAATACTATTCCTGTAGTAAACATTGTAGCACATAGAATAAGCACTACAAAGTGGACGCTTATTTCATTTTGTACTTCCATGAAGTCCATACCAAATTTTCTTTCAAGATATACTTGTGCTACACCAGCTACACCAAAAGCAACTGTCATACCTATCATTCCAATATTAGATAGCCAATAAGCAGCTCTTCCTCGAGAACTTTGATATAATTTTCTTCCAGTAATGTTAGGTAAAGCATAACTAATAATTGCTAGAACAATCATACCATAAGCTCCCCAAAATGCTAAATGACCATGCATTGCAGTTACTAAAGTACCATGTGTATAAAGGTTTGTTTGTGGTAGTGTATGAGCAAATCCTAATAATCCTGCTCCCACAAATGAAACTATTGCTGCTCCTAATGTCCAGTACAATGCTAATTTATTAGGATGTTTCTTTTCGCCTTTTCGATACATATTTACTGCAAATAATGCCATTGCTAAGAATGCTAATGGTTCAAGAGCAGAAAATATTCCACCTACGATTAACCAAATTTTATTTACACCTATGTAATAATAATGGTGTCCTGTACCTAATACTCCAGATAAGAATGTTAATCCTACAATTACATATAACCATTTTTCAATAACCTCTCTATCAACTCCTGTAAGTTTAATTAATAAAAACGATAAAATACCTCCCATAATTAACTCCCAAACACCTTCAACCCATAAGTGTACAACCCACCATCTAAAAAATGAATCTAAAACTTGGCTATCAAAAGGTAACATTCCTGGTAAGTATAATAATGCTGCAAATAAAAGTCCCATTGATAGTACTAATGCAGTCGTAGTTTTTCGTTTGCCCTTAAATAAAGTAACAAGAATAAGTCCTAAGAATAGAAGTACATTTATTACAACTAAAAAATCTAAGGGTCTTGGTATTTCTAAAAATTTACGTCCTTCCCAATAATTAAAGTGATATCCAACTATAGCTATTACACCTACAACAGCTAAACTGATTAACTGAACATAAGCAAGTTTTACACTTACTAATTCTCTTTGTGCTTCTTCTGGAATGATATAATATGCAGCTCCCATAAAACCAGATAACAACCATACCACCAATAAATTGGTATGTACAGCTCTAGCTGTATTAAATGGAATAATTTCATGTAAATTATCAAAACCTATTCTGGCAAATCCCATAATAAAACCATACACTAGTTGTAATACTAGTAATAGCATAGATAAAGCGAAAAACCAATAGGCTACTTTTTGTGATTTATATTTCATGGTCTTTAGTTTTGGTTGTTTAATCTTTGCTTAGCTATTGGCGATACTATACGATCGAAACCGTTTAAGTCAATTTCTCCTATCCATTTAAAAAATGCCACCATATCCTCAGCTTCTTTTTCTGTCATTTTGTAAGCGACCATTTTTCTACCGTTAGGTTGCCAAGGTACTTCAGACATTAAAATACTTTTAATGACTTCTTCTCCTTGTCCATCATACTTAAGGTTTAATCTATCTACTACCTTAGTTAACTCAGGAGCGTAGTATGCTCCTTCTCCTAATATTGTATGACAACCCATACAATTGTTCTCTTCCCAAATTAACTTTCCTCTTACCACAGCTTCTGTGATATTTTCCTCATTAGATTGATCTTGTGGTCCTGATAAAGAATAAATAGTCAACCCAATAAAAACTAGAAACGTAACTAACGTCCCTCCCAAAAAGAAAGCTCTTGCCTGTTTTTTTGATAACATATTTAATTGGTTTTAGTTATTTTTATAAAAAAGACATTTTTGTCTTTTTTATATTTTTAACAAAAATAAAAGAGTAAAGTTTATTAAAAGATGATAAATGTCAGTTAATAAAAAATACTCTTAATAAAAAGAGAGATTAGTTTTCTTTAGGTTTTACTATTAATTAAAAGCTATTCTTCTTTAGTTTCTTCTTTTTTTCCTCCACTCATAAAAATAAGTAATGCCACTATTAATGCCACACATGCCAAACCAAATACTATCATCATTATTACACCATTACTCCAATTATATAGTGCTATATTTTCGCTAATCATAATTTTTAAATTTTAATTTTATACAAAAGTAGATACAATTAAATGACATTAAAATGATATTTGTCACTAAAAAACAAAAAGGTACTTATCAAAAAACAAGTACCTTTTTATAACCAATTAATGTAATTAAATCTAACATACTTGCACATATATTGTTGTGCATGAATTATTATTCAAATTTAAACAGATAGTATATAACATTGTGCTACATATGTTACATACTAAGTACTTTTTATTATTTTAATTAAATCTTCTTTAGAGACTACTCCAGATTGTCGCCATACTTGCTTTCCTTCTTTATACAGCATTAAAGTTGGAACGCCTCTAACATTATATTTAGCAGCTAATGATTGATTTTTATCAACATTAATTTTAATTATTGACACTTCATTTTTTAAAACATCTTTTAAGGCATCTAGAATTGGCATCATGGTTTTACATGGCCCACACCAATCTGCATAAAAATCAATTAAAACAGGTATTGGTTTGTTTATTATTTCTTGAAATGTACTCATACTAATCTTTTTTAAATACTATACTCCAAATTCCTCTCACATTATTAACTTGGTAATTCATTGCTTTATCCTTAGGATATAAAGTTTTAATTTTTTGAAAGGTGTTTATTTTCACATCTACATTTAATTTTCCATGACATTGTAAACACATTGAATTTGTCGTTATAGGATAATAAAAGTTTACAACATCATTGTTTTCGACAATTACTGGTTTAAGCTCCTTTTTATTTTTTAAATCATTTTTATATTTCTGTATGTATTCAAGTTCAATTTTATTTGCTGCATTGTTGGAGTTTCTAGGTTTATCAGAAACTCTTTTAATAGTAGCGTTAAATAGGTTTGACATACTATCGGTTATTGGATAAGCTCTTTCATTACAATAACTCAAAGCTTCAATGGTTCCTTTTCTTTGAATAGTTCTCATAAGGTTTTTACCTAGTTCTTTTTTAGTTTGCAAAGCATAATACTTGCCTATTTCAGCAAAGCTTTTATCTGTGGTGTCAAAAAATTCTTGATTACTTGCTTCCTTTCCTATTTTAGATTTACCCATGCCTTTTCCTTTGCCATGGCCTTTTTTAAAATGCGAGTCAAACCATTCTGGTTGCTCTATTTCATAATCATAGATATATTCAGCAATCTTAGTAATGGCATCATCAGGGTAAGGTGCGTAAGGCATAATTCCAAATTTTCTGATTGCTCCAGGCATTTTTGAATTTTCTTCTGTAGGTTTATTAACCCAATCTCTTAATGATGAGATAAACTCCTCTTTAGTTATGTTTTCGTTGATATAATGCTTTTTTACAGCAATCATTGGTGGTGCTACTCTATCTTCATGACTCGAAGCATTGCTATGACAAACACTACAATAATTATCCATTAACTGCTTTCCTGGATGTTCTTCTGTTTGATTACCCTCTATTAATTTATTTGAATTGATATAGTTCTTGTCAGTTTGCTTATTACAACTAAAAAGTAATATAGATAGCGATATAAATAATATAATATTTTTCATGAGTGAATATTGTTAAATCAAAAAAGGGCAGCTAACCACACTGCCCTTAAGTTTCAACCTATAATCCTAACTAATAATTAATTGGACAACTAACTAAATTAAGGTTGAAGGTATGCATAAACTATACAGTGCTATAACAACTGTAACATCAACAAATTATGAATACCTAAATTATAATGTCAATTAAATAAATTATGTAAAAACAAGTTTTTGAAAATTTTACAATACCCCTAAAAATTTACTTGTTTACACCTCAAAAATAAGTATGAATTTTTAGTGTTTTAGTAACTAATGTTACACTGCTAAGAAGATTAAAACAGTTCCTTAAAAATTATATAAACTCCCATTACTAAAACAAACCATCCGAATGATTTTTTTAGTTTTTTCCCTTCAATAAAATTTGACATATAATTGCCTAAAAAGATACCTATTATAGACACGAAAGTAAATTTACTCAAGAACAACCAATCTACTTGAACACTATCCATACTCCCTAAAAATCCAATTAAAGAGTTGACAGCAATTATTAGAAGAGAAGTACCAATGGCTCTTTTCATTGGTAGATTACCCAAAATAATCAATGCAGGAATAATGACAAACCCACCACCTGCTCCAACTAATCCAGTAAAAAAACCTATTACAATGGCTTGGTTTATAATTAAAATTGGACTTAGTCTTTGCTTATTAGAGCTATCTACATTGTTCTTTGAATTAGATAACATTGTCATTGCAGCCAATAGCATCATTATAGCAAACAATAACATTATTAATAAGTCTTTAGTCATAACAAAACTGCTAATACTAAATAACTGTTCAGGAATTATTGGTAAAATGAATTTTCTAGTGATATAAACCATAGAAAATGCTGGTATTGCAAATACAGCAGCTATTTTAAAATCTATTAGTTTTTTTTGAAAGTTCTTAACAGCACCAACAGTTGCTGAAAACCCAACTATAAATAAAGAATATGCAGTAGCAGTTATTGGATTAAAAGAAAATAAATACACTAATACTGGTACTCCAAGTATTGAACCCCCTCCTCCAATTAGCCCTAATACTAAGCCAATTATTAGTGCTCCAATGTAACCAAATACTTCTGCTATTTCCATTAAAATATTTTAGAGGTCAAAACTAATCTAGTTTTATTAAATAAACAGTAACGACTGTTACATATATTATAAATCAATTAACTTGATCTTGTTTCGGTGCAATTCAATTTTACCCGAATTTTCTAACTTTTTTAATAACCTAGAAATTACAACTCTAGAGGTGTGTAAATCTTGTGCAATATCTTGGTGTGTGACAGTAATCATATCATCATGATTAACCATTGCTTTATCTCTTAAATATTTTAAAAGACGTTCATCCATTTTTAAAAAAGCGATAGTATCTATTGCTTCTAATAACTCTTTCATACGTTCATTATAACTTTGAAGTATAAAATTTTGCCAACTCTTATACTTATGCATCCACTCTCCCATTTTTTCAACAGGAATCATAATTAATTTAGTATCTGTTTCAGCAACAGCTCTAATTTCGCTTTTTGCTTGTCCCATACAACAAGTTATTGTCATAGCACAAGTATCTCCTCTTTCAATAAAATACAATACTAAATCGTCTCCTTTGTCGTCTTCACGTAATACTTTTACAGCTCCACTTAACAACAATGGCATTGCTTTAATATAATCGCCAATATCCATTAGCTTAAAACCTTCTGGAACTTCTTTATAAACTCCAATTTTATCAATTTCTTGAAGCAAATCTTCTTCAAATAAATACGCGAAATTTTGTCTTAAATCTTCTACCATTTTAATTAGGTTTGAACATATTCTGCAAGGTATTACAATTAATTAATATGCCACTTACTTATTCTTTAATTATTAAGGCATCATATAATACTTCTATTGGATGCACCGATTTTTTATTAGCACCATCTTTAATTTGATGTCTACAACTAGTTCCAGAAGCAGCTATTATAGTACTGCTATTTGCATTTCTTACTTCTGGCAATAATTTCATTTCTGCAATAGTATTGCTTAATTGGTAATGCTCTTCTTCATACCCAAACGATCCTGCCATTCCACAGCAACCAGAGTTTATTAACTCTACAGAATAATTTTTAGGCAAACTCAATATTTTAACAACATGTTCTTGACTTGACATTGCTTTTTGATGACAATGACCATGATACTTAATTTTAGTTGCATCATTAGAAAATACAGTTGGATTAATATTTCCTTTATCTATCTCTCTGGATAAGAATTCTTCAATCAAAAACACATTATCCTTTAATTTGTTAGCATTACTTACCAATGATTCATCTACCAAATTTGGATACTCATCTCTAAAACTTAATATAGCTGATGGTTCTATACCTATTAAAGGTGTACTAGAGGTAATCAAATCTTTAAACTCATTTACATTTTTTGAGGCAATAACTTTTGCTTTATCTAAAAAGCCTTTAGAGATAAAAGCTCTACCACTTTCCTGATGGTTTACAACTTTTACAAAATAGCCTAAACTGTTTAAAAGTTTAATTGCTTTGATGCCTATTTCAACATCATAATAGTTTGTATATTCATCCACAAACAGATACACTTTGTTTGTGGTTTCTTTTTGTCTATGTGATTTAAACCATTGTTTAAATGTTTTAGATTTTAACTCTGGCAACGATCTTTGTTTAGCTATACCCAAAGCAGATTTAAACCAACTTTGCTTAATTAATGTATTGTGCAATAAAGGAAACTTACTAGCTAAAAGGTTTAATCTAGCATTATTAGCTATTAATTTAGAACGTAATGATACAGGGTTACTTTTATGGTATTGATAAAGAAACTCCGATTTTAAAGTAGCCATATCGACATTAGATGGACATTCAGACTTACATCCCTTACATGATAAACACAAGTCTAAAGCTTCTTTTATTTCTGGATGATTAAAAGGGTTTTCTTTTGTGTTTTGAGTTAAAAACTCTCGTAACACATTTGCTCTCCCTCTTGTAGTATCCTTTTCATTTAGAGTGGCTCTATAACTAGGACACATAGTTCCTCCTGCAAAATTTAGCTTTCTACAATCACCAGAACCATTACATTTCTCAACAGTTCTTAGTAAGCCTCCTTTTTCGGAAAAGTTAAAGACAGTTTTGATATCAGGAATTTCAACATCAGCTTCATACCTTAAATTATGATCCATAGGTTGAGCGTCTACAATTTTACCTGGATTGAAAATATTATTTTCATCCCATGTTTTCTTAATGCGCTTAAATAATTGATAATTATCGTCTCCTAGAACCAAAGGAATAAATTCTGCACGCACTCTACCATCTCCATGCTCTCCACTTAAAGAACCTCTATACTTTTTTACCAATTCGGCTGATGCCTTACTAATATCTCTAAAAAGCTTTACATCCTCTTTTGACTTTAAATCTAATATTGGACGTAAATGCAACTCTCCTGCTCCAGCATGTGCATAATAGACCGCTTTTTGTTTAAATCCCTTCATTAAGTTTGTAAACTCTTCAATATACTCAGGCAAATCTTCAACATCTACTGCTGTATCTTCAATACAAGCAACTGCTTTTTTATCTCCTGGTATATTTGCTAACAATCCTAAACCAGCTTTTCTAAGCTCCCAAACATTATTTGTTTTGTCACCTGACACTATTGGAAAAGCATAACCTAGTTGTTTATGTTTTAAATCATTAATTAAAGTTTTTGCTTTTTTTTCTGCAGCTTCTAATGAATCTTCTCTAAACTCAATCATTAAGATAGCCTCTGGATCTCCTTCTACAAAATATCTATTCTTTTCTTGAGAGATATTATCCTTAGTACAATCTAAAATTGTTTTATCCATTAACTCACAAGCTGTAGGCTGATGCTTCATTGCTATAACTGTTGCTTTTAAACTATCGTTAATAGATTTAAAGTGCACATTTAATACAACATCAACTGGTTTTGGCAATGGCACAATGTTTAACTTAATTTCGGTTGTAAATGCTAATGTTCCTTCGGAACCAGCTAATAACTTTGAGAAGTTAAATTGCTTTTGTGATTCACTAAAAACTTCAGTAGCTAAAAGAGTATCAACTGCATAACCAGTGTTTCTTCTCGTTATGGATACTTTAGGGAAGTGTTTCTTTACATTTTCTATTACATCTTTATTAGAAAGTTCTTTAGCTATATGCCTATATATAGCTCCTTCAAGTGTGTTACTTTGCTTTTTTATTTGAAAATCTTCAGGTAATAAATCTGCAAAAGTAACTTCTGAACCATCACTTAAAACAGTTTTTAATTCTAAAACATGGTCTCTCGTAGCCCCATAAACAATTGATGTTGAACCACAAGAATTATTACCTACCATACCTCCAATATTACATCTATTTGCAGTTGATGTATTAGGTCCAAAGAAGAAGCCATAAGGTTTTAAAAAAGCATTAAGTTCATCTCTCACAACTCCAGGTTGTACACGAACCCATTGCTCTTGCGTATTAATTTCTAAAACCTCGTTTAAATACTTAGAAACATCTACAACAATACCATTACCAACACATTGTCCTGCTAATGAAGTACCTGCAGCTCTTGGAATAATAGATACTTTGTTTACTTGAGCAAACTCAATTAATAATTTTATATCCTTAGTAGATTTTGGCAATGCTACAGCAAGTGGCAGTTCTCTATATACTGAAGCATCAGTTGCATATAGCGCTTTAACTAAATTACTGTAATGTAAATCACCTTTTAGTCTACTTTTTAAAGCCTCAAGTTTGTTATTCAAATGTTATATTTTTTTAGTGTTATAAATATAAAAAGATAGTTTAAAGACTACTACTCTAAAACTATGAAATTGAGCTTTCACTTTAGGATGGAATACTTTTTGTTAATAGAAACATAAAAATGCTGTAAGGATACGTTAATGTAATGACTAATAGTTAAGATTTATAAATTGTATTATATATCTTTATCGCCAGAGTAAAGCCTTGTAACCATCTATGAAAAAAATAGCACTAGCTTTTATTTTTATTTTAATCTACAACACTATATCAAGTGCACAAACCGATACACCATCTGAAGGTTTGCGTATTAAAGCTATAGATACAAGCTCATTTTCCCCATCAAAATTTCCATTAAAATTATCTGATATAAAGGGCTTTACTAATAAAGCACAAATAGCTTATTTTAATATTAAACCCATAGATGGGTTTTCTAAAAGAAAATCTGGTGTAAATATTACAAAAAAGCGTGATGTGGTAGCGCCTACTTGGGATATAAAACAGAAGTTTAGTGAAAATCAAAAAGATGTTTCAAAATACAGTCGAGATTACTATTTAGGAGATATAAAAACTAAATCGAGGTATTTAAGAATCATGTGTCGCGATCATGAATATGAAGATGGAGACAGAGTTAAACTAATACTAAATGGAGCTGTTATACATCCAAACATTGCATTAAGAAACTCAGGATATATTATTGACATTGAAATAAATGATGGCTTTAATACTATTGAATTTGTTGCTTTAAATGAAGGGAGTTCTAGTCCAAATACAGCAGAATTAAAAGTCTATGATGAAAATGAAAGGATTATAGCTTCTTCTCAATGGTTATTAACTACTGGCTATAAAGCTAGCTTAATAGTACTAAAAGAATAGATTTCTAAATTTTCTTTCCTAAATAAACAATAGAAGTTTCACCTTCAAACGTTGTGCTTTCTTTTGTAGAATTTGTGATTACATCTAATCTACCATTTCCATTTTTAATAAAGATTGGAACCATTTCATCATTATCTTTAGCATTGTTAAAAAAGGCTTTAAACTCTTGTGCTGATTTTAAAGCTATTTCGTTTACAAATGGATAATTTACTGCTACATTAGACAGTGAAATAAAGTCATGAGACTCTGAAAATAAAATATCATCATGTCCATTTTCAATGGTACCATTTTCATCTTTTGCCTTCAATCTAAAAGCACCATTTTCCCCAAACTGCTTTTTAAACTTTTTAATTGCGTAATCGTTAATTTGTGCACTTCCTGTGAGTGCCATTAAATAACCCACATTATTTAATTCAATATCATCTATTAATTCATCAGTATGAATATCAACCTCCATTGCTTTTAATCCAAGTTCTTGTGCGTTTTTAATATTTTCAATATTTGTATCAATCAATACGACTTCTCTGTTTTTATCTACCAAATATTTGGCTATTAGTCTTGATACCTCAGAAGCTCCAATTATTAAAATACCTTCAGACTTCCCTAAAAATACGCCCATTACTTTAGCAAAAAAACGTGCTGTAGTTGCATTAAGTAATACTGTACCTAATACAATCATAAATACTAAAGGTGTAATATATTCGGCTCCTTGTACTCCTTGTTTTGCTAATTTTAATCCAAATAAAGAAGCAATTCCAGCTGCTACAATTCCTCTTGGACCAACCCAACTTATAAAAAGCTTTTCATTTAATTTTAAAGTTGAATTAACTGTACTTAAAAGTACACCTAGTGGTCTAACTAATAAAATTACTATACCAAATAAAATAAGAGCATTCCAATTAAATATTAATAGTAATTCATTCATATTAATATTAGCAGCCAATAAAATAAATAGTATAGAAATTAGTAATACACTTAAAGCTTCTTTAAAATAAAGTACTTCCTTAAGGTAATTTGCATTAAAATTACCAAGTACCATTCCCATAACTACTACTGCTAATAATCCAGATTCATGAGCAAAACTATTTGATAAAACGAAAACGCCTAAAACAGCTGCTAACACAAAAACATTTATTAAATAGTGAGGAATTAGTCCTTTTTTAAGAGAAAAATTTAATGCGTGAGCAAAAGCGAAACCAAATGTGCTTCCGAATAATACAATTTTAGCAAACTCAATAAGTGCAGTAAAAGTAAAACTATGACCTCCACCAACACTAATAAACTCAAAAACTAATACGGCTACCAAAGCTCCTATTGGGTCTATAAGAATACCTTCCCATTTTAAAACAGCAGATACATCATTTTTTAAAGGTATATTTCTAAGAATAGGTGAAATTACCGTTGGGCCAGTAACTATAATTAGTGCTGAAAATAAAAACGAAATTTCCCAAGATAAATTAAAAATATAATGCACTGCAATACCAGCAAACACAAACGTTATTAGGGAACCAAGTGTAATTAGCTTTGTAATTACTGGACCTACATTTTTTATTTCATTCATTTTTAATGTTAATCCACCTTCAAAAAGAATAATACTAATAGCAAGAGATACAAAATGAAAGAGACTCTCTCCTGGAAATAACCCTTTATTACCATTCCATATTGGCTCTATCCATTTAGTTCCATCAGCACTAAAAAACTCTGATGCTAATGGTCCAACTAACAAACCAATAATTATTAATGGTAATATTGCAGGAATTCTAAATTTCCATGCAATCCATTGAGCTAATATTCCTAAAATTATTATTCCTGATAATTCTAACATAACTGAATAATTAAGTTAAAAGCGTTATTAAAAAAGAACACATAAACTCAAATATACAATTAGTTTTATAATCTTTGACTTTCTGCTCATGTTCATTTAATTCTATAATTTAAAATTAATCTTACATAGAAGATTTTCACATCATTAATCTACTAAGAATCATATTTAAACTATACTCAAAAAGAATATTTACTTTTTTTTATTAATACATTTAACTTATGGTATTTCGCCCATTTTTGTTTTTCTAAATTATTTAAAGGAATAACTTCAACCACTATACTTCGTTCTGTAGGCTCATAAGTCTTTTGGAACTCTTCTGGTAAAGCATAAGTTGACACATAATACTTATTAATTATTCCTTTAGACTTTGTTTTATCTGGAAACTGAATGGTTATCTCATCCATCACATTTATATTTTTAATCTCATCCAAATCGAAATATGCTTTAATAAATACTTGCTCTGGATTGTGTATAGTCAAAACACTTTCAGTTCGGTAACAAGTCTCATTTTCGTTTACAGATATCTGTCCGATAACACCTTTAATTGGGGCTAAATAAGAACTATTCACTTCTTTACCTTCACCAAAACCGTAGGAAACATTTAAGGGATTTTTATCATCCTTTAAATATCTTAATTGTTCATATAATAATGCTATCTCGCTTTTCAACAAGTCTAGTTTTACAGTTTCAGCATTTATATGAGAAGTAATATCGTTTAATTTATCTATTGTATAAACGTCTAAGAGTACCAAGTTAATCGTCTTTTCTTTATTGTCGGTTAATAGCTTTATTTTGTTTTTTTGTGCTCTAATTTGAATTTGCTTAGATCTAACCTTAAATCTCAATTCCAATTCTTTTTTTGCTTTGTTTTGGGTTCTCTCTTGATTAGAAAAATATACTGTACCATCATTATCAAATTGATCTTCTAAATATGTAAATAATCGCTGATTACTTTCAATAGTATCTCCTTCAAACACATTAAATTTCAGCAATCTTATATCATGTGTAAAATTCACGTCCACCTTACTCATCAATACTTGTCCGTTGGCATTAATTACTGTGGTTTTATCAATGATATATTTTAGCAGAAAAAAGAGACCAACAGCAATAATAATTAAGTACAAAGCACGATCAAAACTCATGTGTTTTTTCTTAATTACTGGCTCTTTTAAAACTCGTAATGTTGATTTTTTTGATTTAAACGAAAATGATTTCATCTTATTAGTTCTTTAATTGTGTTTGTTCGTATAGCATCCAATCTTCTAGCCTTATCAATTCTTTATTCTGCAAGTCCTGTATCACTTTATAACCTCTACGTTTTAACTTATCTATAAACTCTTTTCCAATATTTTCAACATGCACAACTTCTATCTGTTTTAACTCAAGAAATGCTATTTGATGTTCTATAGTGAACAATTCAGTTTTGCTAACCAATACTCTTTTTTGGTTACTCTTTTCAAAAATATAAGTAGACAACTTTAAGCTATTATCTAACTCATATAAATGACTTAAACTAGTATACAATTGTCGTTTTATTTGCAGCATATTTTTTAATATTTCAAATTGATCTATAAGTGCATCGGCTAATTGAATTCCAATCTGAAAACTATCAATATCACTTTTTATGAGATGAAGCTTTCGCTTTCGCTCTTTAACAACACACCAAATTTTATACTGGTCTTTTAAATCCTTTAACTTCTCTCTATAAGAGTTATAGTGTGTTAAAGCTAAATTATACTTACCTATACTTTTGTCTGATTGTTGCTCCTTAAGAATGTTTAATTTATTATCTCTTAATTCTTTATTGAAACTTCTTTTTAAAGGAATCTTTAATCGTAACCCTACTGAAGCATAATTACGATTAGTTATATTAGAATTCACCCAATTCTGATTTGCATATAAAGACAAAGACACATCCTCAATCCAACTATAATCCTTTGCTAAAATGGACTGCTGTAATGAATCCATTTCTGTATTCACAGCTTCAAAAGAGAATGCATCATTTTCAATTTTTAAAAATGGTAGTTTAATTGTTTCAAACTCTACAAAAATGCTATCTCTTATATTTTTATTAAGTGTTTTATAATTAGTAATTTCTTGCTTTGTTTTCTCTATATCATAACTAGTTTTTATTATTCTTTCTCTATCAATTAACTTCTTACTATAAAGCTTTGTTAATACCTCAAAATATCCATTAAGAAACTCAATACGCTTGTTATATAATACTAACAGCTCTTTGTTTATAGCATAGGTATAGCTTAATCTAAATTGTCTTCTCCATAAAATTGTAGCTTCATTAGTT
This sequence comes from Pontimicrobium sp. IMCC45349, assembly GCF_047219225.1. Classification (GTDB taxonomy): domain Bacteria; phylum Bacteroidota; class Bacteroidia; order Flavobacteriales; family Flavobacteriaceae; genus IMCC45349. The sequence continues at coordinate 2,766,514 of NZ_CP178208.1, read as the reverse complement.
TCCTCTAAATCCAATATCATAGCTTCATCGTTTAACTGATTTGCCTTATTTCTATTACTGAAGAACCCTTTCTTTAAAAGTTGCCATTCTAATTCTGTTCTAACTCTAGTTGTAACAAACTCATTATTTTCTTCATCAAAAATGTTGTTTAGGTTATGATTTATAGTCGCTCCAAACGACAAACCAATATCGTTAAGTAAAGCTCTCTGTTGTAACTCAATGTCTTGTTTTCTATACGCTTGAAGTTTTAAAGTAGCTTTAGGGATTTTAAACTGATTATTCTCTAAACTACTTTTATTATAATCTGAAATATTTAAAACCTTATCTGTATTGTAATAAATAGTATTCAGCTCACTTAAAAGTTCTGTCTCAACTTGCGCATAAAAAATATTAGTGACACAAAAGGAAATTATAATATATAGTCTAGGGCTTTTCACGTTCTAAAAGTAACTTTAAGAACGAAGTATCACCAGTATTTATCGATTGTTAGAAGTTTTGTGTAGACGAATAGCAATTAACTTTAGTTAAACTTATAATAAGTTTAAACGCTTTATAAGTTCTGGTCTGTTTGCGCGACTCACAGGAATGATATCTTGCTTAATTAACACACTATTATCCTCAATATCAATAATCTTAGAAGTATTAATGATATACGATCGATGTACTTTTAAAAACAGGTTATTAGGCAGCTTCTCAGCTATTTTTTTTAATGGCGCATGTACAAGGTGATTTTTAGTTTCAGTCTTAATATTTATATAATCACCTTTAGCTTCGATGACATAAATATCTGGAATATTAATTTTAACCAATCGTCTATCTATATTCACATAAAGATCATTTTCTGGCATGTCATTAGCGTCATTTATTTTTGAAACAACTGCAGTTTTAGCCTTTTGTACAGCTTTATTAAACCTTTCTGGAGTAATTGGTTTTACAAGATAATCTACAATACAATCATACTCAAAAGCAGTTAATGCAAAGTCTTTATCAGAAGTAGTAATTATTATTTTTGGCGGATTTTTTAAAGTTTTTACAAAATCAAACCCAGAAAAAGCAGGCATATGAATATCTAAAAAAATTAATTCAGTAGCATTAGTTTCGTTAAGATACTTTATAGCTTCAATAGCACTAGAAAATTCATCAACAACCTCTAGTTCTGGAAGGCTTTGACACATTTTATTAATAATAGCTCTTGCTGTAGTTTCATCATCAATAATTATGCTTTTCATGGAGATTTAGTTCAAATTCACTTTAAATATACGAAAACATCTACAACGTTTTAACGTAATTTTCTATAGTTAAGAGTATTTCCTTAAAAATAATATAATTTGAAAAAGAGCTTTTTTTTAACTCCTTTTCGAAGTCAGTTGCTACTATATATCCTTTAGATAAACCAAAAATGTTAATCTTATGTTTTAATTTATGTACATTCTCAGCTGCTCGTAAATAGTCTTTACTATCAAAATTTTGTTGAAACTCTTTAATTTCAAATGGAAGTTCATTTCTAATTATATCAATTAATTGAGTTTCAAAAGCGATATCACCATTAGCAATATCCTTTACATAATCAATATTTGGTTCTTCAGAATATTTCATTTTTTAATCGTAAAATTAAACTCTGTTCCTTTCCCCTCTTCAGATGTAAACCAAATATCTCCATTATAAAATTCAATAATTTTTTTAACTATAGACAAACCAATTCCAGTAGATTCATCATTATTATCTAAGGATTGAAAAATTTCAAATATCTTATCTTTATAGTAAATAGGGATGCCTTTACCATTATCTGAAATAGAAAATTCCCATAGATGTTTTTTATCTTTACAACCAATAACAATAACACCTTTAGGCTTATCAATACTTTTTATAGCATTACTTAAAAGATTTTGAAACAATTGCTGAATTCTATAAACGTCTGCTTCAATTATAGGTAAATTTTCAGATAATCTTATTTCAATATGTTCAGGAATATGAAGCATATGCAAGGTGTTTTCTAATAACAATTTTAAGTTTATCTTTTCCTTAAGTTGTTTTGCACTATCAATGCTTGAATACCTTAACACACCATCAATTAAACTATCCATTTTTCCAACTTTCTCAATAAGCATATCATACGTTTTATTAAAACTATTTACATCATTGGATTCATAATACTCCTTTAACCAATTGACTAAAGTATCCATGCTTCTTAAAGGTGATTTTAAATCGTGAGAAACTATATGTGCAAAATCTCTTAAGTCTTTATTTTTCTTTTCTAGATTACCTATTAGCTCTTTACGTTCTTCTTGCAACTTTAAATCTTCTGTAATATCCTCAACTAAAGCTACTTGATAAATAATTTGCCCGCTTTTGTCTCTAATTGCAGCAACATTAGTTTTTGCCCAAATAACAGTAGAATTCTTTTTTACGTATCTCTTATTAACTGAAAACTTATCAATAATTCCATTATTGAGCTTTTCCATTAAATCTCTTGAGCTTGGGTAATCGTCACTAACAGAAATAGACTTAACATCCATTTTTTTTAGTTCTTCTGAAGTAAATCCCAGAAGTTCTTCAAAAGCTTTATTAGTTTCAATGATTTCTCCATACTTCGTTAAGACAATTCCTAAACTACTATTATCGAAAATAGCCTGAAGTTCTAATGTTTTTTCACTAAGATTGCCTTGTAAAGCTTTATTAGTTTTTTTTAATTCTTCTGAAAGTTCATAAAGCTGTCTTGACTTATCTTCTAGTATTCTTTCAGCTTCCTTTCTAGCTATTCGCTCACGCTCTAAAGCCCTTTGCAATATGTCTACTTTTGAATTACTCACTAATTTTTACAATTGTATAATTTACTTTTGTTCCATCAGATTTTATTTTATCTAATGTTATTTCTGCTTTTTGCCCAAAGTGTTCAAATGTTTTGTGCATTAATCCTAGTCCAAAACTATACATTGCTCTACTAGACATATACTCTAAAACTAACTTATTGTCAGTCTTTTCAAGAACTGTAAATGTAGGCAGTTCAGCATCTGGATATATTTTTCTAACCTCAACATGTATATGATTTTCTATCGAGGCTAACATTTCTATTGGATCCTTGTATCTATTCAATAATTCACCATAAGTACGTACTAATACACCAAAGAAATGTTCGGCATAAGTATATAAAAGTTCATCTATACTTAATGAGGTTTTTTCACTTAAATGTAATAACAGACTTAACATTTCGGAAAAATTATAAGTTCCTATAGAAGTATATATTCCTTTTGAAGGTAAATCAGATTTTTGTATTATCTCATCTACTGTTTCCAGTCCGAATTTATCTTCTACTAATGATAAAAATTCTGTAAAAACTATGCCTTTCATATATCTTTAATTTTTTCGAGTGAATTCATTTACACTCCAATAAGTTATAAAATTTTCTATTAGACTCTTATAATCCTGATATTTCAATGGTTTCATTAAATATCCAGCAATACCCATTTCATAGCATTCCAGAATATCATTTGGATAATTTGACGTAGTTAGTATTACTACGGGAATATACTTTAACACTAAATCATTCTTTAAAATTTTAAGAAACTCTAAACCATTTAGTTTGGGCATATTCAAATCTAAAAGGATAACATTTGGTAGTTGCTCTATATTTTTAACAAGCCTCAGAGCTTCTTCACCATTTTGTGCAATAGTAACTTTATGCTTTTCATTTATAGAACTAACTATTTTCTGGAATTTCAAAGTTTCTATTTGGTCGTCTTCAATTAGTAACAGTGATAAATTACGCATTCTTGTTTTCGATTTTAATATAAAGATGAGAGATTTTTTATCAATTTAGGCTAAACTTCGATAAATACCTAAAATAAGAGCGGTGAATGGAAGATAAGTGTCGACGAATGGTTTTTATAACCCATGCTCTTTTGCTAATCTAGAAGATTTATGAGGGTTCCATGGGTCTTCAAACGATCGCTTAAAAAAGAACTCCTTATAGTAGGCAATAGTACGTACAATACGCAAATACATACCTGTGTAAAATGTCATAAACGCCACATATGGCCATAAATACTTCTCTTCTTCTCTACGTTCAGAAAACATATATATACTACACATTTGTACATAACTCATTACAAAATATAGTGTGATATTCATAGGAATAACAAACTGTAAAGAACCACTATAGTTTATAATGATATCTATAATATATATCCACCAAAGTACATCAAGAATAACATTATAAAATACGTTTTCAGCTAACGAAAAAAATGTAGACCATTTAAAATTAGCATTAGGAAAATACACATCCTTATGTTTTCTAACTCTGAATCTTATGATAGACTTATCCCATCTAAGACGCTGTTTAGTTAACACCTTAAACTTTTCAGGAGCATTAGTTAAACATACAGCAGTGGGCTCAAAATATACTTTATAACCTGACTTTCTAATTTTAACTGTAATATCACCATCTAGTCCAGGACCAATATCCCAACCTCCAATGCTGCTTATAACATCTGACCTAAATGCACCAAAAGCTCCTGATATAATTTTATATATTCCAAGATATGAAGTTACTATTCTACCAACTGATACTGTTTTTAAATACTCAATTGCTTGCAATTTTGCACATAAACTATTTTTATAATTTCTCACTTTAACATTACCTCCTACAGCTCCAATATTATTATCTAAATAAAAAGGAATCACAACATTTTCGATGGCATCACGATCAAAAGAGCAATCTGCATCCAGATGCACTATATATTTACCTTTACAAAATTGTAATGCGAAATTTGCTGCAGATGCTTTCCCTCCTCTTTGATCATTTCGCAAAAACAAGTCTATCAACCCATGTTTTTTAAGATTTTCTCCAATGATTGGTGTATCATCATCGGAACCATCATCTACTATAATTAGCTCAAAATTGGTATATGTTTGTTCAGATAAAGACTTAGTTAACTTATACAAATGCTTTCCTTCGTTTTTCCCAGGAATAATGATAGATACGAAAGGATTTTCTAACTGTAATTTTTGCTTAGCTAAATTCCATTGTTCCTGTCTTTTTTTTCTATTTAAATAGAAGATTCCATAAACAATATAATCTATAATTATATATCGTGTAAATTCAAAAATGACGAAATACCAGAATATGCGAATGAATTTCCATATTCCTACTTCAAACCAATAATTAATATATTCTGGAATTAGATGATTCATATAGCTTTTACATTTACTAAATCGTTTGTAATTTTAATATGAGATTTGATATTATCACTTAACAACAATTCCATATTATAAATCATCTTATCTCTAACTTCTTCTGCTTTCTCCTCATCCACATCTAACAATAGTAACTGAATAGAATTACCTTTTTTAATGTAACATAGATCATTCGCTACATATTGTTTAACTATTTCTTTAATATCTTTCCAGAAACTATTTATAAAGTCACTATCTAATATATTAAGCAACTCTCCAGTTAAAGATACAGTGGCTAAATAACTAGAATATCCTTTTGCAAAATTTCGTTCTTTTTCCTGATCTAATAGTTGATTAAAAATGATTACAGCATCTTGCTCTTCTGTTTTATTTATTACATACTTACCCTCAGCCATTAACATTGCTTTCATTGTAAGTTCGTAATCATATATTGTTACTTCAATAAGTTCTTCCAAACTGTTTACATGGTTACAGCTATGACATTCGGACACTACTTGTGCTACCTGAAAATGATGATCGCAAGTATTACAATTGTATACAGATGAAGGTTTATCATAATCTATTCCTATATGACGCAAATGTTTATTGCATTTAGGGCATTGTAAGTTATCATTCTCGTTATTGATAAACTGTTCTTGAGGAGCAACATGAGCACAGGTGAAATGATGAATAATATCATGTGCTTCAAGATTGATAGATTTACATTTAGGGCAAGTTTCTTTATAAATTAAATAACTATCGTGACAATCATTACAAAGCTGTACTTTGTCTTTTAGTTGTACATTTAAAGCTTCATCATTGACTAAAAACTGAAGTTGTTTTTCGATTTCATATTCTTTACTCGTGAAATACAAACCAATAAAAGGATACACATAACCAATTTTAGAATACCTGTTTTTGGTTGGACTTAATTTTGCTTCTCTTGTATATAAAAACTGAATCAATCTTGTTGTTACATCAAAATTTTGCTCTATTTGCAACTGTGGCACACTTTCAACCTTATCTAAAATAGCTTTAACAATATGATTTGAAAGATCTTCTTCAAACAATCCATCTGTATGAATGATGTATTCTGATTTTATATCATATTTATAGAATACTGGTTTTAAGAATACATTTTTATCCTTATGGGTTCTAAGTTGTAATACAATATCATTAAACCAATTAGTTTCTTTCGTAGCAATTATCACTGCCTGACAATTACTAATAACATCCTCTAAGGAGTTAGACCACTTTTCTATAATCAAGTAATCTAAACTGCCTTGAGTTAGGATTTTTTGGTTATTATTTTTTACAACTTTAAACATGACTTGGTTTAGTTTTAGTCTTGATTTACTTGTATATAATCACTCGGATCTATAGCGCTCTCTGGTGATGCTTTAATTTGAAAAATAGCATCATTATAGTCTTTATCACCATTTGGTACACTTATATCTTCAAAACAAATAATAGTAGAATTACATGAGGTATCATGAAATATTAAGCTTTGTTGTGCGCTATTATTATTTAAAATGGCATCTGTATGTTGAGTGTAAATTCCTTCAGTAATTTCATTATTCCTCCAACCATCAGAGATAACAAAAAATCCAATCATAGTATCTGCTTCAAACTCACCCAATAAACGCATTGTGTTCCCTCTTATCAATTCTCCTCCAGAGTTTTGAGCAGAGGCATTTGGAAAAATAACTATCTTAACCAAATCATCTACTGTTTGTGGTGGAGTATTAATATCGTAAGCATAGTATCCTAAAACATTTTTATAGCCAGCTCCTTCATTTATAAAAGTTACTGTTACCTCTGCTGTTTCCTTTATATGAATGTTTTTTGTAGGATGCATAAAATATTCAGGATGGTTTATTAAAGCATTTTCAGTTTCAGGTAAAACAACATTAAATAAATTAGGTAAAAGCTCACTACAAACTTCTTCATCTTCTTCCATTACTATTGGAGTTCCTTTATTATTATATGGAGAAATTGTTATGTAAGGAGCTTTATCTTGCTTATAAAGTATATTAAATCCGCCTTGTCCTTTACATATAAACACCCAATCATTCTTTGCGGTCACATAATTTGCTGAAGCTGGTTGCTCTTGCATATCCCAAACAAACATTGGATTAATTAAATTATTTCCTGAAATATGCTCAGAGATAGCAATACCATCAGCTCCGTTTGCTATATACATATAGTCATCATCTAAAGTAACACCATTAGTATTTCCCTCAATTAACATTGTTCCCTTGGACTCATTAATTAAAGAACCACTATTAATATCGTATACCTTTAATCCATTTAATCCAGTAGAAACATATAGTTTATTAGAGTTGTATGGGTCAAAATATGTAGTATTCTTTCCTCTATAAGAAGCTTCTACATTAGTGTGTATAATATTGGTGATGTCAAATTCGTTACTTTGGTTAAAACCATTTACAGTTCCTGATTTAACTCTTGCATTATCACCAGTTATCAAACTTGCATAAGTTGCTGAATTACTACTTCCATTAACGCAAACATATTTTGCATTGCTATAACTTTCATTATATTCAAGTTCGAATGTAGATTTATTTAAAATAAATGTTCCTCCATAAGTTTTACCAGCACTAACTATTAAATAGTTATCAGTATAAGCAATTCCATTTGCCGAAGCTGAAACTACATCTTCATCAATTAAATTTGAAAGATTAATTCTTTCAAAAGTATCAATATTACTATTAATTTTATATACAGTAGCCCCATGCTCACTATGCGATGCAGCTAACCATATAGCAGTTTCAGATTCGACCGTTACGGAATTAATATCTGCTAATCTAAAACTAACTTGTTTAATTACAACAGGTGCTTCAGGATTAGAAATATCGACTATTTCTAACATTCCCAAATGTTTATCTCCTTGCTTGTGATAAGTTACATAAGCCCTATCATCTTTAATTTCACAATGAGTGGCACTTAACAAATCTCCTTCTAAAGTTGGTGATGAAACTTTTGCGACCCAAGTCCAAAAATAATCTTGTTGATTAGTTACATTTGATTCATTTGTAACATTTCTTTGAGCTTCAGAGGACAAATAATCCTCTGTAACTTCAGGTAAAATACTTCTATTAATCAACTGAACTCTATTAGTATTGTTGATTATCTCAAATTTTACATCAAATTCTTGAATTTGTTCTGTTTGTTCTGAATCCAAAGAATCATACTTTGAGCATGAAATTCCAATTATTATAAATATTGATATTATAACTCTGTAAATATTTTTTTTCTGCATTGTAAATTTCTTTAAAGGGTTAAATATTTTTTATTAGACACTAAATGTTTGAATGTTCCTCTTATATCAAAAAGAAACCCTCTTTGAGTAAGCATGGAGTCTAATTCCTTAATTTCATGAAATTGATTATGGTCTACAGCCATAACAATTACATCAAATTTACCATCATCCTTAGTTACCTCATTTAATAAAGGAAGGTTATAATATCTCATAACTTCTAATGCATTAGCACATGGATCTTCTACTACTACATCAAAATCATGTTTTCTTAATTGTTTAATTATATCTATAACCTTAGAATTCCGTATATCACTAACATTTTCTTTGAATGTTATTCCCTTTATTAAGACTTTCCATTTTGTCTTAAGATGATTAGGCCAAACATTTTTTATTATTGTATTCACAATGTATTCAACCATTCCTTCATTGGTTTTTCTAACTTGTTCTAAGAGTTGAGTTTTTATATTAAATTTCTTAGCCCTATCTATTAAATAATATGGATCTACACCAATACAATGTCCTCCAACAAGACCTGGAAAATAGTTATGAAAATTCCACTTAGAACCAGCAGCTTTTAAAACTGCATCAGTATTAATATTTAAGGCATTAAAGACTTGCGATAATTCATTCATTAAACCAATATTTACATCACGCTGAATGTTTTCTACTACTTTAGCAGCTTCTGCTACTTTTATATTTTCAGCGCGATGTACACCAGCTTCAACTACTGATTCATATATATTGGTAATTAAATCTAAAGCTATATCATTACTTCCTGAAACAATTTTTTTGATTTTTGTAAATGTGTGATTTTTATCACCTGGATTTATACGTTCTGGCGAATACCCAACAGAAAAATCTTTATTTAATTTTAACCTAGAAATACGCTCTAAAATTGGCACGCAAACTTCTTCAGTACAGCCAGGAAAAACAGTAGATTCAAATACTACACAATCTCCTTTTTTTAAATTATCTGCGACCATGGCTGTTGCAGCTTTTAAAGGTTCAAGGTTTGGTTTTTTATATTTATCTATAGGTGTAGGTACAGCTATTATGTAGAATTTTGACTGTGACAAATCATTTTCTTTAAAAGAAAACCTAATATCTTTACCTATAAAATCAACTTCACTTAGCTCATTAGAAGGATCTATATGATCTAATAATTTGAAAATTTTGTTGCTATTAATATCAAAGCCTACAACTCTATATTTGGACGCCATGTGTAATGCTAATGGGAGTCCAACATAACCAAGCCCAACTATAGCCATACTAGCCTCTTTAAGTTGTAGTTGTCCAAAAAGACTATCTCTTTTGTATGCTACTTGTAATTTTTCTCTTTTAATTTCATTAGTTGGTAATCTAAAAGCTCCATTTGTATCCATAATTCTATTTTTAGGTTAAACTTGTTGTTGAACACTAAATTAGAATTGATAAGAGAGGGATTTTATTTTTTTAGACCAATATCCAGATAAGTATCGACGAATGGTTTACTTAAATAGTTAACTAAGTTGAATGAATTAGTTTAAAACATTATTGGATTTAAAAATAAGGTTCTTAACAAACATAAACAGCTTATACCTAAGTAAAAAGACATCATAATTCACTTAATCAAGAGATCTTTTACTTTTATCATCTTTCCACAGACTAAAAGAAATTAAATACTAATACCAAAATGTGTAAGTCAATTACCAAAATGTATAAGTTACAAACCTTCACTTCACAGTAACTTTGTAATCAAATAATTAGAACAACTTTAGAATAAAGAATCACAAATTAAACAAGATAAAAAAATTACTTTCTATTATTTGTGCAGTAGTACTTTTAGTAAGCTGCAACCAAAAACAAAACACTAACGAAAGCCAAACGAAAGAACTGGCTGTTAATACTAACAATGGAAAAAAAGAAAACACAATGGAAAATTTAAAAGCAGGAAAAAACAGTGTAACATTCACATCATTTGGAGTAGAATTGGCAGGAGATTTATACCTTCCAGAAGGCTTTGACCCAAACAAAAAATATAAAGCCATAGTTAGTGCGAGCCCTTTTCCTCAAGTCAAAGGACAAGTTATGGCAACCTATGGACCAGAAATGGCAAAAAGAGGATTTGTATTCTTAGGATTTGATTATTTAGGAATGGGAGATTCTCCAGCATTACCAGGAGAACACAAAAAATCTAGATACATGTTTAGATTAATAGAAAATACTTGGGATGCTGTGTCTTACTTAGGAACATTACCCTTCGTAGAAGAGATTAACGGATTAGGTGTTTGTCAAGGTGGTTCAATTATTGCTTCGACAGCAGTAACAGACCACAGAATTAAGAAAATTGCTATGGTCTCAGGTATGATGGCAGCTGATGCTTTTCAGTGGACTGATAAAAATATGGCAAATCAGATGATTGCTGCTGCCAATGAGTCTAAGCAAAAGCAATATGAAACAGGAAAACCAGATTATCATGCTCCATTTGGATTAAATGATGAGATGTCAAAAGAAGAGTTTGTTACTGCTGCTGCATATCCAGCAATGGCAGAAGAAACCTATAGCTACTACGGAAAAGATGGTGTAAAAGGCCCTGGAACCGTTAAAAACGCTTCAAACATGCATATTGCAGACCAAGCTATGCAGTCATTGATTTCTATTGGAGAAGCTTATGCTGACAAAATTGTACAACCAAGCTTAGTTATATATGGCACTAACGCCTCTACAGCACCTTGTTCTACACAGTTTATTGCAAAACTTACTAATGATAATACAACGTTAGCTTTTGATGAATTTAGCCATGTAGATTTCTACTACAAACCAGAAGCAGTAAAAGCATCAACAGATGCTGTGGCAGAATTCTTCAATAAATAATTATAGATATTTTTTAGCAAATATTAGGTTAGTTTTTTGATTAATAGTAACCTTAAACATGAACCTCTTGCATAGTTTAAAAGCAAGAGGTTCTATTCTAAAACCATTTAAACATGACCATTCAGGAATTAGAAAAATTAGTACAAGGGCAAAAAGTTCATCAAATTAGATGTGGTGACCATCGTTTTATTGATATTACGATTGTTTCAACCGAAGGGCGTTTTTTTGTACGCCAATATAAGTTTGGAAAACGAAGTTGGTATCATGCGTTTTTAGCCAATTCTCATGGTCAAATGAAACTTGGAGATACAATCGTTGATATTGATGGTGTGGTTCCTAAAGACTTAGAGACTATAAACCCTAAAGTCAACAAAGCTTATTTCAAGTTATTATGGATTTTATATCCACTAATGCGTTTGACTTATAATAGAAAGCAACACGAAGCCTCTACCCTAGAATTGATTCCTAAATAATGTTGTAAATTTAAAAAGTATAAAATGTGAATATGCCAAATTTCAATTTTAAATCCATCACAGAATTCCATACACACTTTGGGTTAAAAACACCTGAAAATCCGCTATTCAGTATTATGCATTCTGAATTGGATCCAAAAGAAAAAGTAAGTTGTGATACTAACGATCTTTCTGAAGATTCTATAGTGATGAATTGCGATTTTTACGCTATCAGTTTTAAAAAAATTATTTCTGGTGAATTTGTTTATGGACGTACCAAATACGACTGTACTAATGGTTCGCTCTTATTTACAGCACCAAATCAAACGGTGTCCTTTAAAGGTATTGTTGTTAGCTCAGAGAGTTATCATATTGTCTTTCACAAAGACTATATTCGAAATTTAGATATTTACGAAAAAATTAAAAGCTATAACTTCTTTAACTATAATGTTAATGAAGCCTTGCATCTTTCTCCAAAAGAAGAGCTGATTATAAAGGATATCTTCAAAAACATGAAGGCTGAATACCATAATAACCAAGATGAATTTAGCAAGGATATAATCATTTCGCAATTAGAAACTTTACTCAAATATGCGGATCGTTTTTACAAGCGTCAATTTTTGAACCGTACAGACGATAATAAAATTTTGATTACACGATTTAAGGATATTCTTAATAGCTATTTTGAACAAAACTTATTGGTAGAAGAAGGTATTCCAACCGTAGATTGGATGGCTGATCAACTTAATGTAAGCCATCGTTATATGAGTGATACTATAAAAGTTGAAACTGGTAAAACTGCTGTAGATCAAATCAACTTATTTTTAGTAGAGGAAGCTAAAGGCATGCTTTTAAACCCAAAGTTATCCATCTCAGAAACTGCTTATCAATTGGGCTTTGAATACCCACAATATTTTACGCGAGTATTTAAAAAGAAAACTGGAATGAGTCCTAAGGCGTACATCCAAGCCCATAGTTTGAATTAAATTTTAAAATTATTAATAGTAAAAAAGCGAGCATCAATGATGCTCGCTTTTTCTTTAAAAATATTAGATTTTATAAATACTTGTGAAAAAACGAGCTCGTTTTTTCTACTGCTAAATCAACTTCTTCTTTTTGATCATAAAAGGCAAATTGATGCATTGGTGATTGTAATTTGGTATCCATCCAAACCAATTCCTTGTTTTTTGAAGGTACAGCTTCAAAATACTTTTTGGTGTAATCTGGTAACACACAACCATCAGAATGTATCATAAGTAGTGGCTTATCTAATTTATTAGCTGATGGGAATGGATCTAAGTTTAACCAATCTTCCCAAGTAGCAACGGCAAATTGATCTGCACTCCATTGTGGTATAGCGCCACGTTCTGGATTTAAATAATAATCAAAATTACCATACATAGCTGCAGTTGGGTCATCTGTTGAAATAGTTTTGATGTATGTAAATTCTCCTGTTTCGGCATATTTCTTTTTAGCTGCTTGGGCAGCTTGTTTGCGTTCATTTACACCTTCTTCTCCTCCATAAAATAATTTTACAGCTTCAGCATCGTGTAACCATGATGCAGTAGTAGCTACAGCTTTGATACTTACATCTTCTGAAGCAGCTATTAAGGTGTACATAGAACCAGCACATACACCAAATGCACCAATCTTATTATGATCTACTTCTGGTAAAGTTTTTAAATATGTAACGGCGTTTTTAATATCTTGAATTTTCATAGCTGGGTTTTCCCAAGCTCTTGGTACACCCTCACTTTCTCCATAATTTCTAAAATCAAATGCTAAAGTGATAAATCCATTTTCAGCAAAACGCTTAGCGTATAAACCTGCCATTTGCTCTTTGACTGTAGTCCAACTTCCTGAACTCACAATGGTTGGGTATTGCTTACCTTCTTCAAAGTTAGGTGGATAATATAAATTGCCTACTAAGTTTAGTCCTTCGCTTTTAAAATTTACTGTTTTCATAGTTACTTCTTTACTTTTAGATTCTTTTGATTCAACTGCGTCTTTCTTATTTTTTTCTGAATTTCCACAAGCATTTAATAGTATCATTGCTGAAAAGATGAATAGTTTTTTCATGTTTACTTGATTTTATCGATTAATCCAAAGCCGCGAGCAGCAACTATTGGGTTAAAAATTTCTACGTATTCTGTTATTTTTCCGTTATCATTAAACTTAAAGGTAGAGTAGTAATCGTTGCTGTACATACCTGCATTGTTTTTTAATTTAATATTTCCTGTATATTTTACAAAAACAATGTTTGGATCTTCCATAGCGTAGATTTCATCTATAGGAAAGGTCATGCCATCAAAGTTTGGAAATACAGGTTTCCAATAGTTCCTAATTTCCTCTTTACTATTAGCACCAGCTGGAAACAATCCAGAATGATACGGATTAATATGCTTTGCATTTTCTGTAAATAAATTGGCTACTGCATTGGCATCTTCGGCTGTTAAGGCATTGAAAAAAGCTTTAACAGTAGCTTTGTTTTTAATTGCTGTATCCATAGTATTAGTGTATTGCATTTTTAATTCTTTGCTTTCGTTTTGCAATTGTTTTTCTTCTTCTGAATTTCCACAGGATAATAATAATCCTGAAAACATTAATATGAGTAGTTTTTTCATTTTATTCTTATTTAAAAAGTTCTGACCAATCAATGTAGATATAATATTCACTTATTAGATTTCTTTTCATTTTAAATACATCGCAAAAAGGAACTGTTAGTTGAGAATCATCTAATCTTGTGTAAGTCACTTTTCCTCTGTGAACTAGTGAGTTTTTTGATTCGAAAATATCTGTTACCTGATGATTTGTGGATTTCACTACTTCAAAAAAAATTTCTAAAGCTGATTTTACAGCTTCTTTTCCGGTTATTGGCTCATTGTTTCCTGCTACAAACAAGCAGTTGTCAGTTAATAGAGACAATACATTGTCACTATCTTTATTATCTAAATGATTAGATAAAAAGTCTATATGCTTATAATTTCTTGTCATTACTCAATTAGTTATTTTTTACATTCTTAATAGCATTTTCAATCAACTTACTATTACCATTTTGGTATTTGTAATTAAAGGTCATTGAAGTAATTTTCCATGAGTCATCTACTTTTTCTAAATCAAAATCATAGCTTCCTACTACTGTCCAAACATTCCCATTGTCGTCTTCTAAATAATGTGTTGCTGTTCCGTAACAAAAGCTATTGGCTTTATTACCATTAATTTTGGTAATAAAATTTCCAATTTGGTGATGTGTATAGGTAAAGCCTGGTAATATAGTTTTCCATCCTGTAGTAATATCTGTTGGTGATACTTTTTCAGCTAGATTTCCTGTCATAGATGAATAGTCTAAAGTTACTTTTGGTGCAAACTGTGCTTCTACTTCAGTCCAATTTTGATTGTCTGAGTTAATAAACATTTTTGATATGGTCTCTTGAATATTAAGTTTATCTTCCATCTGTTGTGCATTTATGAATAATGACGTTGTCATTAGTAAGGCTATAAATAGTGTTCTCATCTTCGTCTAGTTTTAATAATACAAAGATGCGATAGGTTTTAGCGGAAAGATTTATAGAATCAAAGGAGAAAGTATAAAAATCAAAGACTATTGATTTTTTCTAAACAAATTAGGTGTTTGCCCTGTTTGTTTTTTAAAGAAGCTATTAAAATTATTAGGCGCATCAAAATGTAGTGAATAAGCAATTTCCTTAATACTCATCTCAGTTTGTAACAAGCGAGATTTAGCTAAACGTAGCAAATGATTTTGAATATGCTTTTTTGCTGTGTGACCAGTAATTTGTTTTACAATAGCATTTAAATGATTTGGATGAACAGCTAACAATTCTGCATAAAAACTTGGTGAGTGGGCTTTTCTATTAGTTAAATTATTTGTGTAAAAACTAGTTTCTATTAAGGTTTGAAAACGTGACAGTAAATTAACATCTGCCTTTCTAAACGCTTTTAATGCGTCTTCTTTACTTATTTGTGCATTAAAAAATCGTTTTATAAAATTAAGTAACACTAAAACTTGCGACTCAATTATGGTTAATGAATCTTGTCTTAAGCTTTGTTGTTCTTCATGAATAGACTTATAAATCTGAAGTAATTTCGAAACTTCTTCTGGTTTTACTTCAAACGGAATAGATTTATCAATTTTTAAAAAAGGAAATTCATCAAGAAGTTTTTGTAAATGCTTTGAATGTGTTACAAACTCTTTTGAGAACATTAAATAATAGCCTTCCCAATCTGGTAAAATATCCCAAGAAATGATTTGAAAAGGTGTATTAAAAAAGACGGTTGCTCCCTCAGGGAAATTATTATGATGTCCAGTAATAGCCTTACCTGAACCTTCAACTTTTATAGCTATTGCATAAAACTCGTGTTTAAACGGTTTCATTTCTGAAACAACAGTAGGCATGTTCTCTTCAAAACTTCTAATATCAAAAAAAGGTTGTTTTGGCGAAGTAATATTAATCGCTTTACAATAATCTGCTATAGTTTTGAAGTGTTGCATAAATCAAAAATACATTTCTTTTACTTATATATTCTTTTAAAAACAATAACACATTTAAAATCATTCCACCATACAAAAAACATATGCATACACTTAGGAACTCAAAATTTGATTTATAAAAGAATAAAAACAACAAAAAAGAGAAGTTAACAACAAATAGAAATGTAATTACTTCCCGATACAATATTTAACTATCCTTATGTCTATTGACGTTAAGGTATTTGGGCAACAAATAGTGTACAAAAAATACATAAAAAGAATAAATAAAGAGTAAACATCAATAAATTGAGCTACTAATATAGCACAAAAAAAACCGCTCGATTAGAGCGGTTTCCAAATAAAAACACCAAGCATTAATTAGCTGTACCAGAGCCTAAATAAATACTGTTTGATACTTGACTACCATCAGCAGTAATAAACGCCATAAATAACTCTACCGTATCTCCTGCATAAGTTGTTGGGATTGAAACAATTTGAGAACCTACTGTTCTGTCTGCTCCATCAAGTAAAGAAATAGATTCCTTTTTTGAGGGATTGTAAACCAACAACATCGCTTTATCAGTTGCATTTGCGTTACCTTCGGCAGAGTTATCATCCCACCCAAAAGTTACTTCTCCAGCAGTTGCTAAATCAGTCGTCGGGTTTAACGCACCAGATAAACCTCCGCGACTTACTAAAGCGTTTGGATAGTCAACAACAAAGTTAGGTTCTGTACCTGTAATCGCATTATTCAACACATACGACATTGCAGCATTAAATTCTGTTTTCTTAACTGCTAATCCTTTATACCCTAACTTAATAAAAGGCTTTACAGCCTGTAAAAATTCTAAAGTGGCAGTAAACTTTGTTCTTTGGTTTACTTGACCAACAGTTCTTGGATTGGCTACACTTGAGGGTTTAATTCTAATGTAATCAATTCCTTTCCAGCTTCCACCGATAACGTTTCCAACCTTACCTGAAAGCCCTCCTAAAATACCTTGGGAAATTTTACCCATAACATAAATAATTTAAATGAAACTTATTTTTCTTCGGACTTGGTACGGACTTAACACGAAGTTGTACCTTCCGACTGAATATATGGCAAGTTTTATGCTATTCGTTAGATATGGATTTTGTTGCTTTAGATTGCTTCTTTTTGCATTTTAGAAAATAAACTTTGAATGTATGATACTTTCAAATCTGCCATTTTTGAAATGACTTTTTGAAGTTCGGCTTCTTTTTTACTAATTGCTGACACCATATTAATATGCTTTTGCAATTGAAATTCATTATTTATTAATGATATAAAACTATTTTTTAGAGTATTTCTGCAATCATATATTGAGATAAATGGAATTACACTTCCTTTTAAATAGTAAGCGTAAAAACCGCCTATTTGTAGCATCATAGACAAATGATACAACGTATTTTTTTCCTTTTCGGTTGAAGTAGTAACTACGAAACAATTAGGGCAAGGATTTGAGAGCGGTTTTCCGCTGTTTAGCCCTTTGTTTAGTATAAAAAAATGAGGGTTTGAGTAAGTTTTTCCGACTTGGTGTGTTTTTAGTTCAAAAGTTGACATAGCTATCCAATTTAAAATTGCTTCGCTACGCTTCGCGCCATTATTTTTTTTTGAAAAGAAAAAAGATAGCCATAGTTGTTGTGGCGTGGGTAAGGCTGTCAAGGTTTTTGGATAAAAGTTTTTTTATTGAATGACTAAATCAAAAAAAAAGGTATTGAAAAAAGTTTTATTCAAAACCCGTAGGGCTTGACCTTTATAGCCTTGTGCGGTTGGCAGAGGTAGCCACATATATTTGCCATCTTTTTTTATTTTAATATTTCAAATTGGTTTAAACTTGATTGAAATTGCCTTTAACTTTTCTGGGGAATTAACACTTAAAAAAATAGGTTGCATTTTGTTATTAAGTGTTGGATGAAGCGTTTGTATGGGTAGCGTTTTAAATAGTTGTTTGATAAAACAGCATTTAAACAAGCTACTTATACAGGACTTTTAGACAATAGCTAATTGCTTTTTTTGAGGCACGAGAAAAAGCAATATGCTATGGCGTATTACTACACTTTATAAACCTATTTTTTTATAACCGCTGACTTGGGTGGTGGGGAAAAGTGGACTTTTATATTTGTTAACGAAATGAAACAAACAAAGACTTGAGGTAAGGAATACTTGGACTTAACGATGGTTTTGTGCAGCTTGAATGAGATAACGAATATTATTATCAATTAACGGAAACCTTAAAATGTTCAAATGTTTAATGTTAGTTCAAAATGTGGTTTAATGTACGGAAGTGCGCGTTGGAATAGCGGATATTTTACATAATACCAGTTATAGCTACAAAATGCATTAATACTGCGATAGCAAACCTTTGAAAAGTGCCGTTTGCTACTATAACTTGTATTATGTAACATAGCTTGGGTGAGTTTAGGGTTTTATGATATAATAATAACAGAATAGCTTATTGCAGTTTGGTTTGATTTTATGAAAACCAAAGCTGTAATATGCTATTACCTTAAAGACAAAAAAACGCTAAACTTGTTAGGTGAGCGGAACAACACAAAAGACAGAGGATTTTGAGGTACGAAAAAACTGGGTTTTGGGTTGTGGGGAATAAAAAAGAGCCTTCCGAAAAAGACTCTTTCATTATTGCTTAATGGTCGTGATTTGAATGGTCATCACTTTCTTCTTCACCAGATTGATTCATCATCATTTCGTGGTCGTATTTACAACAACCTGGTAAACCATCATATGCTTCTTCATCACCTGCTACTTTTTCGGTATCATATCCTGAAGCTGCGATTGCTTTATGGATTGCCATTGCATCGGTTTTTGTATCATCAAAAGACACATCAATCTTCTTTTTATCGACATCCCAATTAGCACTTGCAACACCTTCAACACCGTTAGCTGCTTTTTCGATAGTGTTTTTACACATTCCGCAATTTCCTCTTACACCAAAAGACAGGTCTGTCATTGCCATATCTTTTGACATTTCAGTAGTTGTGGTTTCTGTTTCTTTTTTGGTTTCGTTTTTACAACTTGTTAAACCTAATGCTGCTATTACAGCTACACTTAAAATTACTTTTTTACTCACGTCGATTACATTTTTGTTTTTGTGTTCGTGATTTTTCTTTGAAAAATTCATTGTTTAAAATTTAATTGTTATTACTTGATTTATTATTCTATTACTTGTTTTACTTCACCACAGGTTAGCATTGCTTCGCCAAAGTATGGATTGATTACTTTTTCTTCTTTGCTTAACCAATAAGCACCATTATTGTTATCTGCCATTGGACAAAATTCTACATAGACCTTTTCATTGATACCAAATAGTTGTACAGCATTGATTAGATGTGATGATAAATGTTTAAAATGGTCTCTTTGTGATTTTATATCGGACGTTTCAGAAATTGAAGTTGCAGAAGATTTTATTTCGCCTTCTAATGACATCCAATGGTTATGCGCCTTATTATCTGACAACAATTTCATATCTACTTTGTTCAATTTATTTAATAAAGTTGTTGCGTTTGCTGAAGTACTTATTGAATCTTCTTTTACTAAAGCATCTTTTAAATTGATATACGCATTGTAAACACTATTTAACTGTTGTTGAAATTTCTCTGATACTTCCAAACGCTCATTCATATTAGTGTGGTCACTTTCTTTGTTAGATGCATTGTTATCCATACCTAAATGACCTTCGTGTCCAGTCATTACTTTACCACCATCTTTATTCATCATAGACTTTTTGCCTTGTAATTGTGCTGCTGCATCAACCGTAAATGTTCCGTTAGTCACTATTTCATTTCCAACAAATAAACCTTCTACAACTTCATATTCATTACCAATTTGATTGCCTAATTTAATTTCACGCATTTCAAAAATAGGTTGGTCTGGATTTGTTTTAAGGTATACCACAGAACGTTCACCTGTCCATAATACAGAAGATGCAGGAATTGATAATACTTCATCATTTTTAGCTGTACTGCCTTCAATATTTGCGGTTACAAACATCCCTGGTTTAAATACATCGTCCTTATTGCTTAAAACAACACGTAAGGTTACAGTTCTTGTTTTCGTGTTTAAAACTGGGTCAATGAAATCAACTTTACCTTTAAACTCTTTATTAGGATAAGCATTGGTTGTTATCATCACTTCCTGTCCTTTTTTAAAGCGGTCAATCTGATTTTCATACACATCAAAGTTTCCCCAAACTGTGTTGAGATTGGCAATTTTTAATAAGGGTTGTCCTTGTTTGATGTAATCGCCTTGCTCTACCAATTTTTCTGTAACAGTACCCGAAACGGTTGCATAAACAGGAAAGTTTTCTTTTACTTTTCCTGTTTCTTCAATCTGGTTGATTTGATTTTCAGAGAGTTTCCATAATTTCAATTTATTACGGACTGCTTTGTATAAAGCAGGTTGAGATTCTTTTAAAGAAGCTGCTGTGATTAATTCTTGTTGTGCTGCATAGAGTTCTGGCGAATAAATGGTTGCCAATAATTGACCTTTACGAACTTCTTCGCCTGTAAAACTCACATTCAAACGTTCAATTCTTCCAGCGAAATAACTTACCTGTACTGCATTGGCTTCTTCGTTTTCAGCAATTTTACCAGATAACTTTATGGTGTTGCCTTCAACATTTCCCTTGCCTACAACAGTTGTTTGAATATTGGCTAATGCCATCGCATTTTCTGTTAGTTTAAATTGGTCTGCCATTAAGCCATCACTTCCGCTTTCCGCAGGAATTAAATCCATACCACAAATAGGACAATCGCCTGGTTCTGGTTTCATAATCTGCGGATGCATAGAGCACGTCCACATTTGATTGGTTTTTACTGATTCAGATTGATTTTGTTTTGTATTTTCATTTGACGAATTACCAAAAATCAACCAACCTAATAGTAAACCAACTACTAATATTCCGATATAAATTATATACTTTTTCATTCCTATTTATTTTTTCTTTTAATTAACTTCCTAATCGAAGGTGAAGACGTGTACCATAGTAAAAATCCACTTAAAACGGTTATTAATCCTAAAAGTGAAAAGGCTCTCAAAACAATGGTATTGAAATTGTCTCTGCCTTCATAATCCATTGTATGTGTCATCCATAAAAAATCAAACCAACGCCAAGAACGATGTCTTACGGTTTGAAATTTTCCGTCGCTTACAGAAACGTATGCTTTTAGTGCTTCATCTGTTTTATATGAGATAACATAAGCAGGTAGTAGTTTTTCTCGATACTCGTGGTGTTTTCCAGTTTCAGTAATTTGCTCAACAGATTCTACCTCTAAACCACTCTTCATATGGTTTTTGGCAATATAGAGTGCCTCATCCTGCGTAATACTACTTTTTGGCATTCCATCTAAAGCATTGTACAATTGCTCTTTATTTATCCAATAGTACGGTGCATTATCAATATCTCTTAATTCAATAGTCTTTATACCATCTGGAACATCCATTTCTGAAGGACTTATTAAACTATTAAATGCTTTGGGTTGATAGTCCAAGTTTTTAAATTGGTCTCCGTGTATTTCGTCGATGTTTGTCCAACTAAAGTATAAACCACTAATAGTCCAAAACAGGAATTGAATCCCTAAAAAGAGACCCAAATACCTGTGTGTTTTTCTAATTTTTAAAGCTGTATGCCTGTTTACCATTTTCTAATTTTTTATTGCAAATGGGAACTCGATTTTAACTTTTTCCCAAGCCATCGAAATAATTCCGCTTTTATCATCAATTTTGTTGACCTTATATTCTAAATGTTCTGTGATTTCTTCTGATAATGTTGGTGTTATTTTGAATCGAATTACATCATCTTTTTCGTCATATTCGTCTTTACCGTGTTGCTCCCAGTTTTTATTAATCATCACTGTCCAGTCGTCTTTTGATGGAATTGTAAAAAAACCATATTTCCCTTTAGGTAGGGTCTCTCCATTTATGATTAAATCTTTATTGGTCTCTATCCAAGTCGCCATATGCGCTCCAGCCTGCCATACTTGGTCATAACCAACCAAACCACCAAAGATGATTCTATCTCTTACTCCTGGTGATGAATAATCAATATGAATATGAGCATCACCTATCATTGCCATCGTTTCGGTATGTGGACTTAACGGTTTTTTCTTGGACTGCTCAACTTTTTCGGTTTCAGAGTTATGATTGTGTTTTTGCTCTTCCGAACTTGATTTTTCATTTTTGCAACTCACTATTGTAAGCATTATGACAATTAATAGGGTTAGATTTTTCATTAGTTTTTTATTTATAGTTATACTTTAATTGTTCTTAATCGTAATGCGTTTGCTATTACCGAAACAGAGCTAAAACTCATAGCCAAAGCCGCTATCATTGGCGAGAGTAATATTCCGAAGAATGGAAACAACACACCTGCTGCAATAGGCACACCTAAAGTGTTGTAGATAAGTGCAAAAAATAGGTTTTGCTTAATGTTCTTCATTACAGCATTACTTAAATTTTTTGCTTTTACAATACCGTGTAAATCGCCTTTTACGAGTGTTATCATTGCACTTTCTATCGCTACATCTGTTCCCGTACCCATTGCAATACCTACATCACTTTTTGCCAATGCTGGTGCATCATTAATTCCATCACCTGCCATAGCAACTACTTTTCCTTTTTCTTGCAGTTTCTCTACTTCTTTGAGTTTGTCTTCTGGTAGCATACTGGCTTTAAAATCTGCAAGATTTAGTTCTGATGCTACTGCTTGTGCTGTATCGTGATTATCGCCTGTCAGCATTATTACATCAATCCCTTTATCTTGAAGTGCTTTAATGGCTTTAGCACTTGTTTCTTTTATCTTATCGCCTATAACTACATATCCAACGACGGTTTCATCTATTGACAAATAAGAAACTGTTTTGCCTTGTTTTTGGTAAGATTTCGCTTCGTCTTTCATTTTAGAAGCAATTTCTGCTTTCACATATTCCATCATTTTAGGATTACCTAATGCTACTTTTTTATCTTTTATGGTCGCTTCAACACCTTTTCCTGTGACTGCACTAAAATCTTCGGACTTTAAAATTTCTGCGTTGTGTTCTTTGCCATATTTAACTGTCGCTTTTGCCAAAGGATGTTCGCTATTGGTATTTAATGAAACGATGTATTGTAACACTTCTTTTTCGCTTAAAGCAGCATTAAAAGCACCAACGGTTTCAACTGTTGGTTTTCCTTCGGTAATTGTTCCTGTCTTGTCAACGATAAGCGTATTTACCTTATCCATTTTTTCAAGAGCTTCAGCATTTTTAATCAATACACCATTTTGAGCACCTTTACCCACACCAACCATTACAGACATTGGTGTTGCTAAACCTAAAGCACAAGGACAAGCAATGATGAGAACTGCAATTGCATTGACCAACGCATAGACGTATGCAGGTTCTGGACCCCAAATTGACCATATAATAAAAGTGAGTACCGAAATGATAACTACAACTGGCACGAAATAACCCGAAACTTTATCAGCTAAATTTTGAATAGGTGCACGACTTCTACTGGCATCATTAACCATATGAATGATTTGCGATAATAGCGTATCACTTCCTACCTTTTCGGCTTTCATTAAAAAGGATTGATTCCCATTAATTGTTCCGCTACTTACTTTATCATTTTCAGCCTTGTTTACTGGAATAGGTTCTCCTGTAATCATTGATTCGTCAATAGTTGTTTCGCCTTCAGTTATCACACCATCCACAGGAATTTTATCGCCTGGTTTCACTTTTAGAATATCATTAAGTTCTATCTCGTCAATACTGACTTCAACTTCTTCGCCATCTACTATTTTTATGGCCTTATTAGGTGCTAATTTCAACAGTTCTTTTACTGCCGAATTGGTTTTACTATGTGCACGAGCTTCTAACAATTGACCTAAAAGCACCAATGTTAGAATTACCGTTGCTGCTTCAAAATAAACGTGAACTGCGCCTGATTCAGTTTTAAATTGACTTGGAAATACGTCTGGAAAGAACATACCAAAAACACTAAACGACCACGCTACGCCTGCACCAATTCCAATGAGCGTAAACATATTGAGATTCCACGTTTTTATGCTTCTATAAGCACGCTCAAAGAACATCCACGTAGCGTAAAAGACAACTGGAATGGATAAAACAAACTGAATCCAATTCCAATTTTTTTGTACCATTATATCATACAATGGATTGTTATTGAGCATTTCGCTCATTGCAATTAAAAAAATTGGTAAGGTGAATGCGGTTGCAATCCAAAACTTCTTTAAAAGTTTTTTATACGTTTTTTCCTCTGCTGAACTATCTGCTTCCATTGGTACTAAATCCATCCCACAAATAGGACACGAACCTGCTTCGTCTTTAATGATTTCTGGATGCATAGGACACGTCCATTGTTCTGCTGAAGTTGTGGATAGATTTTGTTCTTCCACCAAATCCATTCCGCAAACAGGACAATCGCCTGGTTCGTCATAAGTTTTATCGCCTTCGCAATGCATAGGACAATAAAATGTGCCTGTGCCTTTTCCTTTGGGTTGCACTTTCTTTTTATCTTTTGAATATTGATGTTGTTCACCTTGTTTATGAATGCTATATCTATCACCATCCTTTTTTAAGGCTTCTTGAAACTTTTCTATAGGAATATGCGATTCCATTTCTATGGTAGCTTCTGCCTTTTCTAAATCGACGGTTGCTTTTGAAACGCCTTCTACTTTAGAAAGTGTTTCCTCAACGTGACTGCGACAACCGTTGCAGGTCATTCCGTGTATGTGATATGTGTGTGTCATTGTTTTACTGAATTAAATAATTAATGATTGTACTTTGCACATAGTAGGTCTTCACAGATTCTATTTGGTTCATTTGAAACTTTAGCTGCAACTCTTGAATATCCAAAATATCATTAAAATCAATGGTTCCTGTTTCGTAACTTTTTATTAGAATGTCTTCTGCATCTTTGGCTTGCTGTAGGTTTTTGGTTTGGGTAGCATAACTTATTCTTGCAGAAATGCGTTCGTTATTCGCTTTGTCTAAAAGCGTTTCCAATGCATTTAAACGTTCCTGTTTTTGAGCAGTAATTTCCTGCTGTTGCAAATCATTTTGTTTGGTTTGGGATTTATATTTCTTATTGAAAATTGGGATAGATACCGAAACCATTGGCATTACAATATCCTTTCCGTTATCGCTGAAATCCATATTTGGTCTTTCAGCAACATTGATATAATCTAATCCAAAACCAATCATTGGACTGCTTTGTTTTTGATTCAATAATTCTGATTGCTCTATGGATTGATAGAGTTTATCAAATTTTAGTAATTCAGGATGTAATGCTAAATTTTCAAAAGTAATATCAAAGTCTTCTGAAGGTATCATTAAACTATCTACCACATTCACGGTAACATCATTATCTCTATTCAATAGATTATTGAAGTTAGTTTGTTCTGCTAAAAACTGTTGTTGCAATACATCTTTTAATTGTTGCATTTCGTTTTGACGCATTTGCAATCGCAACACATCTACTGCGGATGCTTTACCAACCTCAACAGAAGTTAATGCCAACGTCTCATAAGTTTCTAATAGTTTAATGTTTTCAGTTAAGACCTCTTGCTTTGCTTTATTGGCGTATAAATTATAATAGGATTGCGATACCGAAGCCATTAGTTTTCGCTTTGCGATAACAATATCTTCATATTTAGCATTCGCTAACGAACTCACATAATTTTCTCTTGACGTAATTGTACCAAACCACGGTAACATTTGTTTAGCCGATACTTTAAAGCGTTGTGCTCCTGTTCGTGTTTCTGGTTCACTTACAAAATAACCAACTCCAAATTCGGTATTAGGAATGGTGTTGACCTCTTTTACCTTTTCTGAAGCTCTTTTGTACTGCAATTCAAATTTTTGAATATCTGGATTGTTTGATTCTGCTTCTTGAATGTAGGATTGAAGCTCTTGTGCTTTCGCGGAAGCGGAAACAAACAAAATGCTGATTATTAGAATTATATTTTTCATTTTGATGTTCTTTTAAGTTGAACTTCTGCTTTCCAGCTGTACAATACTGGTACAACAAACAAAGTGATTAAGGCAATGAGCATTCCGCCAAAACTTGGTATTGCCATAGGTGTCATTATATCACTACCTCTTCCTGTAGATGTTAATACTGGTAATAATGCCAATATTGTAGTAGCAGTTGTCATTAAACAAGGTCTAATACGTTTTTCTCCTGCTTCTACTACTGATGCTCTGATTTCTTTTTTATTTTCTGGTGTGTTTCTATCGAATGTTTGTGTTAAATAAGTTGCCATTACAACTCCATCGTCTGTTGCGATACCAAATAGTGCAATGAAACCAACCCAAACTGCTACACTTAAATTAATCGGGTGCATTTGAAATAAATCGCGCAGATTTTCACCAAAGAAATTAAAGTTTAAAAACCAATCTTGACCATAGAGCCAAATCATTAAGAAACCACCAGCAAAAGCAACTGCAATACCTGTAAACACCATTAATGATGTGCCTACCGAACGAAATTGGAAATACAGTATTAAAAAGATAATTGCCAATGCCAAAGGCACAACAACCGATAAGGTTTTTTCAGCTCTTAATTGGTTTTCATACGTTCCCGTAAATTGGTAATTAATACCTTTTGGGACTACCAATTCGCCATTATCTATCTTTTCTTGAATTAAGGTTTGTGCATTTTCTACCACATTGACTTCTGCAAAACCATCCATTTTATCAAATAACACATAGCCAACTAAAAAAGTGTCTTCACTTTTAATTACTTGTGGACCTTGTTCATATTTTATAGTCGCTAATTCACTTAAAGGAATAGGGCTTCCTTTTTCAACAGGCACATAGATTTGTTTTAAATCGGTTGGATTTGCTCTTAATTCTCTTGGGTAACGAACTCTAACACCATAACGCTCACGACCTTCTACTGTCTGTGTTAATACCATACCACCAACAGCCACTTTCAAAACATTTTGAACTTCCTCAATGGTTACGCCATAACGAGCAATTTTCTCTCTATCAATATCAATTAACAAATAGGGTTTACCTACAATACGGTCTGCAAAAACAGCTTCATCTTTTACACCTTCAGCTTGTTTTAAAATATCTTCTAATCGCATTCCAAACGCTTCAATCTGCTTTAAATCTTGCCCTTTTATTTTAATACCCATTGGTGCTCGCATTCCTGTTTGCAACATTACCAATCGGGTTTCAATAGGTTGTAGCTTTGGTGCAGACGTTACGCCTGGTAATTTGGTCACTTTTACAATTTCGTTCCAAATATCATCTGGTGATTGTATTTCAGGTCTCCAATTTCGATAGAACTCTCCATTATTGTCTGGAATGAGTTGAGACCTTTCGACTGTGCTCAAGGTGACATTTTCTGTATTATTTGGATTTGCGATAAATCGACCATCTTTTAATTCAAACAAGCCATCATTATTCACTTTGTAGCGTTGACGTTCTCGGTTTTCATTCAGCATATATTCTGACTTATACTGAATAACATTTTCATACATTGATAGTGGTGCTGGGTCTAATGCAGATTCTGTACGACCTGCTTTTCCAACTACAGTTTCGATTTCAGGAATACTGGCAACTGCCATATCTAACTGCTGTAAAACACGTTTATTTTCTTCTACACCAGAATGTGGCATAGAAGTAGGCATCAATAAAAAAGAACCTTCATTTAACGATGGCATAAATTCTTTGCCTGTGTTTTTCATAATGAAAAAACCAGCAATGACAATTGCAGTTGGAATTGAAAGAAATAGTAATTTATTATCTAAACACCATCTTAAAATTCGAGTATAATACCTGATAAACAATGAGAAAACACCCAATAAGCCAAAGCAAATGACACCAACAAAGATGAGGTTCCAGAAGATACTTTTATCAACTCCTAAAGGTCTCCAATATTCCGCTAATAGGAACACTATTGCTGATGCTGAAATAATGATATTGGTAAGATTCGCTTGTTTGTCTGTTATCTTATTTTGAAGATTAAGACCTGCTGTAATCCCAAACGCAATTAAAATTAATCCTAACCAATATCCATAGACTATGGCTACGATTCCCAATGCTATTAAAACACCATTTAAAACATATTTAAAAGTGTTTTTGATGTTTTTCTTTCTGAATAAAAATGCAGCAAACGGTGGAATTAAAAACAACGCTACTATTATAGAAGCTGTTAATGCAAAGGTTTTTGTGAATGCTAATGGTCTGAACAATTTACCTTCAGCGCCAATCATTGTAAATACAGGAATGAAACTTATAATTGTAGTCATTACTGCGGTTACGATTGCACCAGAAACTTCGGCTGTTGCGTTGTAAACTACTGTATTAATGGATTGTGTTCCATCATCTTCATCTAAATGCCGAATGATATTTTCTGATAGTATAACACCAACATCGACCATTGTTCCGATAGCAATTGCAATACCAGATAATGCGACAATATTAGCATCGACGCCAAAGAGTTTCATCGCAATAAATACCATTAAGACTGCAACTGGTAATAATCCTGAAATCAAGACAGAAGCTCGAAGATTAAACACCATAATGATTATAACCAAAATGGTAATCAATATTTCAAGAGTTAAGGCTTCATTGAGTGTACCTAAAGTTTCTTGTATCAATTCTGTTCTGTCATAAAAAGGCACTATGGTAACTTGTGATGTTCTTCCATCTGCCAAAACTTTTGAAGGTAATCCTGCACTTAATTCATTAATTTTTTCCTTTACGTTATTAATGACTTCCATTGGGTTTGCTCCATAACGAGCCACCACAACAGCACCAACAACTTCAGCACCTTCTTTATCCAATAAACCTCGTCTTGTTGCTGGACCTAATGAAACTTTTCCAATGTCTTTAATTTTTATTGAAGTGAAATTTTCAGAATCAACTACAGCATTTTCAATATCTGAAATGGATTTTACATACCCCAAACCACGAACTAAATATTCAGCTTGGTTAATTTCCAAGGTTTGTGCGCCAATATCCTTATTACTTTCTTTTACAGCTTTAACAATATGATGTAACCCAATGTTATATTGACGCATTAGTTCTGGGTTTACATCCACTTGGTACTCTTGAACATAACCACCAATTGATGCAACTTCAGAAACACCGCTTGCAGAGGACAAGGCATATTTAACATAGTAATCTTGAATACTACGTAATTCGTGTAAATCCCAACCACCTGTTACATTACCGTTCTCATCACGACCTTCAAGTGTGTACCAAAATATTTGTCCTAATCCTGTGGCATCTGGACCTAACGCTGGATTAACACCTTCGGGTAATAAACCACTTGGTAAGGAATTAAGTTTTTCGAGAATACGACTTCTGCTCCAGTAAAATTCTATATCCTCTTCAAAAATGATATAGATGCTTGAAAACCCAAACATAGAGGAACTACGAATGGTTTTCACTCCAGGAATACCCAATAATGATGTGGTTAATGGATAGGTTATTTGGTCTTCTATATCTTGTGGGGAACGACCATCCCACTTGGTAAATACGATTTGTTGATTTTCACCTATATCGGGAATAGCATCTACTGCTACAGGGTTACTTGGCAAAAATCCTGTATCCCAATTAAAAGGTGCATTAACAGTTCCCCATCCAATAAAAAGGACAAGTAGTAAAACTGCAACGAGTTTGTTTTCTATTAAAAATTTGATGCTTTTATTTAGCATATGATTGATTTTAAACAATTAGACAATAGTGTTGTAAAAACACCGAATACAGTAAATTATCCTTACGACATTGCAGTCATAGGATAAAAGAGTCTATTGTTTAAAAATCAAATTAAGTATGTCTCGTCAATCTTGTAGAGTTGCCTTATGACGAGTGGTGGTTTGTATTCTTCGTAGGTAGATACATTACTGTCTAAACCTTCAAAAAGGTTAATGTAAGTATAAACAAATGAAGCGATGAATACTTGTTGCTCAAACGTGATTTTGTCAACTTGCAATTGTAATTCGTCTTGACCTTCAATTGCTAATTGTTTATCATCACAACAATTTTTCTTGGTAATAGAACATTCTTCGGTTGAAGGCTTTTCCATTTCCATTCCGCAACCTTTGGCTTTTTGAAAGATAGCAGATTCTACTAAAGTATCTCCACAATAATGCATATTCACAGTAAATGACATTGTAGAGAATAACACTACAAAAGTCATTGCTAAAGACATTATTTTATGGAAAATCTGCTTCATATTGATTGCGAAGTTACGAAATTTTAACAACTATTGATTTTGTTTAACAGAAGTTTAATTGATTAATCTGCTTAATCCCATTTCATTTTCTGCAATCTAACTGCATTTAAAATTGCTAATAATGCTACTCCTACATCTGCAAAAACTGCTTCCCACATTGTGGCTAAACCACCTGCTCCTAAAATCAAGACAATAACTTTAATACCAAATGCTAAAATGATATTCTGCCAAACAATTTTACGTGTGGAATGACTTATTTTAATGGCTCTCACTACTTTTGAAGGTTGGTCTGTTTGAATGATAACATCTGCTGTTTCAATAGCAACATCACTACCTAAACCACCCATTGCAATACCAACATTACTTGCTGCTAAAACAGGTGCATCGTTAATACCATCACCTATAAAAGCTACTTTATTTTCAGGATTTTTCTTTAAAATTTCAACTTCGTTTAATTTATCTTCTGGTAATAAGCCACCTTTAGCATTTTCAATATTTAATTCTTTTGCAACTTGTTGGGTAATCGAATCTTTATCACCGGAAAGCATCATAATATTTTTGATACCTACTTTATGTAATGCTGTAATAGTTTCTTTTGCATCTTCCTTTAATTCATCTGCTATGACTACATAACCTGCAAATTGATTATCGATTGCAACTAATACTATCGATTCTACAATAGATTCCGTTTCCGTTGGAACATTTATATTATTCGCAGTCATTAAGGCTTTATTTCCTACTAAAACTGTTTTACCATTTACAATGCCTTTTAAACCTTTACCTGCAATTTCAGAAACGTCTTGAGCTTCAAAATCTTCTCCTTTTGCTTTATACTCTAAAATTGCTTTTGCAATTGGATGCGTGGATTGCTCTTCCATCGCCATTAAGTATCGCATAAATTCGGTTTCATTCCAACCGATTGCTTTTACTTCTTTAATTTTAAATACACCTTTGGTAACGGTTCCAGTTTTGTCCATTACCAAAGTATTTATTTTGGTCATAGCATCTAAAAATGAAGCACCTTTAAATAATATTCCATTTTTTGAAGCTGCTCCCAATCCACCGAAATATCCTAATGGAATTGAAATCACTAACGCACAAGGACAAGATATTACCAGGAAAATCAATGCTCTGTATAACCAATCTCTAAAGACATAATCATCTACAAAAAAGTAAGGTATAAAAGTTACGCCAATAGCTAAAAACACAACAATTGGTGTGTAGATACGAGCAAACTGCCTAATAAATAATTCTGTTTTAGATTTACGTGCTGTAGCATTTTGAACCAAGTCTAATATTCTCGCAATAGAACTATCTTCAAAGGTGTTGGTTACCTCAACTTCAATAACACTTTGTAAATTGATACTACCTGCGTAAACCTTTGCATCTTTCTGAATAGAATCTGGTTTGCTTTCTCCTGTTAAAGCTGCTGTATTTAACGATGCTTTTTCGGATAATAAAACACCATCCAATGGAATTTTTTCACCTACTCGAATTTGTATTTTCTCGCCAATATTTACAGCTTCTGGCGACACACTTATATAATCACCATCACGAAATACATTAGCTTCTTTTGGTCGAACATCTAATAAGGCTTTAATGTTTCCTTTTGCTCTATTAACTGCTGCGTTTTGAAATAATTCTCCTACTGCATAAAATAGCATTACTGCCACACCTTCAGGATATTCGCCAATGATAAATGCACCAATTGTTGCGATTGACATTAAAAAGAACTCGGTAAAAACATCGCCTTTTATAAGACTTTTCCAACCTTCTTTAATTACAGGAAATCCAACTGGAATATATGCTAAAGTGTACCAAACTACTCGAATCCATCCTTGAAATTGAGGAATCGCATCAAAATAATCTACAGCGATACCTACCATTAACATAACAAAACTTATGATAGCAGGAATGTATGTTTTGAATGCACTTCCATTACCGTGATTATGACCATCATCGTGAGAATGTTGTTCTTCTGAATTTGGTTTTAAATCTTTTAAATTGATTTTCTTTTTTTTCATCAAGTTAGTTTTAACAACAACTTTTGTTTTGTTGAATTGGTGGACAAGGAACTGTACCATAAGAACAATACACACAACAATCTCCTTTGTTTGGTTTTAAAACTGTTTTACATTTCTCACATTCATAAAAGAATTGACAGGCATTTGTTGGCATATCTTCTTCCTTTTTATGACCACAGGTTGGGCAAGTGATTTCAGATTTTAATATAGTTTGCATCAATTTTAATTTTTATCAGTTACTTTATAACCTGTAGAATTAATTGCTTTCTCAATTTCTAATTCATTAGTTTTAGTTTGGTCATACTCAATGATTGCGTTACCATTCTTGTATGATGTTTTTGAGTTCACAATTCCGTTAAGTTTATTTACTTCGTGGTTTACGTGAGCTTCACAACTGGGACAAGTCATTCCACTTATTTTATACTCTGTTGTTTTGATATTTGATTTATCAACGACAACAATTTGTTTCTCTGAATTTGGATAAAACATACTTGAGTAGTATGGAAATGCCAACATCACTATTGCGAATACTGTTACAACTCCTAAAAAGGTTTTTGACTGAATAAATTTTGGTTTTTTATCCGTTTCACATTCACAGTCGATTTCTTTTTCTGGTTTTAATTTTTGATACCAAGCAAAGAGAAGAACTAATATAGTTAGCCCTATTAAGTAAGGTCTAAATGGTTCTATCCAAGAAAAAGTTGAAGCTACACCACTTGTTCCTGCAATTAATGCCAAAACTGGTGTGATGCAACACAATGAAGCTGTGATTGCTGTTAGGATACTTGTAACCGCTAATTTATTTTTCATTCTATATCTAATAC
Source organism: Pontimicrobium sp. IMCC45349 (assembly GCF_047219225.1). Taxonomy (GTDB): domain Bacteria; phylum Bacteroidota; class Bacteroidia; order Flavobacteriales; family Flavobacteriaceae; genus IMCC45349. The sequence goes on along the minus strand of NZ_CP178208.1, from coordinate 2,733,184 downwards.
TTTTTCAATGTCATTTGGAATAGGCATACGTTTTAATGGTGGTACGTTTGCGCCACCTGTATTACCAAGAGGAACGTGATTTATAAATGATTTCCAACCACCAACAAGCAATCTAATAATTTGACCGAATACTTCTTTAGTATCTTTTTGTCTAAATCCAAACTTTAGCATTAGCCAATGTGAATAGGTATGTTCTATAGGATAAGACTGTCCTATTATATGACTGCGTTCTAAATGAAACCAAGCATTACCAAACCGCTTATTTTCTAAACAGAAACTGTATTGTTTTAATTCTTCGATATAAGCCTGTTTGATATGTTTAGGTATTTTAGTATTAAACTTCATATCCACTAATTTTGGATAAAAGTAATTTAATAGTAAGTGCAATGGAAGTGCATTTGTTATCCACTACACTTATCACATATACCTTTTACAACCAAGTTTACATTTTCCGAAACAAAGCCATCAGGTACTTTAATTTGTGGTATTTTATGTTCTGTTAGGCAAATGGTTTCATTGCAATTATTACAATGGAAATGTAAATGCAAATCGTTTTTTATATCACAATTACATCCCTCTTCGCATAACGCATATTTCGTAATTCCTGTACCATCGTCTATTTGATGAACAATGACTTTCTCTTCAAAGGTTTTAATAGTCCTGTAAAGTGTTGTTCTATCTGCTTTTTCAAATGCGTTTTCAATATCACTCAATGTTACTGCAACCTCCTTCTCAACTAGGAACTTATAAATTAACATACGCATTGCAGTAACTCGTATGTTTTTTGATTCTAATACTTGTTCTATTGTTTCCATAATTAATCGTCGTCTTCGTTACCAAATGGTTTAATAATAAGTCCTACACTAAATATAAAACCATCTGTAGGCGCATATATTTCTGGGAAAACAGGATTTTCGTGCGGTGGTAAAACCAAAGGTGAAAACCTGCTTTGTCTTCTATCTGTAAAGTTTTCGAAATTTACAAATACACTTCCCAATTTAAAGTTACGCATCACCATTAAACCCATAGTTACAAAGTCTGTAGTTTCTGTACCATTAGACAAGAACTGTTTCCCTGTATAATAAGTTTCATAACCTATGCGCCATTTTTTAGATTCGTACATTATAACACTACCTGCATTATGTTTTGCTGTTAAGGGTTTTTGAGGATTGCCTTCTAAATAATTTAGCCTTGTATCAATAAATGCATAATTTAAAAACCATCTAAAATCCTTATATGTAAATTTGATGTTCGTTTCTGAACCTTTGCTGAATATTTTATCTGAAGCATTTTCAAATTGAAAAAATCCGTTATCTGTTGAATTTAAAAGCAGTCCATCATTAATAGCAGTCACATAGAATAATTGGTTTATGGAAAAACCAATCTCATCCGATAATCGTGTTTGATAATTCAAATCAAAATTAACACCATAAGAACGTTCTGCATCTACTGTAGATTTATCTATAGCAAGCACATTTTCAAAATTGATATACTCTGCTTCTTCTGTAAAAATATCTGGAATCTTATACCCTAAACCTCCACCAATTCTACTTGAAAATCCACTATTGTTTTTATAAAGTAATGAAATTCTTGGAAGTGGAAAGAAACCGAAATCCGTATTATAATCTGCTCTTAATCCTGTTTCTAATATCCAATTATCCGATATGTCGTAAATATTATTTGCAAATGCTCCAAAGGTCACATCTTTTTGGTCTCTTTGTAATGGTGCGTTATCATTTTCATCGAAATTTGAGGTATATAGATTAGCTCCAACTATCCAATCCGTATTTTCTGATGCTGTGTTATAAGATATTTCAGTAAACGTGTTTGTTTGCTTACCATCAAAATTAAAATCAGGAACTGTTAAATTCCTATCGAAAAAAGAGACACTATTTTTAAATTCTAATGAACTAACGGAATCTAATTGTGTTTGATATACCAATTGACTGCTTACTCGTTTTGAATTGTTTTCTTCAGTATATTGATGTATGCCATTTTCTCCACTTTCAATTTTTGTCATATCTCCACCAATTCTATCATCATACGTACCGTTTAATCCAAACCAAAGTGTTGTTTTCTCTGATGGGTAATAAAACAATTTAGGATTAAATGAAATTGATGTTGTATTTGGTAGGTTGCTAAAACCATCATCTTCTGGGTCGTATGCTTTTTGATAATGACCAGAACCGTAAAGTGATACACCGAATTTTTCATTTCTTTTACTATAAAATACATTGGCTGTACTTCCTAATGCTTGTGTTTGTGTAAGCATTATATCTAAAGCAGGTTCAAAGTCTGGTGTTTTAGATACCATATTTACCAATCCTGCAATAGCACCACCACCATAAAGGGTTGATGAACTTCCTTTTATAATTTCAAATTGTTGTAAGTCTAAAGGTGGTATTTGTAAAATACTTAACCCACTTGAGAAACCACCATATAATGGAAACCCATCTCTTAAAAGTTGTGTGTACCTACCATCTAATCCTTGAATACGAATATTGGTACTCCCACTACTTAATGATGTTTGTTGCATTTGTATACCTGTACTTTCTCGAAGCACCATAGAAATATTAGTAGGATTCATTATAGCTTTTTCTCCTAATTCCTCTGCACCTATAAACTCTATACGTGTCGGTATTTTTCTTACGGTTCTTGTACTTCTTGAAGATTGCAATACTACAGCATCTAATTGATTACCGCCCTCTTTTAGTTTAAACATTAATTCTGTATTACTTGGAATTTGAATTGTTGTCTCAAATGTTTCAAAGCCTAAAAAAGAAATAATTATTTGATGCTGACCATCTGGAATTTCTGTAAAAGTTGCAATACCATCAAAATCGGTTACTGCTCCTTTTTCTAATGCTTCAAAGTAAACCGTAGCACCCAATAAAGGCTCGTTTTCAGCTTCTGTTAGGACTTTTATTTGTATGTCTGATGTTTGTGCCTGTAACGATAGGCAAAGTATTAATATGAGCTTTATACTCAATAGGTATTTATTCATTGAATTATAATTGTAATTAACTAAATAATTGATTTAAAATCGAAACGTTTTAGCTTATTACTTGTGGCGGTTGCCAAATATTGGAAAGGAAGTTAAACCTATAAATAGGTTGATATGTAGAAATTAACTCCGATGAGATTTCAATATTGAGTTTTAAATCAAATGTCTTGATTGGTTCGTAAGTAATGGACAAACCACAACAATTGCAGATACACGTAATAGGACAAGAATCGTCACTATCTTCTTGGTGGTTGTGATTAACACTTATCTCGTCTTGGTGTTGGTCTTCTTTATTTTGACCATCAGAACAAGGCTTTGCTGAAAGCAATAGTATTATTAAGGATAATATGATTGTTACAAATTTCACAATTACAAAGATAAAAATTTAATGATGCAATAGTTGTGCAAAAGATTTATGAAATTCTATTATTAACCAAATTACCATTTACCCATTTTAGAAAGTAATTTTTTATACTGTGTTTAAATGCATTTCTTCACTTCCTATTTTATCCAATAAACTTTCGATGTTGTTTATTATCTCTTTAAAAAACTGTGGATTATCAAATACTATTTCAAATCTATTTTTTGAAGATGCATATTCATTTAGCGTAAACCGACCCTTGCTAAAATTCTTAATGTTATTGAACTTTCTATCGCTATTATTGACAGAATCGTTGTTTTTAATTATACCCTTGTGATGCACAACTAAATTACGTACTTGTCTAAAATTATCAATAAAACTCCATTCAGGATTGAGTATCGAAAAATCAACTTTAGCTGACTGCTTTAAGAACTTCTTTACCTTATCAATATCATTATTACCTTTTAAGTCATCTACTCTGTAGTCTGTTTGTTTATAAGATGCAAACCTGTCGCAACCACGCTTTAAAACATCTTCAAAAAAAGAATACAGTTGTATGATTTGAGCGTTTCTATAATTTTTGATGTAAACATCATTAAACATAAAAACATTGTCAATAAAGGAATCCTGTATGTGGTCTAAATATTCCTCGGAATATTCTGATTTATCAACCTCTTTGGATTTTTGAAAATTATCATACTCAACCTCTATATTTTTCAATTCCATTTCAAAATGAGTTTCCATATGATTCATATAATCTTCAATTAAATGGAACTCAAAATGGATAAAACCAAAACCCATTATAGATGCAAGTGTTTCTTTTCTTCTTAATCTTGACATATCATTCTTTTATAAAAACCATAAAGCATCTTTAGCATCATCTGGAACACCATTATTAAATCGTGGCGCTATTTGTGCTACCATTTCTGGGTATTTTATTGTTATTGGTACATTTTGTTGTCGAAGCGATTTCCAATATAATCTGCTAAACTGATATACTTGTGTTAATAATTCTAACACGACGTCAGCATCTTCAAAAGCATCTTCATCTGGACTGCTTATTTTAATTTTTATTGGAAATGGATAGCCATCTGTATCTGCATACCTTTGAGAATTAGGGTAACGTGCATTGTTAAACAGCAAAAATTGGTTTTCGCTTATACGTATGTATGTACCACTTACTGGCATTAACTTTTTGTTCCAATTGAGGTCGTAAGCAATAATATCTTCTGCTTCTGTTTTATTGATATTTAGAATGTAGAGAGGAATTTTTAACCCTAATGTATGCATCCCTCTTATAATAGGTTTTAGTTCCTCGTAGCTCATTTCTTTATAGAAGTGAATGACTACTTTATCAGCTTCTGCAACAGATGTAAAATCTCTTATGGCTTTACATATACTACCTGCTAACAGGTCTGTTTCGCTTTGGTCAAAATACTCGAACTTTCTAAACAAGCCATTGTTTTGAAAACTAAAGGCACTTGCTATATAACGTCTGTTTTCGCCTTGATTGGTAAATGCACCAACACCTATTACTAATTCTTTTTTATCGGTTACTGCAAGTTTCCAAGGTGCGCCACCTAATTTGGCGTGAATTGCCAATGCCATATTTTGTAATGAGAATTGGAAGTTGTATTGATTCTCGATATTGACCACCATTTTTTCATAATCTACAACCTGTGTAACAATGCCTTCATTTAGAAAGAGTTCTTTGATTTGAATATAGATTTCTCGGTCTTCAGGATTTGGTGTAAACTTATCGAAAGGACTTAAATAAAACGCTGCATAACGTACAGTATCGTGGTCGAATGAAAGGTTTTCTAACTTTTCTGTAATTTCTGGAATTGGGTTGCTTTCATTGGTAAACTCTATAAAATGCTCTTTAGACGTTGAAGCCTTAATGTTTACATAAGCCTCAATCCCTTTAAAATATTTTTTATCTGCCGTAACACCAGTTTTAAGGTTGTTGTAAAATGTTTTAATTGCTTCTTTATGCGAGGTATGGTACACAAAGAAAAACTTAATATTTTGGTTGTTTGGTCTTTTGTAAGGGTTGAGGTTGTTCATTGCCAATTTAGGCACTAAATGGGTTTTCTTGTTACCATATTGGTCTTTACCAAACTCTAATAATCCTACTTGTGGGTCAATGTGATTAATACGGTTGAGAGGCACATCAATAAATGCATCGTTTTTAAACGGGAAAATGGCTTTAAAATCTTCTGCAAACAAATAATTGGTTGCAAAATTATTAATAAGTGCTACATACTTTTGGTATTTATTAGCTGGTCTAATTGGTTCTTCAATAGGTATATCTAATGCTCTGGCTAATGGTAAACTAAAAATTGGGAATGCTTTATCAAACTCAATAGCATTGAAATAATCTTCTTTTTCCTCTGTATCGAGGTTCATTTGATAATTGAAGATAGTTTGTCCATATACGCAACGTTTTATTAACTCTGAATCCTCAATATCCTTAACAGACGTTGTAAGGACTTTTGATGTGCCATCGTACGATACAATAAGTTCTGGTAAGTCGGTTAATTTTGCAAATTGTATTTTAAATGAAAACTTATAATATAAATTATAATGCTCTGTATTGCCTTTAAGAGAAGGCATCCAAACCTGTACATCACCTACAAAGTTTTTTACAACTACATAGTCTTTTGCTTTAAAATAGCTTCTTAATTGGTGTTTAAGGAATTGCTTATATATTCTTAATTCTCTACCATCTACTAAATTTAACTTAATGCTTGGTGCATCTGTTATTTCCGTTGTAAATGTTGTAAATATTTGGTCTTTGTTTGATAGGTCTGTGTCTGGAAACACCTCTTTAATCTTCCTTGAAAATTTAGATTTATGGATGGGATGACTGCCTTCCATATCCTCTAAAGTTAAATAAATAGTAGGCGCACTATTAGGCCATTTAAAGTTGAGTATGTTGGTTTTGAGGTGTTCTTGCATTGGTAATGAGGTGTTTTTGGGTTTTACATATTTATTTTTTTAGTTTCAATTTAAAAGATTGCCACGTCGCTGCGCTTCTCGCAATGACAAGTATTATTTATTTTTAGGTTTACTATCTTTTGGTTTTAAATTGTTTGAAGGTCTTTTAATAGTGTTTCCTAAATCAATTTTAACTGTTTTTTGCTTGGATGAGTTGTCTTTGTTTGCCATTCTACTTTTTTTTAGGGTTGTTGTTTAATTGAGATGTAGGACGTGGAATCGATTGTCCTTTTTGACTCTGACTGTTTGTCTTTGGTTGTTGCCTGTTTTGAGGTTTCGACTTTGATGTCGAGTTGCTTTTCTTTGCCATAATGAATGTTTATTGATACGTAAATTATAATTAAAAATAGACCTATTCCTAAAAGGTATATAGACGTTTTATTAAGATTGTCAATTTTCTTATTTCTCTTATGCAAATTAACTTGATAGGTTGAATAATTGATTTTATAGTCTAATATTCCATCAATTTCGTCGATTGAAGCATCTGTTGATTTACTGGATTGATAATGACTGATAAGATTAATAAAAAGTGTTGTTATCAAGAGTGTCCAGCCAATTGCAATGATGATTACGCAAATAGAATTTTCGACAGGTACTATTTTATCGTGAAAAGTCAATGTGAGTCCTAAAGCACCAGATGAAATAAACGTAATGGCTTTTTCAAATAAATCGTCACTTTTTGATTTTTGAATATAAAGTGCATTACGATACTCTTCCCAACCTTCAAGCTGTTTGGGTGTGAATTTTACAATTTCCTTTTTATTTTCTTTCATTACTAACTATTTTCTACAATATCTCGTTCTTCCTCTGTTAAGCCATATAAATCGTACACCATAGTATCTATTGTTTTTTCTGTTTGGGTGATTTGGGTTTGTAACTCTTGGGCTTTTTGTTTGTTATCCTCGAAGAGTTCTAACCACTCAAACTCGTCTTTTTTGGTAAGCGGTGTGCCACCTGCTTTTTTAATGGCTTTGTTGAGTTCTTTTATAAAGTCTGC